>NZ_VLOG01000058.1:0-131780 GCF_007655305.1 Algoriphagus algorifonticola
CTTCTTCCATCCTTTGCGGGAGAAATAAACGCTGCGTCGCTGCGTCTCTGCGAGCTTTTTTTAACCACAAACATAGTTTTGATAAGCTAATTTCAGATTTCTCACTTCAGACTTAAATAAGAATTTGCAGTGATTCCAACGTTTAAAAACGAAAAAAGTCCCAAAGTATAACTTTGAGACTTTTTGAATTAAGAAAACCAAGTAAATCTAGTTTTGGGAGAGTAGATGCTCATTCACCCACTCCAATTCTTCTTCCCGAATCGTATGCTCAGGATCATCGAAAATCAATGTTTTTACATTCGCACCCATTTTTTCCAATAGTTGCGCAGATTCTTCTATTCGAGTCAAAGGGACATGAAAATCACGATTACTGCTCCCTATAAAAATAGGAGTTCCGTCAAAATTCCCTTTATATTTTTCAGGTTGTAATTTTTCTCCAATCAAACCTCCAGTAAAAGCCACCACACCCCCCAACTTTTGGGCATTTAGAGCCGCAAACTCCAAGCTCAGACAAGCTCCTTGGGAAAAACCAATTAGGTATATTCTTTCCGTGGGAATTCCCTTTTTCACAATTTGATCGAAAGCTTTTTGAATTTTCCCCAATGATTTTTTCAAGGACTGCTGATTGCTTTCGTCAGGAGCCATAAAGCTATAAGGGTACCAAGTATTGCCCTCAGCTTGTGGAGCCAGAAGTGCAAAATCTTTTAATTTCAAATAGGATTTCAAAGAGATAATACTTTGAGCACTCGCGCCCCTGCCATGGATTAGGATGGCCGCACTGTAGGCTTCTTTTAAGTCCTTACCTGCTTGAATCAAATCAGTCATAGTTAGATGGGTTTAAGGATACCGGAGCCAAGCTCTTTTCAATTCTATCTCTGGAAGGCTCTGCCCAGTCCGGTAGTTTCAACAATTCTCCCAAGTGAGCTTCCTCCTCGTCAATTGCAAATCCAGGTTCATCAGTGGCGATTTCAAATAACACCCCACCCGGCTCTCTGAAATAAATGGATTTAAAATAGTTTCGGTCTTTTACCTCGGTTACTTGATAACCATGCTTCAACAGAATCTGCTGAATCTCCGATTGAGTGGATGTATTTTCGGTTCTAAATGCTATGTGATGCACGGTTCCAGCACTTTGCATACCTCGGTTGCCATTTGGTTCCACTACGATATCTACAATATCACCTGGTTTTCCTTCAGTTCCGTATCTGTAGCGATTACCTTCCTCCCCTATCAAGCGATAATTCATATGTTCGGTCAAAAGTTTAGCAGTTAATTCCTTAGCTCTAAGCAATAAGGTCGCACCGTAAAAGCCTTTGATACTATGCTCTTGGGGAATTGCTCCATAAGACCATCCTGGTCTATCGTCTCGATCATTTGCAATCAATTCAATTCCCATTCCGTCGTGGTCTTCGAATCGGATCAACTCATGACCAAATCGGGTTAAGGTATCAGAAATGGCAATTCCGTATTTACCCAATCTTTCTCTCCAATAAGCTAAAGAATTGCTTGCGATTGAAAATGCAGTGTAAGTAAGCTCACCTGTTCCTTTGATTCCTTTTCTCGCACCTGCAAATGGGAAGGTGGTAAATACAGTACCTGGATGTCCTAATTCATCACCAAAGTAAAAATGGTAGACATCAGGAGCATCAAAATTGATGGTCTTTTTGACCAGTCTCAATCCCAGTATTCCTGTATAAAAATCAATGTTTGCCTGTGGATTCCCGGCAATCGCTGTGATATGATGAATTCCTTTGATTAATGGTTTCATGGCGTTTGTGGGTATTGTGGGTAATTTTTAATTGAGGCTGTCTCATAAATGTTGAATGTCGCCTTTCAAGAAGTCGAAATGACTTAAATATCTTTGATTAGCTTTCGACTCCGCTCTGGCAGACAGGACAAACTTATTTGAGACAGCCTCTAAATAGTTGGTTTTATTATTCAATTAGGCAGAAGCTCCTTCAGCGACAGCTTGTTTTACTAGCTGCACGCTCAATAAAAGTCTTACTTGATCGCTTACCACCACATTTCCAGCTTCAGTTACAGCAGACCAAGTCAAACCGAAATCTTTGCGGTTTACTTTTCCTTCAATCTCAAAACCTGCTTTTGTCTGTCCATAAGGATCACCTGCAACTCCACCAAAGTCCACATCAAGCTCAACTGCTTTAGTGGTTCCTCTCATGGTCAGGTCTCCTACTAATTTGTAATCACCACCGTTTTTCTGAACGGTTCCTTCGAAGGATAGTTTAGGATGGTTTGCTGCATCGAAAAAGTCTGCTGACTTCAAATGATTATCTCTATCAGACTGATTAGTATCAATACTGTCGATTTCTGCGGAGAAATTTACTTTAGCTCCGTCAAAATCATCGGAATTAGATTCTGCAGATCCTTCAAACTTCTTGAAATAACCTGTCACGGTAGAAATCACCAAGTGCTTTACTTTGAAAGATACTTCGGAGTGGGTTGGATCAATTGTCCATTTAGCTGTGCTCATTGTTTTGTAGTTTAAGTTTAAATTTGAATTGTATTTACATTTTATGTATAGACATCTTTTTAGGGAAAAAATTTTAGCCTCTCAGCTTATCCAATAAATCATTCAACTCATTCACTTCCTGAGTGTTTAAATTCACAATTTGTTGGTTAAATTCTTCCACTTGCTTTTCAAGCTCATTTAATACAGATAAGCCTTTTTCAGTAATCACGATATCGACCTGTCTTCGATCTGCCGGACATTCTTCTCGCTTCACCATACCTTTATTTTTTAATTTTTCGACTAATCTGGATGCATTGGACATTTTGTTCAACATCCTTTCCTGAATAGAAGAAACTGTTAAAGGCTTTCCATTTTGGCCTCTAAGAATTCTCAGCACATTGTATTGCTCAGGTGAAAGATCTTTAGGCTTGAAAAGACTCGCTTGGGCCGTTACCAAATAACTATGGGTGTATAATAAATTTACCACCAACTTATTGTAAGGGTCCTTGAATTCTTTTTGCTGTATTGCCTCTTCTATCTTTACCATTTCTTACATCTGTATTTAATGTATATACATGTAAATATATGAAAAAGTTTCAAGATTTAAAAAAAATTATTTTTTGAGCTGAAGATGAGTAGAAATTCAGCTGTTAGAAACGTAGTAAAAAATCGCTTAGGTTATCCTTCCTTTCCAGCCCCAATTTTTTCCTAACTCTATACCTGCCTATTTCTACCCCTCGCACAGAGATGCCCAAGAGGTTTGCAATCTCTTTCGTGTTCAAATTCATTCTTATATAAGCAGCAAACTTAATTTCCTGCGGAGTCATGTCGGGATATTTATCTTTAAGCCTAGTGATAAAGTTTCCATGCACCTGATCAAAGTTTTCAGAAAACTGAGTCCACTCATCTCCAGTCTCCAAATCCTTATCAATTGACTTAATCAATTTTAGAAGTTGTGAATTCAGTTGTCGGCTTTTTTCATCCTTGGTAATATTTTTCAAGGTGTTTTTGATGTTTGACAGCAACTGGTTTTTTTGGATCAAATGCATAGCCGAAGAAGTCAGCTCTTGATTTTTATATTCGATTTCATTTTGAAGTTTTTCATTTTTTAGTTTCACGATCTCTTCTTCCGTTCTTTGGGTAATGGATTTGATTTCGGAATCCTTCTTTTTCAAGGCTTGATTTTGCTCTTGCTCCAATAATAGGGTTTCTTCTTTATGCTTTTTATCCAACCATCTGAATGCCAGATATAGCAGGAATATTGTTCCAAAAGTGTAAAAGAGGTAGGCTAGAACGGATCTGTAAAATGGAGGAGCTACCGTAAAACTGAATCTGATTTCCTCCGTGGGTTCCTCAAAAATATTTTTGGCTCTTACTACAAAGTGATAAGTGCCCTCCCTTAGGTTGGTATACTCCTTTTTGTTTTCATAGCCCCAAGCCGACCAGTTTTCATCGTAGTTTTCAAGCTTAAATTGGTAAAGCACCTCTCTCCCACTTTCATAATGTGGTGATACAAATTCAAAAGAAAAAGAGTTTTGACTGTATTTGAATTTCTGATCCTGAATAGCTTCAAGTGGATGCTTGTCATTTTCATGTCCTGAAAATATCAAGGAGTCCTTTTTACCGGAATTGATAATTTCTTTGAATAATATTTTTGGCTGAACTGTCCTTGGAATATCTTTTTCAGGGCTGTAATGAATAAACCCCTGCTTTCCTCCAATCAATATATTGTGGTTATCCAGTACAATTACATTAGCTAAATCATCATTCCAGTAACTTCTAATTTTATTAAAGGAAGAACTGTGATTTTCAAACTTATTGTTGGCTTGGAGTTTTAAGACACCAAGTTTATTCTGTTCTATATAATAGATGTTTCCCAATTCATCAGATTCCATATCGACCATAGTTGCCTGTTTGGTCAACACATCTCCGTACTCTACACTGGGTTGGAATTTATCCTCGGCCTCATTAAATCTATAAAATCCTCTGTCGGCAGTAAAAATCAATTGATTCGAAATCTTGAACACATTTATTAATACATCTGAAGGAAACCCACTTCTACTATCGTATCTCTTACTGGAAACTACCTCGGTGAAGTTCTCATTGAATTCCAGTTTAAACACACCTTTATACCCGTGCGCAATCCAAAGTTTATCTCCATCAAACTCAAGGATTCTTGAAGATTCGCTAAATCCCTTAATTTTTTGCTTAAACTCTAAGCTCCCATTTTTCCATTCAAACAAAAAGAGGCCGGTGTAATTTCCTTGGATTACCAAATTCGGCTGACCAGGCGGAGACTTAAAAGTCCAAGCTCCATTTTCGTCAAAGACCTTTCTGGCTTTCCCTCCCTCCACGATAAAAGTACCGTTATGATGCCCCACCAACACTTTCCCGTTTAGCTCCTGAATGGTGTAAACTTGCCCCGATGTTCCACCAACAAAATTTATCTTTCCCTTTTCCCACTTGAAAAGGCCATTATTTGTCCCCAGATAAACTACATCATCTTGTAACAAAGCAGTGTAACCAGACCCCGAAAGGCCCATTCTGTCATCAATAAAAGTAAAAGGTGAATTTAAGTCTACTCTTGCAACTCCATTATTCATTGCCAGCCAAAGTCCACCGTTAATATCCTCGTAGATATAATTGATTGTCAGATCCATCAAACCTGACTCCTTATCTAAATGAAGAACCAGTTCTCCATTTTTTTCAACGATAAACAAACCTGCGTTCTGAGTTCCAATCGCGATATTCCCATTTCTTAACCGGGTAGTGTAATTGATCAGGTAATCATTTCTCCAAAAATCACCTTTAAATTGAAATGGATTGATTGATCCATTATTATATAAAAAAGCCCCGTATTCTACTGTAGCAATCAATAAGCTCCCCTTTTCATAGTTCAATACATTGGCAATTCGCTTTTCTTTAAAAAAATCCCCATTTCTCACCAATTCGAATTGATTCCCTTTCAAAACAGATAAGCCACTTTCCATTTGAAAAGTATAGAGCAGGTTATCTACCTGAAAAGATATCTCCAACCTGCTATCAGGCTGAATAATATTAATTGAATTTCCATTATAAACATAAATCCGCTTAAACGTACAGAAGTAAATTTCACCTTCTATTTCATAAACCTTCCAAGTTTCATCGAAGTCTCGAATTTCATCCGGTAAACTATCTGCTAGAGAAGTATATACCAACTGCCCTCTTTGATTTGGTGCCATGAAACCAAAATCAGCCTGGCTACCTACATAAATTTTCCCATCCTTTCCGAAATGGGCAGACCTTACCTTGGTATTATTTAGTCCATAACGAGTCCAAGCTTTTCCATCAAAGACCAGTAAACCCATATTATTGGCTACATAGATCAGTCCTTTATCGTCTTGAATGATATCCCAATTTTGGATACCAGCTTTATAGGTTTCCGGTCCGTAATTTGAAATAAAAGGAAGGCCCTTGAAAGAATTATTTTCTTGTCCAAAAAGGTGATTATCCTTAAAAAGGAAGGTAATAAGGCTCAACAAGCAATATAAACCGACTTGCTTAACTCTATTTTGAAAGGAAAAAGACATTGAGAAGGCATTTTGGGTAGATTGCGAAAATAAATTTCAGCCAAAATCCTTAAATTAAAGTCAAATAGCAAGATTTTTTAAAATTTGATGAATTTTTGATGTATTGAAAAATTCTCACAGATGAAATGTTGTAGCATTCCTTTTTTTGCATTCACAAAGTAAAAAATAGACATTAGGTCAAAAAAATAGACCCATGAAAAAAGTATTACTCAATTTAACATTGATTCTATTGTCCGTGATGGCTATTTCATCATGCGACAATGGCTTTGCGGATGTGGATGTGATTGACACTCCACCTACCATTACACTAGGTAGCATTACAAGCGGTACGACAGAAGGACAGGATTTCAAAATTAAAATCACGGTTTCTGACGGTGTTGAGGGGAGCACAATTAGTGCATTAAGAGACCTTACTTATACAATTACTAGTGGCGGAGCTACAGTAGCATCCGGTACTGAAGCATTAACAGGAGATAATCAAGTTATCGATTTAGTAATTTCCGGTGGTTTCCCTGCTGGCGATTACAACTTTGATGCAGTAGTTACCGATACAAACGGAAATTCCACAGCTGCTAATAGATCATTCACAGTAGCCTCCTTAAAGCCAGCCTTTGATATCACAGGTGCTTGGACCATGGAACCTGTAGCTGGAGCTATGAAAGTGGGTCCTGCTCCTGGCGATGGTCAGTGGTGGACTAGTGGAGCAGGTGAAGTAACAGCAAGAGCATGTTTCTTCGACGATGTATATACTTTCAATGCTGACGGTTCATTCGAAATCGATATGGGTGCTCAGACTTGGTTAGAGCAATGGCAGGGAGTTGCCAATGATGGATGTGGTGCACCAATAGCACCATTTGATGGAAAAGGCACCTATTCTTACACCTACACTACAACGACATTAACGCTTGTGGGAACAGGAGCCCATGTTGGCCTTTCAAAAGTAAATAACGCAGGTGAAATTTCTCAGGGAGCTGCTGTAGCTGATGAAATTTCTTATACAATTGCAGACCAATCAGAAAGCGAGGGAATCAGAAGAATGACCTTAAGAATCGAGGCTGGCAGTGGAGTTTGGTGGGATTTCAGATTGATCTCCGGTACTCCGGCAACTGCTACCTCTGTAGTAGGCAACTGGAAAATGGAACCAGTAGCTGGAGCATTGGCTGTAGGTTCCTCTGAAGGCGCATCAGATTATTGGGCTAATGGAGCTGGGGATGTAACAGCAAGAGCATGTTTCTTCGATGATGTTTACACTTTCAATGCTGACGGAACATTCACTATGGATATGGGCTCTCAAACCTGGTTGGAAGCCTGGCAAGGAGTAGCTGCTGATGCTTGTGGAGCACCTATAGCACCCCATGATGGAAAAGGTTCATACACCTATGAGTTTGCTGGCGGCAACCTAAAAATCATTGGCAAGGGTGGTCACGTTGCACTTGCGAAAGTTGTCAATGGAGCGGAATTACCTTCAGTAGGTGTACCTGATGAAATCACTTATAAGGTAGCAAGCCTTACTGAAGAAGGTGGTAAGAAGAAAATGACTCTTCACATTGAAGTTGGAGGCGGTGCTTGGTGGACATTCAGATTAGTGTCTGAATAATTTATAAATTGAGAATGTCTGCTGCTACGTAAATGCAGCAGACATTTCTTATTTAAAAAGGGTGAGGATGAAAAAGACAATTCAATTTTTTTGCATTTTAATGCTAACAGCAGGATTTATTTCCTGTTCTTCTGATGGAGGAGATGGACCCAATCCGGGTAATGGAGTAGCTAAAGTTCCAATTCCATCTACTGGGTACACTTCCCCGAATTCCTATACAGGAATGACTTTGGTCTGGGAAGATGATTTCAATGGAAGTTCTTTGGACGCGGCAAATTGGTCGCATGAGACAGGTACTGGACAGAATGGTTGGGGAAACAATGAGCTCCAATACTACAGATCTCAAAATACCAGTTTTCAGGATGGACATTTGATTATTACCGCTAAAGAGGAAGATTTTGGGAGCAGAAAATACACCTCTTCTAGAATTGTTTCTATGAATAAGAAGCAATTTAGATATGGTAGGATAGACGTTCGGGCAGTTATGCCAAGAGGACAGGGGTTGTGGCCTGCTGTCTGGATGCTTGGTTCAAACTTTCAAACTGAGGGTTGGCCAGCTTGTGGAGAGATAGACATCATGGAGATGGTAGGTGGGCAAGGCCGTGAAAATACTGTTCATGGGACAGTTCACTGGTCAAATAATGGTTCACATGCCGAATTTGGAGGTAAGAAGACTAAAAGCAATGGCACATTGGCAGACGAGTTCCATGTTTATTCTATCGAATGGGATGCTACTTCCATCAAATGGTTTTTGGACAATCAACAGTATCATGTAATCGATACGACTCCAGCCGAATTAGATGAGTTTAGAAGAAGCTTTTTCTTTATCATGAATGTCGCTGTGGGCGGAAATTGGCCTGGGTCTCCCAATGCCACGACCACCTTTCCTCAGCATATGATTGTAGATTACGTAAGAGTATTTCAAAAACAATAAAAAAGCCCTTCGGGGCTTTTTTTATTTTCTTTCAAGTAACCACTCTTCGATTAACCTATTGACTTCTTCTGGTTTTTCGATACAGCTGCTATGCCCTGCCCCTGCAATCATATGCAGTTCAGCTTTTTCAATTCCCATTTGGATAAATTTCGCTTTTTCCGGTTTAGTTGCGACGTCTTCATCTCCAACTATGATCATGGTAGGGCGTTTGATATCAGCAAGCTCAGACTCCACTCCTTTTCTATAGATCACACCTTCAACAGGCCCTGTTATAGCCCTTTTATTAGCCATCAATTGCTTTTTCCAATACTTAACTTCGGCCTGATTACTTTCTTTGGCCAGCCAAGATCCCGCAAACATGATTGGCATTACCTTATTGGCTACGGGCGGGATTACTCCCAGCCATTTCACTATTCCATTTAGAGTTTTATACTTTGGGAGGTTTTCAACTGGTTCTGCATTTGCAGAGGTTTCCAATAATATTAAGCTTTTTATTAAATGAGGATGGCGGGAAGCAAGTCTCATACCTACAAACCCTCCCATGGATAATCCAATAAAATGAACTGGTCCTTCGACTAGATTTTGTATCAACTCAGCCGCATCCTCCGCAACCGTCTCCATATCGTATGGAGCCTTAGCCTCACTTTGTCCTTGACCTCTATGATCATAGGCAATCACCCGATATCTTTTCGAAAAATGAGCGATTTGCTCCCTAAACATATGATAACTCCAAAGTAGACCATGAGAGAAAACCAGGGTTTCCTTTCCACTGCCTTTTTCCTCATAAAAGAGCCTTACTCCATTAACCGTAATTGTAGGCATAGCTAATTGCTTTTAAGGAATAAACTTTAGAAAAATAAAAAAATGAGAATAGAAAAAGTCTCTAAATCCTATTCCCATTTGCTTATTTACCTATTACCAATCCAAGCCTGGCTGCTTTAGTGAAGTATTTTCTTTCTCTTTGGCTTCCTCCACCATTTTCTTCACATCAGCAAGAAGTTGCTTAGCATCGTAGACAATCCCATCCTTGATGGTGTATTTTACGCCACCTACCCGAATTGGTTTATTATTTTTATCAATCCTGATCGCTCCCGTTCCATAGAGTACTTTCAGATTTTGTAATGGATTTTCCTCTACGATCACCATATCCGCTAATTTCCCTACTTCCACTGTACCAAGCGTCTTCTCAAGCCCCAAAGCTTCTGCTCCATACATAGTGGCCGATCGAATAACTTCCAATGGATGAAAACCCGCTTCCCTAAGAAGCTCCATTTCCCTGATGTAAGCAAATCCATATAGCTGGTAAATAAAGCCTGAATCAGAGCCAGTAGTCACTCTTCCTCCTCTGTTTTTATATTCATTGACAAAAGTCATCCAAAGACGATAATTTTCTTTCCATTGCAACTCTTCCTCTGTGGTCCAATCAAACCAATAAGAGCCGTGAGACTGCCTGCTAGGGGCATAGAATCGCCATAGAGAAGGCAAAGTATATACTTCATGCCATTCGGCAGTCCGAGCTCTCATCAGATCTCTATTAGCTTCATAAATATTGAAGGTAGGATCTAGTGTAAAGTCCAGTTCCAATAATTCATTCATGACATTATTCCAATGCTCGGAATATGGGGGTGCTGCTTGTTTCCAAAGCTTGCCTGCCTCAGCAAATCGATGCTGCTCATTCTGATAATTGTAATCCAGTCTAAAATCCTGGATAGTTCTGTCCTGAAACAAAGCCTCCGGTAATCCATACCAATGCTCCATGGAGGTCAAACCTGCTCTGGCAGAATTCAAAACATTCCATCTGGCGACATCCAGTTGTTGATGATGCATTGCTGATCGTAAACCAATTCTCTTATTCTCAGAAATTGCAGCTTCCATGACTTCCGGCTTTGCTCCGAAAAATTTGATCCCATCCGCACCTTTCGCTTTATTTTGATTCACCCAAGCTTTGGCTTGATCCGCTGTAGTAATTGGGCTTTCAGAACCCTGCCCAAAAGCTGTATATGCTAAAATCCTAGGCGCAGTAATCTGGTTTTTCGCAGACCTGTTTTTCTGACTTAGTACCCAGTCCAATCCATTCCCTGCAGAAGGGTCACGAACAGTAGTGACGCCATGAGCCATCCATAATTTATAGACATACTCTGCTGGTGTGCCTTGTCCAGTACCTCCAATATGCGCATGCATATCAATGAATCCTGGAAGCAAGTAATGACCTTCCAAATCCAACACCTTGGTTTTCTCATCTGCTTGAGGCCTTCTCGACTCATTAATTGGCAATCCTGGATAACCTACATTCTGAATACGGGTAATGATGTTTTTTTCAATTACAATATCCACTGGACCCGTGGGTGGCGCTCCTGTGCCATCGATTAAAACGACTCCTCTTAAAATTAACTTGTCATATGGACCATCTCCTTCTCCCCTATCTGGGGCAGGTTGAATTTGTGCTGACAGCTGAATCGTTGCAGTCAAGCAGATTACAGCTAATAAAATTTTCTTTAACATACGGTTGGTGCTTGATAAGGTGCAATAAGATAAGGTAAAAAGCCAAATCATAAAATGGATTTTGGATAAGCAGAAATGAAAAAGGCCCTGAATGAACAGAGCCTTTAAAAATATTCTTTAATGAATTATAAATCTTTAAACTTTTCCATGATATCCTCCGAGATTCCCGTGAAAGAATATCCTCCATCATGAAACAGGTTTTGCATGGTCACCATTTTAGTCAAATCAGAAAACATGGTCACGATGTAATCTGCACAGGCATCCGCAGATGCATTTCCTAGTGGAGACAAGGCCTCTGCAAAATTGAAGAAGGAATCAAATCCTCCGATTCCAGTACCTGCCGTGGTTTTGGTTGGAGATTGTGAAATAGTATTCACCCTCACTTTCTTAAGCTTTCCAAATCTATAGCCATAGCCTCTTGCTATGCTTTCCAATAATGCTTTCGCATCTGCCATATCAGTGTAGAATGGGAATACTCTTTGAGCGGCGATATAGGACAAACCTACAATTGAACCCCACTCCTTCATCACGTCCATTTTCTCTGCCACATGCATCATTTTATGAAATGAGATAGCAGAAACGTCGTAGGACTTATTCAACCAATCGTAATTCAGCTCACCGTAGGAGCGTCCCTTTCTGATGTTAGGCGACATTCCTATTGAATGCAACAGGAAGTCAAAATCAGCTCCTAAAAACTCTTTGGCTTCAGTATACAATTTCTCGATATCCTCCACCACAGTGGCGTCAGCCGGAATTACAATGGTGTCACATTCCTTTGCAAGCTCATTAATGGCTCCCATACGCATGGCGATTGGAGCATTTGTCAATACGAACTTCGCACCTTGTTCTTTAGCCTTGAGTGCTGTTTTCCAGGCAATTGAGTTTTCGTCTAAGGCACCGGTGATGATCCCTACTTTTCCTTTTAGCAAATTTTCTGGCATATAGCTTTTGATTGATGTCAAAAATACGCTGTAAAAATAGGAATTTTCCGGGAATAGCCGCCTTAATTCAACAAGAGCTCTCGAGCGCTCTCTACTGCAGAGGAGGAAGGATTGGATCCAGCAATCATTTTTGCGAGTTCTTCTACTCTCTCAGAATCATCTAATAATTTGATTTTGCTGACTGTACGTTCAGATTGATTATCCTTGAAAACAAAATAATGTCTATCTCCTTTTGCCGCTACTTGTGGTAAATGAGTAATACAGATCACTTGGTGCTTCTTGGAAATTTCTTTCATCATCCTTACCATCTGCAAGGCCACTTCTCCTGAGATCCCTGTATCAATCTCGTCAAAAATCAAAGTTGGCAGGGCCATCTTATCAGCCATGAGATACTTTATCCCGAAAAGCAATCTCGAAAACTCCCCTCCGGAAGCCACTTTTTTCAAAGCTTGAGGTTGAGCCCCTTTATTTGCGGTAAATAACAACTCAATTTCATCCAATCCACTTGCTGAAGGAGGTATACTCTTTTGTTCTATTTGAATCTTAGCATTCTCCATTCCCAAATCCGCCAAAAGCCCTTGCAAGGAGGATTCAAATACCTTAAAACAAGATTTTCTTTTTTCGCTCAAAAGCCTTCCGGCATCCAGCATTTCTTTTTCAGATAGCTTGAGCTTCTTTTCTGCCTCAGCCAAATTCTCATCGAGATTCTGAAACTGAAAAACTTTGTCTGCCAATTCACTTTCAATCTGAATCAGCTCTTCTACAGAATTAACTCCATGCTTTTTTTGCAGCTGATATATCTTACTCAGCCTTTCCCGAATCTCTTCCAGCTTTTCAAAATCAATCTCCACTTTGCTTTCTTCATCGGCCAAAGTCTCAGCAAGGTCCTTCATTTCTATATAGGCCTCCTGAAATCTTTCCTGAATTCCAGAGAATTTATGAGCCAAACGAGCCAAGGACTGTAGTCCCTGTTGCACTTGTCCCAAACCCTGAATTAAGCCGACTTGATCTTCGTGAAAAAGATTCAACATCTCATTGATTCGAAGCTTGATATCTTCCGCATTTTCAAGAATCTCCTGACTGGATTCCAGCTCCTCCTGCTCGCCCTTTTGCAAGCTCAATACGCTCAATTCATCCAATAAAAACTGATTGAAGTCAGCCTCCTTCTGTAGATCTGCCGCCTCTTTTTGAAGTTTCTCAAAGGCCTTCTTGATACTTCTGTAGTGTTGGAAGGCTCTTTTAAAGGAATCGAGTTCACCTGAACTTTGCGCAAAAGCATCCACTAGTCCCAGCTGATAGTTACCGTCTGCAAGTTGGAGTGTATCATGTTGCGAATGAACATCCATTAATTTTACTCCTAGCTCCTTGAGAACGTCCAAAAGCACTGGAGTATCGTTGATAAAGGATCTGGATTTACCACTAGGGGAGATTTCTCTTCGAATGATGCATTGATGATCAAAATCAAGTTCTTGGGCTTCGAAAAAAGCTTTTAAGCCATAATTACCTATTTCAAAAATTCCTTCAATGATGCATTTTTTATCCTCATGCAGCAGTACTTTGGTATCGGCTCTTTTCCCCAAAAGCAAGCCCACGGCACCCAGCATAATTGATTTACCAGCGCCAGTCTCACCCGTAATCATGCTCAAAGCAGAGCTAGGTTGCATTTGCAACTCATCTATCAAGGCATAATTGGAAATACTCAGTGATTTTAGCATTACTTTTTGGAATATTACAAAGCTAAAAAAAGAGACTTAGCTTTTCAGCAGCTCATTGTACTTTCTGGCATTATTTGGATCCACCTGAAGCAGCAACTCCACCGCTTCGGTCCGAATTTCAAATGGAGCATTCTTCAAAACGTTTGAAATCTCGTCACTTTTGGCATCCATAAATGATATAGTGAAAATCCCATTGGGCTGAGTTTTGTTTGCATTCGCAACCAGTTTGATCGCCTCCAAAATGTTTTTGTAGGCTTGATCGGGCTCAATCTGTAAAATATCCAAACCCTGTCGATGATAGAGATAATAAGCCTCTCTGATTGAGGAAAAAACGGATGAAGTGTAAATATCATTGATCAACCAATAGCGATTTCTACGGTCTGATGTACTTTGTACCCAGCCTGCACGACCAGATTGCTGGGCATTGTTTACAATATCATTGGCAATCGCAAAAAATGGATCTCCTCCCTTATTTTCGAAGGTATCATAATCCAATCCCAAAGCTATATTGGCATAAAAAGCCAAAAGAGAACTGATATTATTCAAAAAAGTAAACCGATTGAACTCCAGTGGCTGGGACTCTATAAATTCAAAATTCCAGTTTCTGTCGGCAAAGTTGAAGACTAAACTTTCATAATCGGTCCCATAGATGGGTCGGACAGTCTGTATTTGAACAGTTGCTGAATAAATACCAACCTGAGGCACCTCATTAATGGTAATTAGTAGATTTCCTTTGATCCTTTCTTCAGGTTTAAATTCATCCGAAGTCCATGATCTTCCATTGAGAAACTGCTCGAAAGAAGTTTTCATCTGATCAAAAATATTGGTATTCTGAATCCTCGCCCGATCACTGTTAATGATGACGGTAAAATTGAGTTCCTGAGCAGAAACTCTCAATCCAAGTCCTAAAAAAAGAATAGCGAAGAGCAGTTTTTTCATTCCTCTAAAAATAAGTGAATTTATCAGGCTTCTTCCCAAAGCTCCAATTTTTTGATTTCATCCAGAATAAACTCTGCGATTTCAGTTTTTGGAGCCAGTGGAGATTCTATTTTTTCTGCTTTGTTGGTGAAAATGGTGACCTTGTTGGTATCTAAACGAAAACCTGCCCCTTTTTCTTTCATCGAATTGAGAACAATGAGGTCAAAGTTTTTCTTTTTCAATTTAGCCTGAGCATTTTCTGACTCATTCTCTGTCTCCAAGGCAAACCCAACATGAATTTGATTAAGGCTTTTATTTGCACCTAATGATTGAGCGATATCCACATTTTTTTTGAGTTGAATACTCATCTGAGAATCGTTCTTTTTTATTTTTTCAGGTGCAACTTCAGCGGGTCCATAGTCAGCTACTGCTGCTGTAAAAACTGCATAATCACAATCAGTATGAAAAGATTTTGCTGCATTATACATTTCTTGAGCTGATTTGACATCGACCCATTGGAACTTCTTTTTTTCTACAGGAATGGAAACTGGCCCTGAAACCACATAAACATCAGCGCCTCTATTTTTAAAAGATTCAGCAAGGGCGTATCCCATTTTGCCGCTGGAATGATTGCTGATATACCTTACCGGATCTATCGCTTCTTGAGTAGGCCCCATAGTAATCAGGACCTTTTTTCCTAAAAAATCATTTTTTTTTTGAAAGAATTTAAAAAGTTCCTCCAAAATGTGTTCTGGCTCCATCATTCTTCCCTGACCGGAAAGACCGCTTGCCAATTCTCCCGACTCCGCCTCCAAAATATGATTTCCAAAATTGGAGAGTGTTTGAATATTTTTTTGCACCGATGGATGCTGATACATATCCAAATCCATGGCTGGGGCAACCATAACAGGGCATTTTGCAGATAAATAAACTGCAGTGAGTAGATTGTCACAGATCCCGTTAGCAAACTTTGCTAAGGTATTGGCACTAATCGGTGCAACTAAAATTAAATCTGCCCAAAGCCCCAGGTCTACATGATTATTCCATTCGCCGGTTTCATCTTTTTGGAATTGATGTAAAACAGGCCTCTTGGATAAGGTAGATAATGTCAATGGGGTAATAAAATCAAGAGCAGAAGCGCTCATGATGATTTGCACTTCTGCTCCTTCTTTGACTAATAAGCGGGTTAGAAAAGCAGACTTGTATGCGGCAATACTACCGGTTACGCCAAGTATGATTCGCTTTCCTTTGAGGCTCATTTTTATTGGCCTTCTTCCTGCTCTGGGAATCTGTAAAACACCTTTTTCTCCATAAACTCTTCCATAGCAAGAGTTGACGGCTTAGGCATTCTTTCATAAAACTTGGAGATTTCGATCTGCTCCTTGTTTTCGAATACTTCTTCTAAGTTATCTACCGTGGATGCGAATTCGGAAAGTTTGTTATTCAACTCTTCCTTCAAATTGGTAGAAATCTGCTTAGCACGCTGTCCAATAATATGGATTGATTCGTAAATGTTGCCAGTGTGATCAGCAACCTTATCCAAATCTCTTGTGATGATGGATGGGTTTGTAGCCATTTTATATCAATTTAATTAATTATCAATTTTATTTACCTGAGTTACTTCTGCAGTTACGTCAGCTTTTTCAGCCTCGGCAGCTCTCTCAGCTAATTCTTTTTTCCTTTTGAGATGAGACTCCAATTCCTGACGAGTCTCAGTCTCTATGTTTTTAACCTGCGCAGTAAACTTACTCTCAGGGTATCTGCGGTAAAAATTGGATGCAAACTTGATCGCATCATTCAATCTTTCCTCTTTTTTGTTGAAAATACTGTTTTCAGCATATCCAGAGCTAACCTCCACCAATTTGTAAGCTAACTCTTCATTGTATTTACTTTCAGGATAGTCTTTGGCAAAATTCTGAAAGTTGATGATGCAAGCCCGGTAAAAATCTCCGGGATAAAGCCCATCCTTTAATCTATAATACATAGAAGCCTCTTGATAGGCTTTTTCTTCAAATCTCCGCTCCAAATCCTGAAGCATTTCTATAGCTCTTTCATAACTAGCCGATCCAGGGAATCTGGTCACAAACTGCTGAATGGCAGCTACGGCCTCTCTGCTGCTTTGCTGATCCAAATTATAATCAGGAGCATCTAGATAGAGAGAGTACGCATGCATAAACAAAGCCTCTTCTGCTAAAGGGCTTCGATTGTATGTTCTATAGAAATTATTGAAATACCCAGCTGCCTCAATATACCTTTTGGTTTTGAAGTGACAGTTTGCATAGTTGTAATCAGCCAATTCGGCTTTTTCACTTCCACGAATCACCGGTAAAACCTTGTCATACAAGATGATGGCTTTATTATATTCTCCCTCCTGATAATATTTATTTGCTCCATTGTAAAGCTCTTCCCAGTTGGTACTTTTTTCCAACTTGCTGAAAGGGCCGCATGAGCCAAATAAAAGGATTACTAGAAGAAGATTAAGGTACTGTAAGCGCATGTTCATTTTCAAGACCGCAAATATACGGGATATTAATTGGTATTCAAATGGATAGGATGGGATCTAAATTACTTCTTCACAACGAGCTTTTTGGTCACAATATTTTTATTGTTTACAAAAAGAGTGTAGAAATAAACTCCGGGATTGAAGTCAGAAACATTGATGACCAGGGTGTTTCTTTCCGGATCTAACTCATATTCAGCTACTGGATTTCCGATAAAGCTGTTAATTGTAATTTTCGCTTTCGCTTTTTCATTCTTGAAATCGTAATCCAGCTGTGCGATACGATTGCTGGGATTAGGATATACATCTGAAAGGGTCAAATCCTCATAATCAAAACCATCTGCCTTTTTATTAGGATTGTTGACATTATATTCTGCCTCTACCAGAAAGGATTCTCTCAAATTATCAACGTTGACAAAAACCAAATCGAAAGAACCTCTCGTTTCAGCGATTCCCATTTCAAAATCCAAGTAAAAATCTGTTACAATTTCACCCGGCTTAAGAGTTAATTTGATTTTAGCCAAATCTCTTTTGGCATCATAGCACTGCTCCCCTATACAAACTTTCATATTTTGAGAGGAACCGATATTGCCTACCAAATTTTTCAAGAAAAAGGTTTTTGTCTTATCGGATTCGTTTTGAAGAATGACAGTTTTTCTTTGGGAAGTGCCTATAGAGCCTGAAAAATCCAAACTTTCACTGAGCACATGAACCTGCTGAGCTTCCGAAAATAGCGGAAACGCAAGCACTAGCCACGCAAAAAGTTTGAGAAAATTCTTCATGTAAAGTTTTAATCGATAAGCCCTTGAGTTGTTTATACTTCAATGAATATACGTACAAATTTATGTCGAGGATAGTCTTTCGGTAAAAAATTTGGGTTAATTGTTGTTAACCTCCTTAAAATATTTTTTAGACTTATTCGTTACCTCAGTTGTTCTTAGTCTTCAGAGGTGTTAAAACAGGTTTTTTCTTATTCAAGCCTCTTTTTTCCAGTGATTTTTGTATTTCCTCTTCGGTCGGCATCCTGATTTCCGCATTGGGTTCATTAAAAAGATTTTTTTGATCAGGATCGATTTCAATTACCGGTCTCCAAGCGAAAATTGAATCCAATACTGGTTTTTCCTCCAACCTCCATAAAAAGCCATCGAGTCTTGAGCTCTTTTCATCCAACTTTTGCACTGGAATAAAACGCCCATCAGGCTTAATATCATACTTCACACGCTTAATTGCTCCTTCATTGAACTTTAATTCAATAGTGGCTGACAAGGTTCGGTTGACACCCTGAGTCAAAGTATCGCCCTCCAGCGCAAAATATAAAGACTCTCCATTCCCTTCAATATTCAGTTTACTGATTTGCCCTTCCTCAAAAAAGCCAGTCATCTTCCTGCCTTTCATTTGATTGAAGTTTGTCAAAGTATCAGTCATTATGGCAAAAGCCTTTTCCTTCATAAAGACTCGTTTCAACTCTTCATTTTCAATATAAAAAACCATAGAATCAGCAGAAATCTGGCTTTTTTGATTCCATATGACTGGGTCTTGAAATAGTTGAATGGTGGAATCATTGTAATTATACACTAAAGAATCCGCTATCCCGGACAGGTCGGCTTTGATTAAATTAATAGAATGAAAAGCCAATAAATACTTTGCAGAATCAGACTCATGATCCTGAGAAATCAAGGTGTCTGCAGTTAAATAAAGTGTATCTTTTTCGAAGTATCTTCTTACCAATGCTTTGCCATGCACCAAGCTATATCCTCTATCCTCCCAATATTGACCTACATCCCCAAAAATCTCAACTTGCCTTTCTTTATTAAAAACCCGGACATTCTCTTTTCCTTCATAATACGCTTCCAGCTCTTTGTACAAAAGCTCTTCCGCTTTCACTCTACTTGTCTCAGTCTCCACTACCCCGTCAAAAAATCGGAAATTCTTATTTTGAGTATCATAAAAACTCCCTTTCTGAGCATCCAGCGTATTACCTTCTTTTGATACCAGGTTAGTCAGCCCTTTGGTCTCTGCTGTTTTGGGGATTGTCATGTACACCAGATATTCAGTTTTCATGGTATAATCAGGATTTACTAAGACCACCTTATCCAAAAAAGTGATTCGTTCCCGATTCACTTCATACCTACCTCTTTCACTGGTTAGTACATTGGTCGAGTCTACTACCTTCCCTTTGTTAAAATAAGTGGCAATATTTTGAGCTCTATCGTAGTTGAGATAATCTGTGTAAAGCGTGGTTTCTCCATTGGTAAAAACCACCTTATTTCTCAGCTTGGCCAACTTAGTATTTCCATCGTATTCAGCATAAGTACTTCGGGTGGTGACAGGATCTTCCTGATCCTCTATTAAAACTCTTCCATAAAGTTTTGCCATGTTGCTCGTCCTGAAAAAATGAGCCGAGTCACAGGAAATTAGTGTATTCTGATTCTTCATCCGAACAGACCCCAGCAATCTTTCGAAACCATTTGCACCTTTTAGGGAGTCAGCTTTCAAAATTTCCAGCGTATTGGTTCCCTGCCCAAAAGACGAAAAAGTCCAAAGAGTGAAAAACAAAACGGAAAGGAAACTGAACAGGGATTTTTTCATTGATGAATTCAAGTGGGCAAAATTAGTAGAAAAAGCTATTTTTGATCAATGATTACAGCTTTTAAAGAGCATATACGCCAAAAGTCTCTTTTAGATGAGAACTTCAGCTATCTTTTTGCCTGCAGCGGAGGAATAGACAGCATGGTATTGGGGGATTTATTGCTCAAATCGAATATTCAGTTTGAAGTTGCCCATGTCAATTTTGGATTAAGAAGTCATGAGAGCGACGGGGACGAAGAATTTGTAAAAAAATGGGCGGAGAAAAATCAGCTTCACTTTCACACCCACCATGCTGATGCAATGGCGGTGGCAGAGGAAAAGAAGATTTCAATTCAGATGGCTGCCAGGGAAATTCGATACGCCTGGTTCGAAAAGCTGAGTTCTGAAAGAAAACTTTCTGGAATCATATTGGCTCATCAAGAGGATGATCAACTGGAAACCATTTTTTTAAATCTATTGAGAGGCACCGGCATGGAAGGCATTCAGGGTATGGCTGACCGAAAAGGATCACTTATACGTCCTCTACTACCATTTAGCAGAGCCGAAATAGAGAATTATGCCAAAGAAAATAGGATAAGCTGGAGAGAAGACAGCTCCAATCTGAAAACAGACTACAAGCGAAATAAATTGAGATTGGAAGCCTTGCCTGCTTTATATGAAGTTGCCAGCGATGCACGAAAAAATATACTGGGCAGCTTTGTAAGACTAAAGGACTCTGCCAAAGCTTTTAATCATCTTTTTGATAACTGGAAAAAGGATCAAATCCGCGTTGATGGAGATTACCAGTTTCTCCCATTTCATGCCATTCAAAACATTCCCGGCGCAGTTTCTTTGGTTTTCCACTGGCTCAAACCATTTGGATTTAATTCAGATCAGGCTGAAGGAATAGTTGATGCTTGTAGTAATCCTCAAGCAGGAAAAATCTTTGAAACTGGAGCTTTCCAAGCAAGTATTGACCGAGAGGAAGTTATTTTAAGCCCTAAGCATCAAAACTTCAATCCTATTGAGATCAACAGAGATGATATTGGTTTAACTATCGAAGAAGACCGCTTCGAGTTGATTAAGATGGATACTGGCTCAAGGATGGATACATTGAGGGAAAATGCCATGTTGGATTTTGAAAAATTGGATTTTCCACTGGAAATCAGAAGCTGGGAATTGGGAGATCGATTTATTCCATTAGGAATGAAAAACAGCAAGAAAATCTCAGACTTTTTGATAGATTTGAAAGTATCTCTGGCAGAAAAATCCAAAGTGAAGGTATTGATCTCCAACGGAAAAATCGTATGGGTAATCGGTTACAGAATTGCCGACTGGGCTAAGTGTGATGCCTCCACCAGAAAAATTTATTACATCAAACATTTATCCTGATGCTGAACCCATTTTCTAAAACTTACACAGAGGAAGATCAGAAAACTTTTGATTTCCTGCGGATGATCAAGTTTTTTGAGCGTCTGAGAAATAAGGAAATGGCTCGTTTTCTTCCCGCCATGCATCAGAGAAAATATGCCAAAGACGAAGTGATATTTTTCAGCAAGGATCCGAGTCAGGCTTTATATCTGGTGAAAAAAGGTCAGGTAATCCTAACCATAGATATCAAGGATAATTTTGAGTCAATTTTGGAAATTAACAAAGGAGAAGCATTCGGGGAAAACTCTCTTTTGGAAAATGCAAAAAGAACCTACACCGCCATCGTTACATCAGAAGAAGCTGATTTGATCGTGATCCCTCATTTTGCCATTCAAGAGATATTCGACTCCAACCCAAAAATCAAAGCCAAAATGATGACTTCATTGGCTGAATATTACAATGAAAACAATCAGAGGCTATTCAGATCCTACAGAGAATCGTTTGGATTCTTCAGCTTGAGGCAGATGTTTGAATGAGAATAGTCACTTAGGAGTTTGATCCTTAAGGAAAATCATCCAAGCTTGATTGAATTTGGAAATCCTTCCAGAAAATCTAAAAGCTAAACCATAAATTTATCCCTTCAGAAAACCGATAAACAAAGTATTGGCCTGAGGGTTTCTAATCCGTTCATTGTTTAATAACTTAGCGCCGCTTTTTAAAGGCTTTATCAATAAAAAAATCAATATATCATGAGCAAAGTAACCGTAGTAGGGGCTGGTAACGTAGGAGCAACCTGCGCTGACGTATTAGCCTATCGAGAAATCGCTGAAGAAATTGTTTTGGTAGATATCAAAGAGGGAGTTGCTGAAGGCAAGGCCTTGGATATTTGGCAAAAGGCTCCTATCAATCAGTACGACTCCAGAACTGTAGGAAGCACTAATGATTACAGCAAAACCGCTAATTCTGATGTGGTAGTAATCACGTCTGGTCTACCTCGTAAACCGGGAATGACTCGTGATGACTTGATCGAGACCAATGCAGGAATCGTAAAATCCGTAACTGAAAATGTGATCAAGCATTCTCCGAATGCAATCATTATCGTGGTATCCAACCCACTTGACGTAATGACTTATCAGGCGCATTTGACTTCAAAACTTCCAAGAAACAAGGTAATGGGTATGGCTGGTATCTTGGATACTGCCAGATACAGAGCTTTCTTAGCCGACGAACTGAACGTTTCTGGAAAAGAAATTCAGGCAATTCTGATGGGTGGTCATGGTGATACCATGGTTCCTCTTCCTAGATATACTACAGTGGCAGGTATCCCGGTGACAGAATTGATCGCAAAAGACAAACTGGATGCAATCATTGAAAGAACCAAATTCGGAGGTGGTGAATTGGTGAAATTGATGGGGACTTCAGCTTGGTATGCGCCAGGATCTGCAGCTGCTCAGATGGTAGAAGCTATTTTGAAAAATCAAAGAAGAGTATTCCCTGTTTGTATCAAACTGGAAGGTGAATATGGAATCGATGACTGCTACCTAGGTGTGCCTGTAATTCTTGGTAAAAATGGTATCGAGAAAGTGATCGAACTAGATCTAAACGATGAAGAAAAAGCATTGCTTGAAACTTCTAGAGGTCACGTGAAAGAAGTGATGAATGTATTGGATGGATTATCCAAGTAATTCTTTCTGAACTCACAATAAATGACCCGAGATGCTTGGAATACCTTGCGTCTCGGGTCTGATTTTTGTTAATTTCAGAGAAGACTAAAACCGACTAAGTGAAAATCTGGAAAAGCTTACTTGTTCTACTTACTGTTTTAACCCTGGCGGCTGCTGGATATTGGGTTTATACCAAGTATTTTTCTTCCTCTAAAATTAGTAATCTCGAACTACTCAGTCAGGATGCAGTTTTTGTCTTAGAGTCGCAACAAACAGGAGATTTTTGGAATGAGCTAGTCGCTCATCCCTCTTGGAATATTTTCAAAAATTACCCTTCCTTCCAAAAGCTATCATCTCACTTAATCACCTTGGATAGCCTTACCGGAAACAGTGGAAAAATCAACCAACTTCTCAACAAGAATACTTTCACGGTAAGTTATCACCCCACGGGTTCCGAAAACTTCGACTTGCTATTCACTCTTCAGGCATCAGAAGGCACTGGTCAAAATCTCCAGGAAGAGATTACTCAAAAACTTCCAAAAGGCGCGAGGTTAAGTACCAGAAGTTATTCTGATCAGCCTGTGATTGAGTATTTCGATGAAAAAAATACGCGCAGCTGGAGCTTTTCATTTTTGGGATCGGTCATAGTTGCCTCACAGTCTTCTCTGTTGATAGAAGAAGCCATTCGAAATTTCATTAACCCAGAACTTCCAACCTATCAGGATTTCATCCCAAAAAACCATCAAAACACTAAAAGCAGACCGACCTTATGGGTAAGTGGAAAAGGGCTTGGGAGCTTATTAAGAGGCGTGGGGAATCAAAGGGAAAGCCTTGCAGTTAGAAGCCTCCAAAATATAGAAGCAGTCACTGGACTTGAAATTTCCTTGGAAGAAGGAGAAATCAGAATGGAAGGCCCAATTTTCCTTCGGGAAGAAATCAATTTCACCCCCTCAATCTCTGCAAACCTAACAGAAATACAGAAAGCCATTTCTATGGCTACCTATTCCGTGACCCAGTTTAATCTGCAAAGCATTTTTGAGACGCAGGCTTTGGAAAATAGAGCCTTTTCGGGGAAATCCACTTTTTTGGCAGAAGTACAAAGAAATTTAGTAGACCGTGGTTTTCTCGACAGCTTTACGGGCGAACTTTACCTTTTAGAATTGGAAGCCTTTGGTGGATCCAGTCAAAACTTGGCGCTATTGGCGCGAAGCTCTGAAAGCCAACTAGCATTTGATCTTCTCAGAAATTTCGTCAATTCACAAGGGAGTCAAACTACAGACTTTTATGCTAACAAGGAAATCCTATATGTGGGAGATGAAGAGTTTCCTGCCCACCTTTTCAAAGGAAAGTTTTTCGGATTCAATCAAACCTTCATCACACAAGTAGATGAGCTATTGATTTTTGCCAACTCCCAACAGGCAATGAAGCTCATTTTGGATGATTACCAAAACCAAAACAACTGGGCTAATGAACAAAGAGCTCCAGAAGCAAAAAAAGCACTTAGTCCCACTTCCGGTTTTTCAAGGATTTATTTGACCTCAAAAATCTGGGATTCTTGGACCAAACTCGCAAACCCCTCTTGGAGCACCTTTTTGCAGAAATATGCGTCAGCATTTCAGGCCTTCCCCTATGTCAGTTTTAAAATTAATCAGATAGGGGATGAAAGCCGAGCAACTTTGGTTTTGCCTTTAGCTAGCACTGACATCAAAGAAATCAAGACCGAGACCATGGTCAGCTTGAAGGCTGAAAGCAAAACCCCATTTAGCAGCAAATTAATATTCGGGCCCCAGGCTATCAGTAATTATCAGGATGGAACAGAGGACATAATTGTACAGGATCAGGAAAATGTGGTCTATCTGATAAATTCTGCCGGCGAAATTGTTTACAATCAAAAGCTCTCCGGACCTATTGTTTCAGATGTTTTCCAGATTGATTATTACAAAAACGGAAAACTTCAAGCCCTTTTAGCTACCTCTGATGCTATTTATGGAATTGACCGATTGGGTAACCCTTTACCGAATTATCCTTTCAAGTTTAATTCCGAAAAAATAAGACATCTGAATCTGGTAGATTACGATAACAATAAGGAATATCGATATTTCCTTAGTACAGAACGGGGAAGCCTGTATTTGTTGGATAAAACCGGGGAAAGATTGGAAGGCTGGAACCCACTTCAGATTGGAGGAAAAACAGTTTCCCCTCCTACTCACTATAGGGTGCCTGGAAAGGGTGACTTCATGGTTGCCAGTACTGAATCCGGATCTCTATTTCTTTTCAACAGGAGGGGCGAAAAGCAAAGTGGGAGTCCAATCAAGCTTACAGATGAATTAAGCTCAGGGTTGATTTATAATAGAACTGCAAGAAATGGTAGTTTTTTCCTTTCAGCCATTTCCTCCAATGGAGAAATCATCCATATCAACTTTGATGGGGAAGTCACCTATAGAAATCAATTGATCATTGAAGACAAAGACAATGATTTTGTTCTAGTACCAGATCAGCAAGAGATGGATTTTGTGATTATTTCCAGAAACTTCAATCAAATCAAAGTAATGAACCGAGAAGAGGAAGAACTCTTTACTGTTCGGGTTGCAGAAGGTAATTTAAAATACCAATATTTCGATTTTGGATCAGGAAGGAAAATAATAGTGATTACGGATCCCCTACAGGAGTTTTCTTATCTCTACGATATGAGCGGAAATCTTTTGACTCAGCTCCCTCCTGAAAGTCTGGGCAAATTGGAAATCAGTTATCAGACTAATCTAGGTCAATATTTAATCAGAACCATCAGCGGGAATTATCTGACTACCTATCAATTAAGCGACTAATCGATTTTAAATTGCCCTAGGCTTCTAAATTGAGTACCTTTGCGGCAATCATTAGAGATCTTATGCTTCAGAAATTTCTAGTCAACTGCCTTTTCACATTCTTTTTTATTGGATTTGCCTCTGCGCAGCTTATCACCGATAATCCAAAAGTTGAAACAGTCGCCAAGGAGGTAAATTTAAGCTCACCCTACCATACCACGCTTACTTTCTTCTATAACCTGGAGGAGAGCAATTATAAGCCTGAAAGAGCTTCGAGAGCCTTGGATTTCACAGGCTTGGAAGAAGAGTATGACGATGAAAAATTGAGTGTCAAGCTTAAGCAGATTTTTGAAGGGAAAGGAGTGATTATTCGCACCAGTTCCATTCCAAACTTACCTAATTACCAAGACACTACTTCGGGCGCACCTGAATCGGTTTATTTTTTTGATAAATCAAAAATGCCTGGGGTATTCCTGGAGAAAGTTGGAAAGCAGTGGAAATTTTCATCTTTCACGGTAAGTCAGATAGATGATCTCCATCAGCAGACTTATCCTTATGGAACTGACCGATTGCTCAATCTTCTTCCTAAAATAGGAAATGATGAATATTTAGGTCTTCACCTATGGCAACTGACCGGTATATTCTTTCTGATTTTACTGGTATTTGTTGCCCATTTCTTCTTCACTTTTGTAGTCGATAAAGTCCTGGTTTACTTTTTCAAAAGAGCAGGTTATCAAAAATTAGGAGAAAATTATCTTCTCCCCGTTGCAAGAGTGACCAGCTTCTATCTGATTGTGATGGTTTTATCTTTATTTCTCCCGGTTTTACAGTTACCGGTGGAAATATGGTCTTGGATTGTGATTATCCTGAACACTTTAAAACCATTCCTGATCACAGTCATTTTTTACAAATTAGTCAATGTGGTAGCCGTATATTTTGCGAGACTTGCCACCAAAACAGAATCTACACTTGACGACCAGTTAGTGCCATTGATGCGCAAAACGCTAAAAGCATTTGTGGTCATCATCGGTACCCTTTTCATCCTCAGAGATGGTCTGAACCTAGACATTATCCCATTCCTAACCGGTCTTTCTATCGGTGGTGTGGCAATCGCTCTGGCAGCTCAAGACACCATCAAAAACTTCTTTGGTTCAGTCATGATATTTATTGACAAACCTTTTCAGGTGGGCGACTGGATTACATCCGGAGATATTGATGGTACAGTGGAAGAAGTAGGCTTTAGATCTACCCGAATCAGAACATTCAGAAATTCCTTAATGTATGTCCCTAATGGAAAAATTGCAGATGCTGTATTGGATAACCATGGACTGAGACAGTATAGGAGATTTTATACTACTCTAACCATTACTTATGATACTCCTCCACAGCTGATTGAGGAATTTGTAAAAGGATTAAAGGAGATTGTCTTAGCACATCCGAATACCCGAAAGGATTATTTTAATGTTTATTTCAACAACCTTTCAGCCTATAGCCAAGACATCATGTTTTATGTCTTTTTCGAGGTACCTACCTGGCCGGAAGAGCTTCGTTGCAGACATGAATTATTGATACAAATAGTCAAGTTGGCAAATACTTTGGGCGTTAGATTTGCCTTCCCTACGCAAACCTTGCACATGGAATCTTTCCCTGAGAAAAAGGGATTAGTACCTGAATATGCGACTGAACCTGTGTACTACCAGAAAAAATTGGGTGAATTTATGCAGCAGGAGATTCATAAGAAAAACGACTAATCTAATCTTCTGCAGCTTTTACCTCGAAACAACTTTCCCAGGTTTGTGTGCTTCCATCTTCCGATTGGTATTGAATAGACATTTGGTACAATCCCGGTAAATCTGAAGTAATAATTTTGACTTCAGAAAGGTTTGCACTACCTCTGACATCTGTTTTCCAAGTTAGTACAGACCTTAAGTCTTGAAAATTTCTGATTTCCTGATGCTGACCGAATTCGGACTCAAGCTCCACGGGAATTTGGATACCTTGATAAGGAGAATAGATGGCGTTGGTCGGTAAGGGAAAGCCGCCAACATCACTTTTGTATGAAGAAAAACTGATTACCCCTTCGTAGTTCTGCTCATTTAGATAAAAAACCCTTGCAAGCACATCCAACTTTTCGAAGCTTTTTGGATTAAATGCTGCTAATTGATCCGAATTAAAAACTGGCATTCCATCTACCAGCATCAAGGGATTACCTTCAAATCGGTTCCCGAATTCATTATTGGATCTAAATTCTTTCTTCCCTGATCGAGTCCTAACTGCTACAGAAGGGACATACTCTTTGATCACCGTTTCCACACTTTCGAAGCGAGTATAATCATCGAGATTATAGGAGTAATCAGCAACAAATCCCGTGACTACCGGAACAGGTTCCTGATTCAATTTTTCTCGAAAATAAGTTTGCACTCCACTACTCAGTAATAGTTTTTGAAGCAAGCCTTGATCTGCCAATGATATCTCAAGTTGAGGGATAGTGAATCCATTCATGAAACGGGTTTTTACTGCCGGAGATTGAAGCTCAAAATTCATCAGGTCTCCATTTTGATCTGCTTGAGCAATCAAAAACTTCCAATGCTTCAGGCCACCTATATCAAAAAATAGATTTCCATTTGCATCTGGTCTATCTGAGTATAGTGCTGACTCTATTCCATGAACAGAAAGAAAGTAAACCTTAGAGGTATCCACTTCATTTGGGTTCACTTTGGCAGCTACGATATGTCCAAACAATTCAGGTATTAATACTCCCCCGGCCTTTCCTTCATACAATTGGGAGGATGGTATTTGTTTTTCCTCGTCCAAGAATGGATTAACCAAGCTTACCTTGAGCTCTTGGATTTTTTGTCCCTTTAATTCTTCAGGAATATCTATAGTTTCCTTAGAATTGAATTGATCTTTGCTCAAAGTATAGCTCCCTTTTTGCTGTCCTTTTTTGATTATTTGCTCTGACCTATTGGCTACTACCTTCGGAGGGATCCTTGGATTGAAAATAGTAACCAATTGTTGCTTCATCCCATTTTCCAAATTGAGCAAGGGACTGATTCGGGTATATATTCTCAATAAATAATGATCAGAAGGAAGATTGGAAGGAATTTCCAAAAAGTGCAATGCCTTTCCTTGGTCTAGCAAGATTTTCCCTAAATGAACGGACTCATTTTCCCGATTTAACAATTCTGCATACAGCACCTGGGAGGAGCTAGGCTTCCCTTTCTGAGTAACTTCCGCAGAAATCCATATTTTTTCTTCAGTAAAATAAATAGTCTTAGGAATACTGTATGAAACCTGTTCTTCTATCAGGTTTTGACTGAAAGCATTGGGCAAGTGATATATAAAAGCAAGAATCACTAGGCATATGGGACGATAAATTTTAGGCAGCATGCTCATTCTTCCCAAAAATCAGGTCTTACATTAGTTCCTCTTCGAGTACAGTCCACGCATCTTGGAGTGGAATACCTATAGCCAATTGGCTCAATGGCATTTTCGAGATAAATAGGCAAAGCCGGTATGTTGATTTCGGAGCGGAAAACAGCATCATAATTTGCTACCAAAACCGTATCGGCAGACAAAAAGCATCCTGCATACTCAGGAACTTCCGGCCTCCATGGTGCCACTTCTCTAATATCAATAAAAAGCCTCTTTTGTTGAACTTTCCCTAAACTCACCTGCCCAATTACCGGAACATCAGGGTTTTGGTCTTGCTTTATATTTCCTCTAATATTCGAAGGGAGTGGACTAAAAATCGAGCCTAAATCATCTGTGTTTTTCTTTAAAATTTCCCAAAATTCAACTGCATCTTTGCTTAGAGCCTTTTGAGAGATCAAAATACTGTAGCGAAGGGAAAGTCGCTCATCTCCTCGATTGATTTGCTTGATAGACTGTCTAAAAACAAATTGATCTTGAAATCTAGAGGAGGTCTCTAAAATCAGATCAGAATTTAAGGCACTTCGATAGCATAAATCAATTCGCTCTTCGGCTGGACGCGGAATAATTCTTTTCAATTCTGGATCATATTTGTCAAAAGAGATAATTGGAGGGCGAAAAGCCCACGTTTCCTCGTAAGTCCAGAGAAAATCATCTGCATCAGGATTACCTTTGGTGGTCAAAAACACCTCTACACCAGCCTCATTTTGTTCAAAACCAACATCAATAATCTCAGGCGTAATTACAGGCTTCAATTCACTGGAAGTATAGCTCGTACCGTCATTGAGAAAAATCCTTAATTGATAAGTTTCATTTTCAGGAATATCATGTTGGAATTCATAGGTACCCTCACCTCGCTCTAAAAAGGAATATCTCGCGCCGGAACTGCTTTCCAAGTAAACAGTAGCGCCAAGCGCTGAAGGATTGAAATTAAATTCATCTTGGATATTGGAAGTAAAGCTCAATCTTAAATTACTACTTAATCCTTCCGAATCGAGATAACCTTCAACCACCAGAACATTGAGATCCCGTGCTTCAATCTCTGGCTCAAAAGGCTCCCTGCACCCCCAAAAGAGCAAAAGAAGCAAGTAAAAAGAAAGGTTCTGTATTTTCATCAAAATCTGAAATTGTAAGTAATAAATGGAATTGGTTTAGCAAAAATGGATAATTGATACCCTCTTAATTTTCCTTCTACCGGAGTGTAATAGACTGAATAAGGATTACTTCTACCCAACACATTGTATACCCCGACCGACCAGGATGAATGGGCGAGTTTTTTTACTTTATGATTTCCTTCCAAATTGACAGAAAGGTCAACTCTGAAATAATCCGGAATTCTATAGGCATTTCTATCCGAAAAATAAACCCTTTCGGATCCGCCATACTCAAATTTTGAAATAGGTAAGGTTACCGGCCTTCCGGTGCTATAATTGCCATTTAAAGAAGCATTTATTCGCTTACTCAATTCGTAATTTGCCACTAATACCACATGGTGGGGCTGATCAAAATTACTGGAGTAAAAAGCACCCTGATTGATTTTTTCAATACTCGGTTCATTTGAGGTTCTCAGTAAGGAACGAGAATATGTATAAGCCAGAGAGCCTTTTAAAATGCCTGTGTTCTTCTTCAATAAAAATTCAATACCATAAGCTCTGCCGAGGGAATTGAGTACATCTTGCTCTATATCCTCATTTAGAATAATAGAGGCTCCCGACCTATAATCCAGAATATTACTCATGTACCGGTAGTAGACTTCAGAGGAAAATTCAAATTTTGTTACTCCAATATTTTGATAATATCCTAAAGAAAACTGCCCTCCTGTTTGAGGCTTGATATATGAATCACTGAGTTTCCAAGAGTCCGTAGGAGCAATTACAGAAGTATTGGAGAGCAAATGAATGTTTTGCCTAGTTGTAGTAAACCCGGCTTTAATTGAAGACTGGTTGGTTAAGTTATATCTACCAGAAAGCCGGAACTCTGGTCCATGATAGGTCTGAATAGTTTCTCCTTTCCCAAAATTTCTTTCACCTGTAAGGTTGCTCTCAATTATGGGGGCGCCGGGCACATATTCTTTCACGGTATTGGGACCATAAAATTGATACAACATATATCGGCCTCCATAACTAACTGAAAGTCGTTCGTTGATCGTCCATTCGTCTCCAAAATAGATTGCTAACTCCCGCGCTTGTTCATTTTCCAAATCCTGAGGAATTACAATTGACTCTGTGCCAAAGGGGTTATTTGTCCCAGGATTTAATTGGTATTGGATTGCGTGGAGTCCAAATTTATATATATGGTTGAGGTCCTTTCTGTATTCCCAATCGGTTCTCAAATGGACTTGCTTTACATCAAAATTGAAATCAAATGCATTTAAAGGATTATCCTGCCCTATTATTCCAAATTGATATGCATCATACCCAGCAGTAAACCGAGCTTCCAACTGTTCATTATAAAAGTGACGCCAAGTTGCAGCTACATTTAGATTTTGATAGGAATAGGTAGTGTCAGGATCAAAGGCAAACTCATCTTTGGAAATGTAGCTAGTGACTTCCAAATGATTTTTCTCGTTAAAAATATGCCTCACATTGGCATTAAAATCATAAAAAGAGGCTCTTGAACCATTTAAGGCAGCTTCATCATCCAATAAATTCAAAGCCCAATCAGAGTAAGTAGATCTCCCACCTAGAATAAAAGTGGTCTTTTCTCCTAAAGGACCTTCCAAGCTCAATCTGCCAGTCATGATTCCTATACCTCCACTTCCACCGATTTTATCAGATCTTCCAAACTTTGGACTTACCTGAAGCACTGAAGAAAGCCTGCCACCATAATTGACAGGAACAGAACCTTTGTAAAGCTCCACTCCTGCCACCATATCAGGATTGAAGGCAGAGAAAAATCCAAAGACATGTGCAGGATTAAATACGGTCGATTGATTATAGAGAATTAGATTTTGATCAGCAGCACCTCCTCTTACATTGAAGCCAACACTCGCCTCTCCTACAGTATTTACACCGGGCATGGTTAATATCCCTCTCAGCACATCCACTTCGCCCAAAATAGCCGGAAGACGCTTTACTTCTGCCATAGAAATGGATTGAACTCCCATTTCAAGTTTGTTAATATTGGACAGTGCCCCGGAGCTTACTACTACTTCATCTAAAGAAAGAAAACTTTCCTGTACCTCCATATTTAAGACTCCATTTCCGAAAAGCTCTATTTGGCGCTGCTCTTGATAGCCTCCTGGATTTTGAATTATTAAAGTATGTCTTCCTTTAGGCAGGGTGATTTGATAGTATCCATTTTCATCAGTGATGGACTTTTGAAAACCAATGTTTTCATAAATCACTGTTCCCAGCATGGGCTCACCATTTTCTATGTTGCTTACTTTACCAGATAGCACCGCGGTCTTTTGAGCGGGGTCTTCTTTGTCCTTTCCGATTTCATATCTCATGTTCCTGGCAAAGGCACCTAAATCTTCCTGTTGATCTGTTGCCAACTTGGAAACCTGGTTTTTAGGCTCAAAATATCCTCTTACAAATTCAACAGGCATTTTTCTTCCTGAGGTAATAAAAACCCTATTATCGGCAGCTATGGAAAACTTCCAGCTGGTTCCTTGAAAAATTGCGGTCAGGAGATCATCTAATCCCCCCTCTTTCGCCTGGATATTAACCGAAACTTCTTCCATCAACTTCGGATCAAAGACAAAGCGATAGGAGGTTTCCTTTTCTATGAGCTCAGCAAACCTTTCAAAAGATACTCCCGCAAAAAGTCCTGTGATTTTCTCCTGCGTTTGAGCCTCTGCTAGGCCAAAGGACAAGCAAAAAACTCCTAGTAATGCGATTAAAAATCTTTTATTCATTTTCAGTACCTATTGATTGTGAATGAATTTGAATTAACATCTTTAGGTATCGTCTCTTGTTGCTTCCATAATAAATACCTTTTCTAGTCAGATTCTCCCGGACAAGTTTTTTACTCAATTCCAGAGTTTTAATCGCAGACTTTTTTGTTTTTATGGAAAAAAACTGGCTACCATCCCAAATAAAAAAATCTTCGAACTCCTCATATTTAGCCACATAATCTCCTAATTCACGTGTGGGTTTCGGAATTTTATAATGCTTGGCGAGCAAGGTCACCCTTCCCTCTTCCACGATTTCATAAAATCCATTTTTATGATGAGCGTAAGACTCATTTCCAGTCAACTGCTTGAAATTACTTCCATCCCCAAGTCTAAATGAATTGATTTTGGCTGGGTTTATCAGAAGCTTTTGCATGTAAATGGGATGTACTGTAATGACCTGATCATACCTTATATCATATAAAAGAGGGATGTCAGGGTAATACACTTGATTGATGGTTAAGCCGCCGTATTCAAAAGACCTGCCCTTCAAAAAAGGAAAGCCTTCATGGTTTTTGGGAGGCTCAGGGTATTGGGCTCCAGTGATCAACTCCTGAAAGAAAGGTAGCTTTTCCTGGTAAAATTCCAGGTTAGCCAAATTTTCTTGGAGGCTCTGAGCAAATGCCCCAACCATTGATAGGCTAATTAGGCCCAGTAAAAAAATTCTTTTCCTCATGGTCGAAAATACGAGAGAATCGATTTTTGATTCAGGTTTTTAAAAATTATGTTTAGAAAGGTAAAGTTTCCTTTTAGAAGGAAAAATCTATCCACTAAATGAGCCCCATATGACCAGTAGAAGACAAGTACTCAAAAGCATTGCCCTTTCATCCATAGCAGTGGGAGCTCCTCTTGCTGTAACGAAAGCAGCGGAAAAAACGCTACCTCAGTTTCGGTATTCTCTAAATACTTCTACCATTAGGGGGCAAAAATTGAGTCTGCCTCAAATCATCGAACTCGCCGCAAGGACAGGATATGATGGCTTTGAACCATGGATGATGGAGATTCAGACTTATTTGGATTCCGGAAAAAGTTTGGCTTCACTCAAAAGATTAGCGTCCGATGCGGGCCTGGAATTTTTCGATTGCATTGGGTTTCCTACCTGGATGTCCCAAGATGCTGAAAAAAGTAAAGTTGGATTTGCTCAAATGGAAAAAGAGATGGGGGTCTTGGCAGAATTAGGCTGCCCTCGCGTAGCTGCTCCTGCTATTGGTTCGGAGGCACCTTTAGACTTGATGGAAGCGGGAGAGAAGTACAAACGATTATTGGAGCTTGGGAGGAAAACAGGCGTAATGCCCCAACTGGAATTCTGGGGAGCTTTCCCTTCATTTCATCATTTAGGTCAGGCCATGATGGTTGCTGCTGTGGCCAACGATCCTGATGCAAAAATACTTGCAGATGTTTACCACCTTTTCCGGGGAGGCTCTGGTTTTGAAGGCATGAAACTATTGGACGGGCAAGCCATTGATATTTTCCATATGAATGATGTACCGGGGGATATTCCGCGATTGGAGCAACAAGACAAGGATAGAGTTATGCCAGGCGACGGGACTGCTCCCATGCAACAACTTGCCAATACGCTCAAAGCCAAGGGAAAACCCATTATTCTGTCCTTAGAGCTTTTCAATCCAACCTACTATGCCATGGATGCTGGTGTTGTGGTGAAGGAAGGATTGGAGAAGATGAAGCGGTTTTTTTGAAAAAAGTTGGACTCATTTAGTCTGAGCTTAAAGACAAAAAACAAGTCTTTATTTATGATTAAATAATCTGATTATCCGCAATCATGCCAGTTGCCTTATTTTCCTTGCTTGACTGTTGGATACTTCGACTTCGCTCAGCACAGGCGACCGAAGACCCAGCCACGGCAGGCAAGCGAAGCTTCCGGATTCTGATCCTTTCAGCAGACAAGAAACCATATTTTTGTCAATACTGGTAGGAAAGCGGATGTCCATATTAAATAATTATGCTTCTCAGCCGAACAAATCTGAACTCAAATACCGGTCTCCACGATCGCAAGTAATGCAGACAATCAATCCTTCTTCAAGTTCTTTGGAAAGCTCGATAGCTGCATGTAAAGCTCCGCCACTACTCATTCCGGCTAATATTCCTTCTTCTTTGGCCATCCTGCGCGTCATTTCAGTCGCCTGATCCTGTGAAACATCCATCACTCGATCTACTCTATCTTTTTCAAAAATCGCAGGCAAAAATTCCGGAGACCATCTTCTGATTCCTGGAATGCTCGATCCGTCGGTAGGCTGGGTGCCCACTATCTGGATTGAAGGATTTTTTTCTTTGAGATATCTAGATACCCCCATGATAGTACCTGTGGTACCCATTGCAGATACAAAGTGAGTAACTTTCCCCTGCGTATCATTCCAGATTTCTGGTCCAGTGGTTTTGTAATGGGCCAAATAATTATCCGGGTTGGCAAATTGATTCAGCATGAAATAGCCTTCTTTCTCATTCATTTCCTCTGCCAGAGTTCTAGAGTACTCGATGGTTTTAGCTGCTGGTGTTAAAATAACTTTTGCCCCATAAGCCTCCATGGAAAGTACCCGTTCCCGAGTTGAGTTGTCCGGCATAATCAAGGTCATATCCAGCCCCAAAACTTTGGCAACCATTGCTAATGCAATACCAGTATTACCGCTGGTAGCCTCAACCAATTTATCACCCCTTTTTATTTCTCCTCTATCCAAGGCAGATTGAAGCATATTAAATGCTGCTCTGTCCTTGACACTTCCGCCCGGGTTTTGGCCCTCCATTTTGCAAAGAATCTTAACTTTTGGATTGGTCGGGATATGGGAAAGCTCCACCAAAGGAGTATTGCCGATTAATTCAAATAGCTTCATGGGAATCGTTTTTGAATACATACACATCCGTCACTTCTGAATCTGCATGGTACATCTGGGCCTGATAATAAACTTTAGACCCTGCTACCACTGATTTAGTCAGCCAGACATTTCCACCAATAGTACTCCCTTTTCCAATGACAGTTTCTCCGCCCAAAATTGTAGCGCCCGCATATATCACAACATCATCTTCAATAGTTGGATGACGCTTGCTATCTGCATCAGCTTTCGCTACGCTTAAGGCTCCCAAAGTAACTCCTTGATAAATTTTTACATGCTCTCCTATTACTGTGGTTTCTCCGATCACTACACCCGTACCATGATCTATGCAGAAATATCTTCCGATTTTAGCTCCCGGATGGATATCAATTCCAGTACGACTATGAGCTATTTCTGTGATCATTCTGGGAATTAATTTAATTCCCAGCATATGCAGTTCATGAGCAATTCTATAGGCAGCTATCGCATAAAAGCCGGGATAAGAACGAAGAATCTCAGTTCTGGATTTTGCAGCTGGATCCCCTGAATACATTGCATCCACGTCCAAGTGAATCCAATCGTATACTTTCTCCAGTCTATTGAAAAACTCAGCCGCCAATTCCTTTCCGTTTTGACCATGAAGCTGGGTATTCCTTTGAAGGATCACTTCCAAAGTGAATTGGCTTGCGGCTAGTTTCTGTTCTACCTCAGACTCATCCTTGATTTTTTGTACAGAATATTCTGGAAATAATAATCCCAAAACCTCTTCAAAAAACTGCTGGATTACCTTGGGAGAGGGGCAATCTGAGCACTCCTGATGAGCGCTGTGAATTTTAGAAACAAAAGAATTCATAGGTTTGAGTTGAGAGACTTACAACATAAAACCAACTCGAATCACATAAGGTTCACCATAAGGAGACCTTAAATTATCATGAAGCACATTATATAGGAAAGTAAAGTTGGCTCCTCCCCTTCCTCCACCGAAAGGAGCAAAGTAGCCTCCCCCTAGGAACAGGGCATTGGACCAAATCCGCTCGTACCGATCAAATTGATCATTATAATTTTCAAAATTCAAGGATTCAAACTCTCCATGAATAAAGATATTCGGGAGTACATTGAACCTATTAAATACTCTTCCACCATAAGCGGAAAATTCATTCCCAAAAAATCTTCTGTCATTAAAATATTGATAAGTAGCACCAACCCCGGCTGAATATCTGTTGGTGATCATTACTCCAACTAAGGGTGAAATATCCAATAAAGTGATGGTACCAAACTGCATCCCAAAGTTTCCTCCAAAGTACAGTCTGTCTTTAAATGATACAGAATCTGAATAAATTTCTCTTTGGGCCTGCACTTGAAAAAACAGACCAAAGAATAAAATAAAAGTGAGCGTGAGAAGTTTATTTTTTGACAATAACATAGAGATCTTCGCTTGGCTTCTTCATCAGGTATTTTTCACGGGCAAACTTCTCTAAGAGTTCGGGATTACTCATTAATTCTTCTCTTTCAGACTTAATTTTCACTTTTCGCTCTTGATAATATTCCTTTTGATCCTCCAGTTGATTCAGTTTTTGACTTAGTTTAAACTGGTTTACCAAGTTATTGGAGTCAATAAAAATCATCCAAGACAGGAAACAAAGAGTTGCCAATCCATAAAAATTACCACCTAGTTTGAGAAGCTTCTTCATAGTATACACAGAATAGAAAGTTAAATTACAAAAATGATGCGAAAATGAAGCGAGTGGAGGATTATTATGAATTGTGCTATCTCTAAAAGTAAAAAATGCTCACAGCGAGGCAGCGACGCAAAGATTAAAACTCCCGCAAGATAAAGTTAGCAGTTTGGGAAACGCTGAAGTCTAAAGTGAAAAATCTGAAAAGCAGACAGGGAGCTGGGGGAGTAAGTAGTAGACAGGTATCAGTAAGCAGTGTCGTCACTGCGAACCCGTCATGTTTTTTTGTTATGACAATCAGCTTCTTGTTTTCGACTGTCACTATTAAGGAGTAAGACTTGGGTCGGGTGAAGCAGTCTCAAAAAGGCAGAAATCTTAAGTAAGAAATCTGATAGAAGGCTGCCAAGACTATGTTCGCTTTGTGCCTATGTGGTGAAAAAAATAATATCAAAGAAGAAATTGACTCTTATTATTCAAACCACTTCTTTTTTAAACAAAAAATCCCCTGTCTTTGTGACAGAGGATTTTAAAAGTTTTATGAGCTAGTAAGACTTACTTCAATCTTCCTTTGAAAACTGCCGCATCGCCAAGCTGCTCCTCAATTCTAAGCAACTGATTGTATTTAGCCATTCTATCAGATCTAGAAGCAGATCCAGTTTTGATTTGACCACAGTTAACTGCCACAGCCAAATCAGCGATGGTTGAATCTTCTGTTTCTCCGGATCTGTGAGACATTACAGCTGTAAATCCAGCCTTATGTGCCATACTGATTGCATTTAAGGTCTCAGTCAATGTTCCGATTTGATTTACTTTAATCAAGATGGAATTAGCCGATTTTTCTTGGATACCTCTTTGTAGGAACTTTACGTTTGTTACAAACAAGTCATCCCCTACCAGCTGTACTTTGTCTCCGATTTTAGCGGTCAACATAGCCCAACCTTCCCAGTCTTCTTCAGCACATCCGTCTTCGATAGAATCGATTGGATATTTCTCAGTGAGAGAAGCTAGATAGTTTACTTGCTCTTCTCTGCTTCTGATTACGCCTGTATCACCTTCAAACTTCTTGTAATCATAATTTCCATCCTTGAAAAACTCAGATGCAGCACAGTCCAAAGCAATAGTCACATCGTCACCAGCTTTATAACCAGCCTTTTCGATTGCATCTAAAATACAACCCAAAGCTTCCTCTGTTCCGCCGGAGAAGTTTGGAGCAAATCCACCTTCGTCTCCTACTGCGGTACTCAAACCTTTATCATGAAGGATTTTCTTCAAATTATGGAAAATTTCAGCTCCCATACGGATTGCCTCTGAGAAGCTAGGAGCTCCAACAGGACGAATCATAAACTCCTGGAATGCGATAGGTGCATCAGAGTGAGATCCACCATTGATGATATTCATCATTGGTACAGGAAGCGTATTAGCATTTACACCGCCGATATAGCGATATAATGGCTGGCCTGCTTCCATTGCTGCTGCTTTGGCAACTGCCAAAGAAACGCCAAGTATTGCATTGGCTCCCAAGCGGCTTTTAGTGGAAGTTCCATCCAAGTCAATCATGATCTGGTCAATCATGTTTTGCTCAAAAACTTCCATTCCTACCAATTCCGGGGCAATGATATCATTCACATTGGAAACGGCTTTCAATACGCCTTTTCCTAAATATACACTCTTATCACCGTCACGAAGCTCTACAGCCTCGTTGACTCCTGTAGATGCACCACTAGGAACAGCCGCTCGGCCAAATGCCCCATTTTCTGTTACCACATCCACTTCTACGGTTGGATTACCTCGTGAATCGAGGATTTGTCTTGCATGAATTGATTGAATCAACGTCATAGTCTAAAAGGTTTATAAGATTTAATTTTGATTGATTAAGGCGATAAAGTCATCAAAAAGATATCGGGAATCGTGCGGTCCAGGAGAAGACTCCGGGTGATACTGCACAGAAAACGCCGGTTTATTTTTCAGCTTGATGCCCGCCACTGTATTGTCATTCAGATGAACATGGGTAATCTCAACCTCAGGATGCTTTTCAGTATCTTCTCTTACGATATTAAAGCCGTGATTTTGAGAGGTAATTTCACTTTTACCTGTCACCATATTTTTGATAGGATGGTTGATTCCTCTATGCCCATGATGCATCTTGTAAGTTGAAATACCTACTGACTCTGCTAATAATTGGTGTCCGAGACAAATTCCAAAAACAGGTTTTCCTGTATTTAGAATATCCTTTACAGTTTCCACTGCATAATCCATCACAGCTGGATCGCCGGGACCATTGGATAAGAAATAGGCATTAGGCTGCCACTCTTCCATTTCCGCCAATTTTGTTTTAGCTGGATATACTTTACAATAAACTCCGCGTGAGGCTAAGTTTCTCAGGATATTTTTCTTAATCCCGAAATCCATACAGGCAACTTTGATTGAAGCATTTTCATCTCCATAATAATAAGGCTCTTGAGTACAAACTTGAGAAGAAAGTTCCAGGCCGTTCATGTCCGGTAACTTCTCAAGCTCAGCTTTAAGACCTTCCAAATTGCCTTCAAATTCAGAACTGATGATTGCATTCATAGCTCCTTGGGAGCGGATATGTCTCACCAACTTTCGGGTATCAATATCTGCTATTCCGGTGATTTTATACTTCACCAAATAATCCTGAAGAGAACCATGTCCATCCAGTCTGGAATAAACTTCTGAGAAACTATTGACAACGATACCGCCAATAGTAGGATGATCAGACTCTACTTCTTCATTATGTACACCATAATTCCCAATGTGTGAAGTGGTAGTGACAATAACCTGACCTGTATAAGAAGGATCTGTATAGATCTCTTGATAGCCAGTCATACCGGTATTGAAACAAATCTCACCCCCATTGGTACCGGGGTTTCCAATCAATGAACCGTGGAAAACGGTTCCGTCAGCTAGAAGTAAGGTTGCTTTATGTTTAATCATGTTTGAGAAAGTTGCCCAAAGTTAAAGATTTCTTGCAAGGAGGAGGAATGTATGGGTATAAAAAAAGGATTGAACGAGAGTCCAATCCTTTCTATATTTTAAATTGAATATCAATTTACTTTTCTTCTGTGTCAGCATCAGTTGAATCAGCAGAAGCTTCTGGAGCCTTAGGCTCTTCAGTTTTTGCTTCAGCAGCAGGTGCAGCAGCAGTAGTTTCAGCAGGCTTGCTAGAACCTCTTCTAGATCTTCTTGTAGTTTTCTTAGCAGGCTTCGCATCTTTCAACATCAATTCGTTGAAGTCAACCAATTCGATGATACACATTTCAGCGTTATCACCCAATCTGAAACCAGTTTTGATGATACGAGTGTATCCTCCTGGACGAGTACCAACTTTCGCGATTACTTCACCAAACAAAGCAATGATAGCTTCTTTGTTTTTCAAGTAAGAGAAAGCCATACGTCTGTTGTGAGTGGTGTCTTCCTTTGCTCTAGTGATCAAAGGCTCCACATATTTCTTCAATTCTTTTGCCTTGGCAAGCGTGGTTGAGATACGCTTGTGAAGAATCAGCGAAGTTGCCATGTTGGAAAGCATTGATTTCCTGTGAGCAGCCTTCCTTCCAAGGTGGTTAAATTTCTTACCGTGTCTCATTTTATTTATTCTTCATCAAGTTTATACTTTGAAATATCCATTCCAAAGGTCAAGCCTTTTTCCTGAATCAACTGCTCCAATTCAGCAAGAGACTTCTTACCGAAGTTTCTGAATTTCATCATATCAGAAATTTCTAACTTGGCAAGATCTCCCAAGGTCTTCACGTCAGCAGCTTTCAAACAGTTGAAAGCACGAACAGAAAGATCAAGATCGCTTAGAGAAGTCTTCAAAAGCTTTCTCATGTGAAGGAACTCTTCATCGATTGGCTCTGGCTCCGCAACTCCAGTAGAGTCAAGAACCATAGTCTGATCAGAGAATAGCATAAAGTGCTGAATCAAAATTTTAGCAGATTCCTGAAGTGCTTTCTCAGGATGGATAGAACCATCAGTTGAAACTTCAAGGATCAATTTTTCGAAGTCAGTCTTTTGCTCCACACGGGTATTTTCTACACTGTACTTTACATTTTTGATTGGTGTAAAGATGGCGTCGATGGCAATTTGCCCAAATACCTGCTCTTTTGGTTTGGATTCTTCAGCTGGTAAGTAGCCTCTTCCTTTTTCGACATTCAATTCGATCTCGAAAGTTTTGGACTCATCGATGTGGCAAATAACCAAATCCGGATTCAATACCTCGAAGGAAGAAGTGAACTTCGCAATGTCCCCTGCAGTGAAGACAGACTGATTTTTTACTTCCACAGTGATTTTTCCGTCAAATGCTTCATGCACTTTCTTGAAACGTACCTGCTTCAGGTTCAAAATAATGTCGGTCACATCCTCCACTACACCATCGATGGTGGAAAACTCATGCACCACTCCAGGAATCTTGATGGAAGTGATGGCATAACCCTCCAACGAAGAAAGCAAAATTCTTCTTAGGGCGTTACCGATGGTAACTCCATAGCCTTTTTCCAGTGGTTTGAAAGTAAACAAGCCATGGAAGTCATCGGCTTTTTCCATTACCACTTTTTCGGGCATTTGAAATGCTAGTATGGACATATATCTTGTTCTTTTTTTAAAAGCTGAAAATAGTAAATATTACTTAGAGTAAAGTTCGACGATGAGCTGCTCCTTGATATTTTCTGGAATATCATCTCTAGAAGGCACACTGACGAATTTGCCGGACAAAGAAGCGCTATCCCACTCTAACCAGGAATACTTGTTTGCACCTCTACCAGCTAAGCTATTGGTAATAGCCTCCAAAGACTTGGAACGTTCTCTTACAGAAACCACATCTCCTGGCTTCAATGAGTAAGAAGGAATGTTCACTACTTCACCGTTTACTAGAATATGCTTGTGAGAAACCAATTGTCTTGCACCTCTTCTAGTTGGGGAGATTCCCATTCTATAAACGGTGTTATCCAATCTAGCTTCCAAAAGCTGAAGCAAGTTTTCACCTGTGATACCCTGCTTTCTAGAAGCGATATCAAACATTTTAGCGAACTGTCTTTCCAATACACCGTAGATGTATTTTGCTTTTTGCTTTTCAGCAAGCTGGATAGCATATTCTGACTGCTTCTTTCTTCTTCCACGACCATGTTGTCCTGGAGGATAGTTTTTCTTTTGAAGCGCTTTGCTATGCCCTTCGATAGGCTCGCCAAACTTTCGGGCGATCTTTGCTTTAGGACCTGTATATCTAGCCATTTCTTACAATTTTATAATTAAACTCTTCTACGCTTAGGTGGACGACATCCATTGTGTGGCATTGGAGTCACATCGATGATAGTAGTCACATCCAAACCTACATTTTGCAATGTTCTGATCGCGGATTCACGACCAGCACCTGGACCTTTTACGAATACTTCGATTTTTCTCAAACCTAAGTCGTAAGCAACCTGACCGCAGTTTTGAGCGGCCATTTGCGCAGCGTAAGGAGTATTTTTCTTAGAACCTCTGAAACCCATTTTACCGGCAGAAGCCCAAGAGATTACTTGTCCTGCATTATTGGTAATAGAGATGATGATATTGTTGAAGGAGGCTTTGATGTGCGCCTGACCTACAGCTTCTACCTTTACTACTCTTTTTTTACCTTTTGCTTTATCGTTTCTTTTCTGAGCCATAATCTAAATCAGGTTTTATTTAGTTGCCTTCTTCTTGTTAGCAACAGTCTTTCTCTTACCCTTCCTTGTTCTGGCGTTGTTTTTAGTCTTTTGACCACGCACCGGAAGTCCTTTTCTGTGTCTCAAACCTCTATAACAACCAATATCCATTAGTCGCTTGATGTTCAATTGGATCTCTGATTTCAAAACACCTTCGGTTCTGAATTCTTCGGCAATAATATTACGGATAGCGGTAGATTCGTCATCATTCCACTCACCTGCTTTCTTGTCGAAAGAGATACCGGCTTTGCTCAGGATAGCTCTGGCGGAGCTTCTTCCGATTCCGAAGATGTAGGTAAGACCTACTTCCCCGCGCTTATTGTCTGGTATATCTACACCTGCAATTCTAGCCATGATTAACCTTGTCTTTGTTTAAACTTAGGATTCTTCTTATTGATGACATAAAGTTTCCCATTTCTTCGGATCAACTTACAGTCAACGCTTCTCTTTTTGATAGATGCTTTAACTTTCATATGAGTATAATTTTATTGTCGGCCATATGATATCTCGCTGGTCAGTGGATCATCTTTAATAAGGAAAATCCGACTTGCTCGATTTCATATCAGTTTATTTATATCGATATACTATTCTACCTTTAGATAAATCATATGGAGAAAGTTCTAATTTGACACGATCTCCAGGTAGGATTTTAATGTAATTCATCCTCATCTTGCCGGAAATATGCGCAATCAACTGGTGGCCGTTTTCCAACTCGACTTTGAACATTGCATTGGATAAAGCTTCGATGATTGTTCCGTCTTGCTCTATTGATGTCTGTTTTGCCATATTAGAATTTAAAATTCTCTTCTATGTATTTATGGGTCGTTAAGACCTCAGTTCTATCTTCGAAAATCGCTACTGTATGCTCATAATGTGCAGATGGTTTTCTATCCGAAGTCCGGATTGTCCATCCATCAGCCTCTTGGACAATATTTCTAGATCCAAGATTTACCATGGGCTCAATCGCAATTACCATCCCTGCTTTTAACAGAGGACCGCTCCCCCTTTTACCATAATTGGGTACTTCTGGTGCCTCATGCAAATTTTTACCAAGTCCATGACCTACAAGCTCTCTTACAACTGTATAGCCTTTGGCTTCAACAAATTTTTGAATGGCATTGCCAATATCCCCAATACGGTTACCAAAAATTGCCTGTTCGATTCCCAAATAAAGTGAATCTTTAGTGGCTCTAAGTAAATTCAGAACAGGAGTGGAAACTTCACCGACAGGGTAAGTATAAGCGGAATCGCTATGAAAACCTTGGTGAAAGACTCCACAATCTACTGAGATTATATCGCCATCTTTCAATTCATATTCGCTGGGAAAACCGTGAACAACAACTTCGTTCACAGAAATACAGAGTGACGCGGGAAAACCGTTGTAGCCCTTAAATGAAGGAACTGCACCGTGATCCCGAATAAACTCCTCAGCAATTTTATCTAGGTGAGAGGTCTTTTCCCCTACCTTGATATGTTTGGCTACTTCCCCGTGAGCTTTCGCCAAAATATCTGCACTTTCTTTAATCTTTTGAACCTCCTCTGAGGTCTTGTAATGAATCATCTTAAGCTACTTGGTAATTAGAAGGATTATTCTTCATATTACCAGACTTCATCATTCCCTCGTAATGTCTCATCAATAGATAACTTTCAATCTGACGAAGTGTATCCATGATAACACCTACCATAATCAGCAAGGAAGTACCTCCATAGAACTGAGCAAACTCTCCACCAACTCCAGCAATTATAGCCAAAGCAGGAAGAATCGCAACAGCTGCCAAAAGGATAGAACCTGGCAATGTGATTTTGGAAATGATTCCATCTATAAACTCAGAGGTAGGAGCTCCAGGCTTAATGCCCGGTACAAACCCACCATTTCTCTTCATATCTTCTGCTATCTGCTCAGGATTAACCGTGATGGCAGTGTAGAAGAAAGTGAATACAATGATCAATACTGCAAAGAGCAAGTTATACTGCCAAGAAGTGAAGTCAGAGAAGGTAGTTCCGATATAGTTAGCTATATCACTTTCTCCTGCCCAGATTTGAGCAATCAAAGCTGGAACAAACATCAAAGACTGAGCAAAGATGATAGGCATTACACCAGATGCATTCACTTTAATTGGAATGTATTGACGCTGTCCTCCATAAACCTTGCCGCCAACAACTTGCTTGGCATATTGAACCGGAATTCTTCTTGTAGCTTCTGTCAAGGCGATCACCCCAACTACTACGAAGAATAAAACACCCGCCTCAATTAATAAAAGCAAAAGACCTGAAGATCCTTTCTCTACACCTTCAGCAATTAATGCTCCAGGGAATCGAGAAATAATACCAATCATGATCAACATTGAGATACCGTTTCCGATACCTTTCTCTGTGATTTTTTCACCTAACCACATACAGAACATAGTTCCAGCGGAAAGTAACACAAGAGAGCTAAACATGAACAGGGAAGTACTTACCATCACTGCGCCGGTAGGCAATATAGTGGCTGTAACGTAGCCTATACCTTGGGCGATTGTAATCAGTATGGTGAGAACTCGAGTGATCTGATTGATTCTTTTTCTTCCAGATTCACCCTCTTTTTGCATTTTTTGAAAGTAGGGTACTCCGACAGTCAACAGCTGCAACACGATGGAAGCAGAAATGTAAGGCATAATACCCAGTCCAAAGATGGAGGCATTACTAAACGCACCACCCAGGAATGTATCTATCAGACCAAATATCCCTTCTTGAGGTCCTCCTAATTTGGAAGGATCAACTCCAGGAAGTACGATAAAAGAACCCAATCTGAAAATGATCAGAAAACCGATCGTATTCAAGATTCTCACTCGTAGGTCTTCGATAGAGAAAATGTTCTTAACTGTCGAAATAAACTTTTTCATTTAATTAAATCTTGTTTACTGAACCACCCGCTTTTTCAATGGCAGCTACAGCGCTGGAAGAGAAGCTATGAGCAGTTACTGATACTTTGGAACTCAATTCACCTCCGCCCAAAATCTTGATTTTGTCGTTTTTGGAAGCGATGCCGTGAGACACCATTGTATCCATATCGATTGATTCAAGATTGTAGGTCGTTGCAAGGCTTTGCAAGGTATCCAAATTTACCGGTTTGAACTCAACTCTGTTCAAGCTTTTGAAACCAAATTTAGGAACTCTTCTTTGAAGTGGCATTTGACCGCCTTCAAAGCCTAATTTAGTCTTATAACCGGATCTTGATTTTGCACCTTTATGACCTCTTGTAGAAGTTCCCCCTCTACCGGATCCAGTACCTCTACCAATTCTCTTACGATTTTTGGTTGATCCTTCGGCTGGTTGTAATGTATGCAGTTTCATAATTAAGCTTCCTCCACTTTTACAAGGTGATTAACTTTCTTGACCATACCGGCAATCTGTGGAGTATTTTCTACTTCAACAGATTTGTTGATTTTGCCTAGACCTAAAGCAGTAATGGTAGCTTTTTGATCTTTTGGTCTGTCAATAACAGATTTCGTTTGTGTGATTTTGATCTTAGCCATGATGATTATCCATTAAAAACTTTAGACATTTTCACACCTCTCTGTTGTGACACAGAGATAGCATCTCTCAGTTGCATCAACGCATCGATGGTTGCTTTCACCACGTTGTGTGGGTTGGAAGAACCTTTGGACTTAGCCAATACGTCAGTTACACCTGCAGATTCCAATACGGCACGCATCGCACCACCGGCGATTACACCAGTACCTGCAGCAGCTGGTTTGATAAGGACAAAACCTCCACCAAACTTACCAATCTGCTCATGCGGAATAGTACCCTTCAAAACCGGTACTTTTACCAAGTTTTTCTTTGCGTCCTCGATGCCTTTAGTGATTGCATCAGTTACTTCGTTGGCTTTACCCAAACCATAACCTACAACACCATTGCCATCTCCGACTACTACGATTGCAGAAAAAGAGAATCTTCTACCACCTTTTACCACTTTGGCTACTCGGTTGATCGCTACTACTTTTTCTTTTAAATCTGTATCTGTGGCCCTAATGGGCTTCTTTTTCAGTTGAGACATAATAATTAAAATTTAAGGCCTCCCTCTCTGGCACCATCTGCCAAAGCTTTCACTTTTCCGTGATACAAGTAGCCATTTCTGTCAAATACTACTTCGCTAACACCATTAGCAACGGCTCTCTCAGCGAGTTTTTTACCAACCTCCGAAGCGATTGATACATTGGTGTTTTCTTTAGCGCCCAACTCCTTAGAGGAAGCCTGAGCCAAAGTACGACCCTGAAGGTCATCCACCAATTGCGCGTAGATACCAGTATTACTTTTGAATACTGATAAACGTGGTCTGGAATCGGTACCAGAGATCTTTCTGCGGATACCCTGCTTGATTCTAAGTCTTCTGGAATTCTTATTAAATGCCATAACCTATTATTTTTTACCGGCAGTTTTACCAGCCTTACGTCTAATTTGTTCACCAACGAAGCGCACACCTTTGCCTTTGTAAGGCTCGATCTTACGAAGAGATCTAATTTTTGCCGCTACTTGTCCGATCAGTTCTTTGTCAATTGCTTCCAAAGAGATGATTGGATTTTTACCTTTCGGAGTCTCAGTCTTCACAGATACACTTTCAGGAAGTGCAAAGAAGATGTTGTGAGAATATCCCAAGTTCAATTCTAATACTTGACCTTGGTTGGTTGCCTTATAACCTACACCTACAAGTTCCAAGTCTTTCTTGAATCCTTCAGAAACTCCGATCACCATATTGTTGATCAAAGATCTGTAAAGACCGTGCATAGACTTATGTCTTTTAGAGTCAGTAGGTCTGGAAACAACAACTTGGTTGTTTTCCACTGTCACCTGAATATCAGGATTCACATCCTGAGTCAGTGTACCCTTTGGACCTTTAACAGTAACTACACCTTTTGTAGCCACGTCTACAGTAACACCGCTGGGTAGATTTATTGGTTTTTTACCTATTCTTGACATGATAGTAAATTAATATACGTAGCAAAGTACTTCGCCCCCGATACCTTCGGTGCGGGCTTCTTTGTCTGTCATTACCCCTTTAGAGGTCGAAATAACTGCAATACCAAGTCCATTGATGACTCTTGGTAGCTCGTCATGTTTTACATACTTTCTTAAACCTGGCGTACTAACTCTCTTCAGGCTCACGATTGCATTTTTCTTGGTAGTTGGATTGTATTTCAAGGCAATTTTGATTGTGCCTTGAGGTCCGTTATCCTCAAACTTATAGTTTTGGATATACCCTTTGTCATGCAATACTTTAGTGATCTCCTTCTTGATATTAGAAGCAGGTATCTCAACGATTCTGTGAGAAGCCTTAATGGCATTTCTCAATCTAGTCAGATAATCGGCTATTGGATCAGTCATGGTATTATATAGTCTAGCTCCACCCGTTTTGGGCGTGCAAAGTTACGAATTGATTTTTTAAATAAAAACTACTGTCGTTATTTTACCAGCTGGACTTAGTCACTCCCGGGATCTTGCCTGCTGAGGCCATTTCACGGAAGGTTACCCTGTTGATACCAAACTTTCTCATGTAGCCTTTTGGACGACCGGTCAACTTACATCTGTTGTGTAGTCTAACCGGAGAAGCGTTCTTTGGCAATTTATCAAGTGCCTCATAATCGCCAGCTGCTTTCAGCTCAGCTCTCTTCTTGGCATACTTGGCTACCAGACGTTCTCTTTTTCTCTCACGAGCTTTGATTGACTCTCTTGCCATGATTATTCTTCTTTATTTTTATTAACGAACGGCATACCGAAAGCCTTCAATAATGCTAAGCTTTCTTCGTCAGTATTTGCGGTAGTCACAAATGTGATATCCATACCGGAAATTCTATTTACTTTTTCGATAGAGATTTCTGGGAAGATGATTTGTTCGGTTACACCTAAGGTGTAGTTACCTCTACCATCAAATCCTTTGTCAGAAATTCCTTTGAAGTCACGAACACGTGGAAGTGCCACGGTCATCAATCTATCAAGGAATTCATACATTTTCTCTCCTCTCAAAGTAACTTTAGCACCGATAGGCATGCCTTCTCTTAGCTTAAAGTTAGAAACAGAAGTTTTAGCTTTGGTAGATACTGCTCTCTGACCTGTGATCAAAGAAAGTTCTTCCACGCCTTGGTCAACCAATTTCTTATCAGCTACTGCAGCACCGATACCTTTGTTAAGCACAATTTTGCTCAATTTAGGAACCTGCATTACAGATGAATACTGGAATTTTTCTTTCAAAGCAGGAACGATATCGTTCACATACTTTTGCTTCATTCTAGGATTAGCCATTGATCACCTCCCCTGTTTTCTTAGAGTATCTTACTAATTTACCATTTTCGCCTGCCTTGCGTCCAGTTCTGGTAGCTTCGCCAGTCTTCGGATCTACAAGCATCAGGTTACTGATATGTACAGAAGCTTCTTTCTTCTCGATACCACCTTGAGGCTTAGCAGCAGTAGGCTTCACGTGTTTAGTCACGATATTGATACCTTCTACATAAGCTCTGCTTTTAGCAGTATCAACAGAAAGAACTTTCCCTGTTTTACCTTTGTCATCACCTGCGATCACTTTCACAGTGTCTCCGGTTTTGATGTGCAGTTTAGACTGCTTGTTGAATTTTCTTTCCATGATTACAATACTTCAGGGGCCAAAGAAACGATTTTCATAAACTGCTTCTCTCTCAATTCTCTAGCCACAGGGCCGAAAATACGAGTACCTCTAGGTTCATCGTTGTTGTTCAACAATACAGCAGCGTTGTCCTCGAAACGAATATAAGAACCGTCTTTACGTCTTATTTCTTTCTTGGTACGTACGATAACCGCTCTTGAAACGGTACCTTTTTTCATGTTGCTGGAGGAAAGGGCAGACTTTACAGTCACGACTACTTTATCACCGATAGAAGCATATCGTTTTTTAGTTCCTCCCAATACGCGGATGACCAATACCTCTTTGGCACCGGAGTTGTCCGCCACACTTAGTCTGGATTCTTGCTGTATCATGATTACTTAGCCCTTTCAATAATTTCAACTAATCTCCAACGCTTGTTCTTACTCAGCGGACGAGTTTCACTTATTTTCACGATGTCACCTAGGTTACACTCGTTTTTCTCGTCATGAGCCATAAATTTGGTAGTCTTTGCAACGAACTTACCGTACATACCGTGTTTAACTCTTCTTTCCACGGCTACAGTAATGGACTTATCCATCTTGTTGCTTACGACTTTACCAATTCTTTCTTTTCGAAGATTTCTTTCGATCGTAGCCATTTTATTTTCTGTTAGCTATTATTTGCCAGCCAATGCAGTCTTCAATCTTGCGATTAGACGCTTGGTTTCGCGTATTCTGTTAGGATTCTCGATGGGAGAAATTGAGTGAGCAAATTGAAGTTTGCTCAGATTCGTTTTCTCGGCGCTGATTTTCTCAGCGATTTCACTTGCGGAAAGTGATTGGATCTCTGTATTTTTCATAGTTCCTAATTATTCTGCGTAGTCTCTACGAACAACAAATTTGGTGCTTACAGGAAGTTTTTGCTGAGCCAATCTCAAGGCTTCTTTAGCAGTTTCCAAAGGTACACCAGTAGCTTCGAAGAGGATGGTTCCAGGCTTGATAACTGCTACCCAATATTCAGGGGCACCTTTACCTTTACCCATACGTACTTCAGCAGGCTTCTTAGTGATAGGTTTGTCAGGGAAAATTCTGATCCAAACCTGACCTTCTCTTTTCATTGCTCTTGTCATTGCGATACGAGCTGCCTCGATCTGACGAGAGGTGATCCATCCTGCTTCCAGGGACTTGATGCCAAAGTTGCCAAAAGCGAGCGTATGCCCTCTTTGTGCAATGCCTTTGACACGGCCCTTTTGCATTTTTCTATATTTAGTTCTTTTCGGCTGTAACATGATTTCTCACTTATCGGTGAAAATTAGTTATTTCTTTTTCTGCGTCTAGGACCTCCGTCTCTCTTAGGACCAGCATTTCTTGGGCCTTTTGGCTCATTAGCTGCACCTTGATTAGGAGACAAGTCTCTTTTACCGTACACTTCACCTTTGAAGATCCATACTTTGATACCGATAATACCGTAAACAGTCAATGCTTCGGAAATAGCGTAATCGATGTCGGCTCTCAATGTGTGTAGAGGAATACGACCCTCTTTGTACATTTCAGAACGGGCCATTTCGGCACCACCTAAACGACCAGAAAGTTTTACTTTGATTCCTTCTGCTCCCACTCTCATGGATGCTGCAATGGCTTGTTTCATTGCTCTTCTGAAGGAAATTCTAGCCTGAAGCTGCTGAGCGATAGACTCACCTACTAACTTGGCATCCAATTCAGGTCTCTTAATTTCAAAGATGTTGATTTGAATGTCTTTGTTGGTGATCTTTTTAAGCTCTTCTTTTAGCTTATCTACTTCGGCTCCACCTTTACCAATAACTACACCTGGTCGAGCGGTATGAATGGTAAGTGTGATTCTCTTAAGCGTACGCTCAATGATCACCTTAGCAATCCCACCCTTAGGAATTCTGGCAAGGACGTACTTACGGATTTGCTGATCTTCGTATAGTTTTTCGGCAAAGTCTTTCCCACCATACCAGTTGGAATCCCAGCCTTTGACTACACCAAGTCTAAATCCTATTGGGTTAATCTTTTGTCCCATAGTCTGTTCTTAATTTGCCTTTTCGTTTGTTTCTACTACATCAGCGGTAACATCCTCAGCATTGAAAGCATCAATTACTAGGGTTACATGATTGGATCTTTTGCGGATTCTGTGACCACGACCCTGAGGAGCAGGTCTCAATCTCTTAAGAGATCTACCTTCATCCACCATGATGCTTTTCACATATAGATCAGCTTCTTCAAGCTTTGCATCAGGATTTTTTGCCTGCCAGTTTGCCACTGCAGAAAGAAGAAGTTTTTCCAATTTAATGGCTCCATGATTTGGAGTAAACTTCAAAATGCTGAGCGCCAATCCCACTCTTTTGCCTCTGACCAAGTCAGCCACCAAACGCATTTTGCGTGGGGAAGTAGGAACATTATTTAATCTTGCTATTGCTTCCATGATTATCTCTTTCCTTTATCTTTTTTGGCAATGTGGCCTCTGAAATTTCTGGTAGGAGCAAATTCACCTAGCTTGTGACCTACCATATTGTCTGTTACAAATACCGGGATGAATTTATTTCCGTTATGAACAGCGAAGGTATGTCCTACGAAATCTGGAGAAATCATGGATCTTCTTGACCAAGTCTTGATGACGGATTTCTTTCCGGACTCGTTCATAGCATCCACTTTTTTCACTAGATGATGCTCGATATAAGGACCTTTTTTTAATGAACGTGCCATAATTATTTAGATCTTTTGCTAACGATGAACTTGTTTGAATACTTCTTAGGTGATCTGGTTTTCTTACCTTTAGACAACAAGCCCTTACGGGATCTTGGATGTCCTCCGGAAGATCTACCTTCACCACCACCCATTGGGTGATCTACTGGGTTCATAGCTACACCTCTTACTCGAGGTCTTACTCCTAACCATCTTTTACGACCGGCTTTACCCAATACTACGTTCATGTGGTCTCCGTTGGAAACTGTACCTACAGTAGCCATACAAACACCCAAAACGAGTCTCATCTCTCCGGATGGAAGCTTGATGGTCACATATTTACCCTCACGGGCAACAATCTGTGCATAACCACCAGCACTTCTTACCATTGCAGCACCTTTACCTGGTTTCAATTCCACGCAGTGTACAATAGTACCCATTGGGATATTCATCAAGTGCATTGCGTTACCCACTTCAGGAGCAACTTGCTCACCGGAAATCACTGTTTGTCCCACTTGCAAACCTTCCGGGGCGATAATGTAGGCTTTAGCACCGTCAGCATAATAAAGTAGGGCTAGACGAGCTGTTCTGTTTGGATCGTACTCGATTGCCTTTACGGTAGCAGGTACACCAAACTTGTTTCTTTTAAAGTCAACTACTCTGAGTCTTCTTTTATGACCACCACCCATATAGCGGGCAGTCATTTTGCCTTCATTATTTCTACCGCCTGACTTCTTGATAGGAGCAAGAAGAGATTTTTCCGGCGTTGACTTGGTAATCTCGTCAAACGCTGGAGCTACTCTAAATCTTGTTCCTGGAGTTACAGGCTTCAATTTTTTAATTGCCATGATATTGATTCAATTAAATTTCTCCGTAAAAATCAATTACCTCTCCATCAGCTACTTGCACGATTGCTTTTTTGAAAGCGTTGGTGAAGCCTGATACGATTCTTGTCTTGGTGTATCTTGTCTTATGCTTCGCAGCATATCTCATGGTTCTTACTGATACCACTTTCACACCGTATGCTTTTTCTACAGCATTCTTGATTTCTGGTTTCTTTGCGGTTTTTTCCACAATGAATCCATAAACGCCTTTTTCGTTCATGGCAGAAATCTTTTCTGTAATCAAAGGCTGCTTTAGAATATCCATTGTCTTATTTCGATAAAATGGTTTCCAATTTACTTACAGAGTCTTCGCAGATCACCAGGTGATCAGCATTCAGAAGCTGGTAAGTATTTACATCATTCACAGTCACAACTTTCGCCTTAGGAAGGTTTCTGCTGGATAGGTAAACGTTCTTGTTATCTTCAGGGAGAACCAAAAGCGTCTTCTTATCGGATAGCGCCAATCCATTAAGCAAAGCCAGATAGTTTTTAGTTTTTGGAGCATCAAAAGAGATGTTTTCCAAAACTGAAAGGCTGTTGTCTTTCACTTTGTAGGAAAGAGCAGATTTTCTGGCTAGTTGTTTTACTTTCTTATTCAATTTGAAAGAGTAGTCTCTTGGCTTAGGACCAAAAACTCTACCTCCACCTCTGAAAAGCGGGGATTTCAAAGATCCAGCTCTAGCACCACCGGTACCTTTTTGCTTTTTGATCTTTTTGGTAGATCCTGCTACTTCATTTCTTTCTTTAGACTTATGAGTTCCCTGTCTCTGATTAGCCAGGTACTGTTTTACATCCAGATAGATCGCGTTGTCATTTGGCTCGATTGCGAAAATCTCGTCAGACAATTGCACCTTTCTTCCGGTGTCTTCTCCTTTTTGATTAATTACTGCTAATTCCATGGCTTACTTCTCTAGAATTACATAAGAATTTTTTGGACCTGGTACTGAACCGGACACCAGAAGGAGATTTTGCTCAGCGTAAATTTTCAATACTCTGAGGTTCAATACTTTCACTCTGTCACCACCGGTTCTTCCAGCCATTCTCATACCCTTGAATACTCGGGATGGCCAAGAACAAGCACCAATGGAACCTGGGTGTCTCTGTCTGTTGTGCTGACCGTGAGTTTGTCCACCCACACCACCAAAACCATGACGCTTCACTACACCCTGGAAGCCTTTACCTTTAGAAGTACCGATAGCATCGATGAAGTCACCTTCTACGAATACCTCTCCGGCCTTCACAGTAGCCCCTAGATTTACCTGGCCTTCAAACTCGACCCGGAAATCACGGAACTCAACAACTTTGTGCTTCGGCGTTGTACCTGCCTTTTTAAAGTGACCTATCAATGGCTTAGGAGTGTTTTTCTCCTTACGCTCACCGTAGGCCAACTGCACTGCGTTGTACCCGTCTGTTTCAACGTTTTTTACTTGCGTCACTACGCAAGGACCAGCTTCTATTAGCGTGCATGCGACATTACGTCCATCGGCACTAAAAATGCTAGTCATTCCTACTTTTTTTCCAATTATACCAGACATCTTTTATAAGATAATTTGATAATCCACAAGCATTTATACGCTTGGGCCCTTTTTAAGGACTGCAAAGTTACTGAAATAAAATTCTGCAACAAACCCCAACTCCTATATTTTCAAACATTTAGAAAATATTTCATTTGGAATTCGCCCTTTGAGCAGCCCAAAGGCCAATGAATCATTGTTGATTTTTAAAAAAACAAAAGACCTGCATCGAAATGCAGGTCTGATGAGTTTAAGTTTTCAGGTTTTATCAAACCTTGATCTCTACATCCACTCCACTCGGAAGTTCGATTTTCATCAAAGCATCCACAGTTTTAGAAGAGTTAGAGTAGATATCTACCAATCGCTTATAAGTACAAAGCTGATACTGGTCTCTTGCTTTCTTGTTTACGTGTGGGGATTTCAACACAGTAAACTTTTCTTTCTTGGTTGGCAATGGGATAGGTCCCACTACTACAGCACCAGTAGCTTTTACAGCTTTCACGATCTTCTCTGATGACTTGTCCACCAGGCTGTGATCGTATGATTTTAGTTTTATTCTAATTTTCTGATTCATCGCAAATATTGATTAGGCTTTCTGACCTTTTACGTTAGCAATTACAGTCTCCGCTATGTTGTTTGGCACTGGCTCATAGTGAGAGAATGTCAACGAAGCAGTAGCTCTACCGGAAGAGATGGTTCTCAAATCGGTGATGTAACCAAACAGTTCAGATAAAGGAACAGATGCTTTGATTACGGAAGAAGTACCTTTGGTATCCATTCCTTTCATCAAACCTCTTCTTCTGTTCAAGTCACCGGTGATAGGACCAGTGTATTCATCTGGAGTAACCACGTCTACTGACATGATTGGCTCTAGTAACTGAGGCTTACATTTTTTAGCAGCTTCTTTGAATCCGATTCTAGCAGCCAATTCAAAAGAAAGTGCATCTGAATCGACGTCGTGGAAAGAACCGTGGAACAATCTAACTTTCATAGACTCGATAGGATAACCTGCCAAAGGACCATTCTTCATAGCTTCAGCAAATCCTTTCTGGATAGATGGAATAAATTCTTTTGGAATTACACCACCCACGATTCCGTTTACGAAATCCAATCCTGGCTTGATTTCTCCTGTTTCCGCATCTGGATCTTTAGGACCCAATTCGAATACGATATCGGCAAATTTACCTTTACCACCAGTTTGCTTCTTGTAAACTTCTTTGTGTTCTACTGAACCAAACAAAGCTTCTTTGTAAGCAACCTGAGGAGCACCTTGGTTAATTTCAACTTTGAATTCACGCTTCAATCGGTCGATGATGATATCCAAGTGAAGTTCACCCATACCTCTCAAGATAGTCTGGCCAGTTTCGTGGTCAGTGTTTACTTGAAGAGTTGGATCTTCTTCTACCAATTTGGCGATAGCCATACCTAGTTTATCAACATCCGCCTGAGTTTTAGGCTCGATTGCGTAACCGATAACTGGCTCAGGGAAGATCATAGACTCCAATACAACTTTACGCTTTTCGTCACAAAGTGTATCTCCAGTTTTGATATCTTTAAAACCTACCACTGCACCAATATCACCTGCTCTTAGGGCATCGATTTGGTTTTGCTTGTTAGCATGCATCTGGAATACTCTAGAGATACGCTCTTTATTTCCAGAACGGCTATTGAATACATAAGAACCGGAATTCAAAATCCCAGAATATGCTCTTACGAAACATAAACGGCCTACGAATGGATCTGTAGCGATTTTGAAAGCAAGACCTGCAAAAGGCTCAGTCTCATCAGGAGAAATTCTTACATCTTTCTCCTCATCTTCTAGAGCATGAGCAATGATATCGTCTTTATCCAATGGAGAAGGAAGCAATTCCATCACCAAGTCCAACATGGTTTGAACACCTTTATTTTTGAAGGAAGATCCACATACCATAGGGACAATTTTCATGTCAATGGTTGCTTGTCTTAAAGCATTCAGGATTTCTTCTTCAGTGATTGAGTTTGGATCGTCGAAGAACTTTTCCATCAAAGACTCATCGTAGTCAGCAACAGCCTCAAGCAAATGCTCTCTCCACTGTTCAACTTCTTCTTTCATGTCTTCTGGAATAGGAACTTCTTCGAAAGTCATTCCCATATCCTCTTCGTTCCAAACAATAGCTCTGTTGTTAATCAAATCAACAACACCTCTAAATCTATCTTCAGCACCGATCGGCAACTGCAAAGGAACTGCATAGCTTCCTAGCATTTCCTTCACTTGCTTACAAACCTCTAAGAAGTTTGCTCCAGCACGGTCCATTTTATTAACGAATCCGATTCGGGCTACTTTATAATTATCAGCTAAACGCCAGTTGGTCTCAGACTGTGGCTCAACACCGTCCACAGCACTGAACAGGAAAACCAATCCATCTAATACTCGAAGAGAACGGTTTACCTCAACGGTAAAGTCAACGTGTCCCGGAGTATCGATGATGTTGATTTGATATTTCTGATCTCTGTAGTTCCAAAAAACGGTAGTAGCAGCAGAAGTAATAGTGATACCTCTTTCCTGCTCCTGAGCCATCCAGTCCATGGTAGCAGCACCGTCGTGTACTTCACCTATTTTGTGGGAAACTCCAGAGTAAAAAAGGATTCGCTCTGTGGTGGTCGTTTTACCGGCATCAATGTGAGCGGCGATACCGATATTTCTCGTGTATTTTAAATCTCTTTTCGCCATCCTAATTAAAATCTAAAGTGAGAGAATGCTTTGTTGGCTTCTGCCATTCTGTGCGTATCATCTTTCTTCTTTACTGCAGCGCCTTCGCCTTTTGCAGCAGCGATGATTTCGCCAGCAAGTCTATCCATCATGGTTTTCTCACCTCTTTTTCGAGCATAGTTGATCATCCACTTGATTCCAAGGGCCATCTTTCTTTCAGGTCGGACTTCCATTGGAACTTGGAATGTAGCACCACCAACTCTACGACTCTTCACCTCTACGGATGGAGCAATATTGTTAAGCGCTTTTTTCCAAACTTCAAGACCATTCTCACCTACTTTGGATTCTACCTTTTCTACTGCGTCGTAGAAAATCTTGTAAGCAATACTCTTCTTCCCATCTACCATCAGACAGTTCACAAACTTGGTAACCAAGGTATCATTGAACTTTGGATCAGGAAGAATATATCTCTTCTTTGGTTTCGCTTTTCTCATTTCTTCTTAAACATTAAATAAATTACTTTTTGGCTGCAGCAGCCTTAGGTCTTTTAGCACCGTACTTGGAGCGACCTTGCTTACGGTCTTTTACTCCTGCAGTATCCAATGCACCGCGGATGATGTGATATCTTACACCTGGTAGATCCTTCACACGACCACCTCTAATCAATACGATTGAGTGCTCTTGCAAATTGTGACCTTCACCTGGAATGTAAGCGTTCACTTCTTTTCCATTTGTCAATCTCACCCTTGCCACCTTTCTCATAGCTGAGTTAGGCTTTTTAGGGGTAGTAGTGTACACTCTGGTACAAACCCCTCTTCGCTGAGGACAAGCGTCCAAAGCTCTTGATTTAGATTTGGTTTCCAGCGTTGTTCTACCTTTTCTTACTAACTGTTGAATAGTAGGCATTAACTGATAAAATTTAGTTTTCCTGTAAACTGTTAAATTTTGGACTGCAAAGGTAGAAAAAGTAATAAGACAAACAAAATTAAGCAGTTATATTTTTGTTATGCCTCCCCAGGCGTGCCAAAGGTGATCGGGAACTCCGGAGCACCTCCATTTTGGTTGATTTTACCAAATGCAGCCTCATACTTTTCTATATTATCCTTCAATGCTGCCAATAATCTTTTGGCATGATCCGGAGTCACAATAATTCTTGACTTCACCTTCGCCTTGGGTACTCCCGGCATCAAACGGATAAAGTCAATCACGAACTCTGAATTGGAATGGGCAATCATAGCCAAATTAGAATATACTCCTTCAGCAACTTCTTCTGAAAGCTCTACATTGATCTGTTGATCTGGTCTGTTTTGTCCTTTTTCGTCACTCATTTTGTTGGGATTAAAAAAGGCCTGTACGCATACAGGCCTTTTCATTTATAAACTCACTATGTATTATAAAATCGCTTCGCTAGATCTGCGAGTGGATTTTTCCATGTTTTCAGAAAGCTTATCATACTCTTCCTGAGATCCAACGATCAAGTTTTGCAACCTTCTCTGACCTGTACCGGCCGGAATTAGGTGACCTACGATCACGTTTTCTTTCAATCCAAGTAGCTCATCTCTCTTACCTCTGATAGCTGCTTCAGAAAGTACTTTGGTAGTTTCCTGGAAGGAAGCTGCTGAAATAAATGATTCTGTACCCAAAGAAGCTGCTGTGATACCTTGAAGTGTAGGAGCAGAAACCGCAGTTTCAGCATCTCTCACCTGTACCAATTTCAGGTCTTTACGCTTCAAGCTGGAGTTTTCATCTCTCAGTCTTCTTGAAGAAATAATCATACCTGGCTTCAATGTGCTAGAATCTCCAGCATCCATCACCACTTTCTTATCTAGGATATTGTCATTTTCCTCACGGAAAGCCCACTTATCCACTACCTGTCCTTGCAAGAATCCAGTATCTCCAGCATCAAGAATTTCAACTTTCTGCATCATCTGAGATACAATCACCTCAATATGCTTATCGTTGATCTTCACACCCTGAAGTCTGTAAACTTCCTGAATTTCATTTACCAAATACTCCTGAACGGCAGTTGGTCCTTTAATGGATAGGATATCATTTGGAGTAATTGCTCCATCTGACAATGGCTCACCCGCACGGATGAAGTCATTTTCCTGAACCAAGATATGCTTGGAAAGAGATACCATGTACTTCTTAATCACCCCATCCTTAGACTCGATGATAATTTCTCTGTTACCTCTCTTGATTCCACCGTAAGTTACTACACCGTCGATTTCAGAAACCACAGCCGGATTGGATGGGTTACGTGCCTCGAACAATTCAGTTACTCTTGGAAGACCACCGGTAATATCTCTTGTCTTACCTACAGATCTTGGGATTTTTACCAATACCTGTCCAGATTTTACTTTATCTCCAATTTCAACAGCCAAGTGAGCTCCTACCGGAATATTGTATGCTTTGGAATCTTCTCCATAGTCTACAATAATTGCAGGGTTCTTGGTTCTGTCTTTGGTATCGATGATTACTTTTTCACGGAATCCAGTCTGATCATCGGCAACTTCTTTGTAAGTGACACCCTCTACGATAGACTCAAAGTCTACTTTACCGTCGAATTCAGAAAGAATTACGGCGTTGTATGGATCCCAAGTACATAGAGAATCACCTTTAGCGATTTTCTGACCATCCTTCACGTTCAATAATGCTCCGTAAGGCACGTGGTTTGAAACCAAAGTCTTACCGGATTTCACATCATTGATTTTTATTTCTCCGGATCTTCCCATTACTACTGTAACAGGTTCACCGTCTTTGTTGGTAGTTTCGATCAGTCTTAATTCCTCATCGAATTCTACAACACCTTCAAATTTAGCATTGATGCTGGCCTCAACAGCCATGTTGGAAGCAGTACCCCCTACGTGGAACGTTCTTAGCGTCAACTGTGTGCCTGGCTCACCGATAGACTGCGCTGCAATAACCCCTACTGACTCACCTGCCTGTACCATATTACCGGTAGCCAAGTTACGTCCGTAGCATTTAGAACAAACACCTCTTCTGGTTTCGCAAGTCAAGACAGATCTTATCTCAACTTCTTCAACAGCTGACTCATCTACTCTCTTCGCAATTTCGTCGTCGATTTCAACTCCTGCAGGAACGATCAATTCATCCGTTAGTGGATCATAGACATCATGTACTGATACTCTACCCAAGATTCTTTCAGAAAGTGGCTCAACGATTTCGTCGTTGTCTTTCAATGGCTGAACAACCAAACCTCTTAAAGTACCGCAATCTTCTTCAGTGACGATCATGTCTTGAGCTACGTCAACCAAACGACGAGTCAAATAACCCGCATCGGCAGTTTTCAAAGCTGTATCTGCAAGACCCTTACGTGCACCGTGAGTAGAGATGAAGTACTCAAGTACGTCCAAACCTTCTTTAAAGTTGGAAAGGATTGGGTTTTCAATGATTTCACCTACTGAACCTTGTAAGTTTTTCTGAGGCTTAGCCATCAGACCTCTCATACCACCCAACTGTCGAATTTGCTCCCTAGAACCTCTAGCTCCAGAGTGCATCATCATATAGATAGCATTGAATCCTTGCTTGTCCTCCTCCATCTTCTTCATCAGATTATTAGTCAAATGAGAGTTGGTTCGAGTCCAAATATCAATTACTTGGTTATATCTTTCGTTGTCTGTGATCAGACCCATCAAGTAGTTGTTCCAAACCTGATCTACCTCTTCTTTCGCTTTGGCGATCATTGGCTCTTTTTCTTCAGGAATGATTACATCATTGAGACCCATGGACAAACCACCTTGGTAAGCCATTTGGAATCCTAAGTGCTTGATATCATCCAAGAACTGAGCAGTACGTGCAATACCACAAACTTTCACTACTTGAGCAATAATCTGCTGAAGCTTTTTCTTAGTCAAAAGCTCATTTACATATCCTACTTCAGCCGGAACAAACTGGTTGAAAATCAAACGACCCGCAACTGTTTCAATGATTTGGTTGGTAATTTCGCCATCCTCACCTCTTACAGGAACTTTACATTTGATATTTGCATGCTTGGAAATCTGTCCTTCATTCAAAGCAATAATAACTTCCTCTTGACTGTAGAAAGTCATTCCTTCACCAGGAACTGGCTCCTCTGGAGTAGACTTCTTGCCTTTAGTCACATAATATAGACCCAATACCATGTCTTGAGAAGGAACCGTAATCGGCGCTCCGTTGGCAGGGTTTAGGATATTATGAGAAGAAAGCATCAATGTAGAGGCTTCCAAAATAGCTTCATGTCCAAGTGGTACGTGAACCGCCATCTGGTCACCGTCAAAGTCAGCGTTGAATGCTGTACACACTAATGGGTGCAATTGAATCGCTTTTCCTTCGATCAATTTTGGCTGGAATGCCTGGATACCCAATCTGTGAAGAGTTGGGGCACGGTTCAAAAGAACAGGGTGTCCTTTCAATACGTTTTCCAAAATATCCCAAACCACTGGATCTTTACGATCCACAATTTTCTTGGCTGATTTTACTGTCTTCACAATACCTCTCTCGATCAATTTTCTGATGATAAAAGGTTTGAAAAGTTCAGCAGCCATATTTTTAGGAAGACCGCACTCGTGAAGCTTCAATTCTGGTCCTACTACGATCACAGAACGACCGGAGTAATCCACACGCTTACCGAGCAAGTTTTGACGGAAACGACCTTGCTTACCTTTCAACATATCAGAAAGGGATTTCAATGCTCTGTTTCCATCAGATCTTACCGCATTTACTTTTCTGGAGTTATCGAAAAGAGAATCTACAGCTTCCTGCAACATACGCTTTTCGTTTCTCAAGATTACTTCTGGAGCTTTGATGTCTATCAATCTCTTCAGACGGTTGTTTCTGATGATTACTCTTCTGTACAAGTCATTCAAGTCAGAAGTAGCGAATCTACCACCATCCAATGGCACCAATGGACGTAATTCCGGTGGAATAACAGGAACCATTCTTACCACCATCCACTCAGGACGGTTTTCAATTCTTGTTCTTGCATCACGGAATGCTTCTACTACCTTCAAACGCTTCAAGGCTTCTGCCTTACGCTGCTGAGAGGTATCTGTAGCTGCTTGGTGACGAAGAGAATAAGAAAGATCATCCAAGTCCAATCTAGCCAACAACATTTCCAAAGCTTCAGCACCCATTTTGGCGATGAATTTATTTGGGTCGTCATCATCTAGCATATGATTTTCCTTAGGAAGCTTATCCATGATATCCAAATACTCATCTTCAGTTAAGAAGTCTAGGTATTGAATTCCATCTTCAGCTTTTATACCTGGCTGAACAACTGCATATCGCTCATAATAAACGATTTGATCCAACTTTTTGGTAGGAAGACCCAACAAGTAACCAATCTTGTTAGGCAAAGATTTAAAGTACCAAATGTGTGCTACTGGAACCACCAACTCAATGTGGCCCATTCGCTCACGACGTACTTTCTTTTCAGTCACCTCTACCCCACAACGGTCGCAGATGATGCCTTTATATCTGATGCGCTTATATTTACCACAATGACACTCCCAGTCTTTCACTGGACCAAAGATTCTCTCACAAAACAAACCACCCATTTCTGGCTTGTAAGTTCTGTAATTGATAGTCTCTGGCTGGGTCACCTCTCCATTTGAACTATCCAGAATAGATTCCGGGGAAGCCAAACTGATGGTGACTCTCGAAAAGTCATTGTTTAGTTTTTTGTTTTTTCTGAACGCCATAGTTTTTTGAAAGATATATGAAGGGCAGTTTGACCTGCCCTATTGAGCCAATTTAATCTAAGGTAATTTCAAGAGCCAAGCCTCTCAGTTCATGAACCAATACGTTGAATGATTCAGGGATGTTAGGCTTAGGAAGGTTTTCGCCCTTCACAATTGCTTCGTAAGCTTTTGCTCTACCGATTACGTCATCAGATTTTACTGTCAGGATTTCCTGAAGTACGTGAGATGCACCGAATGCTTCAAGAGCCCAAACCTCCATCTCTCCGAATCTCTGACCACCAAACTGGGCTTTACCACCCAATGGCTGCTGAGTAATCAAAGAGTAAGGTCCGATAGATCTTGCGTGCATCTTATCATCTACCAAGTGACCAAGCTTCAGCATGTAAGCTACACCTACAGTCACAGGCTGATCGAATCTTACACCCGACAAACCGTCGTAAAGATAAGTACGTCCATAAGCAGGAACTCCCGCAGCCTCGAGTTCAGCGGATACTTCCTCCATAGAAGCACCATCGAAGATCGGAGTAGCATATTTCTTACCTAATTTTTGTCCGGCCCAAGCCAATACTGTTTCGAAAATCTGTCCGATGTTCATTCGAGAAGGTACACCCAGTGGGTTCAAAACGATATCCATTGGAGTTCCGTCTTCCAAGAAAGGCATGTCTTCGTCTCTTACGATTCTGGCAACAATACCTTTGTTACCGTGACGACCAGCCATCTTATCACCCACTTTCAGCTTACGCTTCTTAGCGATGTAAACCTTTGCAAGCTGAACGATACCTGCTGGTAATTCGTCTCCAACTTCCAAAGTGAATCTTTCTCTCTTGAATCTACCACTGATCTCATTTCTTGAGTTAGTGTAGTTTTTCACTAGCTGAACAATCAGATTGTTAGTGTGTGCATCATCAGTCCAATCATCCAAGATGATATCAGAAATCAAATTCGCCTCTTCAGGAACATTGTAATTAGACTCATCTCTGTAAGGGTTCTTAGCAGGGAATAAGTTGTTTTCAATGTTCTTCGCGTTGAACTTCATTCCTTTGGAGATGATTTCATCACCAAACTTATGCTTCACGCCCAAGGAAGTCTTGCCATCCAATATAGTTACCAACTTATTGATCATTCTGGCTCTGATGCCCAAAAGATCTTTGGAATACTTGGCCTTCAGTTTTTCAACCTCTGCCTTAGCTTTTGCTCTATTGTCTTTGTCCTTCTTAGGTCTGGAGAACAATTTGGTTTCGATTACCACACCATTCAAGGATGGAGAAGCTTTCAAAGAAGCATCTTTCACATCACCAGCTTTATCACCGAAGATTGCTCTTAGCAATTTCTCTTCAGGAGTTGGATCAGTTTCACCTTTTGGAGTAATCTTACCAATAATGATATCTCCTTCTTTTACTTCAGCACCTACTGCGATGATACCGTTTTCGTCCAAATGCTTCACTGCATCTTCAGAAACGTTAGGGATTTCAGAAGTTAATTCCTCTTCTCCACGCTTAGTATCTCTTACCTCTAGCTGGAATTCTTCAACGTGGATGGAAGTAAAGATATCTTCACGAACTACTCGTTCAGAAATTACAATCGCATCCTCGAAGTTGTATCCTTGCCAAGGCATGTAGGCAACTTTCAAGTTTTTACCCAAGGCCAACTCACCATTGTTGGTAGAGTAACCTTCCACCAATACCTGACCTTTTTCAATTCTCTGCCCCTTCAAAACTAAAGGAGTCAAGTTGATGGTAGTATCTTGGTTGGTTCTTCTGAACTTAATCAGATCGTAAGTTTTGTATTCATCTGTGAAATTCACCAACAACTCATCATCTGACAAGTCATACTTTATGGTGATTTTCTTAGCATCTACATAATCAACTACACCGTCAGCCTCTGCAATAATCAAAGATCTGGAGTCAATAGCAGCTTTTGCTTCTAAGCCTGTACCTACGATAGGTGCTTCAGCTTTCAACAATGGAACTGCCTGGCGTTGCATGTTGGATCCCATCAATGCACGGTTCGCATCATCATGCTCCAAGAAAGGAATCAAAGATGCCGCAACAGATACAATTTGGTTTGGAGCAACGTCCATGTAGCTGATTTCAGAAGGCTCCAACACTGGGAAGTCACCTTCAAATCTTGCTTTTACTCGCTCATTTACGAAAGTTCCTTTTTCATCCAAAGGAGCATTTGCCTGAGCAATGTTATGATCATCTTCTTCTTCTGCAGTCAAGAATACAATATCCTCCTGCTTCATTCCTACTTTACCTTCTTTCACCTTTCTATAAGGTGTCTCAAGGAATCCCATGGAATTTACTTTTGCGTGAACGCAAAGAGAAGAAATCAAACCGATGTTTGGACCTTCCGGAGTTTCGATAGTACAAAGACGACCATAGTGTGTATAGTGAACGTCACGAACCTCGAAACCTGCTCTTTCTCTGGATAGACCACCTGGACCCAAAGCAGAAAGTCTACGCTTGTGCGTCAACTCTGCCAATGGATTGGTTTGATCCATGAACTGAGAAAGCTGGTTGGTACCGAAGAAAGAGTTGATTACTGAAGAAAGCGTACGAGCGTTGATCAAATCAACTGGTTTGAAGTCTTCGTTGTCACGTACGTTCATACGCTCACGGATTGTTCTGGCCATTCTAGCCAAACCAACTCCAAACTGGCTATAAAGCTGCTCCCCTACAGTTCTTACTCTTCTATTGGAAAGGTGATCAATATCATCGACTACTGCTTTAGAGTTGATCAAACCGATCAAATATTTCACGATGGAAATAATATCCTCTTTGGTCAATACGATTTTTTCAGCTTCGATATCCAGACCCAATTTTTTATTGATTCTGTATCGGCCTACTTCACCTAAGTCATATCGCTTATCAGAGAAGAACAGAGAATGAATCACCTCACGAGCAGTAGCCTCATCAGGAGCTTCAGTGTTTCTCAATTGACGGTAAATTACTTCTACCGCTTCTTTCTCTGAGTTAGAATTATCTTTTTGAAGTGTATTGTAGATGATAGAGTAATCGGCAATGTTTACATCTTCTCTGTGAAGAATGATAGACTTAGAGCCAGAGTCCAAAATCATTTCAATATCCTCATCTGTCAAAACGGTATCACGCTCAAGCAATACTTCGTTTCTATCGATGGAAACTACCTCACCTGTATCTTCATCTACGAAGTCTTCAACCCATGTTCTCAAAACTCTAGCAGCTAATTTTCTGCCTGCGGCTTTTTTCAAAGCAGTTTTGGTTGCCGATACTTCTTCAGATAGGCCAAATAAATCCAAAATGTCTTTATCTGAACCGTAACCGATAGCTCTTAGCAAGGTAGTAACAGGGAATTTCTTCTTACGATCGATGTAAGCATACATGACATTGTTGATGTCAGTAGCAAACTCAATCCAAGAACCCTTGAAAGGAATGATACGGGCAGAGTATAATTTCGTACCATTAGTGTGCTTACTTTGAGCAAAAAATACACCTGGTGATCTGTGCAATTGAGATACAATCACACGCTCTGCGCCATTGATTACAAACGAACCCTTCTCAGTCATGTAAGGCAAGTTGCCTAAGAAAACTTCTTGTTCGATTGTTTCGAAATCCTCATTGTCCTCATCATGGCAAAGTAATCTTAATTTTGCTTTCAAAGGTACTGAGTAGGTCAAACCACGATCTATACATTCACCCACACTATATTTAGGTGGATCCACTGCATAATCGATAAATTCCAAAGTGAAGTTTTCTCTGGAATCAGAGATCGGAAAATTCTCAGAAAACACTTTGAATAATCCGTCAGCCCGGCGCTTTTCTGCAGGCGTATCCAGCTGGAAGAAATCTTTGAAAGACTGCAACTGAATATCGAGAAAATCCGGATAGTCTTTGACCACCTTAATGGAGGAGAAACTTTTCCTTTCGGTTTGATTCTTGATAGCCAAGGTAGTGTATGTTTATAGTGAAATTAAATAACGAAATATTAATATTTTCGCAAGAAATAATGCAATTTTTTACCTGTGCATAAACAGGAAAAGACCTGACTTGTATAGTCAGGTCTTAGGGCTAAACCTAAACCAGATGGTTCGGTTTCGCCAAATTATTTGATCTCTACTTCAGCACCAGCTTCTTCTAGAGACTTCTTCAAGCCTTCAGCTTCGTCTTTAGCGATACCTTCTTTCAAAGCTTTAGGAGCAGAATCCACTAGGTCTTTAGCTTCTTTCAAGCCAAGTCCAGTCAATTCTTTTACAAGCTTAACTACTGCAAGTTTCTGACCACCAGCTGCCTTCAAGATAACGTCAAAAGAAGTCTTCTCTTCTTCTGCAGCGCCACCGTCAGCACCACCAGCAGCAGGACCTGCAACAGCAACTGCCGCAGCAGCTGGTTCGATTCCGTACTGATCCTTAAGGATATCTGTCAATTCTTTAACCTCTTTTACAGTCAAGTTTACCAACTGATCTGCAAGTTGTGTAAGATCTGCCATCGTATTATTAATTTAAATTTTTCGTGATTTGTGATTGAATTGAAGTATTATTTTTCTTCTCTGCTTTCGAGGGCCTTAAGCACACCAGAGATGTTGTTTTGGCCACTTTGCAATGCAGAGATGAGGTTCATTGCAGGAGACTGTAGCAAACCGATAAGGTCGCCCAACAACTCTTGCTTTGATTTAAGATTAGAGAGCATTTCAAGGTTTGCTTCTCCTACGAAAACATCCGTATCAATAGAAGCACCTTTGAATTTTGGTCTCGTCTCTTTTTTACCTATTTTTTTTCTGAAATCCAGCAACACTTTTGCTGGCAGGTTACTGGTCTCTTTGGAGAAAATAATTCCAGAGAATCCTTTCAATGAACTATCCAACTGTGAGAAGTCTGCATCCAGATTTTCCAAAGCTTTTTTGATCAATGTGTTTTTGTACACTTTGTACTCAACACCCTTCTCAAAACATGCTCTTCTGAAAGCGTTCACTTCCTTCACACTGAATCCTCCTGCATCTGTGATGTAGAAGAAAGGGTTTTCTCTAAATTTCTCGGTAAGACCGTCGATTATTTCTTTCTTTTCGTCTCTAGTCATGATTATATACCTTGAATACTACCCTTGTCCACTGCGATACCAGGAGACATTGTACTGGATAATGAAATACTCTTGAAATATGTTCCCTTAGAAGATGCCGGCTTAAGCTTGGAGATAGTTAAGATCAACTCTCTCACATTTTCCTGAATTTTTTCAGGGCTGAAAGACACCTTACCTACGCTCGCGTGAATGATACCGAATTTGTCAACTTTAAAGTCGATTTTACCAGCCTTCACTTCTTTTACAGCTTTACCTACTTCTAGAGTTACCGTTCCTGCTTTAGGATTTGGCATAAGACCTCTCGGTCCCAATACTCTACCTAGTCTACCTACTTTTGCCATTACGTTAGGCATAGTGATGATGACATCAATGTCAGTCCATCCGCCTTCGATTTTAGCAATGTAGTCGTCCAATCCAACGTAATCTGCACCTGCTTCTTTAGCTTCTGCTTCTTTATCAGGAGTGCAAAGTACCAATACTTTGATATCTTTACCTGTACCATGAGGAAGGGCAACAACCCCTCTTACCATTTGATCTGCTTTACGAGGATCAACGCCCAAACGAACGTCTACATCGACAGAAGCATCAAACTTCGTCATGGTGATTTCCTTCACGATAGAAGAAGCTGCCTCCAGGGAGTACATTTGGCTTGGGTCGTACTTAGAAAGAGCTTCTTTTTGCTTTTTTGTTAACTTAGCCATTTTTGTTTATTTATACTTCCCAAGGGGCTTTACCAGATACTGTGATTCCCATGCTTCTAGCGGTACCAGCAACCATTTTCATGGCAGATTCCACTTTGAAGGCATTCAGGTCAGGCATTTTTACTTCCGCGATCTCTTTTACCTGATCCCAGGTAACAGATCCTACCTTCTTACGGTTAGGCTCTGCGGAACCGCTTTTAAGTTTCGCAGCTTCCAACAGCATATTTGCAGCCGGAGGAGTTTTTACTACGAAATCAAAAGACTTGTCCGAATAGATAGTAATCAATACTGGCAACGTCTGTCCCATTTTATCTTGGGTACGTGCATTGTATTGCTTACAGAACTCCATGATGTTCAAACCCTTGGAACCAAGAGCCGGACCAACTGGAGGTGACGGATTTGCCTGGCCACCTTTCACTTGCAGTTTTAAATAACCAGTGATTTCCTTAGCCATTGCTTAGTCTTGTTTTTCTACTTGTATAAAGTTTAATTCAACAGGAGTATTTCGACCGAAGATCTTGACCATAACATTCAATTTCTTCTTGTCATCAAATACTTCCTCAATAGTCCCGGTAAATCCACTGAAGGGCCCATCCATTACCTTAACGGACTCTCCGACTATAAATGGTGTATCTAACTTCTCGGCAAACTCATCAATCTCCTCAACCTTTCCTAAGATACGGTTGACTTCTGACTGGCGTAATGGTTCAGGGGTTTTGGAAGCTCCCCCCTGGTTTGATCCAAGAAATCCGATGACGCCCGGAATGCTTGTTATTACGTGATTGGCTTCACCATTGGAGAGATCAGCATTGACTAAAACGTATCCAGGAAAGAAATTTCTTTCTCGAACACGCTTCTTGCCATTACGCATCTCATATACTTTCTCAGAAGGAATCAGGACCTCAGGAATGAATTCTTCAATCTTCTGTCTCTGGATCTCATTGTCCAGATAAGTCTTAGTCTTCTTTTCCTGTCCCGCTACTACTCTGAGTACGTACCATTTATGTTCAGCCATTCTGTAATGTCAATTCAATTAGAACAAATCATAAAACCAAGTCATGATGTTTTCAAATCCCAAATCGATCACACCTATAAATAGCGCGAAGATTAAAGATGCTACCAACACCAATACCGCAGAATTTTGCAGAAATGAAAACTTAGGCCAAGTGACCTTGTTTTTCATCTCATCATACGATTCGAGGACAAAGTTTTTTAGATTCATAGTGTAATAACTTACTGGCACGGGCAGAGAGATTCGAACTCCCATCAACGGTTTTGGAGACCGCTATTCTGCCATTGAACTATGCCCGTGTGAATGAACGCTCCGCTAATGGGAACGCAAAATTAGAGATAACTCTCTTAAGAAACAAATGCGATCCCAAAAAACTTCAGGATCGCATTGTATATTAAAGATTCAGATGATTAGTCTAGAATTTCAGTTACCTGACCAGCACCTACTGTTCTACCACCTTCTCTGATAGCGAATCGAAGACCTTTCTCCAATGCAACAGCATTCAACAAGTTAACTTCGATAGTAACGTTATCACCAGGCATCACCATTTCAACGTTTTCTGGAAGTTTGATCTCACCAGTTACGTCAGTAGTTCTTAAGTAGAACTGAGGTCTGTACTTGTTAAAGAATGGAGTATGACGTCCACCTTCTTCTTTAGAAAGCACGTAAACTTCAGCTTTGAAGTGTGCGTGAGGTTTCACAGAACCTGGCTTACAAATGATCATACCTCTCTTGATTTGAGATTTTTCAATACCTCTCAACAACAAACCTACGTTGTCCCCAGCTTCACCTCTGTCAAGAATCTTACGGAACATCTCTACACCAGTAACTGTAGACTTTAGTCCTTCTGCACCCATACCGATGATATCAACTGGTTCGCCAGAGTTAATTACACCTCTTTCAATTCTACCAGTTGCTACAGTACCACGACCAGTGATCGAGAATACGTCTTCAACAGGCATCAAGAAATCCTTGTCAATCGCTCTTTCAGGAAGAGGAATGTAAGTATCTACTGCATTCATCAATTCCATTACAGTTTCAACCCACTTCTCCTCACCGTTCAAGGCACCAAGTGCTGAACCTGCGATAACTGGAATGTTGTCTCCGTCGAATTCATAGAAAGAAAGCAGCTCTCTGATTTCCATTTCCACAAGCTCAAGAAGCTCAGGATCATCAACCATATCCACTTTGTTCATGAAAACAACCAATTGAGGTACACCTACCTGGCGAGCCAAAAGGATGTGCTCTCTAGTTTGTGGCATTGGTCCGTCAGTTGCGGCTACCACTAGGATAGCACCGTCCATCTGGGCAGCACCAGTTACCATGTTTTTAACGTAGTCAGCGTGACCTGGACAGTCTACGTGTGCGTAGTGTCTGTTTTCAGTCTGATATTCTACGTGAGAAGTATTAATGGTAATACCTCTTTCTTTTTCTTCCGGAGCGTTATCAATGGAAGAGAAATCTCTTAGTTCAGAAAGACCTTTTTTTGCCAATACGGTAGTAATGGCGGCAGTCAAAGTTGTTTTGCCATGGTCTACGTGTCCAATCGTACCGATGTTAACGTGCGGCTTGGAACGGTCGAATGTTGCTTTTGCCATGCGTGAAAATCCTCAGTTTAAGTTTAAAGATATGTTTAGATTTAATTTAAAGCCGTTATGAGCCAACGACGGGATTTGAACCCGTGACCCCTTCCTTACCAAGGAAGTACTCTACCCCTGAGCTACGTCGGCTTATGACCCGATGCTTTTCAGAGAAAAGCATAGAGCGGGAGACGAGGCTCGAACCCGCGACCTGCAGCTTGGAAGGCTGCCGCTCTACCAACTGAGCTACTCCCGCTTTTAATAATTCAACCGACTCAGGTGGTACCCTAATCGATCCGGCTACGCCGAATATTTTTTCGCCCTGCAAAACTAGGAAAAAATTTCACATTTAGGCAATTTGTGGGGGAAACAGGATTCGAACCTGTGAAGACATAAGTCAACGGATTTACAGTCCGTCCCAGTTGGCCGCTTTGGTATTCCCCCAACTAGCGTTAAGAATTCAAGTTTTTTTCATCTCTTGATGTCTTAACGGATGGCAAAATTATAGCCTTTTCCGAAAGATTCAAAGCATGGATTTTATTTTTAAAAATATTTTATCCCTAAATGCTCCAATTCTTTCTAAATCAATGAATTAATTTTCATCCGAAAGGGCCTGCAGGAAATAATCATAGTAATTTTTCACCTGAGACATGCTTTCCTTTGCTGCAATTCTCTTAATTCTGGCCACTACATCCTTATCATCTGCAAAACCCATCAGGCCTTGAAATGCTCCTAAACGAACAAATATCTGATTGCTATTTTCCATTTTGTCAAAAAGAAATGCCAAGGCTTTATCTCTACCTTCCTCAGGAAAGGTTACAAAATATTCTGCGTAATATCCCAGAAAGTAATACAATCCTTCTCCTTTCAAGGATCTAGCCTTTCGCTCAAACCAATCTCCTTTTCCTTTTTTAGCAGTATTGAGGTAATAATCTGCCATTGGGATCACTATTCTAGAATTATCCTCTCCTGCAAAACGCTCCATCAAATCATCACCCGGTCCTTCTTCCCCCAAAGCCACCAAGCCCATCAAGGCAGAACTCGCAATCAGATAAGACTCATCGTTGACATATCTCTTAAGCGCAGCCTGATACTTGAAGGGATCATAAGTCCCCAAAACATCAATAGCCCCTGCCCGAACAGAATTTCTGGAATCACCCTCGGCTATTTCAAAAATCAAATCTTCCAAGTCCTGACTATCAAGCAACCACTCCGGATGGCTTTGTGTAATTCTCAGAGACAATTCACGAATAGACCAAAACTCATCAGTAAGCGCTTTTGGCATCAATTCCTGTAAGACTTCAAAATTTTCCCAAGCTACCAAACTGTCCAAGGCCTCATAGCGAGCAACTCCAACCTGAGACTCCAAAAATTGCTTTCTCATGAATGCTGAATCAACTTTGATTGTTTTTTCGAGCAATAGATTTTTTTCCTCATCCCAATAAACCTGACCTACCGGAGCCTGATTCTCCAAGGCAAATTGCTGGAAAGCCTGATTTAATACAAAGCGTTTGCTTTTCCTGCTGCCCTCCTCGTACCAACTCACTTCAAAAGGAATTTTGTAAAGAGGGAACTCTTTCAAGTCCTGATTCTGACTGACACTAATTAAAATATTTTCGGGAATGGAATAATCTACCTCAACTTCCAATTCAGGATGTCCTTTATCCAAAAACCACTGATTAAAAAACCAATTCAAGTCCTCTCCGGTGGTCTTTTCGAAAGCCAATCTTAAATCATGAACCTCCACACTGCTCAGCGCATGAGTAGTTAGGTAGTAATTTAAAGATTGAAAGAATAGCTCGTCTCCCACATAATCTCTCAACATATGCAGAATCACCCCACCCTTGGAGTAACTATGAGAATCAAACATATCCTCATTATCCTCATAATAGAAGCGGATCAAATTGACTTTTTTTGACAAGGCCTCCTGAAAATAGGTTTCCTTTTCGGTGATCAGCTTCAGCTTTGCCTCGTCTTTCCCATTTTTATATTCGTTCCAGAGGTATTCTGAATAATTGGCAAAAGCCTCGTTAAGCGTCAAATTCGACCAAGACTCTGCGGTAACATAGTCACCAAACCATTGATGAAAGAGTTCATGGGCAATGATATAATCCCATTCAGAATCTATGGCTTCCCGCTCAGTAAGCCGCAATTCTTCCATAAAAATCGAAGCAGTGGTATTTTCCATAGCTCCTGAAACGAAATCTCTTACTACAATTTGATCATATTTTGGCCAAGGGAACATTACGCCCAATTTTTTTTCAAAAAAGGCTATCATTTCAGGCGTATGGGCAAAGACTTTTTCTGCACCTTTTTCATATCCTTTCTCCACATAATAGGCCAAAGGCAAATCACCATGCTTTGCTTCCACCTTCCCAAAATCCCCAACGGCAATGGCAGCCAAATAGGGAGCATGAGAAATACGAAGCTCCCATGTATCCTTTCGCATTCCATTATCCAGTTTTGTCTGTTTGGTCAACATCCCATTACTAATTGTCACCAAAGAGTCAGCCACTGTCAGATGAATTGTTTGGGTAAAGCGCTCATTAGGCTTATCAATTGTGGGAAACCACTTCGAATTATGTTCTGTCTCTCCCTGAGTCCAAATCATTCGGGGCTTACTCGGGATCGTGTCCATAGGGTCAATAAAGTACAAACCTTTGGTATCAGTGATAGCCTCCGAACCCTGTCCGGAATTTCTTTCCGGAAATGCCGTATAAGCAATAGTTAAAAGAAGGGTATCGCCGGGATTTAGAGTCTCAGGAAGATAGATTTCTATCTGCTTTTGATCATAGCGATAATTCAAATTGCTTTCTTGCCCTCGCGTTGTTCCGCTGATCTTCCCCAATTCAAAGTCCTTTGCATCTAGCGTAACCGTTTTTTGACTTTTTGCAAAAGGAGTCAAGCTAATCTTAGCGATTCCAATGACGGCGGTTTTTTGATAATCAAAACTTAAGTCTAATTCTGTGTGTAGGATATCAACCTTACGGGTAGCACTTGCCTGATAACTCAGGAGTTCTCGCTCTTTTCGTTTCTTTAACAACACGTTTTGAAGCGAATCTTCATTGACTTGTTCTACAGGTGGGCTTAAAACCTGAGAGCTTTGACCCGAAGTTTTGCTTGTGGGTTCTGAAGTTTTACAGGCTGAAAAAATCAAAAGCCCCGCCATCAAAAAAAATGAGGCAGGGAATTGCAAAATATTCTTTGGCATCGTAATCATTTATTGGATATTTGGAGAGAAATCTCTTGGAGACTTGAAAGTTCAGGGAGAATTAAAGGCTTAAATTAGCAGGAATGTTTTCAGTTATCATTAAGGACAAGACCTATTCGGTTGAAAAAACCGATCAACACGTCAAAGTTAACGATGAAATTTTTGATTGGGATATGCGATGGATTTCAGATCGAAAGATTCATTTTATCAAAAACCATCAATCCCTTGAGGCAGAGCTGGTTGCTCTGGATCGTGAAAGTAAGACGCTCCAAATCAAATTGAACCAAAAGGTAGTCGAACTGAAATTAAAAGACCGATTCGATCTGTTATTAGAAGAATTGGGAATGGATGCGCTGGAAAATACCGGGATTCAAGACATCAAAGCTCCTATGCCTGGATTGATCCTGGACTTGAAAGTCAAGCCGGGCGATGAGGTTAAAAAAGGAGATGTGGTTTTGATTTTGGAAGCTATGAAGATGGAAAATACCATCAAATCCCCTGGAGATGGAATTGTCAAAGAGATCAAAGTAAACTTAAAACAGAGTGTCGAAAAAAATCAGGTCCTGATTACATTCTAATCAATCCTGCTTGGATTTCCTGTCTAATCCCAGATTCAATCCAAATTTGATTAGCATTCTGAACGGAAGAAATTATATTTGTCGGGTTATTTTGTGTCCAAAGTCAAATGGGCATTCCTTTTAAATCTTTAGAGAAATGAAATATAAACGCATCCTCCTGAAACTGAGTGGAGAAGCCTTGATGGGAGAAAAGAATTACGGAATTGATCCCAACAGGCTGCAGCAGTACACCCAAGAAATCAAAAAAGTAAAAGAGCTGGGAGTAGAAATTGCAATTGTGATCGGAGGAGGAAATATTTTCAGAGGAGTTCAAGCTGAAAAATCGGGGATAGACCGAGTTCAGGGAGATTACATGGGAATGCTTGCTACTTTGATCAATGCCATGGCTTTGCAAAGTGCATTGGAACAAGCTGGATTATATACCCGTCTGATGTCTGGTATTAAAATAGAATCGGTCTGCGAACCCTTTATCAGAAGAAGAGCAATCCGTCACCTTGAAAAAGGCAGGATAGTAATTTTCGGTGCGGGTATTGGTAATCCTTATTTTACCACTGATTCTACAGCCAGCTTAAGAGCCATTGAAATCGAAGCGGACGTAGTGCTGAAGGGAACAAGAGTCGATGGTGTTTACACCGCAGATCCTGAGAAAGACAAGACAGCAACTAAGTATCAAACCATTTCTTTCTCCGAGGTTTATGAAAAAAACCTCAATGTCATGGACATGACTGCATTTACACTTTGCCAAGAAAACAATCTACCAATTATCGTATTTGATATGAATAAGGCCGGTAACCTTAGCAGTTTAGTAAAAGGGGAAAATATCGGTACATTGATCACTTCACTGTAAAAACTATGGAAGAAATCGAATTATATCTGGATGAAGCTCAGGAACTGATGCAAAAAGCAGTGGATCATACTGCTTCAGAACTATTAAAAATCCGTGCTGGAAAGGCAATGCCTAATATTTTGGATGGGATTTTGGTTCAGTATTACGGAGCCCCTACCCCATTGAACCAGGTATCCTCTGTCACCACGCCAGATGCAAGAACTTTAGCTATCAAGCCTTTTGAAAGAAATATGATCGGTGAAATAGAAAAAGCCATCATTAATTCAGATTTAGGCCTTGCTCCTCAAAACAACGGAGAGATCATCATCCTGACAATCCCGACTTTAACAGAGGAACGAAGAGTAACTTTGGTAAAGCAGGCCAAGCATGAGTGTGAAAATGGAAAAATTTCCATTCGAACTGTAAGAAAAGACACCAATGAATCCTTAAGAAAGTTGCAAAAAGAAGGTGCTTCTGAGGATGAGGTAAAGAGAGCTGAAGAGAAAGTTCAAAAATTGACAGATCAATACAGCACTAAAATAGACGAGCTTCTTGCTAAGAAAGAAGCTGAGATCATGAAGGTCTAAAAACAGGACAGTACATTAACTTTCAAAAGCCACTTTCGGAAAGAGAGTGGCTTTTTTTTGATTGGAGGGCAAGAAATCCAATCAACCCGTTTAGCTTTTTGGAGATTACCAAACTCCCAATTTCAGAAATTAGCTAAATTTATGAAGTTATACTCATGTATTTAGCTAAATTTGTGAAGTTTACATTATAAGCAATGGAAATCACAAGAAAAATTCTATCCCTTATTCAAAAACAGCTCTTTAAGGGAAAGGTCATCATTCTCTATGGAGCTAGAAGAACTGGCAAGACCACGCTAGTCAAAAAACTTGTGGAAGACAATCCAGATGATTCCTCCTATTTAAATTGCGAGTTGCAAGAAAATCAAGATCTTCTGTCACACACCAATTCGATCCTTTTAAAGGATTTCATTAGCAAAAAAAAATTAATTATTCTGGACGAAGCCCAACACATTCCGCAAATTGGCTTAACCCTTAAAGTTATGGTGGATACATTTCCTTCAGTCCAAATTGTCGCAACAGGTTCATCTAGCTTTGAACTTTCAAATCAAATCTCTGAGCCCCTAACTGGTAGATCCAGGCAATTTTTATTGCTCCCTTTTTCCTTGCAGGAAATTCATCAGCATTCAGATTTGATAAAACTCAAAAGCGAGCTACCAAACTACCTTCGTTTTGGCTTGTATCCTCAGGTAGTTATGGAACATGGGGAAGAGAAAATAGAGGAATTAATAGACATCAGCACAAATTACCTATACAAAGACATATTCCAGTTTGAGTCGGTTAAAAAGCCAGAAATACTTCAAAAACTCTTGAAAGCATTGGCCATGCAGCTTGGGAGTGAATCTTCGTTGAATGAGCTAGCACAAATTGCAGGAACTAATGTACATACGGTTAGTCGCTATTTAGATCTTTTGGAAAAAGCTTTTGTTATTTTCAGGTTACCCGCTTTTAGTAAAAACCTCAGAAAGGAAATTAATAAAAGCCAAAAAATTTACTTTTATGATCTGGGAATTCGAAACGCCATCATTAGGAATTTCAGTGCTTTGGATTTACGGATGGACTTGGGTGGCTTATGGGAAAATTTTTGTATCAGTGAACGATTAAAGCACAATCAAAACAACAGAAGGTTTGTCAATACTTACTTTTGGAGAACGTATGACCAACAAGAAATCGATTATATCGAAGAAATAGATGGAATGTTTTTCTGTTTTGAATTCAAATACAATCCTAAGTCCAAATCTAAATTTCCAAAGATTTTCAGCCAAACCTATACCAATTCCAGCTTTCAGGTAATCAGCCCAGATAATTTTTATGAGTTATCTGATTTGGGATAGAAAATCCATATTGAATCTGAATAAAAGTAGCGATCCCAAATCGCATTCCTCCTGGTAATCAACCCCCTAAAAATTACCTAAAATTCAAAGGAAGCCATTTTTCAATTCAACCGATGGATTTTTTTGAAGTTCATATATCGGTATCCTATTAAAAGCCAATCGAAAGTTCAAGTTGTAGGAAGGACCTCAGACGGGGAGCTGATAGACCAAGTAATTCAAATTGAAAAATAAGGGTATAATTGGGTGTTTATTGTAACCCAAATAACCTACGGTTGATCAAAATCGAATAAGCCATTCTTGAAAAGAAGTAAGCCTACTCTTTAATTTACTGAATCTGAATGAAAGTCGCCACCCCAAACCTAACTCCTCCTCTGAGGTAAGTTCCGTTTTCAAAACCTGCTCCCAACTCCAACCTGAAAATCCTGAATAAATTATCCAGAGAATAGCCTACTTCAACATAGTGAGGGCTATTTTCGGTTTTGAGGTAGTTCAAAAACAGATTTTCACGTAAACCTGAAAAACGCAACATAGGCAATTGAGTCAGGAGAAATTTTCTAAACTGATAATGAAAAATACCTGATACATAAGATCCTGCTGTACTGTATTTATAATAATCCATAAATCTATAATTGGAAGCAGGGCCGAAATTGGAAAAGATGGTTCTATTTCCTCCAAAGTGCTGAAAATCGGGAAAGTATACCTGATTACTGTTGAAAAATGTACCAGCCATCACATTGAAATCCAGCTTTCCGCTGACCCCAAACCTAAAATCATGTTCTATTCCTAGCTCCACATGATTAAAATCCGCCACAGAATTGGATTGCAATATATTCGGGAAAGCCCTGTCATAATTGAACTTGATCAAAGGAACTCGGTCTGAAATAGGGTATTTCCTTCCGTTTCTGATGCCATAACGAATTCCCGGTTTCCACTCTATATTAAAATTAACTTTTGCAGTCGAATGGTCTTCAAAAGCCGCAGTTGAAGCTTCAATGTTTTCAGGCCTATTCGGAATGTAGGTCCTCTCCTGCTTTCCGTACAAGCTATAGTCCGAATTATTGAACAACTCTCTTCTGTCAGCTAAGGTGAAATTAATCCTGTAAGTAAAGCCATAATCTACTCGGTGTGCCCAATACACTCTAGCAAAATCCTGTTCGTAGAGTTTCATATAATTCTGCCTGAATAGAATGGAGTACAATGCATTTACTTGCTCATTGATCGGCTCTCCTCCATTGAACTGATATATATACCTTCCCCCTTGAATCCCCCAAGAAGTTCCTGAAATAGGAAGTGTTCTAGACCATCGGAAATCAACAGTTCCATAAGCTCTTTTACTGGAAAATCCATACCGGAATTCCGGTTCTATATTGAAACTTTTCCTTAAAATCGAGACGCTATCAGCCAGCTTTTCTTCTTGATATTTTCTGTAAAATAGGCCAAGGCCTGCCTTCCATCCTTCCACAGTATTGAAAGAAATTTTTGTCCAGTTTTGACGGAAACCAACTGAAACTCCCTTTCCAAAACTATAACTGGCACCATTAAGAAAATCCAAAGGCTTATACTTTCTTCTTGCCTTTTCTGCGATGGAATCTACATCACTGAGCTTGGCAGCCTCTACAGTTGCCAAACTATCATCTCTTTGATAGCCTTGAATTTCTTTTAGCGTCAGTGGAACGGGACGAATACTCTCCCAATAGCTCAAATCCCTTTTCTTAGCCATCGAATCAATCTCATAATATCGCTCAGTGACCACTTCCGGATTCTTCTGCTCCTTGAGCATTTCTTTTTCATACTCATTCATGAGCTTTCGGTACTCCTCTCTGGTTTTTGGGGATTCTGAAGATAGTTTTTCGACTACCGACAATCCTGTGCTCTGAGCTGAATTTTTCTCAGGAATGGTTTCCAAAGTTTCATCTATAATCTCTGGAGCTTGTACCAAATCCGGGTTGAGTGTCACTTGATAATCCCGAGTTGAAGCCAGATACTGAAACTCCCCTTCAAAACCAAAAAACTTACCCCCGAAAGTGTAGGTATGAGTCAAAGGCATCCATACATTCTCAGCGACAGGAGCATACTGTTGGGTAGCTCGTATTTGAAAGCCTAAAAGTGAGGTCTTGAGATCTAAGCTGTGTATGGCCCATAAATCCTCAATGATATATATGTATCCTTCAAAAACACGTTCTCCACGGGAACGGGGAGTTACCTTGATTTTATTAACCATCACATTTTGATCAAAGAAACTCCCCTCATATTTGAAGCGATAGTAATTAAATGCTGCTCGGGATAAAGGAGAGATTATTTCATTGATTTGGTCCTGATAAAAACTGGTTTGAATGTAAGGGGCCGGAGAGGTTGCCTGATTATCCCCATTGGTCCGAATTGAAATGACTTTCTCCTCCACCTTATCGGGTTGGGTAAAGGTGATTTTCGATACAGACTCCGAAGTATAGGCTTCGTTCAAATTAAGCCCGTCTTTCTCCAAGGATTTTCTGAGGAAAAAGGGCGCATCAGTCAATTGGCCTGTTCCTTTGAGATATACCATCATGGAATACTTTTGAAGCTGAAGTCTGTGATATTTTGCTTTAGCGATCGCTTTTCTCATGATGGTCAATGCTGGATCTTCTGCCCCGGCTTTCACTTCCACCTGACTCAAGGTGTAAACCTGTAGTTCCAACTGCACATTAAATTCTACCCAATCATCCTGAACTATTACGGTTTCTATTCTGGATTTATAGCCTAAATACTGGAAAAGGACATCGTATATTCCTTTTTTAAGTTTGATTTCATATTTCCCATCCAAATTGGTTGGTACCCCATCTCCCAAATTTCTAATGTAAACCGAGGCGTATGGTAAGGGATTCCCAGCATCGTCCTTCACTACCCCTTTGATACCTTGAGAAAAGGCGTTAAGAGAAATGATCAAAAAAGCCAAAAAAAACAGGAGTTGCTTGCTGTATTGAGACATCCAAGAGATAGATTAAAATCTAGGTCAATATAAGTACCTGTTAATAAGCGAAAAAGATTGACCAATGGTTTTAAGTTTTTTTGAGAAAAGTTTATCCTGATAAGGACTAAATGAAAATTACAATTCTATCAAGTTATTATTATAATATCTGAACTAACTTCAAAAACTGACAATAACTTCTCTTTATATGAAAATAATCCCTAGTATTGAAAAACGTAAGGGAAGATTACTGGCAAGTTTCATAGAACAATTAAAAACCCTTTTCCAAAATAAGAAACCACAAACTACAGTGAGTTAAGCTGAAATTTTCAATAAAATTAAATACTTAATTAATTTTTTTAAAAAAGGCTCATTTGTGCTCAATTCGATGATTTTGTTTCTTTAAGAAATTTTCATTTTTTTAATAAAATTTCAATTTTTTAATATTCAGCAAATGGAAAACGATTTCCTTTACTTATTCATTAATATTAAGTTAACTTTAATGAATTATTATTAAAATATACATTATTCTGTTAAAATTGGCTATTTTGGGATGAGTGTAGGTGAAAAGTTAATAATTGCAAAATTAAATTTAATACTTCACCTTAGGTTTGAAATTAAGTACTCATACCTATTTCGCTTTTTCAAAACAAAAAACCCTATGAGAAATTATTTACAACAACTTAAGTCATTGATGCTGGTGATGGCGCTCGTATTCGGAGCTTCGCTGGTAGCCAATGCCCAAAGCAGAACCATCACAGGAACTGTCCTGGATGCTTCACTTGGAGACCCTGTACCAGGTGCTACTGTTCTAGTAAAAGGCACCACCAGAGGCGTGGCGACTGATTTGGATGGAAAGTTTACGCTTGAAATCCAGTCCGGAGACCGTGTCTTGGTAGTATCATTTGTTGGTTACCTCACCAAAGAGGTGGAGATCGGTAACCAAAGCACTTTCACCATTAATTTGGAAGAAGATATCCAGAGCTTGGAAGAAGCAGTCGTAATCGGATACGGCTCCCAAGACAAAAAGGAAATTACTTCTGCTGTAGTCGGTGTAAAACCTGAAGACTTTAACAGAGGTAACGTAGCTAACCCTACTCAATTGCTTCAAGGTAAGGTAGCAGGTCTATCAATCACCCGTGCTGGAGGTAATCCTAATGGTGGCTTTGACATCCGATTGAGAGGTTTATCTACTTTCGGAGCTAACTCCTCTCCATTGATCGTATTGGACGGTGTAATCGGTGCGTCTCTTGACAACGTTGACCCGAATGATATTCAGTCTATCGACGTATTGAAAGATGGATCAGCTGCAGCTATTTACGGTGCCAGAGGTTCTTCCGGTGTAATCTTGATTACGACAACTAAAAAAGGTACAAGAGAACCATCTACAACTGTTTCCATCAACTCTTTTGCGACTTTGGATCAAGCTACTAACCTAATCCCAATCCTTTCTCCTGAAGAATTTGTGGCAAGAGGCGGTCAGGATTTTGGTAGCAGAACTGATTGGAGACAAGAATTGATTGATGACGCATTATCTTATACTACGAATGCCAGTGTTTCTGGAAGTTTTAACAGTACCACTTACATGGCTTCAGTTAACTACCGTGACAATAATGGTATTGTAAATGGAGTAGGTAACGAAAGATTAAATACAAGAATCAACCTTTCTCAATCAGCAATCAACAATCGATTGAGAATGAATGTGAACTTATCATTCACGAATGTAGACTCTGAGTCTATCAACGATGCTGCTTTCAGATATGCAACTATCTATAACCCTACTGCTCCAATCTTCGAAAACACCGAAGATGCAAATCAGAGATTTGGTGGTTATTTCCAGAGAGATTTGTTTGACTTCTATAACCCAGTTGCTTTAGCAAATCAACAAAAATTTGTGAATGAGATTAAATCTGCATTGACTTCATATAGAGCAGAATTTGATATACTTCCGAATTTGACTGCTTCTGCTCAGTACTCTCAGGATAGAAGAAATGAGTTGATTGGTGGATTTTGGTCCATCCAAGATTTCCAAGTAGGCCTAGGTGCCAGAGGTTCAGCTGAAAGAATCACCAATGACAGACAGCAGAAAATCTTTGAATCTACCTTAAGATATGAAACTGAGGTAATGGATGGTTTAAACATGACCCTCTTAGGTGGTGTTGCTTTCCAGTCAACCAAAAACCAAGGATTCGGAGCTAGAGTTAGACAATATCTTTTCGATTTGGGATGGAATAATTTAGGTGCTGGTGCTATCAGATTGGGTAACAACACGAACTTATATTCTTATGCCAACGAAGATCAGTTAAATTCTGCTTTCGGTAGAGCTAACTTCAATTACAGAAACTTGTTTTTCCTTTCTGCTTCAGTGAGAGCTGAAACTTATTCTGGCTTTGGTGAAAACAACCAAACAGGTGTATTCCCGGCATTCTCTGTAGGTTCTGACTTCACTCAGATTTTTGATATGGGAGTATTCTCTCAGTTCAAACCGAGAGTGTCCTATGGTGTAACTGGTAACCTTCCTCCATCTCCAACCTTGGCATTAGGTGTATTTGGAAACGGAAACAGAATTGACTTGGATGGTGATCCATTGACAACAGACGATATCTACGTGGGTATTGTACAGAACTCCAACCCAAACAGATTTTTGAAGTGGGAAACCAAGAAAGAATTCAACGTGGGTGTGGATTATGCGATGTTCGACGGAAAAGTAAATGGTAGCGTAGACTATTACGTTAGAAATATTTCTGATTTGCTATTCAACGTACCAGTTTCTGGTGGTCCAAATATTTTCGATCCAGGAAGATTCAACACTGTGGGAAGTACTTGGGTGAACTTGGCTGATTTGAGAGCTGCGGGTTTTGAATTCGCAATAGGTGTTGCAAGAATTGGAAAAGGAACATTGAAATGGTCTCCGAATTTCAACTTTACTATTTATGACAAAACCACTATCGAAAGCTTATCAGCAGGTGGTCTTGGATTTGACGAATTGAGATTTGCTACTCCTGGTTCTCCAGGACAGAACAACAACCCTATTATCTACAACAGAGTAGGTCAAACTTTGGGTGACTTCTACGGACCAAGATTGTTGGGTATCAGTGAAGCAGGTGAATACATCCTTTCTACAACCAATCCTGATGAATTCGAAAGATTAGGTAATGGTCTTCCACAGGGTGAATTCGGTTTTGCCAACGGATTTGAATATGGACAGTGGTCATTAAACGTATTCTTAAGAGGTGCTTGGGGACATGACTTGTACAATTCTTACAGAGGTTTCTACGAAAACGGTGATGCTCCGTCTAACACTTGGAACTCTGTAATAACTGAAAAAACTCCAACCAGTCCATTGATTACCTCAACTCCGACCTTCAACAGTTCGTATGTAGAGGACGCAAGTTTTATCAGATTGGATAACATGGAATTAGGATATAATTTCAAAACTAATTCTCCTAATTTGAGTTCTTTCAGAGTGTACTTCGCAGCACAAAATCTATTTACTATTACCAATTATTCTGGTATAGACCCTGAAGTAAGAGTAAGAGACTTAGAAAATAATGATCCTTTTACGACTTCTTTGTCTCCTGGTATTGAGAGAAGAAACACCTATTTCCAAACCAGATCTTTCACTTTGGGTCTTAGTTTAAACTTTAAGTAATCAATCAAACAACAGAGATATGTTAAAATCAATTAGTAAAACCTTTCTGTTGATTCCGGTAGTATTCCTACTGGGATCCTGTTGGGAATTGGAGCAGGAGGTACTTGACGGTATTACTCCTGAGGATGTGGCGAATAGTAATAACCCAGCCTTGATTGACGTTTTGAAAGCTTCTGCTTACTCCCGAATCGTGGGTAGCTGGGGTGGACACAACAGTATCTGGTCTATTTACGAGGTATCATCTGACGAAATGGCAATTCCTCAAAAAGGAGCTGACTGGGAAGATGGTGGATTATGGTTAAGAATGCACAGACATACTTGGCAGCCTTCTGATGAGGCTTTCAATAACTCTTGGGCTTATTGCTACACTGCAATTGGTGAAATCAACAACCTTATTGTGAGTTATAGAGATGTAGAAGCTTTGACAGCTGAATTAAGAGTGCTAAGAGCCTTAATCTATTCTTGGTTGATAGACAGCTTTGGAAATGTACCTATCGTCACCGAAGACGACTTGGAAGGTAATCCTACCAATAATTCCAGACAAGAAGTATTTGACTTTATCGAGCGTTCAGTTTTGGAAAACGTAGACTTACTTCCTAAGTCTGATACTAAGACTACTCTGAACTATTACAGTGCCCATGCTATCCTAGCGAAGTTATACTTAAATGCTGAGGTCTACACCGGAACTGCAAGATGGGCTGATGCTAAGGCTGCAGCAGATGTGGTTATTTCAGGTCCTTATTCTTTGTCAGCTAATTTCTTTAGCAACTTTGCTACAAGAAATGGCGGATCAACTGAGAACATTTTGACTTTGCCATATGATGAGAACAATGCACAAGGATTCAACTTGGTTCAAATGACTTTGCACTACTTGAGTCAGAATACTTACAATTTGCAGGAGCAGCCATGGAATGGATATGCATCTTTGGAAGAATTCTATAATTCTTTTGATGATAACGATGTAAGAAAGAACTCCTTCATTGTAGGTCCTCAATTCGCTGCTGATGGTACTCGTTTGAATGACATTTCAGCGGAAGCAAATGACCCTGATGGTCCTCCATTAACCTTTACTCCTGAGATCAACATGTTGGCTCCAAATGCTTTCAGACAAGCTGGTGCGAGAGTTGGTAAATTTGAGTTTGCTTCGGGTGCTGCATCAAGTTTGAATAATGATTATCCATTGTTCAGACTGGCTGATATGTATTTGACTAAAGCTGAAGCTGCGTTCCGTCTAGGACAAACCTCAGAGGCTCTAACAGCCCTTAATATGGTGAGAACTAGAGCGGGTATGCCTGCATTCACTACCGTGACTTTGGATACTATCTTTGAAGAAAGAGGAAGAGAAATGTTTGCTGAAGCTTCCAGAAGAACTGATCAAATCAGATTCGGAAAGTGGAATCAACCATGGTGGGAAAAAGGACAATCTCAGCCTTTCAGAGCGCTATTCCCAATTCCATTGCAGCAGATCAATGCTAACCCTAACCTGACTCAGAACCCAGGTTATTAATCAAAAAATAATATCTAATGGAAAGGAAGTGTACATTTGTGCACTTCCTTTTTTTTACAAAATCATGAAGTTCAGTAAAAGCATACTGCCTCTTTTAATGATCATTTTGCTTGCTGCCTGCAAAAAGGAAGAAGCACAGGAAAAGCAACTTTTTAAACTTATTTCAGCAGAAGAAAGTGGGATTGATTTCAGAAATGATCTCACCTACAATGAAAAATATAACCCTTATACATTCAGGAATTTTTATAACGGTGCTGGTGTAGCCCTTGGAGACATCAACAATGATGGGCTCTTGGATATTTTTATTGCCGGAAATCAAACCTCTAATCGCCTCTATTTAAATAAAGGCAACTTTAAATTTGAAGACATTACAGATCAAGCAGGCTTAAATTCTTCCGGAGTTTGGTCTACTGGAGTCAGTATGGCAGATATCAATAACGATGGTCTATTAGATATCTATGTTTGCAAATCCGGACCTCCCGGAGGAGACAAGAGATACAATGAATTATTCATCAATCAGGGAAACCTAACATTCAAAGAAGAATCAAAAGCTTATGGAATTGCCGAAGAAGGCCTCTCCCAGCATGCTGTATTTTTTGACATGGATAAGGACGGGGATCTGGACATGTACCTACTTAGTAATTCTGGAAGATCTGTTGGACTCTTTGATTTAAGAGAAGGCCAAAGAGAAATCAGGGATCCAGAAGGAGGAAATAAATTATTCAGAAATGATGGAACATTTTTTACAGATGTCAGTGAAGCAGCAGGAATCTTTGGAAGTAGCATTGGCTATGGACTTGGAGTAACAGTAGCAGACTTGAATGAAGACACTTGGCCTGATTTGTATGTATCTAATGACTTTTTTGAAAGAGATTATCTCTATCTCAATAATCAAGACGGGACATTCAGAGAGGTGCTTCCCGAATTGATCCCGGAAATTTCTATGGGCTCCATGGGTGCAGATATTGCTGATCTGGATAATGATGCAAGGCCTGACATATTTGTGACTGAAATGCTTCCTGAAGACTGGAATCGGGTAAAAACAAAAACTCCATTTGAAGATTGGGATAAATTCCAAGCTAACCTCAAAGCAGGCTATCACAGACAATTTACACGAAACACCTTACAAAAAAACATAGGTAAAAACCCCAATACAGGAGCGCCTATGTTCACAGAGGTTTCTCGAATGACTGGTATGCATGCCACAGATTGGAGCTGGGGAGCCTTAATTTTTGACGCAGACTTAGATGGTCTGAACGATGTTTTTGTAGCCAATGGAATAGTAAAGGATCTCACTGATTTTGACTTTGTGGATTTTTATGTAAATAAGCAATCAGATATTACCCGTTTTAAAAAAGACTCAGTTTTGATCACCAAAATGATTGATGAGTTTCCCTCCACTCCATTACAAAATTATTGGTTTAAAAACCTTGGCAATTGGTCTTTTGAAAACAAAGCCATGGAAGTTGGCCTCAATCAATTAACCTTCAGCACAGGAGCTGCCTATGGAGATTTGGATAATGATGGAGATCTGGACTTAGTTGTCAATAACCTCAATGATTTCCTGGGAGTCTACAAAAATCAAAGCATAGAAAATCAACTCGGAAATTATATCACCATTGATTTAAAAAATGCTTTTGGTGCGAAAGTAGAACTTCATACCGAAGGTCAGATCTTGTATAAAGAATATCAACCTGTCAAAGGCTACATGTCATCGGTAGACCCTAGAATTCATTTTGGGATAGGCCAAACCACAACTATAGATAGTCTAATTATCGCATGGCCAGATGGTAGCCGGAGTATCCAGAAAAACATTGCTGCAAATCAGGTAATCAGTCCTCAAAAAAATCAAATTCAGAATTCGACTGAAAAGACTTCTAAGCAAACGCCACTCATATTAGCTTCCAACCCTATCCCCTTTAGACATCAGGAAAGTCAGTTTATTGATTTTGACCTGGATAGATTACGATTCTGGTCTATCAGCAATGAGGGCCCCAAAGCTGCTGTCGGAGATCTAAATCAAGACGGAAGAGATGATATTTTCCTTCCAGGTGCAAAAGGGCAGGCAAGTCAACTCTTTTATCAACAGCCAAACGGAAGCTTTCAAACTGCCTTAGAGAGTTTATTTCAGCCTGACAGTCTTTCTGAAGATGTGGATGCTTTAATTTTTGATGCTAATAACGATCAACTTCCCGATCTATTGATTGCCAGTGGTGGCATTGAGTTTGGAATGGGGAATCCACTCTATCAAAATAGGTTGTATATCAATCAAGGAAATGGCAAATTCCTTAAGTCCCAGCAATTATTTGATCCTGTACCCAGCTCATTTATTCTGGCAACTGATATTGATCAAGATGGAGATTTAGACTTAGTCATTGGTGACAGAGAGCAGCCTTTTGCTTATGGAATTCCAACTGGATTTAACACATGGCTAAATGATGGTAAAGGGAATTTCACCAAAGCAGCAACTTCACAAGAGTTCAAAGAAGGAATGCTGACATCAGGAAGCTTGGCTGACTTGGATGGTGACGGTCAGCTTGAGCTAATTATTGCCGGAGAATGGGCTCCTATTCGAATTTTTTCTATCAAAAATGAACAATTCTATGAAAGAACAGAGGAATTCGGTTTTTCCCAGACGAGGGGATTGTGGAATACACTGCTTGTAGAGGATTTAAACGGAGACGGAAAGCCGGATATTTTAGCGGGAAATATGGGTTTAAATACCCGATTGAAACCGCCAACTGGAAGCAAGCTAAGAATGTATATCAATGATTTTGATCAAAACGGAAGTTTAGATCAAATTCTCTGTTTCTATGACGGAAATAGGGCTATGCCTTTAGTAATGAAGAATACCTTACTCAAGCAGATTCCTTCTTTGCGAAAGCAATTGACTACTTATGCAGCTTACCAAAATAAGACAATGGAGGAACTTTTCCCTGCCCAAATTCTTTCAAAATCCCTAAATTTGGAAGTCGACATCTTGCAAACCTCCCTGTGGATCAACGATGGAAATGGGAAGTTTAAACTCCAGGAATTACCTGTTGAAGTTCAGCAAGCCCCCATATACACCAGCCTTTTCTTTCAGGATTCAAAAAGCAATGATTTCATCATCTTAGCAGGAAATCAAAGTCGGAACAAGCCGGAGATGGGATCCAATTTGGGAAGCTATGGATGGCTATTAAGCTATTCAAAAAACGACACTTGGAAGGTTTCCCTCCCGGAAGAAAGCGGATTGGTTCTTCCCGGAGAAAGCAGAGATCTTCATCGAATAATAATTGATAACAAACCCTATATAATAGCAGTAAGAAATAATGATGAACCGATTCTTTTTGAGATTCGCTAAGGCAATTTTAATAGTTACTACGCTTGGTGCCTGTAAATCTGAGTACCAAAAAATTGAAGATAGGGAATTGAGCTCCGGAAAAGAAGCTAATGAGCTATTCTTGGGGTTGGAATTGGGGATGGATAAAAAGGAGTTCTTCGAAACTTGTTGGGATCTTAATAAACAAGGAATTTTAACCAATGGCCCGACTGAATTATCTGTAGAATATCAGGCTGAAATGCCCTCTGGTAATCCAGCTAAAATGCGCTTTTACCCAAGATTTGAAGAAAATAAAATTTACATGATGCCCATGGAGTTCACCTATGAATCTTGGGCTCTTTGGAATGAAGAGTTAAGCGTAGAAAAACTCAGGGATGACGTTATCACCTTATTAGAAAGCTGGTATGGAGATGGCTTTTTTGAGGTTTCCAATGAGGATAAATCATTGATCGCATTTGTCAAAATTGACGGAAACCGAAGAATCCGTGTTTTCAAAAAATCTATTTCCTCAGTTCGAGTAGAAATAGTGGATTTGCCTACCCAGAAACAACTAGAAGCTAACCCATCATGAAAAACAATATAATTGGCTTTTGTGCACTTATTCTTTTGATTTCCTGCGGAAAGGAAGAGGCTAAAACTCCAAGTCTCTTTGAACAAATATCTCCGGAAGAATCTGGGATAACCTTTAGTAATGATCTTTCATTTGATGAAAAATTCAACATTTTCACCTACCGAAATTACTACAATGGAGGTGGCGTTGCCTTGGGAGATATTAATAATGACGGCTTATTAGATATCTACTTCACAGGAAATCTAACAGACAATAAGTTGTACCTCAACAAAGGCAATTTTCAATTCGAAGACATTACTGAAAAAGCCGGTGTCAAAGGTAACCGGGCTTGGAGTACCGGAGTGGCTATGGCCGATGTAAATGGAGATGGATATTTAGACATTTATGTTTGTAACTCGGGAGATATAACAGGAGACAACAAGCAAAATGAGTTATTCATTAATCAAGGGGATGGCACTTTTTTAGAAATGGCTGAACAATACGGTTTGGCTGACCAGGGATTCTCAACCCATGCTGTATTTTTTGACTATGATAGAGATGGAGACCTGGATGTTTATCTTTTGAATAACAGTTATCAGGCAATTGGAAGCTTCAACAAAATGCAGAATAAGCGCCCTGAACGAGATCCTGTAGGTGGAGATAAATTATTCAGAAATGATGGTGGAAAATTTACCGACGTAAGTGAGGAAGCTGGGATTTATGGATCAGTAATTGGATTTGGATTAGGAATCACCATTGGAGATGTGAACCAGGACGGCTGGCCAGATATCTTTATTTCCAATGATTTTTTTGAAAAGGACTATTTATATATCAACAATCAAGACGGCACTTTCACAGAATCTATGGAGTCAGCCATGAGATCTATTTCTGCAGCTTCCATGGGTGCAGATATTGCGGACATCAATGGAGATGGGCTGTTGGATATATTCGTGACAGACATGCTTCCTGAGCCTATGGATAGATTGAAACAGGTCACCACTTTTGAAAATTGGGATAGATTTCAATTCAACAAGAATTACGGCTATCATTATCAATTTTCAAGAAATATGCTTCATATCAATAATGGAGACGGCACTTTCAGTGAAATGGGCAGGATGGCTAACGTAGAAGCCACTGACTGGAGCTGGGGAGCATTGATTTTTGATATGGACAATGATGGCTTGAGAGATTTATTCGTAGCCAACGGCATATATCAGGACATTACGGATTTGGACTATTTGAATTTTATTGATGATGAGGAGACCAAAGTAAAAATCATCACCCAAGAGGGGGTGGATTACAAAGCCCTTATTGATCCTATTCCTATCAACCCAGTACCCAACTATGCATTCAAGAGTTTGGGAGATCTTCAGTTTGAAAACAAGGCTCAAGAATGGGGATTGGGAGAAGCCATTCATTCAAATGGCTCTGCCTACGGAGATTTGGATAATGACGGAACTTTGGACTTGGTCATCAATAATGTAAATAAGCCTGCCCAGATTTTTAAAAACCTCAGTAAAACTCAATTACCCGAAAATCATTCCATCCAATTCGAATTGATCGGAAAAGGAATGAACACACAGGCAATTGGAACCCAAATCTTGGCAATTGCAGGAGATCAAAAGTTTTACTTGGAACAAATGCCTAACCGGGGATTTCAGTCCTCAGTGGACCCTAAATTGACTTTGGGTCTCGGCAAAATCACAAGTCTTGACCAAATCTACATTACCTGGCCTGATGGAAAAGTAAGTTTATTGGAGAATCAATCAGCAGACCAATTATTACAGTTGAAATGGGAAGATGCTCAAGAAGGAATTGAGGTACCTAGCTCGAAAGGAATCAAGCCTTTGTTTAGCAAGGAAGAGCAGCCCCTAATTGATTTTCAGCATCAGGAAAATACTTTTGTGGACTTTGACAGAGATCGCTTGCTGTATCATATGTTTTCTACCGAAGGTCCTGCTTTTGCCAAAGCGGATGTCAATGGAGATGGTATAGAAGACCTATACTTCGGAGGATCGAAAGGGTTTAGCGCCAAGTTGTATCTTGGTTCTAGCTCTGGGAAATACTCCTTATCAAGACAAGCTGCATTTGAAGCTGATTCCACTGCAGAAGACTCTGACGCTTTATTCTTTGATGCCAATGGGGATGGTTTTCTGGACTTATTGGTGACTTCAGGTGGGAATGAATTCCCACTCAATGCACCTGAACTTGCAGACAGGCTTTACATTAATGACGGAAAAGGAAATTTTAGCAAAAGCGTCCAAACTGGCTTCCTAACTATAAGAGGAGTAAGTTCATCTGTTCAGCCCATAGATATCAATGAAGATGGGGCTTTGGACCTAATTATCACCGAAAGATTGGTGCCTTTTGTCTATGGTGCACCCGCAAGCAGTCATATTTGGATTAATGATGGAAAAGGGAATTTCACCGAACAAAGCCAAGATTTTGCTCCGGGACTTCAGGAGATTGGTATGATCACTGATGCCGCAGTAGTGGATATGGACCAAGACGGAAAAGAAGACTTGGTACTTGTCGGTGACTGGACTGAACCCATTTTTTTCAAAAATACCGGGAAAAAATTGGAAAGGATGGAGCTTCCCGAACTAGCGAAATTAAAAGGCTGGTACAGATCCATTGAAGTTGCAGATTTGGACGGAAATGGTTTTCCAGATTTGATACTAGGGAATCAGGGACTTAATACCCGGTTTAAGGCAAAATACGATAGCCCTATTCGGATGTATTTGAATGACTTTGACCAAAACGGATCTATAGAGCAAATTTTCACAGCTACCCAGGGCGAAGTACAGGTCCCTTTTACCTTGAAGCACGAGTTGGAAAAACAAATCCCGACTATCAAAAAGAAGTACATGCGGTACTCGAATTACAATAATCAATCCTTAGAACAGATTTTCGATCCCGCTATTATTTCCAAATCCATCGTCAATGAATTAACCCATTTAGAATCAGGTGTATTGATGAATCGAGATGGAGCACAGTTTGAATGGGTTTCTTTCCCGAGAATGGCTCAGAGATCCTGGGTGTTTGCAAGCGAGATACTAGACATCAATCAAGATGGAATAATAGATTTGATTTTAGGAGGAAATTTAAGTGGAGTGAAGCCTGAGATTGGAAAATCCGATGCCAGTTTCGGGGAGGTGTTGATAGGAAATGGAGATGGAACTTTCCGGTACCTTCCTAATGCACAACATCAACTCAATCTTTCCGGAGAAATCAGGGCAATCAGCCGATTAAATGACCAAAAACTCCTGATCGTAAAAAATAACAGTGCTGCAGAAATCTGGAAATATGACAATTATTAAATTTTGGAAATTTACAGGCTGCATCCTGGCTGTTACATTGCTTTCCTGCAAAAAAGAGGAGAAAAAAGAGAGGCTCTTTGAGTTACTTTCAGCTCAGGAAACGGGGATTGATTTTCAAAATAATCTTACCTCAAGCCCCGAGATAAATATTTTAGAATATCTCTATTTCTACAATGGAGGTGGGGTAGCTGCGGGAGATATCAATAATGATGGACTGGTTGATTTGGTTTTTACTGGCAATCAAGTCCCCAACCGTCTCTACCTCAATAAAGGCGAATTCAAGTTTGAAGATATCACCGAACCCTCAGGGATATATGAAGAGGGCAGCTGGTCCAATGGCGCCACATTTGCAGATGTCAATGGAGATGGCTTGCTTGATTTATACATCAGTCAAGTTGGAGATTACAAAGGGATTCAGGGTAAAAATAGACTTTATATCAACCAGGGCGATCTGACTTTTATTGAGCTCGGCGAGCAATATGGAGTAGACTTCAAAGGTTTCGGTACCCATGCCGTCTTTTTTGATTACGACAGAGATGGAGATTTGGACCTTTATCTGTTAAATCATGGAGTGAAATCACCCGAGGTTTTCGCAAAGTCAGAAAACAGGGTAATTGCTGATGAAGGTGGAGATAAGTTATTAAAAAACCTCGCATCTGAAGGCCAAAGAGGCTTTGTAGATGTAACCGAAGAAGCTGGGATCTACTCCAGTGTTTTGGGTTTTGGACTAGGGGTAAGTATAGAAGATTTCAATCAGGATGGCTGGTTAGACATTTATGTTTCCAATGATTTCACTGAGAATGATTACCTCTATATCAACCAGCAGGACGGAACATTTTTAGAGAGTCTGCAAGCTATTATTTCTAATACTTCCAGATACTCAATGGGCAATGATGCTGCTGATATTGACGGAGACGGATATCCGGATATTTTCACCACGGACATGTTTCCTGAGCATCCGGAAATTTGGATGAAATCTGTTGGAGAGGATAAAGCCGAAGTTTACTCCATCAAAAAGCAGTTCAATTATGGGGATCAATACGTAAGAAATCACCTCCAACTCAATACAGGCAAAGGAGAGTTTAGTGAAGTAGCCTTATATGCTGAAGTTTTTGCTTCTGACTGGAGCTGGTCTCCTTTGATATTCGATATGGATAATGACGGGCTGATGGATATTCATGTCACCAATGGAATTGTGAAGAGGCCCAACGATCTGGATTTTATCCAATACTCTCAAGAGGCGGATCCCAATCTGAAAATGGATGAGCTAAGGAAGCGGCAAATTGAAATGTTACCTTCTGTCCAGCTCCCGAATTATACTTTTCATAATCAGGGTGAATTGAAATTTAAGTCCAAAGCAAAGGAATTCGGTTTGGATCAGGCCAGCTATTCCAACGGAAGCACCTATGCTGACTTGGACAATGACGGAGACTTGGATTTGATCGTCAACAACCTTAAGCAACCTGCTTTTATCTACCGCAACAAGTCCGAGAATCTTGGACATAACTATGTAAGTGTAGAATTAAAAAGTGCGGGGAATAATCCATTTGCGATCGGAGCTGAGGTTAAGGTTATTATTTCCAGGAAAATTTATCGACAACTTTTGAGTACTTCCAGAGGATTCCAGTCTGGAACTTCTACGAATTTAATCTTTGGATTAGGCAAGGTGGACAAAATTGATGCTATCCAAGTCAGATGGCCGGATGGAACTTTTGAGCAATTCGAAGGGCTCTCTATCAATCAGAAGCACTTATTAATCAAAGGTGGGGGGAAAGAATTTATTCCTGAGGGGAGAATATCTGAAGCCAACAACTCTGACTTTTCAATCTCATGGAATCATCAGGAGAAAAATGAACTGGACGAAACCAAAAGAGAATACCTAATCCCAAGAAGTTTTGCAGCTGAAGGTCCTGCATCTGCTAGCGCTGACATCAACGGAGATGGACTTACAGACATTTTTCTGGGTGGAGCCAAAGATCAGGCAGGTGCATTTTTCCTCCAAAAGGAAGATGGCAGCTTTGAACCCATAGAAAGTAAATCATTCTTGCAGCTTGCTAAAGCCGAGGATGTGGTAGCTACTTTTGAAGACTTTAATGGAGATGGGTATTTGGATTTGTATGTAGGAAGTGGGGGGAATGAATACGAAGCTGATAACCTCTTTCTCTTTGATCGCATACTTTACGGAAATGGAAAAGGAAATTTTGCCTTCTTTCCCAATGCACTTCCTCCAATTGGACAAAATACCTCCTCACTGGCCATTCATGATGTCAATGGAGATGGGTTTCCTGATATTTTTGTCGGCGCATCTGTCCTAACCGGAGATTATGGAGCTAGTCCATACAGCTATCTTTTGATCAACAATGGTCGCGGTCAATTCATGGACCAAACTCAAGAATGGTTTGGAGTTGGCAAAGATTTGGGAATGATTCAGGATGCTACCTGGAGTGATTTGGATGGTGATGGAAACAAAGAATTAATCCTTTCAGGAGATTGGCAGGCCATTCGGGTTTTCAAGAATAAGAGCAAGCAATTGGAAGAGATTTTTCCAGGTGGTTTAGAAAAGTCTGCTGGATGGGTCAATGAGATAATGGTGGAAGATATCAACGGAGACGGACTCAAAGATATTTTGGTGGGCAACCTTGGACTAAATTCCAAGCTAAAGGCAAGTCATGAAAAGCCAGTTGTTTTTTATCATCATGATTTTGATGGAAATGGACAGGCAGATCCTTTGATATTCCATTATATGGGAGAAAAACTGGTTCCTTTTGCTACGAGAGATGATTTGATCAAGCAAATTCCTGGGGTGAAAAGAATGCACTCTTCCTATCAAGAATACGCTAAGATTTCCAAGCCAGAAGATCTTTTTGGGAAAGATATAATTGGAAAACTCAGTCCTAAATATGCCTATGAGTTTAGATCCGGGGTTTATTTTCAAAAAGAAGATGGGACGTTTGAGTTTGAAGCCTTCCCATGGCAAGCACAACTTAGCCCCATCAAAGACATGAAATGGTTTGCTGCAGCTCAAATACTTTGGATAGTTGGAAATGATTCAGGATTCAGAGTAGATCTTGGGAAAAACACCTCTAGTTCCAATTTAAAATTGAAATGGACAAAGCAAGGGTGGGAAGTAATCAAAGAGGAAAACAAGGTTCCTTCTCAAGCCGAAATAAGACGAATTGAGCAAATCAAATCCTTGAAAACCAGCTACATTATCGGAATCAGCAATAATGGCCCGGTATATTTGCTAGGGAATTCTGAAAATTGACAAAAATCATTTGAGAGAGCTGAATTTTAACATACTTTTGGCTTCACCCTAGCGGAGAACCAGTCCAAAAACTTGAGTCTCCCAGCACTATTCAGTAAATTTAAGATTCATTAAAAGACAGTAATTCAAATGATTAGATTAAAAGGGCTGCTCTTTTCGCTACTACTCCTGACGATTTTCTCTTGTCAGGAACCAGTGGATTATAGCGATGCAATTACCGACGGCCATTATTTAAGTGAAGCACAGGATAGGATTACGGAAGTAATTATTCATGATATATTTTCTCCTCCTGTAGCAGCACGAATTTATTCCTATTCTTCCCTTGCAGCCTATGAAGTTGCAGCGGCAGTGGATCCAGGCTATAAGTCCCTTATGGGACAATTAAATGGCTCAGAAGCTATTAATATTCAAGTTCCGGAGAACATTTACCCACCTCTTGCTTCTTTGGCAGCCTATTACAAAATGGGAACGGCTTTGATCTTTTCAGAAGAAATGGTTCAAAACCACAAGGAGAAAGCTTTTGCAGAATTAAAAGAAAAAGGCATTCCGGATGATGTATTTGAAGCATCAGTAAAGTTCGGAGAAGAAATCGCCGAGCACATCAAAGCCTATTCATCGAAGGATAATTACCATCAAAGTAGATCCTTCCCGAAATATACCGTAACCGGACAACCGGGAACCTGGGAACCAACTCCACCAGCCTATATGGAAGGAATTGAGCCCCATTGGAATAAAATCAGAACATTCGTAATTGACTCTGCTGCCCAATTTAAGGTTTCCCCTCCCCCAGCCTATTCTACTGATCCGAATTCTGAATTTTACCAATTGGCCAAAGGGGTTTATGATGCGGTAGTCAATGCTTCCAAAGAGGAATTGGACATCGCCATGTTCTGGGATTGTAATCCCTACAAGATGAATGTGAAAGGACATGTGATGTTTGCAGAGAAAAAAATCACACCTGGTGGACACTGGATGAGTATCGCTGCTATTGCAGCAAAAACTGCAAATGCAGACTGGAAAAAAACAGCTGAGGCATTAGCAATGACTGGGATTTCCCTGCACGATGCCTTTGTTGCTTGTTGGGATGAGAAGTACCGTAGCAAATTGGTAAGACCCGAAACCTACATCAATCAATTTATAGATCAGGAATGGGTTCCTTATTTACAAACGCCTCCTTTTCCTGAGCATACCAGTGGCCATAGCGTAGCATCAACCTCTGCTGCTTTTACACTGACTCAGATATTTGGTGAAGACTTCCATTTTGTGGATAGCTCAGAAGTCAACTATGGACTTCCAATAAGAGAGTTTGACTCTTTCATGGAAGCATCAGCGGAAGCGGCTATTTCAAGATTTTATGGAGGTATCCACTACATGCCGGCCATTAATGAGGGTGTTTGGCAAGGAAGAAAAGTTGGAGAGCTCATTTGGTCCAGAATTAGTACCAAGCCTGAAAATTTGGCAGAAAACAAGTAATTTAAGCAGCCCTTAGGGGCTGTTTTTTTTAACCCAAAAACCTATTAACCCATGGCCAATCCAATTTGGATTATGACTTCAGCTTTTGATCAGCTGAACTTAGAACAGACTATAGAAAAAGCCAATGAAATTGGAGTTCAAGGACTGGACTTATGTGTGTTCAGAAGAGATGGAACCCGGGATGATTTCGTGGCTACTCATTTGGATTATGAGAATTTCGGAGTAGAGGAGGCAAAAAAATTAATCGATCAATTTAATGCTGCTTCTTTAAGACTTTCCATAGGAGCTTTTGAAAATCTAATCGGTGGAGATCCTGCGCAAAGAATTAAAAACCAAAATCATCTTTTGAGATTGATCCGAATGGCTTATTTGCTAGGCGGAGATGAAAATGATGTCAAAGTTGGAACCTTCGTGGGCTACAACCATGAGTTGGGAAATGAGGATGGAGGATTTGAAAAAAATCTTTTGGAATACCAGCGCATTTTTAAACCCATCATCCAATATGCCGCTGATTTAGGAGTAAGTATTCTGTATGAAAACTGTCCAATGGAAGGCTGGAGAAGTTCTGGCCATTTTGGTACTTTCAATAATTTGCCGGGAGTCTTAGCCGCCAGAAAACTGATGTATCAACTGATTCCGGAAAAGAACCACGGTGAAATTTATGACCCTTCCCATGATATTTGGCAACATACAGATCCTGTAGAAGTCATCAAGCATACAGATATGACTCGCCTTCACAGAATCCATGTCAAATCGACTCGAAATAATCCAGATCCATTCTGGGGAAACATGTATCCCATGCATCAAATCCCTGCCGAATGGGCCAAATCTGCTGGAATTCCTGCAAGCACCAATCCATGGGATAGACATCATTATGAAGCCACACTCCCGGGTTTTGGATTGGGAGATGATTTGGACTGGAGAGCATTTGTGAATATTCTAAAAGAAAAAGGATTCACAGGGCCATTTGAAATCGAAAATGAGGCAGTATTGTCCAAGCAGACCGGCAAAATGGGCGCTATCGTCCAAGGCTGTAAGGCGGCTGTTCAAAATTTGGCCCCTTTGCTTTATGAGTTGACGGATGAAGGCTGGGTATTTCCAGCATCTGAGCATCAAACTCTAAAAGAAGTCAATCGAAAAGATATTCCAATTGTAACAATGGATGCCTTGCAAGTCTAGAGTTTATATTCACAGAATATAAAAGTTTATACTGATAAAATAAACTAGGACAAGAGGTAATTCAGGGTTGGGGAATTACTTTCCTGACTCATAGCCCACATCCACTTTCAGTCCTGTTCCTTCAGCTGCGGCAACAGCCAATTGGTCGCAGCGTTCGTTTTCAGGATTACCAGCATGTCCCTTCACCCAAACGAATTTAGGTTTGTATTTTAAATGAAGGGGAATGTACCTCAACCAAAGATCAGGGTTCTTTTTATCCTTGAAACCTTTTTTCTGCCAGCCCCACAGCCAGCCTTTTTCAATGGCATCCACCACATATTTACTATCAGAGTAGATGGTTACCGGAATTCCGGTCAACTTCAATTCCTGCAAGGCCCTAATCACCGCTAAAAGCTCCATGCGGTTATTGGTAGTAAGACGGAATCCCTCGGATAGCTCTTTTCTGTGTTGGTTGAATTTCAAGACTGCTCCGTAGCCTCCTGGTCCAGGATTGCCCTTAGCTGCCCCATCTGTGTAAATGGTAATCATGATGCAAAGAAAGTAAATTCAGCCCACTGTCTTAGACAATATCCATCGGGAATGCATTTGTCTTGAAAATCTTCACAGCTATCGATAATAGAATAATACCGAAAATTCGTCTTAAAACATCAAGACCTGTTTTTCCCAGCTTTCTTTCCAGCCAGGTGGTACTTTTCAAAACGGCATATACAAATACCAGGTTGAGCAAAATCCCGATGGCAATATTTACTTGGGCAAATTCCGCTTTCAAAGTAAGAATGGTGGTCAATGTGCCTGCACCCGCGATCAAAGGAAAGGCAATCGGAACAATAGAGGCTCCCGCTGTGGCATCTGGATCCGGTTTAAACAATTCAATCCCCAAGATCATTTCAGCGCCCAAAGCAAATATGATCAAGGCCCCAGCAATGGCGAAGTCCTCCACTCCTATACCAAAAAGCCCTAAAATTGACTTTCCTGCAAGAAGGAAAAGAATCATCAAAACACCTGCGGCGACTGTAGCCTTCTCCGATTGGATATGGCCTACTTTTTTACGCAGATTGATGATGATCGGGATAGAACCGAGTATATCAATTACCGAAAACAGGATCAATGATACGGAAAGTATTTGCTTTAGGTCAATCATACTGCAAAGCTACGCCAAATAAAATTTGCTTTGCAAATATGTGAGGTTAGGATTTTTTAAGCAATCAGTTAAGTTTCACTCCCTAACTCCTCTACTTTTTTCAATATTGGCTCAGAAAGGCAATCAGTCTTTCCATTTCAGCATCGGTAACTGCAGGGAAATTTGCTATACGAAAAGAAATAGGCTTCAATGGCCCATATCCCGAACCTAATTGCATTCCTTCTTTTTCGGCTGCTTTTTTTACTTGGGAAATCGTATCCTCCAAACCAGTTACACCAAGTACAGTAGTACTTCTGGCTTGTTGGTTATCCACCAAAAGTCGAAGGGTTTTAGTCTTGGCTATACAATCCTCCAATAGACTCATTCGTCGGCGGAGATTTTGATCTATATGCTGAATTTCCTGCATATCCTGCAGCACTCTATTAAGCAAATAAATTCCCAAGACATTCGGGGTGTAATGAGTCTGATAGGAACGCGCATTTTCTAACATAAAGCTCAAACTATTATACCTGCCTTTCTCTCCTTTTCTTTCTGTTTGAGCTATAGCTCTAGGAGATAAAATCAAGACTCCTAATCCTGCTGGAAGACCAAAGCATTTTTGAACCGAAGCATACCAGATATCTCCCAAGCTAAAATCCAGTTCTATGCCTGCCATACTAGATGTGGTATCCACCGCAATTAATTTCTCCGGATATTTTTCACGGATTTCTTCCAGGTACTCCGTCCTTACCTGGGAAGCATTGGATGTTTCATTTTGAGTGATTGCAATTAAATCGAACCCTTCAGAAATCGTTAAAGAAGCTACATCAATCGTTTCATTGGCCTGGATTTTCAGCCCATCTGTAGCAGGAATAATGTGCTTGGCAAACTCTATCCACTTTTTTCCAAAAGAACCCGAATAGATATGAAAGCTGGCTCTTTCTACAATAGATTGGGAGATAATCTCCCAGTTTTCAGTGGCAGAAGAGGTAAAAATCAATTTGTAATCTTCAGGCATATGCAGTTTTTGCCGCATCAAGGATTCGGTTTCTTGATAGAGCTGCATAAATGCCCCACTTCGGTGATTGGCGCTTAATATTCCTTCTTGATAAGCTTCTTGCAAATAAGTTGGCAAAGAATCATAGACTTTGGAAGGTCCGGCTGCAAATGTGATCATAGGAATTAGAGGTATTAAAGAAAAAAACGGATTCCGAGTTCATAGCCTTTTAGGCCTAAGCCTGAAATCATGCCCACACAAGATTTGGAAATGATACTCTTATGACGAAACTCTTCCCGTTTATAAATATTCGAAATATGAACTTCCAAAACAGGAGTATTTACACCCGCTATGGCATCGGATATGGCAACAGATGTATGGGTATAGCCACCGGCATTCAATAGAATCGCATCAAAAGTGAAGCCCACTTCATGAATCTTATTGATCAGCTCTCCCTCCACATTGCTTTGAAAATAATGAATCTCCACTTGGGGGAAGGTTTTTCTCAAATTTTCCAAATATTCTTCAAAAGAGGTACTTCCATATACTTCAGGCTCTCGTTTTCCCAAAAGGTTCAAATTAGGACCATTAATGATTTGAATTTTCAAAATTTAATTTGGTTTGAGAGTAATGACTGATTTTCACTCAAAGTTAAAAAGTAGCACGATAAAACGAGCCAAGATGTCCGAATCAGGAAGGATTTATTTTTAAAAGGGATAAAGTCAATGCTTGTTTGTAGCTTTGCAGTATGGAAGAAATTCAAAAGCGGGACATTAGAAAACTCAGCCTGAGTGAGTTGGAAGAGTTTTTTTTGGAGCATGGAGAGAAGAAATTCCGGGCCAAACAGGTCTATGAATGGCTGTGGAATAAATCCCTGAAAAACTTCGATGACATGAGTAATATTTCTCTTTCAACCCGAGAATTACTCAAACAGCATTTTTCTATCAATCACATTCTCGTGGATTTGATGCAACATTCTCAAGATGGCACCATCAAGAATGCGGTGAAGCTTTATGATGAAAAAATTGTGGAGTCTGTTTTGATTCCAACCAGTAAAAGAATCACTGCCTGCGTGTCCTCCCAGGTGGGTTGCAGTTTGGATTGTAACTTCTGCGCAACTGCCCGCCTGAAACGAATGAGAAACCTAAATCCTGATGAAATTTATGATCAGGTAGTGGCCATCAAAGAGGAGGCGGAAACATATTTCAACCGCCCTTTGACCAATATCGTATTCATGGGAATGGGTGAGCCTCTCCTGAACTACAATAATGTAATTGCTGCAATAGAAAAAATTACTTCGCCTGAAGGATTGGGTATGGCCTCTAGAAGGATTACGCTATCCACAGTGGGGATTCCAAAAATGATCCGAAAAATGGCGGATGATGAAGTGAAATTCAATTTGGCTATTTCCCTTCACTCAGCAATCAATGAGACTAGATCTCGATTGATGCCCATCAATGATAAAAGTCCTTTGGAAGAATTGGCGGATTCATTGAAATATTGGTACGAAAAGACCAAGCGAAAAGTAACTTATGAATATGTGATTTGGGATGGAATCAACGATGATGAAACACATGCCCGAGCGCTAGCCAAATTCTGTAAAATTATTCCTTCCAAAGTCAATATCATCCAGTACAATCCCATCGATGAGGGAGAATTTAGACAAGCAAGTCAACAAGCCGTAGAGATGTACGTTAGAATTTTAGATTCTCAAGGAATCATTGCAAAAGTCAGAAAATCCAGAGGACAAGATATCGATGCGGCCTGTGGCCAACTCGCCAATAAAAACGAGGTTAGCCAGCTAACTAATATTTAAGATTTTTTCACTTGTTTTTCATAGGATCATTATGTTTCTTAGTCCATTAATTCAAAATTCTGCGTGAGTTTATATGAAAAACATTACTTTTAAAGTCATTTTTGGCTTTTGCTTTTTTTGCCTGAACCCAGTTTTCCCTCAAGGTTTTCCGGAAAAAGTTCAGCAATTCTTCGAAGAGTATAGAAATGAAACCCCTCCAGAAAAAGTCTACTTACAATTAGATAAACACACCTATACATTAGGCGAGGATGTTTGGTTTAGTGCCTTTTTGGTGGCAGGTTCTTATCAAATTCCATCCCCATTAAGCCAGACCCTTTATGTTGATCTTTTCGACGGGGATGGCTTGCTATTGGAGCAGAAGATTATCCGCTTAGAGAATGGGAGAGGAAATGGAGATTTTACCTTACCATCTTTCGGCAAACCAGGAAATTATCAGATCAAAGCATACACCGCCTGGATGAGAAATTCAGGGGAAGAGTTCTTTTTCGAAGGAGGCTTTTCAGTAATTGACGGTGCAGGTGGTAGTTTTCTACCTAAAATGACAATTAGCGCAATTGAAAGCTCAGGAGGAAAGGCAACTTACAGAACTGAACTTTTGGCAATCGACAAATCCGGAAATCCCCTTGCGGGAAAAGCTCTTCAAATGAAAGTCTTTGGAGGGGATGAAGAGGTTCACAGTCAGGACTTATTATTAAATGAAGAGGGAATTGTCAGCTTTTCCTTTTCTATCCCAGAAAAACCTTATCCATCCCAACATGTAGAATTGATCTATTTGGAAAATGAAAACTATTCCGTTTCCCAGAAAATCAGACTTCCCTACAGTTTCAATTTGGCAGATATCCAATTCTTACCGGAAGGAGGAAACTGGGTAATTAGTAAAAAATCCAATATAGCATTTAGGGCTATAGCTCCAGATGGAAATCCACTGAGCATTCAGGGAACTATTGCTGGTACCGATATTTCTTTTAAAAGCAATTTTGCCGGCCTGGGGAAATTTGAAATCACTCCGGACAAGCAGGATTACCAGGCAGAAATTAGTCATCCTGTCTCTGGGCAGAAGAGAACTATAAATCTACCAAAAGCATCTACTGATGGTATTGCATTACAGGTTATTAATAACCCTGCCGCAAGCTATCTTACAGCATTTATTCAGGGAGTTTCGGACGCCAATTCTCTCCTGCTAGTAAGCCAAACCAGAGGCTTAATCAATTATATGATTGAAGGAAAATTGACGAATGGGGTTTGGGGCGTAAGAATCCCCAAAGAAAACTTGATTTCCGGTATCAATCAGATCACTGTTCTGACTTCGGAGGGCACACCTCTCTCTGAGCGCTTAATCTTTATCCGAAAAGAAGAAAACGAGCTAAAACTTGATTTGAATTCCAATTCATCTTTGAATCCAAGAGAAAAAATCAAATTGGAAATCACGAATCAAAGTGCAGGAAACCAGACTTCTGGAAGCTTTTCTGTTTCAATTGTAGATGCAGAGCAAGTGTCAGATGAAAGTGAAGTTTACGGTACCATTTATTCACATCTTTTACTGAGTTCAGATCTAAAAGGTCAAATCCACCAACCTGGTTATTATTTCCAAAACCAGGATGAAAGTACGTCAGAGGCATTAGATCTAGTGATGCTGACTCATGGTTGGAGACGATTTACTTGGGATCAGGTGGTTGAAAACAAAAAAGCAGATATCAACTACTTCATTGAAAGAGGAATAAATATAGAAGGTCAGGTTAGCGACCAGGAGGACACCAGAAAGGGATTATCCGGAGGTAAAATTACCGCAATGGTAGGAAATGGAATCGAGATTGTGACCACTGAATTTGGCTCTAATGGGCGATTCATCATACGCGATTTAGATTATCAAGATTCCGCCAGTGTCACCTTGACAGCAGTGGATAATAGACTAAAAAACTTTGTCGATATCAAAGTCACACAACCGGAGGCTGTTTTCACTGGTACTTCTGGTAACTATTCTACTGAAATAGAATGGCCTGAGAATCTAGCTGCTACTTATGAGGAAAGAGCTCTTATGAGGAGAATGAATGAGGATCCGGATATTTTGGACTTGGAAGGAGTCACGGTAGAAGCTCAGACCTTCAAAAAAGAGGACGAAGAAGTGCAAAAAATTTATGGTCCCGGAGACGTCAGCATTAACCCAGAAAAAATCCCCGGTTCTGTGGGCTTTACCAATATCTTCCAATTAATCCAAGGAAGGGTTTCCGGTGTTCAGGTATTTGTATCTGGCCTGGATGTGAGCGTTCAAATCCGGGGAGTGGGCTCTATCAATGCTGGCACAGGACCTCTGTATTTATTGGATAATATTCCTGTAGATGCAAACACCCTACTTCAAGTCAACCCAAGAGATGTAGCAAGCGTGGATGTATTCAAAGATCCTGCAAGAGCGGCTATTTTTGGTGCTCAGGGAGCAAACGGAGTGATTGCTGTTTATACCAAAAGAGGAAGTGGATTTACTCCGAGTGTAGGAGGAACCCTGGTCACTACCTATGGGGGTTATTCTGTAGCTAAGGAGTTTTATCAGCCTAATTATGATGAAAAAGGAACATCTACCGCTTTGAATGATAAGCGTGCTACAATTTTCTGGAAACCAATTTTAGAAATTGGGGAAGACGGAAAAGCAAATTTGGAATACTTTAATACTGATGTAGCCAAGAAGCATTTGATCTTTATAGAAGGAATAGACGAAGAAGGGAGAATAGGGAGACTAGTACGTATTTTAGAATAATCCTTGCAATGTTCACCAAAGCCTTCTAATTTTTGTGGAATTAAATCTGAATGGTATGAAAAAGGCTTTGGTGATTTTGATTTTAGGGGTATTACTTCCCCTAGGGCTAGAGGCTCAATCCTTGGAACAAGGAAACACCCGTTTCCATACCTTTGGAACCTATGGTCTGAGATGGAAAGATTTTGGTGTAGGTGCTGGTGTGGAATATTTTTTCCTGGACAATTTTGCCATTATGCCAAGCTTCACTTATCTCATGCCGAATGTTGGTAACAGAACTAATTTTAGCATGGATCTACGCTACTATGTTTCTGACGGTCCGTCCCAACTCTTTTTTCTGGCAGGTTATAGTCAAAATTGGGAGAACCTCCAACCCGGAGACCCCGGTGTTAGACGATCCTTCAAAGGTGCCAATGTAGGCGTGGGGGCATATATAAGAATCGTGGATTGGGTGGGACTGAACACAGAATTCAGAGTTCAAAGTCAAAACCCTCAGGAAGCAGGATTTAAAGTTGGATTTGCTTTCCCGCTTTGATCATTTCTTACTGAACTCAAATAATTTCCTCTTCTCATCTTTGGTCAGGGCTTCATAGCCGCGGTCCGCAATTTTATCCAGTATTCTATCGATTTCTTCCTGACTTGTTTCTTCAGAAGACTTATTTGTACTAGGCTTAGATTTTGGGCTGGAAAAAGAACCAAAAGCACCTGACTTCGTTTTAGCTTTTCTATAGCTTACTTTCACTTTCGTTGGGCTCTTTTTGAAAAGGTTCTCGAAGAAAATCCCCACTTTCTGAACGGGAACACCCCAATCATTTCCTTTTCTAAGCTGGGTGATATACAAAAAGCCCATCAAAGCTCCTCCTAAGTGTGCTAATTCACCACCTGCATTTGCTCCAGCGGAATTTGCGAAAGAAAGGACCACATAGAAAATCGCTATGTATTTAATTTTAACAGGCCCTAAAAGAATTAGGAAGAAGGTAGTATTAGGGGTTAAAGTAGCAGCACCTACCACAATTGCAAAGACACCGGCACTAGCCCCAAGCATCAGGGAGGTATCAACTGAATTACTGAAGTAGGGAGCTAAATTATAGATCAGCAAATAAAACAATCCCCCTGCTAAGCCTCCAAGAATATATAGATTAGCCAATTTTCGGCTTCCCAAATATTGGTGGATCAGCAATCCAAACCAATAAAGGAAAAGCATATTGAAGAGGATGTGAAAAATCCCCTCATGTAAAAACATATAGGTGAACAGGCTCCAAGGTTGTGTTGCCAATTTGGGAAGCGATGCCGGCATCATAAAGTAGGAGATCAGGGAAGAGTATAATTCTCCAAAACCTCCAATAGTCATAATGACTCTGGAAATCATAAATACCAACCAAACAAGTATATTAATAGCAATTAGTTTATAAAGGCTATTATCACCGTGCTTGAAAGCGTTTCTAAGATTTTCCCAAAAGTTGCCGTACATAATTAATAAAAACTATTTCTATCTTTTTTCCACTTATAAACCAACGCACCTCCTATTATCAGCCCACTCAAATGGGCAAAATGGGCCACATTATCCAGCGGATTGTTTATCAATACGTTGTAAATCGTATAAAGTCCATAAAAAAGGACCAAATATTTCGCTTTGACAGGCATAGGAGGAAACAGCAAAAAGAGCTGGGTGTTTGGGAAAAGCATTGCAAAAGCAATCAAAATCCCAAACAATGCACCTGAGGCACCCACCATGGGAATATTCCCTTGGATTTCCGAAATAGCCGCTAAAGTTTGATTAGCCCGATCAATTTTCACCTTGTCTTGTGGGTCTCTGCTGAAATCATCCACAAACTCAAATACTCTCCTGTCGAAGAAATTTCTGTTTTCTAGTACAATCTTGTTGAAGTATTCCGGGTCTGGATTTGCCTGAAATCGCTCTACTTTGGCTTCCAGATTATTCATCCGGTAAATATTATATCCTGAATAGAGAACCCCCGATCCTACTCCACAAACCATCCAAAGAATCAATAGCTTCTTTGGTCCGAGGAACTGCTCCAACAAAGGGCCGAAGATCAATAGGCCAAACATGTTGCTGAATAGATGCCAAAAGTCGGCATGCATAAACATGTAAGTCAGAAACTGAAAGGGCTTGAAATACTGGCTTCCAATGTAATACAAAGCAAACCACTCATTGAGCACAGGGAAAATGAATGCGCTGACGATAAAAAGTATAATATTAATCAGCAGTAAATTTTGAACTACAGGTGTGATATTTCTAAACATGAGATTTTCCGAAGAATGAATGTATGCTGGATAAATCCAATTTTACGAAGGTTTTGTTCCCTCCAAGGCCATAATTTGGATTCTGGCAGGCAAAAAGCTGTCCAACCAAAGTTTCCATTTCCTGAGAATTGAGTTTTTGACCCTTTTTCAAGGAAGATTTACGGGCTAAAGACCGGGCAAGATTTTCTCGATTGTCTAATGAAAGCTCATTTTTGAAATTCTTGAATTGCTCGATCAATCCTTCAAATAATTCTTTTTCATTTTTTACCTGAATATCGGCTGGTACTCCCTGAACCAATACGGCATTATTGCCAAATTCAGAAATCATAAAGCCAAGGCTGTGCAGCTCCCCCATTAATCCAACCACCAACTCATAGTCTGAAGGATTTAATTGAACTACGGGTGGAAAAAGACATTGTTGCGACGGACCTTGTGCCAACTTCAATTGTCTTAGATAGCGTTCGTATAATATCCTCTCGTGTGCTGCCTGCTGATCCAAAATCAATAAGCCAGTGGACATTTGAGCTACGATATAGCTTAACTCCACCTGAAAAGTTGTCCCAGTACCCTCGCCTTCCGCTGGTTTGGGAAAAGAACTGCTCTCTTCTTCTGGATTTGCCTTACTAGAAAAAGTCAAGACTTCAGAATCATCTCCTTCCTCAGAAACAGGTCTTTTTTGCTCCTGAATAAATGTTTGATTCCCTTCAAACAGTCTTTCCCAACCACTGGCACTTGATTTTTTGAATTCAGGAGTATTGAAAGTCTTATAACTATATTCCCGATCCACATCTGCTTTCTTTTGGGCATCTGAACTCCAGTTATCTTCAAAATTCACATCCACGCTAAAATCCAATGCCGGAACCACGTGATGTGCTCCCAAAGCCTGTTTGACAGCTGCCCGAATTACTGCATAAACCGTTCTCTCATCATCGAATTTGATTTCGGTTTTAGTCGGGTGTACGTTGATATCTATATGGGATGGATCAATTTCCAAAAACAACACATAAAAGGGGTGCTGATCTGGCTGAATGAGATTTTCAAAAGCATTGCTTACCGCATGATTCAGGTAGCTGCTTTTGATGTATCTGTTGTTTACAAAGAAGAACTGCTCCCCTCTCGTTTTTTTGGCTGATTCAGGCTTTCCTATGTATCCTTTGACATTGACGTGGGGAGTCAATTCTTCGCAGGGGACCAGCTGAGTCTGATAATTTTTTCCAAAAATCCCCACAATCCTTTGGCTGAGTTTGCCAGGGTGGAGATTGTAGATTTCCATGTCATTTTGCATTAATGAAAATCCAATTTCTGAATAGGCCAAGGCTACTCGCTGAAATTCCTCTACGATATGCCGCATTTCTACGGGATTTGATTTCAGAAAATTCCTTCGTGCAGGCACATTGAAAAAAAGATTTTTCATGGAAACAGAAGTTCCGGGAGTGGTGGCAACAGGTTCCTGTTTTTTAACCTCTGATCCTTCGATATGAATTAGAGTTCCCAGCTCATCCGCGTTTCTTCTGGTTTTTAACTCAACCTGTGCAACCGCCGCAATAGAGGCCAGAGCTTCTCCACGAAAACCAAATGTTCGGATTGAAAATAAATCCTGACTTGTTCGAATTTTGGAAGTGGCATGCCTTTCGAAACTCATCCTGGCATCGGTAGCCGACATCCCTTTGCCATTATCTATGACTTGGATCAATTGTTTACCTGCTTCTTTGACAATTACCTGAACTTTAGTAGCACCTGCATCAATTGCATTTTCAAGCAACTCCTTCAGCGCGGAAGAGGGTCTTTGGACCACTTCTCCAGCTGCAATCTGATTGGCTATTGCATCAGGTAATAATTGGATTAAATCGCTCATTTCTGGGCTTTAGATTTGAGCTTTGAGAAATAATAAATTGCTGCTATGAAAGCCACTAAATACAGGAGATATTCAAAAATCACAGGTCCAAAGTAAATATATCCACCTAACCCGCCGACTAAAATCAAAAAGATCAGGGATCTGATCATTGCTGTGGAAGCAAACACGCTTTTATCTCGGGGTTTGATTCCTTGATAATTAGAAAAAGCCCCTCTTAGACCAGATTCATAATTTCTCAATCTATCTTCTTCCTTGATATCTCCTAATTTCCCTTCAGCTTCTAGCTGCTTTTTGATACGAGACTCCCGCTGATCCAATTCCTCCTTGACTGGGTCATAGTAGCGCGGCTTGATATCAAATCGACTTGGGCTGGCTGTTCGAAATATGGAAGGAAATTTCATCTGTTTTAATTTTGCTTTTTAGAGGTCAGATGGAATCTCGCACATTTTACAATCATCCCCCTGTGTGTCGTTTTGGTCATGCTCGATTTCATCTGTTTATAATTTGTTTTTCAGTTGTCAGATGGAATCTTCGCATTGGTTCCCCGATACATCGGAGCGTCTCTCTGTGTGTCGCTTGAGTCGTGCTCGATTTCATTTAATCAATTTTTGAATGTGGATGCTTTGATCTTCAACAAGGAACAAGTTAGGAGACTGCCCACCGACAATCAAATTTATACCATTTTTAACCCAAAAACAGGTCTAATGTTGACCTTTCTTTACTATCTTCAATCGATTAGTCAATCTAATCTTCTATAACTTCAGGCTAAAATGTAAGTCGCTACGTTGAATACGTTAGAATTTGAAGTAAGATTTTCCACAAATTTAAAGATTAAAAATTAACTCAGGTATGAGGCATAAGCTGGCAGGCATCTTTCTTCTTTGCTTTGTTGCACTATCATTTACATCCGGTAAAATGGATGTAGCTGTGGTAGTGGATGACCCTTTAAATGCTCCCGATAGATTTGCGCAGAAAAATTGGGTGGACTCGGTATTTCAAAGTCTAAGTTCGGAGGAGCGCTTGGGCCAACTTTTTATGGTTGCAGCTTATTCCAATAAAGATCAAAAGCATATAGATGAAATCAGTCAGCTAGTAAAAGACGAGAATCTTGGAGGTTTGATATTTTTCCAAGGAGGACCTGACAGACAAGCTCGATTGACCAATTACTATCAAGCCTTGGCTAAAACACCTCTTTTCATCGCAATGGATGCAGAATGGGGAATCAGCATGAGACTGGACTCAGTCCCTGATTTTCCGCGAGCTATGACTTTGGGTGCGATTCAGAATTCGGATCTGATTTATGATATGGGAGCTGAAATGGCCCGTCAGTTTAAGGAACTTGGCATGCACATCAATTTTGCCCCAGTCGTAGACGTCAACTCTAACCCGGAAAATCCAGTCATTGGCTTTAGGGCTTTTGGAGAAAACAAAAAAGCCGTGGCTCAAAGAGCGGTGGCTTACATGAAAGGTCTTCAGGATAATGGGGTCATTGCTAATGCCAAGCATTTCCCCGGACATGGAGACACAGAATCAGACAGCCATTATTCCCTTCCATTGATCAAACATGCTGAAAAGAGAATTTGGGATATAGACTTATATCCTTATCAGGAGTTGTTCAGGGAGGATTTGATGTCGGTGATGGTTGCCCATCTCAATATCCCAAGTTTGGATAATAATGGACAAACCCCGACCAGTCTCAGCAAAAAGGTGGTGACAGATCTGCTCCAAAAGCGAATGAACTTTCAGGGTTTGATCTTTACAGATGCCTTGAACATGCGGGGAGTAACCCAATCTCACAAACCGGGAGAAGTGGATGTAGAAGCTCTACTGGCAGGTAACGATATTCTACTGTATTCTCAGGATGTGCCGAAAGCCAAAGCTTTGATCAAACAGGCCATAGAAAGCGGTAAAATATCCCAAGAAGAAGTAGACAGAAGAATACGAAAAATCCTTCGTGCCAAGTATAAAGTAGGGCTTCATGAGTACAAACCCATCAAAACCCATGGCTTGGTAGAAAGACTAAACACTCCAAAAACCGAAGAGATTCGGGAAAAGTTGTATTCCGAAGCCATCACAGTTGCTTCCAATAAGGGAGAATTACTTCCTTTCAAGCAGCTGGATTTAAAAAGATTTGCAAGTCTTACCATAGGAGGAGAGGGGAAAAACTTCCAGCAAAGCCTTAGCAAGTATAGCAAATTCGATCATTTTGAAATTGAAAAAGCAGCGAGTGAATCCGCTCATTATAATTTAATGAAGCAATTGGAGGATTATGATGTGGTCGTGGTTGGCTTGATGGGAGTGACCAACAGTCCTAAAAGAGCCTTTGGAATCGCTCCAGGAGACGTAGCACTTCTCAGAAAACTGGAACAAAGACAAAAAGTAGTCACGGTTCTTTTTGGAAATGCTTATGCTTCCCGATTTATTGAAGGATTGGGCAATGTGGTTTTTGCTTATGAGAATAATGACATGACTCAAAAACTCAGCCCTCAGGTTCTGTTTGGCGCTAGACCGGGAATGGGAATTTTACCGGTATCCGTTAGCCCTACTTTTTCTTATGGAGTAGGAGGATATATGGAAGGATTGAGAAGGCTCGCTTATGGAACTCCTGAAAGTGTGGGGATGAATAGCCAAACACTGAACGAGATCGATGAGGTAGTAGAGAAAGCGATTAAAATGCAAGCTACTCCTGGCGCGAATGTGTTGGTTGTCAAAGACGGTAAAGTTGTTTTCGAAAGGTCATATGGACAACTGGAATACAAGAATAGCCCTAAAGTCAATAGTGAAACTCTGTATGACTTAGCCTCTATTACTAAAGTTCTGGCGACTACTCAAGCCGTGATGTTTTTACATAGCCGAGGAGAATTGGATATGGACAAGACTTTGGGTGATTATCTTCCAGAGCTTAAAGGTACTAATAAAGAAGATCTGGTTCTGAAAGACGTAATGGCCCATGAAGCAGGATTGAAGGCTTTTATTCCTCATTATGTTAAAACTGTTCAATCTGGACAATGGAGACCGGAGTATTATCAAGCCTCAGCGGCTCCCGGATTTTCTAGGCCAGTCTCAAATGACATGTACGCAGTAGATGGACTTCGAGACAGTATTTGGAATTGGACTGTAGAGTCGGATTTACTACCAAAATCAGGAGGAAGAAACAGATATGTTTATTCAGATTTGACCATGTATTTCATGCAGGCAGTCGTTGAAAAAATCGTCAATCAACCCTTAGATCAATTTTTAGAGCAAAATTTCTATGCTCCTCTTGGACTTTACACCATGACTTTTAATCCATTCAATAAAATGTCTTTAGACAACATCGCTCCGACAGAAGATGATGTAGCCTTTAGAAAAAGACAGGTGAGAGGCTATGTCCACGATCCGGGAGCTGCCATGTATGGAGGAGTTGCCGGACACGCTGGACTTTTCGGAAGAGCAAATGATTTGGCAGTCATGATGCAGATGATGCTTAATGAAGGCTATTATGGAGATGTCAGCTTGCTTAAACCTGGAACAGTCTCCCAATTCACGAAGAGGCAATCCAATCAAAGCAGAAGAGGATGGGGCTGGGATAAGCCAGAACCAGAAGCTGGACGGGGAGGAAGTGCCGGGGATTTAGCACCAAAATCTACATTTGGGCATACTGGATTCACTGGAACTTGCGTATGGGCAGATCCTAAAAATGATCTGATTTATGTCTTCTTGAGTAATCGGGTATATCCGGATGCTGAAAACAAAAAGTTACTGAGTTCGAATATCCGGACAGACATCCATGATATTATTTATAAAGCAATGGCTAAAAATTAAATAAAAATGGTCCCGCTGATAAAGGGACCATTTTTTTGTGATCATTTAATGAGGATCAAATCCTCCTGAGGCTGAATCAAATACTCCGCCCCATTCTCTGTTACCACAGCCATCTCTTCCACAGAAATGGTCTTTTCAGTTCCATCTTCTCTCTTCCAGGTATGAAAACCATCAAAGGCGAATACCATTCCCTTTTTCAATAATTTTTGCGCAGCTGGCCTGGGAGTTTCCAGTCTTGCTCCTCCTAAATTTGGTCCAACATCATGCGCCACATAGCCAACCGGATGCCCAGTGCTCCAAGGAACATAAAGAGATCCATTAGCATCCATCAAATCGCGCTGTGCTCTGTCTACATTCTCTCCTTTTACTCCTGGCTTCATGGCTGCCAGAGCAATTCTTGACCCAGCTTTTCCATTTTCCCAGTATTGTTGAATATCAGCTGGAGCTTCAGTTTCCCCGTCCTTTAGCACATAAGCAAATCGTTGAATGTCGCTTACCCAAATTCCGTAAAGTTTCACCCCAAAATCTGTTTGAATCACATCTCCAGGCATGATCACTTTATCTGTCGCATGGGAGTGCCCTCGATCAGGACCTGAGTTGACATTGGGATTTTGATCAGGATGCCAAGCATCTGTCACTCCATATTCAGCCATTTTTGCTTTCAAAAATTTAGCTACATCCGCATCTGTAGTTTTGCCCGGTACGATCATCGAATAGGCCTCATGTTGAAAATCAGAAGCCATTTGAGCTGCTTTTTTCAAAATTTCAACTTCTTCAGGGAGTTTGATGGACAGCCATTCGTAAACTAACTCAGTAGAGGATACCAACCTTGATGAATAATCGCCTAAGGCCTCTTCCAGGTTTTGTCTTTGTGTAAAAGAAAGTCCATCCGCCATGGTATTACTGGAGGAAGAATTAACTGCTATGGTTTTAAAACCCTTTTCTTTAATGAAATCTGCGGCAACCTGAACAGCTGATGCTCCCCTATCTACTCGGATTACTTCATCATGAATATCCAATTCATCCAAAGAAGTAGCCTCCCCATCCGGTGAAAATGCCAAGGAATGAAACCCAGAATCATCCAAATAAAACATGAAAACTGCGGTGCCTCCTGCATTTTCCGCTCCAACATGAACAGCGATGGGATCATTGTGATTTTCTCTGCCGATAGTGATCCAGCAATCCACTTCAGCTGCTTTCATGGCCTCCGGAAGTAATTGATTGATTCTCTTTATTCTGATTTCTGGCCAAGGATTATCAGACCAGTCAGGTTTAATCGATTCTGTTTGTTGTGGCGGGGTAGAGCAGGCGTAAAAAAAGCCTACTAGAAAAAGAATGAATAAATAATTCCTATAATTCATACGCATTGATTGTGTGAAAATTTTAATCCAATAATTCGTCTGGAAATTGGGGCTTTTAAATGAAAGTTTCAATTCTTTTTATGCTGAAGTGAGTGATTTTTGATCCTAAAAAACTGAAAACCAAGCAATCAGTACTCCTGATAAAATTAAGAATTCGTCGGCTTTTGGATTATTTCTTTTTAATTTGAACAAAAGTAATCCTTAAGCGTGTTTAAAGGCAGATTAGCCAAAAAGGCACCTAGAAAAAAATATGAAAATTGGCATTGTATGTTACCCTACCTTTGGGGGTAGTGGTGTAGTAGCCACAGAATTGGGAAAAGGGCTGGCAAAAGCTGGGCATGAAATTCACTTCATCACCTATCGTCAGCCGACCCGCCTGGATTTTTTCAGTGAAAATCTATTCTATCACGAAGTAGATATCAAAAGCTACCCGCTTTTTGAGCATGCTCCTTATGAGCTTGCCCTGGCTAGTAAAATGGTTTCTGTGGTAAAATATGAAAACTTAGACCTATTACATGTACATTATGCTATTCCTCATGCATCTGCAGCCTACATGGCAAAGCAGATCTTGAAAGAGGAGGGAATCAGGATTCCAGTAGTCACGACTCTACATGGAACAGATATTACTTTGGTTGGAAAAGATCCAAGCTATGAACCTGTTGTCACCTTTTCCATCAATCAATCCGATGGAGTAACAGCAGTTTCTGAGGATTTGAAAAAAGAGACTTATAGCCATTTTGCGGTCAATCGAGAAATTGAGGTCATCCCTAATTTTATTGATCTAGATCGATTTAAGAAACAGAAGAAAGAGCACTTCAAATTAGCTATATGCCCGCAAGGTGAAAAGCTACTGGTACATACCTCCAATTTTAGAAAGGTGAAACGAGTAGAAGATGTAATCCGGGTATTTTACGAAGTGCGCAAGGAAATTCCGGCGAAACTTCTTTTGGTAGGTGATGGGCCAGAAAGGGACAAAATGGAGAGGCTATGTAGGGAATTAGGAACCTGCGACGACATTCGCTTCTTAGGTAAACTGGAGGCTGTAGAGGAAGTACTTTCGGTGGCAGATTTGTTTCTGATGCCTTCAGAAAAGGAATCTTTTGGATTGGCAGCCTTGGAAGCGATGGCATGTGAAGTACCTATTTTGACCTCCAATGCTGGTGGTATTCCGGAGCTAAACATTGATGGCGTTACGGGATTTGTTTCGAATGTTGGAGATATACAGGATATGAAGAAAAAAGCCTTGCAAATTCTGGATGAAAAGAATTTACCTCAGTTTAAAGCCAATGCTTTAGCCAGGGCAAAAGAGTTTGACATATCCCAAATTCTTCCACTTTACGTGAAGTATTATCAAAAAACTATAGAAGCCTCCTTAGCAAAAGTCTAATTTTTCTCCCGATTATGACGAAAATCAATGTATATTAAGGAAGTTCTGGGTTACTTTTGTACCAAGATTACAGCCAACTATTAAGAATATAACAAGTAATAAAGATGAAAAAGATTGGAAGACTGGACAGACCCGACAATTTCGGTTCGGCACATATGTTCGATAACCCGATTTTAGAGAGGATCTCTCGTACTCATATTATGATCCCTATCACCATGTTTTTGGTGTTTGCTGCTGTATCTTTTTACTATGCGCTGGAAACACCCATTAACCTGGGAACAGGAGTATTGGTAATGCTTACTGGATACATTTTCTTTACCTTCGTAGAGTACATGATGCATAAGCATTTCTTTCATATGGAACCGGACACTCCTCTGAAAGACAAATTACAGTATTCAGTCCACGGAGTGCATCATGATTACCCGAAAGATAAGGACAGATTAGCAATGCCTCCTTTTGTCAGCGCCGCCTATGCTGCCATCTCTTACCTGGTTTTTAATTTAATAATGGGTGATTTTGCCTACTACTTTCTTCCGGGTTTTCTTTTGGGCTATGCCAGTTATTTGGGCGTACACTACATCGTGCATGCTTTCAACCCTCCCAAAAACTTCTTGAAAATCCTGTGGGTGAATCATGCTATCCATCATTATAAGGATCCGGATTCAGCTTTTGGAGTGAGTACCCCTCTTTGGGATATCTTGCTGGGAACCATGCCGAAAAAAGACTAAACTCAAACCTCCTGATTTCGGGAGGTTTTTTTAATATCAGTTCATGAATAAAATTTCAATTATAGGACTCGGATGGCTGGGACTTCCTTTGGCAAAAAACCTTCAGGAAAAAGGATATAAAGTAATCGGTAGCACTACCACAGGAGAAAAAGTGAAAAAACTTGAGGCAAAGGGACTCACATCGGTTCAGTTTTCTTTGGAGCCTTATCCAAAAGGCCTGGGGTTTCAGAAACTTTTTGAGGCCGAAATTCTAGTTATTACTATACCTCCACGCTCACGAACTCAATCAGGAGAGCGCTATCTCGAGGAACTCAAATTTTTAAAAAGCATGCTACAAAATTCCTCTGCCAAAAAGCTTGTATTTGTGAGCAGTACAGGAATATATCCAGAGAAAAATCAGGCCGAAAAATATACCGAAGAATTTGAAATGGATCTCTCCATCACAGGAAATAAAACTTTGTGGAAAGCAGAGCAACTGATGAGTCAGGATAATAGCTACGAATTGACTATTATCCGTTTTGGAGGCTTGATGGGTGAAGAGCGAGTTCCGGGTAAATATTTTTCAGGAAAAGAAAATGTAGAAGGACATAGCAGAGTAAACTATATCCATCAAGATGATGCCGTTGGGATTATTACTTGGATTATTGAGAAAAATCTTTGGAATGAAACCTTCAATGGGGTTGCGCCAACTCACCCATTAAAAAGGGAGGTCATAGAGAAAAGTGCTCAAGACACCGGTTTAGCTCCTCCCAAAAGCTTTCAAGATTCAAAAGAAGGAGAGAATCGCTTAATCTCCTCTGAAAAAATTATTCAAACCGGGTATTCATTTGCCTTCGCTAATCCTTTAGACTTCAGCTATAATCTCAAAAAGTAAGTATCTTTCCTTATGGACTGGGCAGAATTTGGACAGCGTTGGATTCGGGTAGCTGAACTGACTACTTCCCGCTACTTTTTGATAGCAGGAGGGTCCTTTTTGATTTTTTATTTTCTGCTCAAAAACACGCTTTTCTCAAGAAGGATGCAATCAAAATTCCCTCAAAGGAAAGATTACCTCAGGGATATTAGTTTCTCTCTTGTAACCATATTGATTTTTGCTACGATGGCAGCTTTGGTTTTTGTGGTTCTCAGACCTTACACTAATTTTTTTCAACCCTATGATTTGTATGGAAAGGCTTATTACTTTCTGACTTTTCCCCTCATGCTATTGATTCATGATGCCTATTTCTATGCAATTCATAGACTGATGCATCATCCTAAATTGTTTCGGCTGATTCATCGGGTGCATCATTTCTCAACTAATCCATCACCTTGGACTTCCTATGCTTTTCATCCTTTGGAGGCTATTCTTGAAGCAGGTATTATCCCTTTGATCGCATTTACACTTCCCGTTCACCCTTCCGCCTTAGGCTTATTTCTTTTGTTTCAGTTTTGCTACAATGTCTATGGCCATTTGGGTTTTGAGCTTTTTCCAAAAAATTTTCAAAAATCAATGATTGGTAAATGGATAAACACAGGCACCGCTCACAATCAACATCATGAACATTTCCATGGGAATTATGGCCTTTACACCCTGATTTGGGATAGACTTTTTGGCACCTTGAGAAAAGATTACGAGCAAAAATATGAGCAAGTCACCGGGTCACATCGATTGAAAGCCCAGCCTCAGAAAAGGGTTTGAATCATTCGAGAAAACCCCGATATTCTAGCTTGTATTTCACACTTATGAGACACAAACTAGCTGCAATCTTCCTACTTACTTGGTGTTTTTCTTGCCAACCCGATGAGGTACAACAGATCGACTATACAAACTGGGCTCATTACGGAGGCCCTGCTGATGCTTCCCGCTACTCTTCGTTAGCCGAGATTACCAAAGACAATGTCTCCCAATTGGAGGTGGCCTGGATTTATCATACCGAGGATGCAGGTGAAAGATCCCAGATCCAGTGTCAGCCCATTGTCATCAATGGGATTTTATACGGAACCACTCCCAAATTAAATGTCCTAGCCTTGGATGCAGCTACAGGCCAAGAGATCTGGAGATTCGATCCATTCACAGTTTTGGGAGGAGAAAACTCCTGGGCAGGCACTAACCGTGGTGTATCCTATTGGGAAAAAGGAGACGATAAAAGAATTCTTTTCGGTGCTGGAAATTGGTTGATGGCGGTGGATGCCTTGACTGGCACACCTAAGCTAGACTTTGGAGATGGAGGCAAAGTTGACCTCAGAAAAGGACTAGACACAGAGCGGGAAGATTTTTTGATCGTGGCCAATGCTCCGGGGGTGATTTATGGGGATTTGATCATTTTAGGAATGCGCCTTTCAGAAGGACTTGATGCTGCACCGGGTCATATCAGGGCATACAACGTTCAGACAGGAAAGCAAGAATGGATTTTTCACACCATCCCACATCAGGGTGAATATGGATATGAAACTTGGGATCCTGATTACATCTCCCAAATTGGGGGCGCAAATAATTGGGCAGGGATGACGGTGGATTACCATCGGGGAATTGTATTTGTACCAACAGGTTCTGCCACTTATGATTTTTGGGGTGGATTTAGAAAAGGAGACAACCTATTCTCCAACTCCCTAATCGCCCTCGATGCATCTACGGGAAAAAGACTCTGGCACTTTCAGGGAGTTCATCATGACATTTGGGATAGAGATTTCCCCGCCAATCCCAACCTAATTCGCATCCAAAAAGATGGAAAATGGATTGATGCAGTAGCTCAAATTTCCAAGCAGGGCTATACCTACGTTTTTGAAAGAGATAATGGGAAGCCTGTTTGGCCAATTTCAGAGCTGCCCGTCACCCAATCTATTCTCCCCGGTGACTTCTCCTCTCCCACTCAGCCCATTCCGCAATTACCCAAACCATTTATGAAAATGGTTTTTGAAGAGCAGGATATATTAAGTCTCCGCCCGGAATGGGAGCAAGATATTCGAGCACAATTAAGCAATACATTGTATGGTGACACTTGGCTACCACCTCACCCTGAAAAACCAATTGTGCTCTTTCCCGGAATGGATGGAGGAGCTGAATGGGGAGGTGCGGCTTTCGACCCGGAGACACAAATTCTTTATGTAAATGCCAATCAAATTCCTTGGATTATTGAGATGACTCCCAACTCCGGTTTCGAAAACGTCGGTAAAAACCTTTATACCACTTATTGCGGGAATTGCCATGGACTGGACTTAAAGGGAAACCTTCCAAGCATTCCTGGATTGGTAGATCTGAAAAACAAATATAGTGCGGACTCTTTGTCAAAACTTCTGGAGAAAGGCCGGGGAGCAATGCCTGCATTTCAACATATTTCTTCCGAAAACAGAAAAATACTGGTAGACTTCCTTTTAGGTCAAGAAACCCAAAGTGATAAAAAAGAGCTTGAGTCTCAAAAAGCCAATTTAGAACCTCAGTATTATATGAAAGGCTATAAAAAGTTGCTTACAAAGGAAGGACTTTATGGTTCTAATCCTCCTTGGGGATTACTTACAGCAATTGACATGAATAGTGGGCAGCACAAATGGCAGGTCACTTTGGGAGAAATCGACTCATTGAGCGCTCTGGGATTTGCTCCTACCGGCACCGAAAATTATGGTGGCCCAGTAGTGACTGCCGGAGGACTGCTTTTTATTGCAGCGACTAAAGATGAGAAAATCAGGGCTTTTGATAAGGAAAATGGCCAAATCCTTTGGGAGGCAAAACTTCCTGCATCAGGTCATGCAACTCCAGCTATTTATGAAAAAAACGGAAAGCAATTTCTAGTCATAGCCTGTGGAGGAGGAAAAGGGACTAAGAGTGGCGATGCCTATGTGGCTTTCGCTTTACCTGACTGAGCCTATTCGTTGAAAAAAGGCTTCATCTCATTGTGAATGTTTTCACGAAGTTCTTTGAGTCGCAATGCATACTCAGCCAATTTAACTTCTTGCTCGGACTGAGGAATCCAAGACTTCACCGGCTTGGGATTTCCGTTTTCATCAACTGCTACAAAAATGATGATGCAGTGCGTTTTCTTTTCAAATACCTTATCAGAAAAATCTCTTGAATACACCTCCACCATGATATGGATGCTGGTTTTCCCGGTATAAATCACCGCTGCATCCACTTTAATCACTTCACCAATATTAATAGGCTTATAAAAACGAATACCACCCACATATACAGTCACACAATAACTTTCAGCCCAGGTTCTCGCACAGGTATAAGCAGCTTGATCGATCCATTTCATCACCACTCCACCATGCACCTTCCCTCCATAGTTGATGTCTGAAGGTTCACTGATAAATTGAAAAGAAGTCTTATGTAAGTTGGGGAGTTCGGCTATATTTTTCATCTGTTTATAATTTATCTTTCAAAGGTCATATGGCATGCCCTACCCCGATTTATCGGGGCATCCCCCTCCCTATCCGCCGCGGCGGACGGGACAAGTTGTGTGAGATTTTTCCTCATGGGCATTTCATATGAAAGAATAGTTTTGGTGAATTTGATTATCGAACGATATACAAAAATTTAGGTTCAAACTAATCAAGGCCAAGGCTTAAGATACAGGTTTTCTGCAGGAAAGTATAAATTCTGAAAAAAAGGGGTTTCATCCAGACCCGTTCCCATAAAATTCTTGTTATTTCAGCCAATTTCCCTATACCTTGAGAGATTGAAACTTGACAACTATGCTAAAAAAATCAATTCTAAGCATATTCCTTTTTTCACTTTCCATGTGGACAGTAGCTCAGGATATCCAACAAATATTGAATTCCTACCAATTTAGAAATGTAGGCCCTCTTCGGGGAGGAAGAGTCACAGCTGTAGCAGGAGTGGCTTCAAAGCCTTCGGTATTTTACATGGGCGCTACTGGTGGCGGGGTTTGGAGAACAGATGATTATGGAATTAACTGGAAAAACATCTCTGACGGTTATTTCCCTACTCCTTCTATTGGAGCGATTGCGGTCTATCAGGCAAAACCAGAAATCATTTATGTGGGAACTGGCTCGGATGGACTTAGATCCAATGTGATTGTAGGAAAAGGGGTTTATAAATCTACAGATGAAGGAAAAACCTGGTCATTCATTGGGCTCAAAAATGCAGGACAAATCGGAGCAGTGGAGATTCATCCACAAAATCCGGATATTGTTTATGTAGCTGCAATCGGCCAGCCCTTTGGAAAGAATCCCGAACGAGGAGTATTCAAAACGCTAGATGGAGGAAAGAACTGGGAAAAGGTATTTTACCATTCAGACAGTGTGGGCGTATCAGATTTGGAACTTGCTCCAGATGATCCAAACACCATCTATGCTGGAGCTTGGAGAGGGGAAAGAAAACCCTGGACTATCACATCAGGCTCCTCAGAAGGTGGCGTTTACAAATCTACCGACGGAGGAAAAACTTGGAACAAACTAAAAAACGGACTTCCTACTGGATTGACTGGGAAAATTGACTTCGCTGTTTCCCCAGCTGATCCAAATGTGGTTTATGCCAACATTGAAGCTTCAGATAATCAAGGAGGACTGTATCGATCAGAAAATAGAGGCGAGAGCTGGACTTTTGTTTCAGATAATCCAAATCTGACTAACAGACCCTTTTACTACACAAATATTTACGCCAATCCAAAGGATGCCAATACGGTTTACAATAACTCCCTAAGATTTTTGAGATCTTTTGACGGAGGTAAAACCTGGAAATCTCTTTCAACTCCTCATGGTGACAATCACGATATCTGGATCAATCCTAACGATACTACCATTTGGATTCAGGCCAATGATGGAGGTGCAAATATCACCCAAAATGGTGGCAAGAGTTGGTCAACCCAGTTCAATCAGCCAACCGCAGAACTCTATCAGGTGGAAGTGGATGATCAGTACCCTTATTGGTTATATGCGGGACAACAGGATAATTACAGCACGATCGCTGTTCCAAGCAGACCACCATTAAGTGTTCAAGCAGGAAGTAATTCTTACATCATCAATACAGGTGGGTGTGAAACTGGTCCAGCCGTACCCAAGCCTGGAAATCACAACATTGTTTATTCTAATTGTAAGGGGAGGTTTGGCGTATTTGATAAGAGAACTGGCCAGGAGTTACAATACTATGTAGGGGCAAGCAATATTTATGGCCACAACCCGAAAGATCTTAAGTTTCGCTTTCAGCGAGTGGCCCCTATACATGTCTCTCCTCATAATCCAGATGTAGTTTATCACACTTCTCAATATGTACACAAGACTACTGATGACGGCAAAACTTGGGAAATCATTTCTCCTGACTTGACTGCATTTGAAGCCGACAAGCAGGTGGTACCGGGCTCTCCTATCACCCGTGATGTCACAGGTGAAGAATATTACAGCACCATCTATGCGATTCGTGAGTCACCAATCCAGGAAGGCCTGATTTGGGTGGGAGCCAATGACGGACCTGTACATGTCACAAGAGATGGAGGAAAAACTTGGAAAAATGTCACTCCAAATATGCCTCCAGGTGGCAGAGTGGATGCAGTAGAGCCATCTCCACATAACCCAGCCAAAGCTTATGTAGCAGTGCTGAGATATCAGCTGGACGACTATGCTCCATACATTTACAAAACAGAGGATTATGGACAAACCTGGACTTTAATTTCTGATGGAAAAAATGGTATTCCAGCAGATTACCCTACACGGGTAGTTCGGGAAGATCCGGATAAAAAAGGAGTCTTGTACGCCGGAACTGAATTTGGGCTATTTATCTCATTTGATGATGGAAAAAAATGGCATGCCTTCGAAAGCAATTTGCCTGTCACACCTATCACTGACATTAAGGTTCATCAAGGTGATTTGGTGATGTCGACTATGGGTAGAGGTTTCTGGATATTGGATAATTTGATCAGCCTCCGAAACGTGCCGGAAATCGGCAGTAGGAAAGTTGTATTATTTGAAACTCGTCCTGCTGTCAGAAATCAACTTTCAGGTAGAAGGGAAACCAACGGTCCAGAGTACCCAAGCTCGGGCGCTGAATTGGATTTTTTCCTAGCAGATAAAATCCAAGAGCTAAGACTGGAAATTTTGGATAAAAACAAAAAACTGGTTCGTGCTTTTGAGCCAACTATAAAAAAGGATTCTGTCGATACGGAAAGAAATATGAGCACTGAGTTTTCCAACCCTCCGGCTTCTCCTACCCTACCCAATCAAGCGGGGATGAATCATTTCAAGTGGAATATGAGGCATTCTGGAGGTTGGGACAAGGATCCCAAAAGAGCTTATACCGGTAATGGACCTTTAGTGGCTACAGGCACTTACATAGCCAGATTAAAAGCTGGAGACGAGGTCTTTGAGCAAGAGTTTGAAGTAATACTAGACCCGAGAACCACCTTAGTTTCTGAAGAGGATGTGGCAGAACAGGAAAAACTTACTTTGGAAATTCAGGCTTTCAGAGATGAAATTGCCCAATTGATTGATGCCATGGACCAGAAAAAGAAGCAGCTTGAAACTCAAATCTCTCAAGAAAAAGGCAATCGGCAGATCGAGATTCAAAAATCAAAGCTTCAGGAACTTTACAATCAAGTTGTCACTGAAGATGGCACCTACATGCAGCCTATGCTGAGAGATCAAGCCTCTTATCTTTATTCCATGCTGGGAAGCGCAGACCAGAAACCTGGAAAGGATGCTTATGATAGATTAGAGGAGTTGAAAAAACAGTTCCAAGAGGTAAAAAGTCAATTTGAATCCCTCAAGTAAAATTTCAAACAGGCTGTCTCAAAAGTGAAGTTTGTCACATTGAGGGTCCCGACAATTGTAGGGGATCGAAATGTGCCCCAGATTGATAAAAATGGCCATTGAACCTACTCAATCTGATATACAAGCTATTTATGAGACAGCCTCATTTTTTCAATAAAATTACTATCCGCTATTTTTTCCCTCACTTTTCTTTAAAGCTTCCAGCTGGAGGCGGATGAGGGTCAGCTTTTCCAAAGTCTTTTGTCGGAGTTCTTTCAAAGCGATATTCCCAAGGCCCAATTCCAAGGAACGCTCAATTTCTTTGTATACTAGATATTCTAAATCTTTGAGTCGTTTTTCCTGTAATTTTTCTTGCTGAAGATATTCGCGGAATAATAAATAATGAAGGAGAATCAAGCCTAAAAAAACACCCAGAAAAAGAATATATAAAGGATCAGTCGGCTTGGATAAAAACATTTTGCGAAACGATAAAAGGTTTTGGATTGGCTAAAAGTACCAGTATCGCTTTAGCTCTGAAATACGACAAATCGCCTATTTAAAGAGGACTCAAGAAACTTCGGTCAGCTTTATTTTTGTACCAGACCCGAGAGAAGTATTGATTTCTAGGACTGCTCCCAATTCCTCTGCTCTTTTTCGGAGATTATATAAACCATTTCCTGCAATGACTTTTTCAAGATCAAAACCCTTTCCATTATCTGAGACTTGAAGAGAAATCCCACCTTTATTCTTTTCCAACACTATTTTCACCTCACTGGCCTCGGAGTGTTTGATTGAATTTTGGATAGACTCCTGAATGATCCTGAGAATTTGAATGCTTTGAGAAGAAGGCATGGTATTTTCCAATGGGAAACTCTGGCCAATGTGAAACTCCATGCTTATTCCTGAAGACTCCACAGCTTTTTGAGTATAAGCCTGAACCCGATTACACAACTCCTGCCAGCTTATTTCCCCCGAGTTCATCGCCCAAATAGTATCTCTTAATTCAGTAATAGTTTGACGGGTAAAATTTGAAATCTGATCGAATCTATGGGTTAATTGTTCCTGAATTGGTTGATAAAATTTCAGATTCTCTATTGCCGAAATGATAAAAGTCAATTGTGCACCTATGTTATCGTGCAGATCTCTGGAAATTAACTCCCTTTGTTCCTGCAATTTATTTTGGGTTTCAATTTTAGCCAAAGCAGCTTGTAATTTGGACTCTTGCTGTAATTGCTGATTTTTTAACCGCTGTTGCTTATATAACAAATATCCCACTACCACCAAGACCAATGCTAAAGCAAGCGAACCAAAAAGGAGTAAATTCTTTTTATTGATTTCCAATTCTTGCGCTGCAATTTGACTATCCTTGAGGGCGGTCTGATATTTTGTTTCAAGTTCAGCAGTAGTCTCTCTGGATTCTTTTTCGTACTTATTTCGAAGAGTTTCTTGATACAAATTGGAATAATACCGAGAGCTATCCGGCAATCCTAAAGAGGCATAAAGTGGGACCAGCTCCAAATAGGGAACTAATACGTCCTCATCAGCTCCTTGGGAAACAAATTTATTGGCAGAGGATAGTAACCATTTTTTCGCCTCCGAATATCTTCCTTGCTCCTTTAGTGCCACTCCTAAGCTCATTTCTAGTACCGCCTCTTCGTATTGAGCATTTACTTCTTTCGCAATCTCAATACCTTCCCGGGAGATTTTTTCCAATAATTGCATATCCCCTTTTTCCTGAAGAAAGACCGAGTAGCTTCTATAGGCCATCGCCATGTTCAATAAATCACCCGTCTCTTCACCAATCTTGATAGCGTTTTGAAAGTAAGGTTCTGCTTCATCGAACTTTTTCAAGTATTTATAAACCGTGCCCAGATTAATGTAGCTCCCGATCAAGCCCCTTGTATCGCCTAATTCTTCACGAATGGTTGCAGCCTCAAGGTATACTTTAAGCGCTTTTTCATAATCCGGAAGGCCTTGATAAATAACTCCCAAATTATTTTTGATGGTGGCTACATGAAGTGGGGAATTGAATTTCTCAAAAATGGGAAGTGCTTTCAAAAAATAGAGGATTGCTGAATCAGACTCGTATTTTCGTTGATATATAAATCCAAGGGCATTATAAACTTTTGCCAGACCCAGTGAATCACTGATCTCTTGCCGAATAGTCAATGCCTTTTGGTACCAGTCCCTAGCTGAGTTCAAATCCCCTTTTTGAAGTAATCCACTCCCCAAATCCGTGTAGGCTTGAGCGATAACTGAGGGATTACCACTGCTTTCGGCGAGTTCAACTGAGCGTTTTCCATAGAAAATAGATGAGTCTAGGTTGATAGCGGCATACTGCCATGCTAATTCACCGTAGGCATTTGCCAATTCCTCTTTTTCAGAAATAGATTTTGTTTTCAATTTGAGACTGTCAATTATCTGTCTGGGATTCTGAGCCCATACGGAACTGACTAGAGAAGAGAATAAAAAACCAATCAAAAAAGCATTTTTACCCATAATCGCGCCTTTTAAAATTTATTATCCTAGCCTTTTGAAAAATTTACTGGATGCATTGTCCAAAATCTAAAAAAAATATTTGGAATAGCTGAACAGGAATTACAAAAAAAGGAGGAAAATGCATGCAAACTCCTTATCTTCTACTGATTTACGTGATTTGCTAGAACCAAACTAATTCTGAATCTTAGGGTTAGAATTACAGAGATAAACCCAAAATTTTCCATGTTAAATTTCACAATGAATGAAAATCAGCGTATGATCGCTGATATGATCCGTGACTTCGGAGCAAAAGAAATCACTCCTTTTCGCAAAGAGTGGGATGACCAGCAACATTTCCCCATAGAACTTTTTAAAAAACTGGGGGAATTGGGATTAATGGGCGTATTGGTTCCTACTGAATACGGCGGATCCGGATTTACTTATTTCGAATATGTAACAGCCATTGCAGAGCTTTCCAAATTGGACCCCTCTGTTGGGTTATCCATGGCTGCTCACAACTCCCTATGCACAGGACACATTATGCAGTTTGGGAATGAAGAACAGAAAAAGAAATACCTCCCAAAATTGGCTACCTGCGAGTGGTTAGGTGCTTGGGGTTTGACTGAACCCAATACCGGTTCAGATGCCGGAAATATGCGAACTGTCGCCAAAAAAGAAGGGGAATATTACATCATTAATGGGGCTAAAAACTTTATAACACATGGCGTTTCTGGAGACGTTGCGGTAGTAATTGCAAGAACAGGCGAGGTCGGTGACTCTCATGGGATGACAGCTTTTGTGGTAGAAAAAGGAACACCAGGATTTCGTGGAGGTCGAAAAGAAGACAAACTCGGAATGAGAGCTTCCGAGACTGCCGAAATGATTTTTGAAGATTGTAAAGTGCATGAAAGTCAGATTTTAGGTGAAGTAGGCGAAGGTTTTATCCAGTCCATGAAGATTCTGGACGGAGGTAGAATTTCCATTGCAGCTTTATCTTTAGGCATCGCTCAGGGAGCGCTTGAGGCTTCTATCCAATACTCCCAAGAAAGACAGCAATTCAATCAGCCTATCAGTAGATTCCAGGGCATTTCTTTTAAACTAGCCGATATGGCTACGCAGGTAGAAGCCGCCAGCTTATTGACTTTCAAAGCAGCTGATTTAAAAAACAGAGGTGAAAAAGTGACATTAGCCGGAGCTCAGGCTAAATATTATGCTTCTGAGGTGGCCGTATCCGTATCCAATGAGGCGGTTCAGATTTTCGGAGGCTATGGATTTACCAAGGATTATCCGGTAGAAAAATATTACCGAGACTCCAAGCTTTGCACCATCGGTGAAGGAACATCAGAAATCCAGAAATTGGTGATTTCGAGAGAGGTGTTGAAGAAGTAAATTGACTTTCTAGCCTTCCCAAAGTTTGAAACTTTGGGAAGGTTTTTTTAATACCGATATTCTGTAAGCCAATCCATAAAGTTTTCTCGGTGAATCACTTGGACCGGTGCGGTTTTATAATTCTCTATAAAAGCTTTAGGGGTTCGCACTTTGGCCTTCGGGTTCCACTTGAATTCAAATGGATATAATTGACCGTCAATCTCTTCTATGTAGTCTATTTCTCCTCCTCGAGCTAATCTCCAAAAATAGTTCTTCCCATAAAAGCCATTATAGCTGAGCAGCTTCACCCTCTCACTGATTAGGAAGTTTTCCCAAATAGGGCCTATATCCTGACGATTCCCTAAGGCTGAAAAATTCCCAATCACAGAATTTCGAATTCCATTATCGATAAAATAGACTTTCCGACTACTACTAATTTCAGATCTTAAGTTTCTGGAAAATGGCTGTAGCCGAAAGACGATGAAAGCCTTTTCCAATAAGTCAAGATAATTTGAAACTGTATTTTTATCTGCCTGTACGGTCCTCCCTAGCTCATTCATACTTACTTCAGAGCCCATTTGCCATGCTAGGGCCTGAAGAATTTTATGGAGTAATTCCGGCTTTCGAATCCCATGAAAATTTAATAAGTCTTTATAGAGATAGCTTGAAGCTAAATTCTTTAAAATTTCTACTTCATTTCCAGAATTCGTGACTACCTCAGGATAGGCCCCAAAAACAAGGTGCTTTTCCAGGGCCGAAATCATATGAGGAAATCCAAAAGCTTGGATAAGCTCCGCCCAACTGAAAGGGAAAAGCTGAAACTCCCACTTTCGACCAGTCAAAGGTTCATGGATTTGATTAGCTAATTCAAGAGACGAAGAGCCTGTTACAATTAAGTTCAGGTCTTGAAAATTATCAATAATTAATTTGAGTGTGATTCCAATATCAGGAATCCGCTGAGCCTCATCGATCACCACTGTTTTTGAATTTGAAAGGTATGCCTTCAAAAAAGGTAAAGATGGTCTGGATAATGAAGAAATCACAGTAGGTTCGTCCGCATTGAGATATAAAAAATCTCCTTGCGTATCGGCTAACTTTTTGACCAAAGTTGTTTTTCCCACCTGCCTTGGACCCAACAGAATTGTCGCTTTACCCGAGCCAAATTTGGAGAAGAGTTTTTCAAAAATTTCTCGATCGACATGCATATTTAGTGAATATATTCACCAAATATACGTATAATAAGTGATTACGATCACCAATCATGCATTTTCCTACTTTCTCGGATGAAAATCCGTCAGTACCTGTCTTAGGTAATCTCTGTCTAAGTGGGTGTAAATTTCGGTGGTGGTGATACTTTCATGGCCCAACATTTCCTGCACTGCACGAAGGTCAGCGCCTCCCTCGATTAGATGTGTAGCGAAGGAATGCCGAAAAGTATGAGGGCTAACATTTTTTTGGATGCCCACACGTTCCACCGCTTCCTTGATGATCATAAAAACCATCACTCTACTTAGCTTTTTACCACGACGATTAAGAAATATATATTCTTCGTGACCTCTAGCTATTTCCTGATGATTCCGAACTTCTTCCTGATAAATACGGATATACTTTAAAGCTGCCTTTCCCACGGGAACCAATCGTTCCTTATTCCCTTTTCCCACTACCCGCAGGAAACCAATATCTTCAAAAATTTGACTTTTCTTCAGTCCGATTAACTCCGAAACACGCAGACCACTGCTATACAGCAGTTCCAACATCGCTCGGTTTCTATGACCTTGTGGCTCTCCCATGGGAATACCCTCCAAGATTTCATTGATCTCTTCAAAACTCAAAGTATCAGGCAATTTTCTACCCAATCGCGGAGCTTCTAATAACTGAGCAGGATCTTCCTGAATCAGACCTTCATACATCAAGAACTTATAAAAAGCTTTGATTCCTGAAATGACTCTTGCCAGGGTAAAGTCGGATATTTCCAGTTTTCCCAAGGTGCCCACAAACTCTCGGAGCTGAACTTTAGACGCAGCTTGAGGCCCAACTCCCGGATAGCAAGACTCCATAAAATCTCCCAGCTTTTTGGCATCCCTGCAATACGCTTCGATCGAGTTCTCACTGAGGGAACGCTCGATTTTGAGGTAATGATGAAACTGCTTGATGGAATTATCCCAGGATTTGGACATAATTGAAATTTTCTAATTGTCCGCAATCATGCCAGTTAACATATTTTCTTTGCTTGACCGATTGGAAGACCGATGACCGAAGACCGAAGCTTCCGGATTCTGATCCATTGAGCTAATAATTAGCCGTATTTTCCCTCTATGGGCAGAAAAGCGGAATATATTATGAGTTTTGTGAATTAGGTCAAAAATGAGGCCATATAAGAAATTAAGATAGCTACGCAGATAAAATGAAGATAGGGTAGCAAAGGCTACTCAGATAAATCTGAAGGGTTAAACCTTCCCATATCTTGCAAAGCATATCTTGGCGACCAAAGGGAGCCCTATCTGCAAGGCTATCTTTCAGATTTTACCTCCACTTAAAACTTTTCTCATCAATCGCCCGCATCGTGCAAAGTACTCCGTCGAGATGATCGTATTCATGTTGAATCAATTCTGAAATAGCACCTTCGACAGTCCAAGACTGAGGTTCCCAGTTTTCATCCAAGTATTCTAGGGTCAAGCTTTGATGTCGCTCTACTTTCACAAATAGATTAGGGAAAGACATGCAATCATCCCAGAGTTCGAATTTCTCATCACTCAAATTTTTAAGAACTGGATTGATAACCACATAAGACCGGTCGAGATTGAGGTAAAACAGTCGCTTCATGATCCCCAATTGGGGAGCCGCTATTCCTCTTCCAAAGCCATATACCCGGCGGATATCCTCCATCGCCTCATGAAGCTGCTCAGTCCATTCAGCA
>NZ_VLOG01000058.1:131830-136550 GCF_007655305.1 Algoriphagus algorifonticola
AATAATAATAATAATAATATGTTCGAAGTAGTTAGTCGATTGGCTAGCCGCTCCTTTCGGGGAAGATCTGTTTTTCTAAATTTATTTTATCATGAAAAAGTTAATTTTAGGATTAGGCGTATTCGCTATAAGCTTTGCAAGCGTCACGCCCGCAAGTGCAATTTGCAGAAATCCAGATGGTTCGATAGATACAGGGCCAAACGGAGATATGGTCTATTCTGCCAATAATTTAGATGGATCATGCTCAAATTGTGACTACACCTGTTCACTGCCAATATTGTCAGGAGGTTATTAATTTTGATAAATACAGCCATAATCAATGGCTGTATTCCTTTTAAAACAATTCTTATGAAATTTTATCCTTATCAGGTAATTCTATTCTCCTTACTCTTTTTAATTGTAGGATGTACTGATGAAAAACTAAGCTTAACAAAGGAATCCAATCACTATATGGTCGGAGAAGCCAACCTAAAACTAGATGATAGCACAGCAATTGATTTTATGAGAATTAGCTACCTAGAAGAGAACCAAAATGAATTTTTACTTCATCAAAATGAATACAAAAAAACAATTCAGATTTTCAATTTAGAGAGTGGCAGGGTTGAGAATGAGATCAAGTATCCATCGAAAGAACCTTTAGGAGTTCGAGTGGTTCAAGGAATTACTGCATTGAACCTTGACTCAATTTTTATTTTCATGCCATTATCTATAAGAGGAAGCCTACTCATTAATAGACAGGGAGAATTAATCAATAGATATATGCCGAGTAAAGAGGAGGATTTTGAAAAATCTCTTATTAATCACATATCATTTGGAGCAATGCCAACCATTTATGATAAGGACAAGTTGAGATTCATACAATTACCTTTATTTGAAGTAACAAACCCCTCAAATATAAATGAAAAGTACAAATTCGAAATTATCTATGATTTGAATACTAATGAAATTTCAGAAGCACCCAATTCGGGATTTCCAGAATTTTACCAAAATAAAATTTGGCCAAGCCAAGATATCTCTATTTCACGAACAATAGATAAATATGGCCGCATCATTTATTCATGGAGGTTTTTAGATTCTCTCATAGTAGAAAATAATGGATTAATCGAAAAAAAATATGCGAAAAGTGATTTTATAAAGAACGATTTCTTGCCTTTCCGTCAGATACCTAATAGGGAACAAGACATGGAAAAGATTATTGAAACAGCAAAATACTACGGAATATATTATGATAAATATAGAGATCTTTTTTATCGAACTGTTCAACACCCCGGAATTTTTGAAAAGGGTGGAATCCCAAAAGAGATGGATGGAGTTAGGAAGTTTTCTGTCATAGTTTTAGATAAGGATCTCAATGTCATTAATGAAATAATATTTCCTGGTGGAATATATAATATATATAGAGCTTTTGTTGGAAAAAGAGGATTTTATTTACCTAAAAATAATGTAATGAATCCAACACTAAAAGAAGATATTCTTTCTATCGATATTTTTGACTTTACATCCAATGAAAATATTAACTAATATCGTATTCCTTTTTATAGTATCCTGTTCAAATCCAAAAAATAATAATGAATTATATAGTGAAAAAATTGGATATGAATTGAATAAACCAACGATTCTTATAAGTCTAGAGAATTGCAGTTATTGTTTTGGGGAATATCAAGAAACAATTAAGAGCTTAGACACTAAAATTTTTAATATAGTCGTTATCTCATCCCAATTAAAGAAAGCCTCATTATTTATCAAGCCCGATGAAACCAATATTTTCATTGATCAAGACAAATTGGCAATAAAATTAGGTTTAATAGAATCTTTACCTGTGATGTTACTACCCAATGGTAGTAGAAAAGAAATATTTTCATCGAAACAATTAAAAGAATATGCAACCATTTTTAAAAAATAATTTTTTCCATTGCTTAGTCTTTCTTTTAACTGTATTGCCCTCCTGTTTTGAAACCAAGAAATTAAAACCTGCAAATAGTGAATTCCAAATAGAATTATCACCTTTTTCCACAATCATAGATATGGAGGTAGGTGAAAAAAACATCTTTATATTAACAAATAAACATGAAGTTTTGGGTTTTGATACAAATGGGACAAATATCTTAGATACAGTTTTTTCTCCACCGAGGCTATACCCTAACGGTGCAGTAGAAGTATATATTAATAATACTTTTCAGTCAATTTTTTACCATGAAAATCTCTTATACTTTCTCGGGTCCAATCCTAGTGATATTATTAAATTTAATTTGGGAACAAAAAAATTTTCAAAACAAAACCTAAACATGTCAGAAAAGGGTCTTCATCACGTGATCGGTTCAAATTTGAATGACTTAATAGTGGAATTTAGAAATCCTCAAAAAGGAATTTTTCAAATTTTTAAAGTAATATTCCCCAGTCTAGAAACCGTGAAATTAGATGAATTCACTAAGGTAAGCTCACAAAACAAATTTGTATCATTTTCGCATAACGATACTATTTTTATTTTTAGTGCTCTGGAGAACGGCTTATTTAAATACTATAAGAAAGATTTTATTAAAGTTCCCGAAATTTTCTTCTTAGACTCTATACTTTATAAAGGAAATATAAAAGGAATTATGGATTTGAGTGAATATGCGAGCTTGGAACCATGGCAAAGAAATCAATACCAATCCGACAAGATACTTTCTGCTATTCAAATTTCTGATCAAGAGAGTTTTTACCTTCTAAAGTTACTGAATAGAACTGATCCAGATAGTCCCGAATCTTCAATAGTATTATTTAAAAAGTCTGGAGAAACGATCATAAGAAAAATTCTGGAAGGCTATCAGTTTGCCAAACTTGATCCGGAAACTGAGGCCTTTTTGGGGTTTACTTTAAATAATGAAGTTGTTGTTATTTCTGATTTAGCTAGTTTAATCCAATGAGTAACTTATTTCATCAGCAAAACATCCGCTTAATAATTCCCAACTGAGGAGCTGCAATCCCTCTCCCAAAGCCATATACCCGGCGGATATCCTCCATCGCCTCATGAAGCTGCTCAGTCCATTCAGCAACTTGTGGGAGTTCCGAGCGGAGTACCGGTTCACATGTCTGATACAATCGGGGATCTCCAAGTTTGAGAATGTCATGGATGGTTTTCATAGCAGAAAGATATCGCAGGGAGGTTGAAGAATAATCACAAACTTAAAAATTATCAAGATATTTTTGTCAGATAACCATTTATCCCTGAATTTCTACCGCTAAAATATTTTTAAACTAAATTCATTAAATTAGTTTACCTTAATTTTGAATAATAATAATAATAATATGTTCGAAGTAGTTAGTCGATTGGCTAGCCGCTCCTTTCGGGGAGGATCTGTTTTTCTAAATTTATTTTATTATGAAAAAGTTAATTCTAGGTGTAACTGCATTGTTATTAAGCTTCTCAGCTTTCCCCATCCAACACTATGTAATGAAAACAGAAGCATGTGAAAATGGAGGAATGTATAGCGCTTGCCGAGAATTTCCAGGTGAATTTTGTCCCATAATGGAACAAACTTTCTGCGGTGAAACCCCTGTAATAGGTAATTAAACTTATCCTTTAGTCCCTCACTAATTTTGGTGGGGGTTTTTTCCCTCCTGCTCTGCTATGAATAAGTATACTACAATAGTTCTATTTTTAATTTTAGCAATTTCGTGCCAAAACAAATATTCTCACACAAAGCAAATTCCCTTAAAATTAGACACATCTGAAAAGGAAAAATTTTCAGATATATTTTCTGAAATCAACTATCTTCTTTTGGATATGGGTGATTCTGAGATTTTGGCTAGACCCTATCATATACTTTTTGGAGCGGATAGGATAATCGTAGAAGACCGGGACCTTTCCAACATCCACATTTTTGACTTGGCAGGCAAACGGCTTTCCTCTATCAAATCGGACTATTCCGGAGGTCCTGGCACCATCAAGCAAAGTGAATATCTCCAGCTTATGGATGACAAGGTCTTGATTTATGACATTCCTCTTTCCAAAACAGTAGTTTTTGACCTTGAAGGAAATTTCCTTGAAGAAAAAAAAGAACCCTTTTTTTTTGACGCATTTTATCATCTTAAAGAAAATAGGCTTCTATTCAATGGCATAAAAGACCTAAAGCAAGGCAAAGTATTTATTAACCAAAAAAATAATTCTTCTGATGACACAACTTTGCTCTACCGATTCCCCAAAGACTATTATTGGATGAGCGTAGGCACCAAAGATGGTTTTATGGCAGATCCATCCAGTGATAATGTATATTTTAATATCCCCTATAGCTATGAAATCGTGGAATTTGATAGAAAAGGCGACATTTATCAAAGCTTTGAATTTGATCTGGGCTCAAAAGGATTGTCGCATGATAAACGATTCAGATTGGCAGAAAACCGTGAGTTAAATAGGCATTTGGCAGAAAATAGAATGATCAATGATATTCATTCTTTCTTCCCTATGAGAAATCATTTTTTTATGTATTTATATCAACATGACCCAAATGGGAAACCCACTCACCATTTTTTAGTATTTGATAGAGGAATGAATCTACTTTATCAATGCATAGATCCAAAAAATGATCTGGATGGAATGACTCTCGGTGGGGTGCCATGGACCTATCATGATGACAAAGTTTATATTATCGTAAATTCCACTACATTTTATAACCAGTATATCCAAAAATTCTCAGGACAAAACGTAGAAATCAAACCCGGAAATGTTCATGAATTTTTT
>NZ_VLOG01000058.1:136600-138387 GCF_007655305.1 Algoriphagus algorifonticola
CACTAGTGTTCGTTCTGTTGATCGCATTTGCTTGCTCGAAATCACCAAAGTCTAGCGAAATCGCCAAACTTCAAGCGAGTGGAGAAATTCTCCGCATCCCCATCGACAGCCTAACCGCCAATATCAGTACCGGCTTAGTTCGATACAAAGACTTTTTGGTCAATGTCAACTGGAATACCAATACTTTGAAGTTTTATGATTTAGATTCAAAAACCTGAAAAATTCTTATTTACAATTCACATTATACTATTAGTCAACCTATAACTAGCCACTTAAATATTAATCATTCCTTTTATCAAAAAATAAACTAATTTTACTTTAGATTCAAATCTGATTTCTTGCATAATAATAATAATAATAATAATATGTTCGAAGTAGTTAGTCGATTGGCTAGCCGCTCCTTTCGGGGAGGATCTGTTTTTCTAAATTTATTTTATCATGAAAAAGTTAATTTTAGGATTAGGTGTTTTAGGTTTTACGTTAAGCCCCATGATTGCAATTTCTCAAGGAATGGGTGGTTCAGGTCCAACTCCAGGGTACGAATCTGAACCTAAAACTTGCATTGAATCAGGAATTGAAACACATCGCTGTGTTATTAATTCTCTTGCTTCCTGTGATGTAGAAGGTCAAATCCCATGTTAAATATTTTCTCAATAAACTGCCTGCCAAAAATTGGCAGGCAGTTTCATCGAAAATTTGTTCAAATAGCTTACCGTTTTTTCATTCTTTTATTTTTCACAATAGCTTGTGTCGAGGAAAAATCAAAAGAGATCATCACGCCTATTAATATTGATCTCAGTAATCCTATCGAAAACAGTAAGCTTTCGGATATTTTTCAAAATCCAAAATATACACTATTAAAAGAATCAGAGGAAAATCCACTTGTGTCTCCTTACCAATTTCAATTTATGAAAAATAAAATTTTTGTAAGAGACATTGATTATCAGAATATTCAGATTTTTTCATCCGAAGGTGAATACCTTGATGGAATCTATTCGTCCGGAGAAGGACCAGGTGAATTTTCAAATATCAATGACTTTTTTGTATCTGATGACAAAATTATTATCCAAGATACTAACCTTAAAAAGATACTTCAATTTGACCACGAGGGCCAATTTCTATCGGAAAAACAACATTTATTAAATAATTCAAATTTTGCTTTTTCAGAAAATAAATTTCTATTTTATATGTCAAATGATCCCGAAATAGAGGGATTCAATTATATTTTTTCTAATGACGAAAAAGAAACTAGACTCCTAAAAATCGAACCAGAGCTGGAAAATATTGGGAAATACCTACAAGCAAACAGCTTTATTTCCCTCGGAAATTCAAATTTTCTTTTTTACCGACCCTATACCTTTATGGTTAATATTTTAGACAGTAAAAACGAGGAACTAAACAAAACTTTTTTGTTTGATTTTGGTAATTTTCAACTTAAGGCCAATAATCATTTTTTATCTTCAAATGATAAGAATCGATTGATTACAAGTCAAAATTTAGTATCTCAATTTATTTCCGTTTTACCCATTGATAACTTCCTCGTTATTTCATTTTTAAGAGGAAATAAAGATAGATATCTACTAATTTTCAATCAAACGACCCAAAAAACTTCTTTACACGTAGACCTAGAAAATGATTTATCTCCAGCATCTTTAGGATCACCATGGACCACCGATGGAAATCGGGTATATTTTATAATTCAGTCTATTGATTTTTTTAATGATTATATCCAAAAATTCTCAGGACAAAACGTAGAAATCAAACCCGGAAATGTTCATGAATTTTTT
>NZ_VLOG01000058.1:138437-164302 GCF_007655305.1 Algoriphagus algorifonticola
CACTAGTGTTCGTTCTGTTGATCGCATTTGCTTGCTCGAAATCACCAAAGTCTAGCGAAATCGTCAAACTTCAAGCGAGCGGAGAATTCCTCCGCATCCCCATAGATAGTCTGACCGCCAATATCAGTACCGGCTTAGTTCGATACAAAGACTTTTTGGTCAATGTCAATTGGAATACCAATACTTTGAAGTTTTATGATTTAGATTCAAAAACCTAAAAAATTCTTATTTACAATTCACATTATACTATTAGTCAACCTATAACTAGCCACCTAAATATTAATCATTCCTTTTATCAAAAAATAAACTAATTTCGCTTTAGATTCAAATCTGATTTCTTGCATAATAATAATAATAATAATAATAATATGTTCGAAGTAGTTAATCGATTGGCTAACCGTTCCTTTCGGGGAGGATCTGTTTTTCTAAATTTATTTTATCATGAAAAAGTTAATTTTAGGAGTTGGGCTTTTTGTTTTTAGCTTCGGACTCTTGATTTCTAATGGAACAACAGCACAAACCATGTGTGAGGAGAACTGTGAGGAGAAACCGAAATATTATAAGATGGCACAGGTAGGCCCCAATACTTATTGTTGCGTAGAAAGTACGAATCCGATAGACACCTGTTCAGGGATTCCCTGTTCTTAGAAATAAACAGTAAACCATAAAGGAGGATAATTCCCTCCTTTAAATTATTCACTTTATGAAAAAAAGTCTTGCTCTTTTCTTAACACTTTATAGCTCTTTTTTATTGGTTAATTGTTCACCGCCAAATGAAGAAATCACAAATGAATTAGAATCAATAGAAATCCATCTTCAAGATGCCGAATCAGCCAAATTTGATTCCATTTTTACAATAGAGGAGTTGATCTCTCTAAAAAACTCAGAAGGTACTCCAATAACCAAAATCAAAAGAATCCTATCACGAGAAAATAATTATTGGATCCTTACCTCAGAAAGAATCTTGCACTTGGATTCAAATGGTAAAATTTTAAATCAGCTCTCGAGCCAAGGTCAGGGCCCAGGAGAATATCAGTCAATTGATGATATCCGGTGGAATGAAAACTCCAATCTCTTGGAGGTTCTAGATAAAAACAGCGGCAAATTGCTAAGGTTTACTACTGAAGGCGTGTTTCAAAATGAATGGAAAAACCCTTATCTCTATTTAGCAACTTCGTTTATTCCCCAAGGTGATGATTATTATATTTATGGTGGAGTTTTTTTCAATGGAGATGGAGATCGTGCAGTATTAGTCTCGGGAAAGACTGGTGAAAAAATAATAGGATTTAGCCAAATTGGCAAAGAAAGAAATTATCTCAGCGTACTCAATAATGATACATTTTATAATAAAGGAGACGAAATCGAGTTCTTTTATTCCGATAGCGATACGCTTTTTACTTTAGGTGAATCAGGAGCTAGGGCAAAGTATTTTTTTGATTTTGGAAAATTTCAAACCCCTGAGGAATTCTTTGATCGTGACTTTGAAAACATCATGGACTTCAGAAATAAAGCAGCAGAAAATGATTATGCTTCTGTTTTTTCAATCCAACCCACCAACACTCATATATTCCTTTTCGTAATTCAAGGCTCTAAATTATTTACTGCAATATTAAAAAGAAGTACCAATGAAATAAGGGTAACAGAAGGTTGGTCCAGCGACTTTGGAGGTGATTTTTCAAATTTGAGTTCCTATTTAGTCTATACCCCGGTTGGAAGTGATGATCAATTCATATATTTCTCAATTGACCCTTATGCAATTAAATCGGAAATAGATAAACTAAAAGAAAACCCAACCTTTCCCGAATTCTTGAACGAAAACCCCTTAATTAATCACATCCTTAAAAATTTTGATTCCTACGACAATCCTTACTTGCTGAAAGTTCGTATCAACAATTTTTAGGCGATAATTATATTGACATTAAAAAGATCCAAAACCTTAATTATCAATCATTTTCAGCGATAATTTCAGTTTATCTATCATTTCAACTTTTATTTCATGAGAATTTTCCTCATTCTACTTTGCTTCTGCTTGCTTGGCTGCTCCAAAAATCCAAGCGAAACCCCTGTATTAAAACTTCAAGGGAGCGGAGAAATCCTCCGTATCCCCATCGACAGTCTGACCGCCAATATCAGTACCGGCTTAATCCGCTACGAAGACTTCGTGGTCAATGTCAACTGGAATACCAATTCCCTGCAGTTTTATGATCTAAATTCTGAAAAACTCAGCAAAGAAATTTTTTATCAATATGAGGGTCCGCAGGGAGTAGGAAGCATTTTTGGAATTCATATCCACAGCCTTGACAGCATCTTTCTATTTACACAAATGGTACCCGTCATTACTCTGACAGATACGACGGGAATAATCAAAAACCGAATCCAATACACCAAGTCTGAAGGCCATACGAATGCCTTCGTACACAATGCCTATTTTGGAAGTACTCCCTTCCTGCAAAATGGAAAAATGCTGGTAAAAACACATGCAGAGGGAAACTACAGACAAATGACGGAAGAGCGTCTCAATAAATCCTTTCTTGCTTATCGAATTAATCTTGAAGATGGATCCCATCAATCCTCAGAACTAACCTACCCAGAAGGCTATTTAAATTCAGGCCTGAAATTTTTCGAACCCAGCCTTGTTTTCCATCCTGAATACACCGTTTATTCTCTCTTTGGCGACCATAGACTTTACAAGCAACTACGCTACGGAGGCCTAGAAACTTTCGATGGAAAAAGCCAATACTTAGATGAATCTCTCCCCTATTTTCCAATAGATGGAGAGCGCTTTGAAACCCAAAAATACCTAACCGCTTCCTCCCGCTATGAGACGCTAGTCTACGATGAATTTCGAGAAGTGTATTATCGCTTTGCCTACCCCACCTTGGCTATTGAAAAAGAAGAAGATTTATTCGCTTTGCGGGAAAATCCAGGACCTTTTGTAATTCAGGTATTTGATGAGGATCTCAAATTGATTACCGAAACCTATTTTGAGGGAGGAATGTATTTTCCGAACAATTCCTTCATCACCGAAAAAGGACTCTACCTCTCCGCCAACAATCCCGAAAATCCGGAAGCTGAAGAGGATGCTTTTCGATTTGAGTTGATCCAATTAATAAATTGAAATCGGACGATTCGGCTCATTTCATTTGGGTTTTCATTGAAATACGGCTCATTTTTTTATTTAAATGAGCCGCATTTTTGTATATTTTGAGCCGAATGAAAAAAAACCTACAAGAACTTATTGATTTCTTTTTACAAAATGGTGTAGCAAATCGTCAAGAAATCTCTGATAAATCTGACCTAGCCATCAGCCCAGCTACTCTAAAAAGATATCTTTCAGAGTTGCAAAATGATGGATTAATCCAGTCTGAGGGAAAAGGTAAAGCCACTGTTTACAAAACAACACCTCTTTTAGAACTGACTTATCCCATAGATCTAAATTCCTATTTTCTCTTAGAACAAGACGAGCGAAAAATTCGAAATCAGTTTGATTTTGAAATATTTGGCAAACTGAAAGGATTACCGATATTTTCTCAAGAGGAAGAAAGAAAGCTTAAAGAAATCCATGATAAATTTCTTTTAAGTACTAGAGACTCTAGTCAAGAAGAATATCAAATCGAGATGGAAAGACTCACAATTGATTTGAGTTGGAAATCTTCACAAATTGAAGGAAGCACCTATTCACTATTAGAAACTGAGTTACTTTTAAAGGAGAAGAAAACAGCTAAGGGAAAAACAAGAGATGAGGCAACCATGCTTCTGAATCACAAAGAGGCAATTGATTTTGTCGTTGCAAATAATGATTACGCATCTAAACTTTCTGTAAAAATTATCGAAGAACTTCACAGCATTTTAACCAAAGACCTTTGCATAAATAGAAATATAAGGAGAAGGAAAGTTGGTATTACCGGAACAAATTATAATCCATTGGACAATGAATTTCAGATAAGAGAGGCACTTGAAAATACGTGTCAACTTGTCAATCAAACATCTGGAATATATCAAAAATGCTTTTTGACCCTTGTCTTAATTTCTTATATCCAACCATTTTTGGACGGGAATAAGCGGACCGCACGAATTTTGTCAAATGCCATTCTAATTGCATATGGGTATTGCCCACTAAGTTTTAGAACTGTCGATCCATTAGCTTATAAAAAAGCAATGTTGGTATTTTACGAAAGAACCAATCTTCATCCCATGAAAGGGCTATTTATAGACCAAGCTGAGTTTGCCGTCAACACCTATTTTTGACACATCTCGTCGCCAGTAATTTTTTTCGGCTCATCCTTTCAAATAATTTATCAAAATACGGCTCAATTTGCTTTAAGAATGAGCTGTATTTCTAAACTTTTTGAGCTGAATCCCTTATTTCCATATTATTTCACCCGACGAAGGAGGGTATATTTCCACTATATTTCATCCTGACTTGTCAGGACCTATTTCTATCCTATTTCAACCATATTTCTAAGGTTATTTCCCGTACTTTTGCGGCATGAATTACCTTTCAGTTGAGAATCTCAGTAAGGCTTTCGGCGAACGCAAGCTTTTTTCCAATATATCATTCGGCATATCTCAGGGTCAAAAAATCGCCCTAGTCGGCATCAATGGTGCAGGCAAATCCACCCTGATGAAAATCATCATGGGATTGGAAATCCCTGACACCGGACAAGTGGCACTCAACAATGCCGTGAAAATTGCCTATGTCCATCAAAATCCTGTTTTCGATTCTAACCTGAGCATTTATCAAACGATTTTTGACCAAAGCAATTCTGAAGTTCTTCGTGTTATCGAGGAATACCACAAAGCCATGTTGGACTCTGAGCGCGGGATAGACAATTCCGATAAAATGGCTAAAATCTTTGAGCAGATGGATGCTTTGCAGGCTTGGGATTTTGAATACCAAGTCAAAGAGGTGCTCGGGAAATTAGGCCTCCACGACACGGATTTGCCTGTTGGCAATCTCTCAGGTGGACAACGTAAGCGGGTTGCACTGGCTAAAGCAATCTTAGAAAAGCCGGATTTACTTTTGCTGGATGAACCCACCAACCATCTGGATCTGGAAACCATAGAATGGTTGGAAGAGTACCTGGCAAAAGCCAATCTTTCCATTTTTATGGTAACTCACGACCGGTATTTTTTGGAAAAAGTCACCAATGAAATCCTCGAACTCGATCAAGGCAAAATCCATAGATACCAGGGCAATTATGGCTACTTTCTGGACAAGAAAGCAGAGCGGATGCAGATCGAAGATATCGAAATTGAAAAAGCGAAAAGTCTATATAAAAAGGAACTGGACTGGATCCGTCGCCAACCCAAAGCAAGGGGAACTAAGGCCAAATATAGAGTAGATGCTTTTGAAGAAACCAAGGAAAAGGCCTTCACCAAAAGGGAAGAGCGGGATATCGAACTCTCAGTATCTACCCAGCGACTGGGCAATAAAATCCTTGAAATAGAAAAAATTAGTAAGTCATATGGAGAGAAAAAACTGATCGAGGACTTCTCCTACATCTTCAAGAAAAAAGATAGAATCGGGATCGTAGGTCCAAATGGAGCAGGCAAAACCACCTTTCTGAAATTAATAACAGGGCTTATTGAACCCGACCAGGGAAAAATCACCGCAGGGCAAACCACCCTTTTTGGTTACTACCGACAGGAAGAAGATCGATTTGATGAGGAAAAAAGGCTGATTGATGTGGTGAAAGAAGTAGCTGAAGTCGTTACCCTTAATAAAGGGCAAACAATCACCGTGAGTCAGTTTTTGACCCAATTTGGTTTTCCTCCCAAGCAGCAGTTTACTCCAATTGGTAAAATGAGCGGTGGTGAACGAAGAAGGCTTCAGCTTTTATTGGTCCTGATCAAGAACCCCAATTTTTTGATTTTGGATGAGCCCACCAATGATTTGGATCTGATGACCTTGAATATTTTGGAGGAGTTTCTGGATACTTTTCCCGGCTGTCTGATCATCGTATCCCACGATCGTTACTTTATGGACCGCTTGGTAGAGCATCTTTTTGTGTTTGAGGGAGAGGGAGTAATTCGGGACTTTCCTGGGAATTATACAGATTTTAGGGAGTGGGAAAAGGAAGAGAGTACAAAGTCTCAAGTACCAAGTACCAAGTCGATAGAAGCTAGAAGCGAGAGACTAGAAACGAGAAAAGACACTAAAGTTGAGGAGGCAGAGAAGTCTTTGTCAAAAATCAAGGCAAGCTACAAGCAGAAGCAGGAATTCAAAAAGACGAATGAACAGATTGCAAAGCTTGAAGGCGAGAAGGAAAAAATCACTGCGCAAATTGCCAGCGGCATCGAAGACCACGAGGAGCTTTTAAAACTATCCAATCGAATCGCTGAAATTGACTCCGAGTTGGAAGAATTGGAAATGACTTGGTTGGAATTGAGTGAATTGGAGGGAATAGAGGATTAAAACCTTGAAATATGGTCGAAATACAATAGAAATAAACCTCCCTCTGGTCGGTGAAATACTTTGGAAACAAACTGGCTTTCAGTGGGCGAGTGAGGCTATTTCGACTCCTAGAGGGAGTCATATTTCATGAAATGTATTTCCATTGTATTTCATACAATCCCCTTCAAAAAATCCTGCCTTAAATCTTCCGGGAACTTCTCAATCGCATACCGCAATGCCGTTCTTGGCATCGTATGATAATGCTTTTTTAGAAATTTCAATTCCATTTCGAAATCCCGGTTTCCGATCTCACGAAGCATCCAACCTACTGCCTTATGAATCAAGTCGTGATCGTGATTTTTCAGTTTCTCCGCCAATGCCAAGGCATCTTTGAAATCTCCTCTTTTAATCCAGTAATACGAACTGATCATCGCAATGCGCTGTCTCCAGAGATGGCTTGAATCTGCTAGCTCATAAAATAAGTCTTTCTCCCTTTTCCAATAAAAATCCCCTAAAATCGGATGACAACTCGTATCCACAAGGTCCCAATTGTTCACAAAGTCCAAATGAGCTAAATAAAAATCAGCCAGCTCCTTTTTTAAATCCTCTTTTTTGCATTTTTCATAGCGATAGACCAAAGCCAAAAGCCCTGTCAACCTGACCTCGTGATAAGGATTTTTCACCAATTCAGATAACTCATTTAGGCTGATCTCATTATAAAATTGCTTAGCGATTTTTCGCTGAACGGGTACTTTCACTCCTAAAAACAAATCGCCTTCCCCATATCCTCCTGGGAAAGCCTTGAAAAATTTTGGGAAAAAGGCCGCTTTTTCAGGAATGGCCTTTTCATTTAAGGCCAGGATAATTTGTTCCGTCAGCTCACTCATAACTGTAAATAATTGATTTTTCCTCAATTTCTGAAACAAAAATATTAACCCATTGAAAACTAACTGATTTATATATCTTTGGTCATGGAGATGGAAATTTTTAAAAAGTTTTTGGTATTTCTCATCAGCATTGGCTTTTCTTCGACCCTACTAGAAAACCCCGCTCTTTCGCAAGAAAAGTCTCTAAATAGCATTATTGAAATTGAAAAATCCCTGGAAAAAGAGGATTTAACAGACACTGAAAGATATCAGCTCCTACTTCAAGCTATTCAGATTTATAAGGAAAAGAAAGCTTATGAAAAGCTGGCTAAAAGCAGCATCCAGCTCTTTCAAACCTCGTCAACAGATCCTGATGCGGACATTCAAAAGAAAGAAATCCTAAAGGAGGCCGCTCGGAACGAGTCAGAAATTCAGGACTCTTTAATTAAAGGCAACCTACATTTAAAATTAGCTGCATCTTATTTCAATGAACAAGAATTCGACTCTGCCATAGTGGAATACACCAAAGCTATCGATAGATTTTCTTCAAAGGATTCACTTTACATAGCAGATGGTTACTTTTTTCGGGGTCAGGCTGAAGACTATCATGGCAATATGCTTCAAGCCATGAAAGACTACCAAACTGCTAGGATCATTTATCAAAATCTGGAAGACTTGGAATATGTGGATTTCGTGAACGGCGGGCTTGCCATTTTATTCAGCAAGTATGGTATCTATCAGGAAGCTGAGGAAATCCGGAATGAATTGATCCAAAAATCCATTAAATCCGAAAATTTCAGTGATGCAGGAATTCAATTTTTCAATCAATCGGAAGATTATAGAAAGCAAAAGAAGTCTGAAAAACGAATAAAAGCCTTGCTTAAAGCAGACTCCTTAGAAAATATTTCCAACAGCAACCCGTACTTTAAAACGGTTCTGAAGTTCAATCTTTCCATCTATTATGGAGAAATGGGAGATTTGACCAATGCAAAAGAGTATTTCAACGAAGGTGAAAAAGCAATGAGTCAAGTTCCGGAATTGGATCAAAATTCAGGGTCTTATCTCATGGCTCAGACAAGGCTTCTTTTGAGTGAAGGGAAAATTTCATCAGCGATTCAATCAGGAGAAAAGCTATTGAGGATTTCCAAGGAAGCATCGAATATGGATCATTTGTCTATAGCATATCAGCTCTTGGAAGAAGCCTACAGAAAATCCGGTCAACCTGCCAAAGCTCTGGATTATCTGACTGCATTCAAGAGCTATCAAGATTCAATTTTCGAAGTCAATCAAGCAAATTCATTTGCCTACTACCAAACATTGTATGAGACTGAGCGGAAAGAGAATGAGCTGCTTTCCAAATCACTGGAAGTGGAAAATTTGAAAGAAAGCTCCAGAAGAAGAAATCTGATTTTCGGGGGAACACTACTCCTGCTTTTAGGCGGATCTGGATTTGGGTTTTTGGCCTTTCAGTTAAAAACCAGCAAAAAAGAAAAAGCCTTACAGGAAAACTTTTCACGAGAGCTGCTCAAAACTCAGGAAGAGGAAAGGAAAAGAATATCAAAAGATCTGCATGATGGATTGGGACAAAGCCTATTATTGATCAAAAATAAGGTAGCCTTAAATCAATCGGAAAATGCTGGTGATATGCTAGATACAGCCATCAATGAATTGAGATCAATCGCAAGATCCCTTCATCCTATGCAATTGGAAAAATTGGGACTTTCTAAAGCTTTGGAGCAAATGCTTGAGCAGATTGATAGGGAAACTCAGCTCTTTGTATCTTCTGAGATTGAAGAAGTAAAGGGTATCTTGCCTAAGGAAAAAGAGCTTCAATTATATAGGATAGCACAAGAAGGGATTAATAATATTTTAAAACATAGCCAGGCAGAAGGGATGAAGCTTGAGCTCCTTAAACATAATAGCCGTGTGGAATTGATTATTGAGGATAATGGAAAAGGCTTTGATTTTTCGGAGAAATTCAATGATTTTCATAGCTTAGGATTGAAAACATTGAAGGAAAGGACTGCTGCAATTTCAGGTACAATGAAGGTGAACAGTGAAAAAGGAAAGGGTACCAAACTCAGTTTTTTAGTATATGCAAACTAATCCTACTCAGGTAATCATAGCAGACGATCATCCTATCCTACTCAAAGGTCTTCAGGATTTTTTGAAAGATTTGGGATTAGAAGTCGTAGGAGCTTCTCAAGACGGAATTTCAGCTTTGGAAAAAATCCGCGAACTCCAACCTCCGTTGGCAATTTTGGATTTGGATATGCCAGGAATGACCGGACTGGAAGTCGCAGCAACATGTAAGGCCGAAGATTTAAATACCAAGATAATCCTCCTCACCCTCCATAAAGAGCTTTACTTATATCATCAAGCCAAGGAATTGAATCTTTCCGGATATATTCTCAAGGATTTTGCCTTGACGGACCTTTCGAAAGCTATTGATCAAGTATTGAATGGAGAAAGCTTTTTCAGTGAAAAGATATTCGAAGAATTAGAAAAGTATCAAAAAGATCAAAACAATCATTCTCTTACCCCATCAGAGAAAAAAATCTTACGCTTAATCGCGGAAGGACTGGCTACCAAGGAAATTGCGGATAAACTTTTTATTTCGGAAAGAACCGTTGACAAGCATAGGTCAAATATGATAAGCAAGTTGAACTTGGAGAAAAAACATAATTCCTTATTAATCTGGGCTCAAAAAAATAAGGAGCTGATAAGTTAAACCCGGATTATGCATTAGAATCTGTAGTGAGAGGTCAAACCGCAATAAAATCAAGTATTTAGCGAATGAAGCATAGCACCGCTACGGTGATTGAGCTAAATANAGCAAAGCGATTGATTTTGAAGCGGTTTGGACTCGTAATAAGAAGTCTACTGCATATTTCGGGTTAAAGGTATTTTTTACAAAAAATACGTATTTCTACGTATTGCCGTAGGCCCGCTTTAGGCTTAAGTTTGAAATGTATTCAGTAAACAATTTTTTCTATGAAAATTTCAAGTGCAATTGGCGAATTTAAAATTCTACAAACCGTGAAAAACAGAGATGAACTGTTGGTTTTGGGATCTTGGAATGATTTGGTGAGACTCTTTGACAGTAGCCGAACTTTCTTGGTTAATAGAGCTGAAAACCTTTTTGGACTCTATTTGTGCAAACAAGAGTGTGCTGATTTTTTAACTAAAATATTGCAACAAATTGACAATCAGGATAGCGAGGATTTCAGAATTGAAAAAAACTTGACTGAAAAAAGATATCTAGCGTAAGGGTGATCATTTTTTAACAGCTAATAGTTCCAAAGCTGCGTGAATCATACGATCCACGGTTTTTTCAGCTTTTTTATCAAACTCTCTATTTGGCCTATTAGCAACAATGGCATTCAAGCTGAGCATTTGATGGCCTAACTGTTCTCCCATAGCATAGTAGCCGGCAGTCTCCATTTCAAAGTTGGTCAGCCGTCTTCCATTCACTTCCAGTCCAGCCAATCTTTCAATAAATTGGGCAAATCTAGGCTTTAATCTCACTTCTCTCCCTTGGGGAGCGTAGAAACCAGGGCAAGTAAGTGTTACTCCCTTTTCAAATCTTTCGTCCAGTCTATTCACCATCTGGAATGCTGCTCTTGCCTGATAGGGGCGGAAAGGTAAGTTTAATTCGCCCTGAATAGCCTGAGCTATTTCTTGATTTCCGGACAGGGGTGGGTAGTAGCTCATTAAACTATCCATTCCGATGGCAATTTCACTTGCCAAAAGAGTACCTACAGGAAGATCAGCTTGCATGGCGCCTGAAGTCCCCAATCTAATTATTTGAAGGCTGGTTTTCTCCTCTTTCACGATCCTAGTCGCAAAATCCACATTCACCAAAGCATCCAGCTCTGTCATCAGGATCTCTATATTATCAGTTCCCATACCGGTACTCATCACGCTTACCCGCTGACCATTCAGCATTCCGGTGTGAGTCACAAACTCTCTTTTCTGAGTTTGGAAGTCTATGGTATCAAAATTTCTTGAAACCAAAGGAACACGGTCGGGATCCCCTACTGTAAAAATAACTGAAGCCAGATCTTCTGGCTTCAGATGCAAATGATAAATACTTCCATCAGAATTAATGATCAATTCCGACTCAGGAATGCGATGCTTCTCCATGCAATTTTTGAATTTGGTCTTTATCCGGCTTTCTGTGTAAGCCCTTGTAAGGATTGTAACCGTTAGTGTTTTTCTGATAGTATCCGGTTCCGTCGTAAGGCCTCTTTTCCGGATGTTCCTTACACTCGCTTGAGCATGCTCCTTCATATTCCCATCCACAGTTTTCACAGATCGGCACATGAATATTGCAAGTTGGATTGGCACAATTGACCATACGATCAGATTTGGTCCCACAAATATGACATTCAGAGACAATAGTTGGATTGACCTTATTCACATCAACTGCGATTCTGTTGTCAAAGACATAACATTTGCCCTCGAAATCCTCACCACCGGCTTCCATGCCATACTTGATAATACCTCCATGAAGCTGATACACATCTTCAAATCCCTGTTCTAAAAGAAAAGCAGAAGCCTTTTCACATTTGATTCCTCCAGTACAATAGGTCAATACTTTTTTATTTTTCAAATGCTCCAACTCTTTCACTTTCTGAGGAAAGTCCCTGAAGTTATCAATATCCAAGGTTAGGGCATTTTTGAAACGACCTAATTCATGCTCATAATTGGAGCGAACGTCCAAAATCACCACATCTTCCTGATCTTTTAATTTCTTAAATTCCTCAGGCTCGAGATGTTTGCCAGTTTTCACATTTGGATCTAAATGGCGCAATGAAGAGTGTACGATCTCAGGCTTGTAGCGAACATGAATTTTGGTAAATGCATGCTTATCATGATGATCGATTTTAAACTCGGTCTTCGCAAAGCGTGGATCTGCATGGATGTAGGCCATGTACTTTTCACAGTCCTCTTTCAGGCCTGAAACTGTTCCGTTCAGTCCCTCATCAGAAATGATGATACGACCACGGATATTGTTCTCAACACAAAATAGGTGATGTTCTTCTCTGTACTGCTCTGCATCTTCGATTTTGGCGTAGCAGTAATATAGCAAGATGCTATAGTCTTTGTTTTTGTTCTCTTCCATAACTTGAGCCCTGTTTCGGCAGGGTGTTTGGTTTTTGTTTGATGTCCGATGCCGGATGTCCGATGATTCACTTCATTATTCGGTGTTCGACATTCAGCATTCGATATTACTTTTTCTCTCTTTAATTTCCTTGACAAGGGAAATGGTCTAGATTCTTTCTTACTTAATTTTTGCAGCTGGATTTCCAAATACGGTTTCATTGGCTTTTACGGAGCTGATTACTACTGATCCGGCCCCAACTCTGGCATTTTTGCCGATGGTCACACCAGAGACAATCGTTACTCCAGAACCAATAAAAGCTCCTTCCTCGATTGTTACTTCAGCATTGATGATGGAGCCAGCTCCAATTTGCACGAAGTCTCCAATTTTAACATTATGATCCACGGTAGCCCCTGTGTTTAAGATACAATGATGACCTATTTCAGTTCCTGCACCTACACTAACTTGAGCATTGATAAAATTGCCATGCCCCAAACTTGCATCAGTGGCAATGTAAGCTGTATGATGAATCGCATTAATTGGCTGTACTTTTCTTCTTTCATTGAGCAATTCCACCAAAAACTTCCGGTATTTGGTATCATCCACTGCCACAAAAGCTTCAGTCTTTTTACCGATTAGTTTCAAGAAACCATCATCTTCCGTATGCCCCAAAATAGGCACCGTATTGATTTCTGTTCCGTGCAGACTTTCGTCCTCTTCCAAGAAACCATAGACGATCACCTGATTGCTATTGAAAATTTCTAAAGCTGGGTGAGCGATTCCTTTTGCGCCCAGAATAATTACTGGTTTATCCATAATGTATTGTAATTCGGACTGCAAAATTACAGGAATTCACGGGCTTACCCAAACATCATTTGTTTTCCGAACGAATCAAACTTTGAGCAATTTTGCATTGCAAACATTTTTTGGGTTCGCAGTAATTTCTGAATAAGCCTATCATCCCTTGGGAATCGAAGGCGTTTTCTGCCTTCCAACCAGCTTCATTAAATTGACGGATGATATAATTATTTTCTCCATTGATCTCCTGCAATAAGTCAAAACACCGCTCCTTCCAATCTGAATTTTGAAAATATCGCCCATAAGCAAACCAAAGGGGGATCACATAATTAATAATTAAAAGTTCCAATGCAGCACTGGAAATTCCTTTGGAGGCCATTCTGGATGAGGCTTTTCCAAAAGAATAATGATACAGCCAATAATCTGATGGTGGGATTTGAAGGAGTTTCTTAAACCCAGCAAAATCACGGGAATCTTCCAAAACCGCTTGCAATAAGTTGGGAGCATGGGACAATATGGCTGCCAATTGGGCGATTCTGAGCGTAGGAAAATTTCCCGGACGAACCCCCATGAAATTCCAGTGTTGTCTTTTCAAGGGAGAATTCCATTGATATTTCTGACGAAGAAAATCATACTCTTTGATTAAGTGCGATGGATAAGGTTCATCTGAACTCTCAGGTAGCAGTCCAGCCAAACCAAAAAGCATGGACTCTATGGCGGGAAGCTGAGTTCTATGCTTCAAAATCAATTTGTAAGGTAAGCTCTCTGCAAGCTCCAGCATCGCCTGACTGTTGATTTTAAAACCAAAGCACTGAAAAAGCCATCGGTAGGCAGTTTCCTCCCAATCTCCCTTTGTTTGATCTAGTATTGCTAATATGAGTGTGGATTTCTCCTGAAGTCTCTCCACCAAAGCCTTCTCCAAGGCCGAAAAGCGAATAATTGAAGGTGTGTTTTTCACTGCATGAGCACAGGGTAGTTTTTGATTGTAATCCAGCATCTGCTCATATTTTCTCCAGATCTCCAGAAAGATCCTACCATCGAGCTCCAAAGTAGGCATCTGAGTTCCATCATTCCTTTTGACTTCGCGATCATTTTTCCAGACCACATGCAGAATCACTGAATTGTAAGCAGGGTCCGAATTATGAGCATGTTGCTTCCATTCTGAAGCAAGCTTGTGAACCTCAACGTGACCATGCAAGCTCAGGCCATCTAAAGAAATGGCCGCATCTCTGAAATCCGGTCCCTCGCTCAGGTTATGAAAGCCTACATTGATTACCTGTAGCTCCTGCCCATCGGTAGTTGTGAGGTCTCTTCGATCAAAATACTGATACTTCCAGACCAGCTGTAAAAAGTCTTCTTTGAAGTCCATAAAAAGTCTTTGACTAAAAGTTTATGGAAATTAAAAAAAATTACTGAATCAGTCAAGCTTAGTCCAAAAGTCAGACAATCATTATTTTCTGTGCTTTTCGAGCAAAATACTCATTTCTTCTTGAAGCTTTTTGGCTTCATTCCTGGCTGCTTTCGCAAAATCCTTCCCATTGGAAGCATAAATAATTCCTCGACTAGAATTGACCAGAAGACCACAGTTGGAATTCATTCCAAATCTGGCTACTTCCTCCAAGCTTCCCCCTTGTGCCCCAACTCCCGGCACTAGGAAAAAGTGATCCGGAGCCAATGTTCTCACCTCACCGATCAATTCTCCACGGGTGGCACCAACCACATACATCATATTTTCAGGACTCCCCCATTCCTGACTTTTTTCGATAACGGAATGGAAAAGAGGTTTGCAATGTCCATCCTCAATCGTCTGAAAATCTTGAGATCCAGAATTCGAAGTCAAGGCTAGAAGGATCACCCACTTATTTTCAAACTCCAAGAAAGGAGTTACCGAATCTGCTCCCATATAAGGTGCCACGGTAATAGAATCAAAATCCATAGACTCAAAAAAAGCTTTCGCATAGAGTTTGGAGGTATTGCCGATATCCCCCCGCTTAGCATCTGCAATCGTAAACGTTTCTTTGGGAATAATATCCAAGACCTTTTGCAAACTCTCCCAGCCTCTCGGTCCTAATGCCTCAAAAAAAGCGATATTAGGTTTGTAGGCCACTGTATAATCAGCCGTCTCTTCAACAATTTCCTTACAAAAAGAAAAAATCGGATCCGGTTCAGATTTAAGGTGGGCAGGGATTTTATTCAGATCTGGATCAAGACCTACACAAAGAAATGAGGACTTATATTCAATCTGGGCAATGAGTTGGGAGCGATTCATGGGTTTAATTCTAAGAAATTCAAAAATACGGAATTCCTTTCAGTCCAAAAACCTCTATTAATAGCTTGGCGAATCATCTTGCTCATCTTTCAAATTCACTTTTACAAAAGCTCCCACTAAAGAAACTCCTGCCGTGATCAAAAAGAAAATCAAACTGAAAGCTACTGCTGCCGTTTCCTCTATCCCCGCATATTGATGCGCATAGACAAAAACCAGTTCACGGGCACCCACTCCTCCAATAGTCAAGGGCAGTACCGCAACAATTGATGAAAGCAAAAAGATCAATTGGTAAGCCAGAATCTTTTCATCGATTCCTAAGGCCATCAAAATAAACCAAGCGCAGATCAATTGAGCAATCTGCCCTGCAAAAGACCATAGATTAGCTGGCCAAAATGAGGGTAGAAAATCCTTGAAAAACAGTTTCTGAACCAACCAAAAGCCCGGAACAGTCAATATCAATCCCGCTACCATCAAGGCATTCCACAGCTCACTTTCCAAAAAATCCAATTCCACCTCAACTATCAAAAACAGTCCGAATAGCAAAAAAACAATGGCTACCAAACCCCCTAATCTATCCAGCAAAGCAGCTTGAAGTAGTTTTTTGACAGGCAGTTTAAAGTGCTTATTGAGCAAGTATACCTTATAACCATCCCCTCCGATTCCACCTGGCAAGAATAAATTATAAAACATTCCAATAAGGTAGAGTTTCCAGTTTTTCCACTCTGAAAGCTGAAGGCTGATGTTTTTGAAGTATTGATTGAGTCGAATAGCCGTAGCGACTTTGCTCAATACAAAAAGTATCACGGCAGGAATCAGCCAAATCCATTGAATGGTTTTCAGGATTTCAAAAAGTTGGGCTGTTTCAATTTTTCGAAAAACCAGATACAAGGCCAATCCTGTCAGGATCAGTTTGAGGATAGTTTTGAGCTGGTTTTTATATTGTTGCAAAGTTAGTTAGGCTATATACTCACTGGTAGAACGGGAGAGTGAAGCAGTACTTAAGTTTACCCGTCACTGCGAATCCCGAAGGGTGAAGCAGTCTCCTGGGATTTCATATTACAAAAAAAGATTGCTTCGTCGTACCTCCTCGCAATAACGCTCCTCTTCACTCATCCATTTTTTCAGAATTTGGGTCGAAAAGCACTTCTCCCCTAACTTCTTGCTTATCTCCCACAAAAACCGAACGCACGGTGTAGGTTTTCTTATCCTGAGACTCGAAGTAAGTTCGCACTATAATCTCGGCGATAATCCCTGTCGTTATAAACTGAATGCCTCCAAGAACTAAGATAAAACCCAATATCATGATTGGTCTACCCCAAATATCCTCTCCAATCAATTTGAGAATTAGAAGGTAAAAGTTGATCACCACCCCTACCAAAAAAGCAATCAAACCAATCCCTCCAAACAAATGGATGGGGCGCTGGAAATACTTCTGAAAGAAGAGCATCAAAATCAAATCTGCCATGACCTTGAAAGTACGACTTAGGCCATATTTGGACTCCCCGTGAATTCTTGGATGATGCTTCACGTCCATTTCGGTCATTCTAGCTCCTTGTTCCTTAGCCAAAACAGGAATGAATCTGTGCAATTCTCCATATAAGCCCATACCCTGGGCAATTTCGGCCTTGTAAACTCGAAGGGTGCAGCCATAATCCTTGAGATAAACTTTGGTGGTATTTCGGATTACCCAATTCGCAATTTTGGAAGGGATTTTTCTCAATACGAACCCATCTTTTCTATTAGCCCTTCGCCCAGCTACCACGTCCCAATCCTCATCTATAGCTTTCTGGAGCATGGTAGGAATATCGGTTGGATCATTTTGTAAATCTCCATCCATGGTGGCAATATAAGTTCCGATTGCCATATCAATCCCTGCTGCCAAGGCGGTAGTTTGTCCGTAGTTTTTATTAAAAATAATCAGCTTGGTTCGCTCATTGGCATACTTTTTCACCTCCGCCACGGTTCCATCGGTAGCTCCATCTTCAACCAAGATCAATTCATAATCAATATCGGCTAAAGCCAAGTAAGTGGCTTCTAGTAGTGGCTTGATATTTTCTTCCTCGTTGTAAACGGTCACTACAACGGACAAAAGTGGCTTGTTCATGCTATAAAATTTCGTCAAAAATACAGCAATTTAATTCGGAGGTCAAAAATCAGCCCAGATAACATCGTTTCACAAATTAAATTTGGGCTAGCCAAGGCATTTCAAATATCTTTGGGGATGCTTTTATCTCCTTCATCTGAGTTAAAAATCAACCCCTGGATTTTAATGGGGATTTTTTGCTTTTTGGTTGGGCCATTTGCCTTGGATTTCCACATGCATTACCCGGATGAAATTTATTATCGGGATGCAGCTGTCAAAATGATGGAAAATGGAGACTACCTGACCACTTACTTGGGAAGTGGAGATTTGCGCTTCAAAAAGCCAATCCTGACTTATTGGGCAGTTTTAGCCGGGTTTAAGCTGTTTGGAGTCAATGCATTTGCTTCTAGAATTTTCTTTCTTTTGGCAGGAGCTGCTACGGTAGGATTGACATATAAGCTTTCTACTATTCTATTTGAAAAGAAAAAAATTGCGGGAATATCAGCCCTAATTATGGCTTCAAACCCGGTATTGATTTTATCTGCATCCAGATCCATCCCGGATGTGTTGTTAGTTTTGACAATGACTATCAGTGCCATTGGCTTTGCCGGCTATTTAAAATATGGAAATAAAGCGCCTAAATGGTCCCCTTGGGCTTTGTACCTGGGCTTGGCTTTGGCTTTCGAAGTGAAAGGACTTCCGGCAGCTGCTTTAGGCGGGATCGGCATTCTTTATTTGCTTATTAATCCTTGGCAGCGTATTTCCTGGAAAAAACTACTCCATTTACCCTCCATACTGATAAGTGTTTTCATTGGTCTTTTTTGGTTTGCAGCCATGTGGAAAATTCATGGTCCTACTTTCCTAGACAACTTCCTGGAAGATCAAGTTGGTATCCGAGTAGCATCAAGGATAGCTTTGATTTTAAAAAATGGATTATTAGCCAGTTTGTTGCTGCTGGTAATATTCATCCCCTGGATATTTTTCATGATACCCAACTTGAAAAAATCGGCTCAAGCCTGCTGGAAAGAAAATCCACAATTCATCGGCTTCGCCATCCTATGGGGCTTAGCTATATTGGGAATGGGTGCCTTGACCAGTAAATTTTACGAGCGTTATCTATTACCCGTAGCTCCGGTGTTGGCTGTTGGTATTGCCTGGTTATTGGTAGAAGCAAAATTTGAATCGAAGAGAAGAGAACTCACAGCAGGTAGTCTTGTTTTTTATTCATTGAATCTAATTCTGTTGGTTGCCGGAGTATATCTGGCTTTTTCAGGAGAAATGCCTTGGATGCAATTATCATTATTGCTTCTTGTATTACTCTATTTAGGACTATTATTGTTTCGGGGGAATAAGCTTCCTAAAGTAATTACCTTTTGTATGATGTCACTTTTTCTAGGGATTAGTCTGATCACGCGTCATATTTCTTTCCCTCATCAGGGTCAGCAATTTTCTCAAAAAATAAAAACTGAAAGGAAATCTGAAATCGGTTTTTTGGGAAACCTGCATGTTGGAAGTAAAATCCGACTAGTACTATATCCAGAGACTCACTTGATAGATTTAAGTAGAACTAACTGGTCTGTGCAATTCGAGCAGTATGATCAGGTCATAGTCGAAGACAGCTATTTGGACTCTATTTATAATCAATCAGTCAATTACTCAGTCAGAGACTCCTCAGTCAACTGGGATTCGAGGACTATTCCAGAGCTTTTAAAAAATTATGGCAAACCTGAGTTTGAAGGCCTTCTTCAAGAAAAGGGAAAGAAGTACTATTTATTAGAAAAAAGAAATCAATAGTGATCAGTTTGAATCGCTTGATAATACCTTAAATCCCTCCAAACCTGAATAGTTGCAGTTCTAAGCTGCTTTCCTTTGAAAAATACCGGATATTTTTCCTCATAAATCAGCTCCCCAAACTGAGCTACATTTTCGGGAGAGGATTCATTCCAAGAGACAAATATACCCGTTCGTTCCAATCCAATTTCTCGTTCAAGGCTATGCCACAAATCAAATTGATTTTTTCTGGAACCCATGCCGGCGACATAAACCTGTGGTACTTCAGGAAGATAAAAAGCCAATTCTGATGCCATATGGTAACTTTCAGAAAAATAATATGACTCATCCAATTGAAGGCTATCTGTAAGAAAAAGAATTCTATCAGCAAGATCCTTGTAGCCGGTAAGTCTTCTAAATGCAGCCTTTTCTGCTTGATCTAAATAGACTTTTGACTTCCAGCTAGCTACATCAGGTAGAAAGAGTATCAAAGGAATTGCAAAACTCAAAGCTATCAGAGTGCTTTTTACCCTTTTCCAATTCTTATACTCACGCTCGAGTACATAGGCAAATATTATAGCCAATGAAGGATAAGCGTATGCAGGCCAATTTGCCTCTACACTTGTAAACAAACTCAATCCGGCAAAAAGGAAAAAAGTAAATAAGACAGGAACAAATAAAAATCCAAGTTTGACGCCAGATCTATGGAATATCACTTTTAAGCTCAGCCATAAGAAAGGAAGAAAGAAAACTGAAATCATGGCCAGTTGTCCGCCCAAGTAACTCAACAGACCCCATAGACTCTCTCCTAAGTCTATTCCACTTGATTCACCTGAAACACCTCCCAGAGTTGCCAAATGCCTGAAGGTACTAAAGCCATTTTGCCAGTTCCATATCAAGCTTGGTAAGAAACCCGTTGAAAAAAGGATCAGAAAGAAGGCAAAGCCCTTTCTATTGGTGGAGAAATTCGATGTAAATAATAGGTAAATAGCCAGTATAGGTACTATGACCACCATAATACTTTTTGACATCAGCCCAAAAGCAGCTGCCACCCCTGCCAATATCCACCAACGTGTTCTTTTTTCCACCAGCGCCCTAGCCAGCATATACCAAGAGAGAATCCAGAAAAATGTCAACTCTGAATCGGTCATATGGAAAGTGGAAAAGAGCATCCAGAATGGCATCGCACTCAGTATCAAGCTGGCCCAAAAAGCCATCTTTCTAGAGTGAAATAAGAACTCAGTAAACTTGAATACAACCCATGATGTACCCAAACCAAATAGTATAGCATTGATTCTAATGGCTATTTCTGTATCCCCTAAAATGGAGGTACTTATATAATTAACCGCCGCAATTAAAGGGGGCTTGGAATAATAGTGCCAGGCTAGATTCTTAGACCATAGCCAGTATTGAGCCTCTTCGGTGAAAAGATTGATTTCAGGGCGAAGTGTGAATATAATTTTGATGATCGCCAAGCTAAGTTGAACCAGCCAAAAAGTGGCGATATAGTTGAATTTGTTTTTCATGAAAAGTATTAAAAATGAAAAAACCCTCAGTCTCCTGAGGGTTTATACGTAAAAACCGTTTGTGGTTTACTGTTTTGCCAGCACTACTTTTTCTTTGTACTTCTTGATTTGTCTTCTTAGACCTTCAATAGCCTCATCAGCAGCTCCTTCAAAGGAATCTGTTTGATGCTTCGCAAAAAACTGTTTTCCGGGCACGTTCAATTTAATTTCCACAATTTTATTTTCATTTCGTTCATTCTTGTCCAAACGCATGAAGACCTCACCATCTATGATTCGGTCGTAAAAGGTATCCAGCTTATCGGCTTTTTTCTGAATAAAATCGATCAATTTGCGATCGGCGTCAAAGTGGATGGAGTGCATCTGCAGTTTCATATTGATTTGCATTTAATGGTTGAACAATTGATTTATTTACGCTTTAGGATGTGCCTGTTCAAACACAGCCTTCAGTTTTTCCATAGAATTATGTGTGTATACCTGAGTGGCGGCCAGATTAGCATGGCCTAGCAGATCTTTGACTGCATTCAGGTCTGCTCCCTTATTGAGCAGGTGAGTCGCAAAAGTATGTCTCAGGATGTGAGGGCTGCGCTTGGATGTCTGCGCAAACCTATCTAAATACTTCCTGACAATGCGATAAATCATCATAGGATAACTCTTACTTCCTGAATTACTCACAATAAAATAGTGACTTTGTCCTGCTTTTGGAAATCTTTCCTCAAATACTTTTTGATAAGAAAGAATATTTTGTTTGAGGCCTTTTGTGATGGGAATTATTCGTTCTTTTTTCCTTTTTCCAAGCACCTTTACCTGCTCCTGCCCCAGATGAATGTCCTCCCATTTCAAGCCTATCAATTCCGAAAGTCGGACACCGGTGAGGTACAAAAACTCCATGACCATACGATCTCTTTGCCCTTCAAATCCGCTATCGTATACACTTTCTTCTAAAACGGAAGCAATGCTGTTTTCCTGTACGAATTCGGGAAGTTTTTTCGGGTTTTTAAGACTCTTTAACTTATAGGTAGGATCTTGGGTGATGACTTCGGTTCGCAACAGAAATTTATAATAAGATCGAAGAGTAGCAATCTTTCGGTTCACAGATGTACTACTGAGACCCTGCTCCACCAGATCTATTACCCAAGCTCTGATCTCACTATGGCTGGCTTCACTGATTTGGTTCAGCTCAAAGGAAAGCTTGACAAAGTCTTCAAACTGCCTCAGGTCCCGCTCGTAGGCCTCAACCGTATGTGGGCTACTTCGCTTCTCATATTCCAGATAGTTGACAAAGGAGTTGATCATAAGCTCTAATTCAAAAGATAAGTTAAGCTAAAAAAGACAACTTTTCACTGACAAATGTCACAGATAGTTTACAAAAAGGCACAAAAAAACAGCTGCTCTTTCGAACAACTGTCTTGCTATGAATGTAATCTTAGCGCTTATTTGCTAGCCTCCTCTTGGAGTCTTTGCTTGTAAGCAGCTTTGATAACTTGATCTCTTCTTTTAACGGAAGGTTTGGTGAATGCCTGACGCGCTCTCAATTCTCTGACAGCACCTGTTTTGTCAAACTTCTTCTTAAAACGCTTTAGCGCTTTTTCGATGGATTCGTTTTCTTTTACGTTTACAATGATCATAAGTATACACCCCCTTTCGCGACTGCAAAGGTAAGGAAATTATTTAAAAATTAGAAAAATAGAATATTTTAATCTGATTATCCCCAATCATGCCAATTGGCATATTTTCTTTGTTTGACCGATTGGATGCTACCACTTCGCTCACCACGGGCGACCGAAGACCGAAGCTTCCGTCATTCTGACCCTTTTGGCTAATAATTGGCCGTACTTTCCTTTTATTGGCAAGAAAGCGGATATACATATATTTTAAAATTGAGATGTATCTTTAGGTAATTGAAGAAATATTGAAGCAATTACTGAATATGGATTAACACCATTCAAACTAATCATTTACCCCCCTATTGAATTTGACCGAATAACAGATTTTTGGAAAATTTCTTAGTTGGTTTTTTGGTCAATGACTTCTGTTTTTTTTAGTTTTAACTAAGCTAGCTTTTTAAATATCTTTTAACTTAAACCCGGATTATGCATTAGAATCTGTAGTGAGAGATCAAACCGCAATAAAATCAAGTATTTAGCGAATGAAGCATAGCACCGCTACGGTGATTGAGCTAAATANAGCAAAGCGATTGATTTTGAAGCGGTTTGGACTCGTAATAAGAAGTCTACTGCATATTTCGGGTTAAACAAATGAATCATGAAAAAAACGATGGTTTTAACCCTTGCCATACTAGGCATGTTCTTGGGTAGCTTTGTGGTTGTGCCGCCAGTAAATGCCCAAAGTCAGCAAACTCACGATTGTGTATACCTCGAAGATCCCCATGGCTGCACGGTGGCAGACTGCGGAGATTGTGTGGGTTGGGTCTGTAGTAATCCGAGTCAATGCGGAGATGGAGACTGTGATAAAGTAATGAAGTTCGGATGTTAAATTAGTCAACATGCAACAATACTTTTTACTTGGAGCATTCTTATTCGCTATGTGGTCCTGCAAGCCATCAGTGGAGGAGAGTGCTCTTCCTGAATTATTAGAACTTACTATAATTGATTCTACTCTCACTGGAAATGAGTTATTTTTTATAAACGTAAATGATCAAGTACAAATAATTGGTGATAGTCTAATTGCCATTTCCTCTATCAGAACTCCCTTAGTAGGAATACTTAGAAAAGATGGTAAACAAGTAGGACAAATCGCATCTGGGGATTTTCCTATAGGTGCATTTTCCCCTGCTTCGTTTGATATATCAGATTATCCTATTATCTACATTCTTGACAAAAGAAGTGAATCCGTTTTAGTGTTTGATGTTCAGAAGCAGGAGTTTAATAGAAAGGTCAAATTAAACCTTCCAGAGGATAAAATAATCCGAACAGTTGGCGCAAAATTTAAAAAAACTCCTTCAGGATTTATGGCAGAACTATACAGCTTAAAGCATGATGGATTCCTTCCTGAATTCTATCAAGATTCAGGAAATCTTATATACTTTTTTGATTCGACTGGAAAAATTCAAAAGTCAATATTGGATTATCCTCAAGAATACGCGGAGAAGAAAGGATCATTAAGACCTATTAATTACTTGGCGATTAGTGACAATGCAGATGGTCTTTTGGTGTCCTTCCCTCACACTAAAAAACTGAAAAGGTTCACTATAAACGGCGAAGAAATTGAAGAAATACAACTTCCAAATAGTAGATTTTTTGACTATATCCTTAAGGAATCGGACAGGATTATAGATTTTCAAGGGCTCAAGTCTGGCCAAAACTTAGGCGTTCCTAGCAATGATTATTTTAATTCAATATTTGAGGATAAAAAATCTATTTATATAGAAACTTGGATGAAAATCGATACAACGAGCATGGACAAGACCCGTTTGACCCACTTGATGATTTATAATAAAAAAGAAGAAAAATGGTATGAAACCCAAAATCCAAAAGGCATCCTTGACATCGGAATGCTCGCCGGTGTAGTCAGAGACACCTTATATTTTTATGAAGGCAGTATGATGAAATACGATGATAAATACATCAAACGCGCAGTACTTAGACCGGTAGATGATTAATTCCTAAAATCCATCAATTTTAAGGACGGCAAGCTATATCCACTCAAACTAATTTTTTACTCCCCCCAATTATTTTCGACCGAACATCATTTTTACTCAAAATTTTAACTAAACTAATTTGGACAACTAACATACTCTTCCTTTCTTTTAATTCAAAGCTAGCTTTTTAATTATCTTTTAACTTAAACAAACTAATCATGAAAAAAATGATGATTTTAACCCCTGCCGTACTGGGTATGGTCTTGGGTAGCTTTGCGGTAGTGCAACCCGTAATGGCAAATGATCCATGTACTCATTTTGAGGATGATTATGGGTGCGATGTAGCAGACTGTGGCGATTGTATCGCTTGGTCCTGTGACAATGAAGATCAATGTGCAGATGGTGATTGTAGTCCGACCATGGCTGTTTGCACCTAATTATTTACCAAAATGAAACAGTACTGTCTATTTGGAGCATTCTTTTTCGCTTTTTGGTCTTGTCAATCATCTGCGAAAAGGAATGTTCTTCCTACTTTACTAAACCTTGAAGTGGTTGACTCGACTCTAGTCAAGGAAAAGGATTTTTTTATGAATGTACCCGCCAAGGTAGAATTAATCGGGGATAGTTTGTTGGCCGTCTCCTCCAATAGAACTCCCGCTGTAGGAATTATTCGAAAAAATGGAGAACAAGTAGGAAACATTGCATCAGGAGATTTTCCCATAGGTGCTTTCATGCCATCATCCTTTGATGTCTCAGAATACCCTATGGTTCACATTATAGACAAAAGAAGCCAATCTGTGCTGAAATTCAATGTGGCCAGCCAAGAGCTTATCGAGAAGGTTAGACTCAATCTTCCAGAAGACAAAATCATTCGAACAATTGGGGCAGAGTTCAAAAAAACGGAAGGGGGCTTTCTGGTTGAGCTATATAATCAAAAATACGATGCTTATCTACCTGACTTTTATCGCAATTCTGGTGATCTCCTTTATTTCTTTGACAATAATGGAAAAGTTCAAAAATCTATAATGGAATATCCAGAGGAATATAAAGCCATGGATGGCTCGTTGAGCCCGACTAACTACTTAAAAATGAGTGACAATAACCAAACCATCCTGCTTTCCTTTCCTCATAGCAAAAAACTGTTCAGGTATTCAGAAAAGGGTGAAGAGATCGAACAAATTGATCTTCCCCCAAGTCGAATTTTTGATTACCAACTGAGGGCTGCAGATCGAATCATTGATTTCAATAGCGTGATGGCGGGAGAAAAGCAAAGTACAAAGACTCCTGACAACCATTATTTTAATTCTATACACGAAGATGAAAAATCGATTTACATTGGGACTTGGATGAAAATCGGAGAAGGAGGAATCGAAAATACACGATTTACACACTTGATGATTTATAATAAAAAAGAAGAAAAATGGTATGAAACCCAAAATCCAAAAGGCATC
>NZ_VLOG01000058.1:164372-177695 GCF_007655305.1 Algoriphagus algorifonticola
TAGCTTTTTAATTATCTTTTAACTTAAACAAACTAATCATGAAAAAAATGATGATTTTAACCCTTGCCGTACTGGGTATGGTCTTGGGTAGTTTTGCGTTGGTACAGCCAGTAAAGGCTCAAGGCGGGCCTTGTGGACCTGTAATTCAAAGTGGTGATTGTCAAATCCAAGAATGTGGAGATTGCATTTATCATGAATGCCCAGCGGGTAATTTCATTAGATGCTATGAGGGAGGATGAAAAAACAAATCATTATATACTTAGGTGTTTCTTTGCTGTTCATGATCTCGTGCAAAGATTCAAAAACAGAAGTGAGGTCCTTTGCAAAAATTGATCTGGAATGGATTGATTCAACTTCTATTGCTGAAAATAATGATTTCTTTAATGGAGCATCTGATGTTCAAATAATTGGGGACAGTCTTTTGGCTGTCTCCAGTTTTTTGACACCTGGTGTTTGGATTATGGACATCTCCAACGGAGCGATCAAGTATCGAGTATCTGACCGTGACATATTTGATATTCCCTTATATCCTGCTGCTTTCTTAGTAGAAGATTTTCCTGAGTTGCACATATTGGATCCAAAACAGAAATCCATTTTCATATTTCACGTAATTGATCAAACATTGGTGAAAAAGATTCCTCTTTCTATTCCTGAGAATAAGATGATCAGAACTGTTGACTCATTCTTTTGGAAACATGATGACTTCTTCATGGTTGAATTATTCCCCTCACTATTAAATCATAACAGAGTGGGTTTCTATGAGGAGGTGGACGAACTTATTGGAATTTTTGACAACAATGGCTCTCTTATAGATCGAACCCTAATTTATCCTAAGGAACTTAAAGAATTAGACTATCCCATTACTCCCTATCAAACCTTTTCCCAAACTAAATCAAATTTAAACTCTTTAAAACTATCCTTTCCAGCTGAGAGAAAAATCCTCGAATACAATCCCAAATCCACTAATAAGATCAGTGAAATATTGGAAATGCCATTCCACAGTGATTTTTTTGAATTCAATCCAGTTGGATTAGAGAAAGAATTCAGTCCTGAATTTCAGAAATATTGGCAAGTTCAGAATTCTCATTTTTTTAAAAAAATGGTAGAAAATGAAGAATATTTAATCGTACAGACTATTATGAGAAATAACGATAACTTAGAGAAATATGAGGCTAAAAGCCATCTCTTCATTTACGATAAAAAAAATAAAAAGTGGTTTGAATCCTCAAATCCTATGAATATTAATCGAATGGGATACCTAGCAGGAATAATTGGTGAAGAGCTAATTTTTTTTGAGGGTAGTCAAAGAATATCAGAAGAAAAATACATTAAGCGCGCTGTCCTAAGACCGATTAAAGAATAGCGAAATTCAAAACTTTCACAACAATTTGATTCTTTGGAAAAGTTGACCTACTAAAACCAAAAAAGTCCAACCCTTGCGAGTTGGACTTTCTTTATATAGTGGAATTGAAGTTTAGCCGATTACTTTCTCTGCCAACACCACAATCGTATTATCTTTCACCTCCACAACTCCACCATCCACAATCATAGATTGCTTTCCATCTGCTGTGGTAAAGGAGACTGCACCTTTTGCCAATGCAGAAACGATAGGAGCGTGATTATTCAACACCTGAAAAGCTCCGGATGCACCCGGAAAACTTGCTTCCGACACCTCGCCTTGGAAAACTTTTTTATCCGGCGTTACGATTTCTAATTGCATATTTTGATTAGTTATTGAGTTATTAGGTTAAAGTTATCAGTGGAACCCATCTAATAACTAATAACCAGTAACTAATTGTATTACTTCACTTCAGCCAACATCTTCTCACCCTTAGCGATGGCATCTTCGATGCTACCTACCAAGTTGAAAGCCGCTTCAGGAAGGTGGTCTAATTCACCATCCATGATCATGTTAAAGCCTTTGATGGTGTCTTTGATATCTACCAATACACCTTTCAGACCTGTAAACTGTTCCGCAACGTGGAATGGCTGAGACAAGAAACGCTGAACTCGACGAGCTCTGTGAACGACCATCTTATCTTCTTCAGAAAGTTCTTCCATACCCAAAATCGCAATGATATCCTGCAATTCTTTGTATCGCTGTAAGATCTCTTTCACTCGCTGCGCACATCCATAATGCTCTTCACCCAATACAGTTGGGTCCAAGATTCTGGAAGTAGAATCCAAAGGATCCACAGCAGGATAAATACCTAACTCGGCAATCTTTCTAGACAATACCGTAGTAGCATCCAAGTGAGCAAAGGTTGTCGCCGGAGCCGGGTCAGTCAAGTCATCCGCAGGTACATAAACTGCCTGTACGGAAGTAATGGAACCGTTCTTAGTGGAAGTAATTCTTTCCTGCATGGCACCCATTTCTGTAGCCAAAGTAGGCTGGTAACCTACCGCAGATGGCATACGTCCCAAAAGGGCCGATACTTCAGAACCTGCCTGAGTGAATCGGAAGATATTATCAATAAAAAATAGGATATCTTTACCGGCACCTTCTCCATCACCATCTCTATAGTATTCCGCCAAAGTCAATCCTGTCAAGGCCACTCGAGCACGCGCCCCAGGAGGCTCATTCATCTGACCAAACACAAAGGTCGCTTTGGAGTCTTCTAATTTTTTCAAATCTACTTTAGAAAGATCCCATCCACCTTCTTCTTCCAAGCTGTGGATAAAGTCTTCACCGTAAGTTACGATACCAGACTCGATCATTTCTCTCAATAAGTCATTTCCTTCACGCGTTCTTTCACCCACACCGGCAAATACAGACAAACCAGAGTAAGCCTTTGCGATGTTGTTGATCAATTCCTGGATCAAAACCGTCTTACCCACACCGGCACCACCAAACAAACCGATCTTACCACCTTTAGCATAAGGTTCGATCAAGTCAATTACTTTGATACCTGTATAAAGTACTTCGGTAGAAGTAGAAAGATCTTCGAATTTCGGCGCGGATCTGTGAATAGGTAGACGCTTTCCTGCAGGAACCTGAGGAAGACCGTCAATTGCCTCACCTACCACATTGAAAAGACGACCTTTGATCGCATCACCGGTAGGAACAGAGATAGGCTGACCCATGTCTTTAACTTCCATACCACGAACCATCCCTTCGGAAGAGTCCATTGCGATTGTTCTAACTCGGTCTTCTCCAAGGTGCTGCTGAACCTCCATCACGACCACTTGGCCGTTTTCTTTGGATACTTCCAGCGCGTCAAGGATGTTTGGCAGCTTGCCGCCTTCGAAGGAAACGTCCACTACGGGTCCGATTACCTGCGTTATCTTTCCAATATTTGCCATTTGATTGAATGAAATGTAAAAAGGATATGCTTTTTGAATTCGACCGCAAAATTAATCAATAAAGCCTAATACCAAAGGATATTTGGAAAATTAATCCATTCAATTTCAAGAGACTCCGAAAGCAGCTCTGAAATAGACCTCTCAAAAATTTTAATAGCTAGCCTCCCTCACTGTATTAAATACTCCAACACCTCCTCCCTTTCTATTTTTTTATGAAAATCATAAAAATATTCTATTAATTTTTATTTGGACTGAATCTAATTAAATATACATTTGCATCACTATTGATAATTAATCTAAATAAATGAAAAAGATATTTGCCTTGCTCATCTCCACTGTTTTCCTATTTCAGGCCTGCAAGGAGCAGAAGCAATCTGAAGTAAGTCAGAGTACTTCCGAAAAAACCCAAAAAATCATTACCGCAGGAGGAACTATTACTGAGGTCCTTTTTAGTCTTGGAATGGCAGACCAAATTATCGCTACCGACCGTACCTCTACTTATCCGGCATCCATGCAAAAGCTGCCTAGTATCGGGTACAGAAATCAAATCAAAGCGGAAGGCATACTAAGCCTTGGACCGGACTTGCTTTTGATCGAAGAAGGATATCTTACGGATGATGTAGTGGCCCAACTGAAAGGCACTGGGCTGCAAGTCGAGCTATTCAAGAAACCTACTTCACCGGAAGAGACCAAGGAATTAGTCATGCAGCTGGGGGATTTTTTTGATAAAAAAGAAGAGGCTACTACCATAACTGCAGCAATCGATCAGGATTTACAGGTACTGAAAGATTACCTATCAAACACCTCAGGTAAGCCAAGAGCTGCCTTTGTTATGGCAAGAGGCCCTGAAAGTTTATTTATTGCAGGAAAAGGATCTTTTGCAGAAAAAATGTTTGAATTGGCTGAAATAGAGTCAGCAGCAACTGGTTTTGAAGATTTTGTTCCGTTGACACCGGAATCTTTGATTCAGATCGATCCGGACTACCTGGTATTTTTTGACTCAGGTATTCAAAGTTTGGGTGGAAAAAAAGGTGTTTCCTCTATCCAGGGTATCCAACAGACACAAGCCTATAACCGAGATCAAATTATCAGTTTAGACGGTCACTATCTCTCTGGTTTTGGACCTAGAGTTGGAAAAGCAGCCTTGGACTTGGCCAAAGCAGTACGCGGTGAATAATGAGCTCATTTAGCAAGTCCATAGCGCTCTCGACATCCAAAGCTATTCTGCTTGGAGGAATGGGAATGCTCTTATTGGTAATTGGAGTTTTTTCTCTTTCCAAAGGAGCCTTTGAAATTTCTCCTCTACAAAGTTTAGCCATTCTTTTATCTGATACAGGTTGGATTGCTGAAGCCTACACCAATCAACAAGCCAATGTATTGCTACAAATAAGACTCCCCAGGATTATCCTTGCCACCTTAGTTGGTGGTGGCTTGGGAATAGCAGGAGCGGCAATGCAGGGCTTATTCAGAAACCCGCTAGTTGAGCCTGGTTTAATCGGGGTGAGTAGTGGATCGGCTTTGTTTGCAGTAATTTATTTGGTCTTATTGCCAGGCTTGTCATCCATCTCTTGGACCCAACAAGTGGGACTACCTCTATTTGCTTTTATTGGAGGGTTTATTCATGTGATTGCAGTTTACCTTTTGTCAAAAGGTTCCGGAAAAGCCAGAACAAGCAACCTGATTTTAGCCGGAGTGGCAATCAATGCCCTGGCTGGTGCATTAATAGGATTAACCCTGTTTTATTCAGACGATGCAGCTTTAAGAAGTTTTACCTTTTGGAGCTTGGGAGACTTGGGGGGTGCTACCTGGCAAAAAATTCCCACAGCAATATTGCTGATTTTAGTTCCTGCGGCCTTATTATTGAATCAAAGCACCCATCTCAATGCAATGTCACTTGGCGAACAGGAAGCTTTTCATTTGGGCATCAATGTCTCCCAATTGAAAATCAAACTTCTTATTCTAACAGCTCTCATTGTAGGGGTTTCAGTTTCTCTCACCGGCATGATAGGCTTTGTCGGATTGGTAGTTCCTCACCTGATTCGCATTTCATTTGGGGCGGACCATAAACTTTTACTTCCCGCCTCTTTTTTGGTCGGGGCAATCCTGTTGAATCTAGCAGACTTAGTAGCGCGGACAATCGCTATTCCTGCAGAACTCCCCATAGGTGTAATCACTGCATTATTGGGAGCACCTTTCTTCATCTATCTTATTTCCACCTTCAATCAAACCAAATCCTGATGCTTTCTGCCTCCGAAATTCACTTTTGTGTCAAACAGAGACCCATCGTCGATCAGGCCAGTTTATCCCTGGAAGCTGGTGAGATTTTGGCTGTTTTAGGACCAAACGGTGCCGGGAAGTCTACTTTATTCAAAATTCTCACAGGAGATGTACCCTGTAAAAGAGGGGAAATCGGGTACAATGGCTGCCCTCTTCACCAACTTAAGTCCAAACAATTGGCCCAAATCCGGGCGGTGATGCCTCAGCACAGTGAAGTCAATTTTCCTTTTACAGCCAAAGAAGTTATTGAGCTGGGACTCATTGCCTGCAGGTCTTCTCAACCTCAGAAACTACTCCGGGATGTGATGGAGCTCACTCAAACCACCAGTCTGCAAAATCAGCAGTTTCAGCATCTTTCCGGGGGAGAACGACAAAGGGTCCAACTGGCAAGAGTCCTGGTACAAATCTGGGAAAAGAAGCCTTTCACGCGCTACCTCCTTCTCGACGAGCCAACTTCAGCCTTGGACATTGCCCAGCAGCACACCGTGTTACAAATATTACAACAGCTCAAAGATCGGAATATTGGAGTCCTTGTGATCCTGCACGATCTCAATCTGGCTGCTCAATATGCAGACAGAGTATTATTGCTCAAAAACGGAATGATCGAAGCATGCGGTCCGACAACAGATGTCTTGACAGAGAAGACTCTTTCTAAAGTGTTTGATCATCCCGTTACGGTTATGATTCATCCAATTACCGGAAGAAAAATTATCAGTACTGACCATTTCTATCGAAATCCATCACAAAATATTAACAAAGCTTACTATGGAAACTCTATTTGAAACTCAATCTCAACTGAAAACAGCATGGGAAAAATTAAAGTCGGAAAATCCTAAACTCAGAATAAGAAATGCTGCCAGTCAACTGGGCGTAAGTGAGGCAGAATTGCTTGCCACAGGAATTGGAGAAAATGCAGTTCGCCTGACGAATGACTTTACCGAACAGGTAAAGAAATTTCCAAAACTAAAAAAGGTTATGGCACTCACAAGAAATGAAGGATGCGTGCTGGAACATCATGGGGTTTTTCAAAAAATCGAAATCCATCAGGCCGGACCTCAGCAAATTGCCACAGTCATTGGCCCTATTGAGCAACGTATTTTTTTTAAAAACTGGAAATTTGGATTTGCTGTGTCAAACGAGACGCCTAGAGGCACTATGATTTCACTGCAATATTTTGACTCCGCCGGAGAAGCAATTCTTAAGGTTTTTTTACAGGATGAGTCAGATTATGATGCTGCAGAACAGCTAGTCAACGAACATACAGCAACCGATCAACATGAAAAGCTGGAATTTACGAGTATCGAAAAACCAATTACAGTATCGAGAGAGGAACTGGACTACGAGTCCTTCACTTCAGATTGGGAAAATATGAAAGATACTCACGACTTTTTTGGAATGCTTCGAAAATACAAGGTGAACAGGCTCAATGCAGTGGAATGGATAGATGACAAATGGGCCTATGAAGTAGATAGACTCTCAGCTCGCATGGTATTAAATGAAGCAGCAAAAAGCCAGCTTCCAATTATGATTTTCGCCGGAAATAACGGAAATATCCAAATCCATCAAGGCAAAGTTCGCACCATCCGACAATTAGACCAATGGCTGAATGTATTGGACCCGGACTTCAACATGCATTTGAACGAGGATGAAGTCGAAAGGGCATTTGTAGTTCATAAAAATACAACCGAAGGCCTAGTATCTGCATTAGAGCTGTTTGATTCTTCGGGGGAAATGGTAGCACAGTTTTTCGGACTTAGAAAACCCGGAATCCCTCAAAAAGAAGAATGGAAAACGTTAATCGATTCTTTGAAATAATACAACAGGCGGAGGGATAATTCTCCGCCAAAATTTTAAACCTATGTTTAGAATTAATCTAATTAAAGTAGTTATTCCCTTTTGCATGGTCTTATTTACTATTGCTGTCCTAGCTAGTCCACAGCCAAAAAAAGTAGTAGATCAAAATGGACAGCCCGTTCTCCATGCCTCTATTTGGGTCGATGGAAAACTACACCTTCCAATTGAAGAAGACGGTACTGTAAGAAGTTCTGAAACGAAGGGAACAGTCGTCAAAATAGTTGCCCTAGGTTTTGAAACTATGCAATTAAGCTGGGAGGAATGGCAAAAACGCGAAAAAATAGTATTGCAGGAAAAATCAGGGATTCTGGATGAAGTGGTAGTCGCGGCTACTAGGACAGACCGTACCGTGGAAAGCCTCCCCTTACCCGTCACAGTGCTGAATTCCGAAAAAATCCAACAAACAGGCGGACTACGTCTTTCTGATGTTCTTCAAGAGCAAACAGGCTTGCAAATCGTGTCTCAACATGGCACCGGGCTTCAAATGCAGGGACTGGACTCTGACTATATCCTAATCCTACTTGACGGAGAACCATTGATCGGTAGAACAGCCGGAACATTTGACTTGAACCGCCTCTCCATTTCTAATATCGAGCGAATTGAGATTCTACGCGGGCCATCTTCCGCTATCTATGGAAGTGAAGCCATGGCAGGAGTGATCAATATTATCACGAAGTCATCCGGGAGAGAAAATCAACTGGATGTTGGCTTGCGTCACCGCTCCTTCAACACCTGGAATCCAACTGGGAATTTGAACTTGGGATCCAAAAAATGGAATACAAGCCTATTTTATGACTATTTCGAGACCGGAGGTTTTGATCTCAGACCCGAAACCATCGGTCAGACCCAGAACCCCTATCAGGCACATACTGCTCAAGTCAAAGTCTCAGGTAACCTATCAGAAAAATGGCAATCGAGCCTCTTCGTCCGTGCCTATCAGGAGAATTCTACCGGAGAGATGCAGTCGTCTGGGAACGAGATACTCGATATGAATAATTCAAGAAGCGACCTGAATATTAACCCTACTTTGAGATTCAAGCCTTCTCAAAAATTTCTGATATCCTTGAGAGGCATGAGCAGTTGGTTTTCCACCAATTCGGTGACTAGATTCCAATCCGATCAAAGCTTTTTTGATATTCAGAATTTTGATCAATTTTATCATCGCACAGAAGTACAAACTGATTTTCAGGCTACACCCACACACCTGATCACTTTGGGCTTAGGACAACTGATCGAAACAGTAGATGCCACCCGGTATGAAGATAAAAATCGGTTTGATGCAGGGTATTTTTTCCTGCAACATCAATGGGATCCTAAACCAAAAGTCAATCTGGTAACAGGACTTCGTGGAGATTTTCATTCTCAATACGGAGAAAGGCTCAGCCCAAAAATTGCCGGACAATACAAATTTTCTGAAAATTTCAGTTGGCAAGCATCCATAGGAGCCGGTTTTAAGGCACCGGACTTTCGTCAAATCCTTCTCAACTTCAATAACGCTTCCTCAGGATACTATGTATTTGGATCTAATCTGGCTGAGGAAGGAATCCGACGCTTGGAAAACGAAGGGTTAATAGCAAGAGTATTAATCGCTCCTGAAAACTTAGGAGAGCTAAAAGCGGAAAGCTCATGGGCTATCAATTCTGGGCTCAGGTGGAAAATTGGTTCCAAAATACTAGTACAGGGCAACTTATTTAGAAACCAAATCACCAACCTGATTGAAACAGCGCCTATAGCCCAGCTCAAAAGTGGACAAAATGCATTTTCCTATTTCAACATAAGAAGTGTAGTCACGCAAGGGCTTGAAATGGATTTCAATTATGCATGGAACAATCACCTATCCTTCAGTATCGGCTACTCCTTCCTGGATTCTCGGGATTTGGATGTTTTAGAAAGGATAGCATCAGGAGAACTATTTCAAAGAAACTCCCAAAACCAAACCGTCAGAGTAACACGGGCAGATTATGGAGGACTTTTCAATAGAAGTCGACACAGCGGCAATGTGAAAATCAATTATCATCATCCAAAGACCGGGATTGATTTAGCCCTACGAGGAATTTACAGAGGCAAATTTGGTTTTGCCGATCTGAATGGAAATCTCATCCTCGACGACAAGAGAGAATATGCACCAGGCTGGATGAGCCTCAATATCAACCTCACCAAAACATTCTCCAACGGCATTCAACTGGAATTGGGAGGAACCAATCTTCTCAACATAGAAACTCCTGCCCAGCCTAATAATCCAGGCAGAATGCTATTTACAGGAATTCAATTACCCCTCATGAACTTTATCAAAAACTAAATTCAATTTATACATCTATGAAAACTAACCTAAAATCCATCTTTTATCTTCTCATCTTCTTTGGAGCATTTGCCTGCGATACTACCGATGATGCTCAACCTAGAGTTGAGCTGGAGGCCATTCTTGTAGCAGATTTAGCCGCTCCCAATGATGTCATCGATCGAAATACAGGCGAGGTCGAAAAAGTGAATCCCTTTCAATATTTCAGTTTGGAGCAAAATGCCATTGTCAGCGAAACAGATGATTGGGACTTGGCATTCAAAGGAACCACCATCCGAACCAACAGTTCAAAAAACGTAAAGGCGGCGATTGTAAGCGGTATTTTTGAGGAAATCAACCAAGTGCCAACTTCCGCTACGTTCGCCACTGATAGCGAATCTACTTTTGCGATTCCTACAGGTAGTGGAAATGGCTGGTATAATTACAATTCAGCAACTTTCACAGTGACTCCGATCCCAGGCAGAGTGATCCTGGTAAAAACCACCGGGGGTAACTACAGCAAAATCGAAATTCTAAGCTATTACAAAGGAAATCCTCCGGCAGATCAAATTGACCCAAGAGCCACTCCAAGCGGGCACTATACTTTCCGCTACGTACTCCAGACTGACGGAAGTAAAAATTTCTAATCACTAATCCAAAAAAGAGCGCTCAGTCGCTCTTTTTTTTTTCTGAACTGCTACTCCAAAAGTCTCCTCCCAAAAAGGAAGGCCTTGCTCCAGTATCGATTACTTAAAAAATCCTCGGTAACCCCCAAAGAAGTTGAAGCATGAATAAATCGAATATCGCCTTTTTTTGATTCGGTAACTATTCCTGCATGCGTTACTTGATTTCTCCTTCTTCCTGTTGCAAAAAACAAAAGGTCACCTTCTTTCAACTCTCGGGGGCTGACTTTTTTCCCCATTTTGGCCTGATCCGCTGATATCCTGGGCATAGTGATCCCTACAGCATAAAAGGAGTGAAATACTAATGCAGAACAATCCATACCTGCCCGAGTGGTACCCCCGTACTTATAAGGAGTTCCGGTAAAAGATTTTGCTGTGGAAATTACCGTGAATACCGGGTCTTCCCTACTGATTTTTTTAGATTTACAGGAAGCAGTCAGTACCGCCAGAACAATCAAAAAGAATAAACTTCGTAAATAGGTTTTATCTAAAAACACTGGAACTCGTTTGGTTTAGTTGATCAATTTTACTTTTCTTCTAGGTCAGAAGCAAGATTTCTCCCATTCAATTTATACTCATTATACATTGTCAAATAAGGATGGTGATCTGAATCACTGAACTAGGATGAAATTAGCAATACTTTTGTACCATCAATTTGAATAAATAAGACTATGAATATCAAGCAATTTTATGATGAAGGACTGGCTCACGCTAGTTACGCTATTGAAAGTGAAGGCCTGATCGCTCTGGTAGATCCTGGGAGGAATCCCAACCCTTACAACGACTTTGCCCAGACCTGCGGGGGCAAAATTGTCGCGGTAATTGAAACTCACCCGCATGCTGATTTTGTGAGTTCACATTTGGAATTTCATCAAAATGAGGATGCCACAATTTACGTTTCTAAACTCGTGGAAGCTGACTATCCCCATAGCTCATTTGACGAGGGAGATTCATTCAAATTGGGAAAACTAAGTTTTCATGCTTTGCATACCCCAGGACATTCTCCCGATTCTATAAGTGTTATTTTGAAAGATGAAAATGGGAACGACTACGCACTATTTTCTGGGGACACATTATTTGTAGGAGATGTAGGAAGGCCTGATTTGAGAGAAAAAGCTGGAAACATGAAAGCTCAACGGGAGGAACTGGCTAAAATGATGTATCAAACAGTACAGACTAAACTGAAGCCTTTATCAGATCATATCATCGTATTTCCAGCTCATGGGGCTGGATCACTTTGTGGAAAAAATCTTAGTGATGAACGCCAATCTACTATCGGAGAACAAAGAAAAAGCAACTGGGCATTTGGAGATTTGGATGAAAAAACCTTTGTAGACTCCTTATTGGAAGGTCAACCCTATATTCCCAAATATTTCAGCTACAATGTAGACATGAATAAGACTGGAGCTCCTGCCTATCAAAGATCGATTTCCAGAGTGGGTATTTGGTCAGAGGGTGCTTCTATTTCAGAAGGATCCTTGATCATCGATGCCAGAAAAAAAGAAGCCTTTGCCGTAGGGCATATTCCCGGTTCGATCAATATTATGAATGGGGCAAAATTTGAAACTTGGTTAGGCTCAATTGTGGCGCCGGAGGAGCATTTCTTTTTGGTATCAGACTCCATGGCTGAATTAGAGGACTTGATAAATAAGGCCGCAAAAATAGGCTATGAGCAATTGATCAAAGCTGCAGTAATCAACCCTAAAGGTATGAATGCCCGGGAATCAAGATTCAAGGTGGATGAATTTAAAACTAACCCAGACAAATTTACCATTGTAGATATCCGAAGTAGAGATGAAAATCGCAATTCGCCCATTTTTGAGAAATCGATAAATATTCCTTTGCAGGAACTTCGGGAAAAAGCGAGTGAGATACCTGATGAAAAACCCATCGTGGTACATTGCGCCGGCGGATATAGATCTGCTGCAGGAAGCAGTATTGTAGCAGCAGTAAAAGAGGATGTTGAAGTTTTTGACTTCAGTGAAAAAATCAAAAACTTCCAATAAGAATCCCAATTGAAAGTGAAAATACCCTTAGCAATTAGTGTTAGGGGCATTTTTTTTCTGATCAAAATTATTTCTTTACCCGCCTGTTGAACAAAAGCCCAAACAATTTTGGTTAACTTTATCAGACTGCGCGATGTGATATGAGTAAAGAAGAGTTCAGACAACTTCCCCTTCATCTAAAAATCAAAACCCTCTACATGGAGGCTACTTTCGTTGTGGCCATTAGATACTATCGTCATAAGATTAATTTGTATCTGTTGGAGAATGAATACGTGGAAGTTTTTTACAATCACAAGGAAGATAAAATCGATAAAATTGACTTTTTACCCCGGGATCATAGCCGGATGAAGTTTTATCTTGATCAGATTAAAATAGCATAAGCCATTGAGACGAGAAAGAGAGTCGATATCAGGCAGAGGGGATTAGATATCAAATTGAACAGAATAGGCGTCAGGCTAAGCGAACTCAATGTCAGGCTGAGCGGAGTCGAAGCCCATTTCAATCTTCAAATTAGCCAGGTTATTTCTTCAATAATCCCCTTTTTTAAGAGTCTTATTTCGATGGTCAGTCAAGAGAAAATTTACTTAGTGATCTCTTTTTCAAGCTAAGCAGAGTCATTGTCAGGCTGAGCGGAGTCGAAGCCCATTAGAGCAAGTTTTCATAGTACCTAAAAAATGGAAGTCGAATTACATAATTAAAGTGTTTTTTTAGACTAGGATAGGTTTTTTTAATTATTAACTAGGTCCTCGACTCCACTACCAATGACAGATTATATTAAATTCCGAAATTTCACTTATTTCGGAATTTAATTCTTTCTTATGGAAAGTAAGCTTTAGCTAACTTAAAATCCTTCTGCTTCTATTAAGCATTTTCTTTTTTCTCTTCGTTCTTTTGCCTTGAAGCAAAAGAACCATCCCGAGAA
>NZ_VLOG01000058.1:177745-192551 GCF_007655305.1 Algoriphagus algorifonticola
CAAATCCATTTTGGATGACCCTGTCATATCATTTTTTATATGTTCGAAGAATATTTAAGACTCGGACTGACATTGTCCACGACTCTTTTCGAGTTTATTTTATTCATAACTCCCCCTGGAATTCAAGTATGCTTTGCTCCTTTTCCTCTTTGCGGGAGGCAATTAAAAAAACCGCAGAACTCTCATCCTGCGGTTTTCATTTTTTACAGCTTTCTTTTCAAAAAGTCCGTCATCATGGAATACAAATGCCATGTCGTATTCCCCCCATAGATGCCGTGGTTTCTATTGGGATAATAAAAAGTCTCAAACTGCTTATCGGCAGCTATCAAAGCATCTACTAAGTCCACCGCATTTTGGAAATGCACATTGTCATCTCCCGTTCCGTGAATTAACAGGAAGTTTCCTTTCAGTTTATTGACATGTGAGATAGGACTATTGTCATCATAGCCAGAAGGATTGAGCTGTGGAGTTTGCAAATAGCGCTCAGTGTAGATTGTATCATAATATCTCCAGGTAGTTACCGGAGCAACTGCTATGGCTGTTTTGAAAACATCATTGCCAATCATCAAAGAAAGGGAAGACATATAGCCTCCATAAGACCAGCCCCAGATACCGATTCTTGAAGGATCAACATAGGATTGCTTCGCAAAATACTTGGCCCCTTCGATTTGATCTACGGTCTCCAGCTTGCCTAAATTTGCGTAAGTCGCATGCTTGAAATCACGGCCTCTGGCTCCAGTACCTCTATTGTCCACACAGGCTACGATATACCCTTCTGCAACAAGAGCCTGATGCCAAAAATCACGGGTTCCACCCCAAGAGTTTAAGACATTTTGAGAACCTGGACCTCCATAGACATACATGAGCACAGGATATTTTTTATTCGGGTCAAAATCCGCCGGTTTGATTACATAACCATTCAATGCAGTTCCGTCCACTGTGGGAAAAGTGAAGAACTCTTTTTTACCCAGAGCGAAACTTTTCAACCGTTCCTTTAGCTCTCCATTTTCTTCCAAGGACTTGATCAATTTCCCGCTAGATTCGTGCAAGGTTACAACCTGTGGCATCTCGGTAGTGGAATAATAATCAATGAAAAAACGATAGTCCGGACTCATATTGATTCGATGGGTTCCTGCCAATGGAGTCAGGGTTCTTTTATTTTTCCCGGAAAAATCAATCACATAAAAGTTTCGCTCCAAAGGAGAAGCTTCTGCAGACACGAAGTAGATTTTTTTATTTTTTTCATCCACTCCTACCAACTCAGTCACTTCCCAAGCTCCGCTGGTAATTTGACGGATCAGGCTTCCATCCATCCCATGGTGATAAATATGCTTATATCCGTCCTTTTCAGAAGTTCGGATAAAGCTCTTTCCATCACTTAGGTATTGTAAATTGTCATTGTAATCTAAATCGACATAAGTTTCAGCCTCCTCAGAAAGGATAAGTTTACTGGAGCCAGTTGTAGCATTGGCATGGAAAAGGTCCAACTTATTCTGAAGTCTATTCAAGCGAATGAAAGCAAGTTGATTAGCATCTTTGGTCCAATAGATTCTCGGTAGGTAAATATCTTTCTCAGACCCAGCATCTACTTTTTGAATATTTTTTGAAGCCAAATCATATACATGAATGCTTACCTCTGCATTTTGCTCACCCGCTTTAGGATATTTAAATCTGTAATCTGCAGGATAAAGCGGCCCCCACAGCTGCATATTAAATTCGGGAACCTCAGTTTCATCAAATCTGATAAATGCTATTTTCTTTCCGTCAGGTGACCAAGAAAATGCCTGAGACATAGAAAATTCCTCTTCATATACCCAATCTGCTGCACCATTGATGATTTTATTCCACTCGCCATCCTTTGTGATCTGAGCGGTTTGGTTAGTAGCCAGCTCTACTAGGTACAAGTTATTATCTTTTACAAAAGCTACTTTGTCATTGTCAGGAGATAAAGTCGCATAGGAGATCTTCTCCCCATTCATCAACTGTTGCTTTTCTCCTGTAGCCATATCGACTACATAGAAAATCCCTTTGGTAGATCTTCGATAAATAGATTCAACATCGGTAGCCACCAAAGCTTTTGATTCGTCGGAATTGAAGGAATAAGAAGAAAAATTGAGTCCTAAAGCTCTTCCGTCCAAAAGGACTGCTTCTTCAGCACCTGTGGTTACATTGATTTTTACTACTGTGGGAAATCCTCCACGGTTTACTTGGGAACTGTAATATTTCCCGTCTTTCATCCAATTGATCCCGTAAACGGATTTTTGGGCGAAGGTATTTTTCTTGAAAACATCTTCAAGACTTACCTTTTTGAGAGCCTGAGCCTGCAAGGAGACAGAGGCCAAAAACAAGATCAGAAAAAGCGAGGATGCTTTTTTCAAACTTTCAATCATATCAGTCGTATTTTTGGGTATTTGCAAGTTTTATAGACGGCGAATATAATAAATTCGTCGTCTAGGGAATTAATTCCTTTGGACTCTTTAGATAAATTAAGCTACTTCGCATATTGATTTTTCCCAGCCATGAAGAAGAAAATTGCCTTGGTAACCGGAGGATTCACCGGTGAATCCGTCATATCCCTAAAAAGCGCTGCTGTTGTCGAAAAAACCATAGACCGCGACAGGTATGACGTGTACAAAATCTTGATTTATCCAGGGGATTGGCATTTTGTCTGCGAGTCTGGAGAAAAAATCCCTGTTGATCTTAACGACTTCAGTATTGCCATCGGAGACGAAAAAATCACCTTTGATGGAGTTTTTAATATTTTACATGGTTCGCCGGGGGAAGACGGCAAATTGGCGGGATATTTTGATATGCTGGAAATCCCCTATACCACTTGCGATCAGCTGACTTCAGCTATCACCATGAATAAAGGCTACACGAAAGCCATTGTGCAGGACATACCCGAATTACATATTGCACAGTCCATTCAACTTTTTGGAAATACTGAAAAGAATAGAAAACGAATTGAGGAAGAATTAAACCTTCCTTTATTCATCAAACCTAATAATGGAGGTAGCTCGATCGGAATGAGCAAAGTCAAAACCTGGGAGGAATTATCTGAGGCCTTGGAAAAAGCTTTCGCAGAAGACAAACAGGTATTGGTTGAGGAATTTGTATCAGGAAGGGAATTTTCTGTGGGAGTTTTCCGAGGAAAAGGCGAGATCACAGTACTTCCCGCTACGGAGATTGTGAGCAGCAAGGAGTTCTTTGATTTCGAAGCAAAATATATCCCAGGGGTTTGCGAAGAAATAACTCCTGGCCGAATGAATGAGGAGGAAATAGCAAGAGTTTCACGGGTGGCATCAAGGGTGTATGAAAAACTCAATTGCAGAGGAGCAGTTCGCATTGATTATTTCTTGGAAAAAGAAACCGGAAAGTTCTTTTTTATTGAAATCAATACAGTGCCTGGGCAAACAGAAACCAGCCTAATCTCCCAGCAGATCCGCGCAATCGGAATGGAAGTAAAGGACTTTTATACCCAATTGATTGAGGAGATGTTTGTGTAATTTTGAAAGTGCAATGAGTCTCACGCAGCGGCGCAGAGTTTTTTTAGCTAATCCCGCAAAGAATAAAAGTGGCAAAGTGATTGATTTGATTTGATTTTTTCCGGCAGATTTTCGCGGATTAATTCGCGGATAATCGCAGATTTTGATCTACCAAAAACACAATATTTCGCCGAAGGCGTATTTCAGCGAAGCTATATTTCACAAAGTATTTTTCTAAAATCCCCCTTACCCCCTTTAATTATACAACTCGTCCCAAATCAGTACAGAATTCCAAAGGGGGATTTGACCTGTATTTCGCTCGACGAAGGAGAGCTTATTTCGCGAAGCGTATATCGCGAAGCATATCTTTTCCTCTCGCAGCGGCGCAGCGGCGCAGAGTATTTTTAATCATCCCGCAAAGAATGAAAGAGGCAAAGTATTTGATTTTTCCCGCAGATTTTCGCGGATTACTTCGCTGATAATCGCAGATTTTGATCTACCTAGAACCCCATATTTCGCCGAAGGCGTATTTCGCTCGACGAAGGAGAGCTTATTTCAGCGAAGCATATTTCACAAAGTATATTTCTAAAATCCCCTTTAATTATACAACTCGTCCCAAATCAGTACAGAATTCCAAAGGGGGATTTGACCCGTATTTCGCTCGACGAAGGAGAGCATATTTCAGCGAAGCGTATATCACGAAGTATATCTTTTTATCTCTCGCAACGGCGAAGCGACGCAGCGATTCTTTTGACTCCCGCAAAGTATAGAAGAAGCAAAGTGATTTATTTGATTTTTTCCCGCAGATTTTCGCGGATTAATTCGCTGATTTTCGCTGATTTTGATCTACCTGGAACCCAATATTTCGCCGAAGGTATATTTCGCTCGACGAAGGAGAGCTTATTTCAGCAAAGCGTATCTCACAAAGTATATTTCCCAAATATTTCCTTCTTCAATGCTTCGGAATACTTAACTTTGTCCATTGGTAACCAATCCCAAAAAACCATGAACGAGCGCTACATGCAGCGCGGTGTTTCCGCCTCCAAAGAAGATGTCCATAATGCAATCTCTAAGCTGGATAAAGGACTTTTTCCCAAAGCATTTTGCAAAATCGTAGAAGACACTTTAGGCTCTGATCCGGATTATTGCAATATCATGCATGCGGACGGTGCGGGAACCAAATCCTCTCTAGCTTATCTCTATTGGAAAGAAACAGGGGACTTAAGCGTGTGGAAAGGAATAGCACAGGATGCGATCATTATGAATACGGATGACCTTCTCTGTGTGGGAGCCATCAATAATATTCTCGTATCCTCCACTATTGGTAGAAATAAAAACCTGATTCCGGGAGAAGTAATCTCTGCCATCATAGAAGGTACTGAGGAGGTTCTTCAAATGCTACGGGACAAGGGAGTTCATGCAGTGCTAACAGGCGGGGAAACTGCCGATGTGGGAGATTTGGTTCGCACCGTGATCGTAGACAGCACCGTTACCTGCAGAATGCGAAGGGAAGATGTCATTTCCAATGATAAAATTCAGCCCGGAGACGTAATCGTAGGTTTGGCTTCATACGGACAGGCCAATTATGAGACAGAATATAATGGAGGCATGGGTAGCAATGGATTGACTTCTGCCAGACATGATGTATTCAACAAGGTTTTAAAAACCAAATACCCAGAATCATTTGATCCAGCTGTTCCGGATGACTTAATCTATTCCGGCAAATACAATCTAACTGATGCAGCTCCAGGCGCTCCGGTCAATATTGGAAAATTGGTTCTATCTCCTACCCGAACTTATGCGCCAATAATGGTGGATGTCTTAAATTATTTGAGACCTCATATTCATGGTTTGGTTCATTGCAGCGGAGGCGCTCAAACCAAAGTCCTGCATTTTGTAGAGAATGTACATGTGATTAAGGATAATCTCTTTGAAACTCCTCCACTCTTCAGAATCATACAGGAAGAAAGTAAAACCGACTGGAAAGAGATGTACAAAGTATTTAATATGGGCCATCGAATGGAAGTATATCTCGATGAAAGACATGCGGAAGAAATCATTGATATAGCGGAATCTCATGGAGTTGAAGCTCAGATTATCGGAAGAGTAGAGCCATTTGAGGGAAAAAAAGTAACTATTCAAAGTCCACACGGCACTTTTGAGTATTAAGCTATGGACTTAAAATCAGCTTTTAAATTATTTGGAAAGATCCTGCTCGGGATCTTTCTGTTTTTGTTGCTGATTGCATTATTTACTCTCACAACTGTGGATCGCAGTCCGATTGATGAACAGGATTTTTACCAAGAAACCTTTACCAGACTGGACCAGCTGAGTTTTGAGCAAAGCATAGGGGATGGCTGGATGGCCGGATGGGGAAAAAGTAATATGACTCCAAAAAAGCCTGTGGATTTGGTAGGCTATGCTCCCAGAGGAAACTATGAATTTGTAGCCGACAGCAGTTATGTAAAAAGTATCGTCTTGAGTAATGGAAAACAGGAAATAGCCTGGTTGAATTACGAGCTATTGATTGTTCACCCGTATTTAGCAGAAAAAATTGAAAAGAAGATTAGAGAAAAGTATCCTCAGATCTCTCAACTCCTATTTACAGCTACACACACGCATTCAGGCATGGGAGGCTACATGCCCGGGCCTTTGGGAGAACTGGCATTTGGAGGCTTTCAGGAGGAAATTGTAGCTGGAATTGCAGATAAAAGTTTGGAGGCCATTGAGCGAGCCAAAGCAAGCCTAGATACTGTGAGCATCCATTTCAGAAAAGCAGATGCTACTGAATTGGTGGCCAATCGATTCGTAAAAGATGGTCCGATTGACCCTTTTACCAGGCAATTGATTTTTACCAAAAAAGACGGAAAGTCGGCTACACTTTTCACCTTTTCTGCCCATGCTACGTGTTTGAGCACTAAGTTCATGGGGCTTTCAGGTGATTACCCATTTTACCTGATGAAAAAAATGGAACAGTCCAACTTTGATTTTGCACTTTTTGCAGCAGGCACGGTTGGTTCCCATAGGCCTCTTCGTTCAGGAAATGATATATCTGCAGTTCAAGAATATGCCCTATCCCTCGACTCCATCAGTCAATTAAAAATGACCCGGTATAGCACAGTCAAACTTCCAAGAATCCGAAATGCAAGATTAGACTTATCGCTTAGAGAACCCCATTTAAGGATCTCAGATGATATCCGGATTAGACCATGGTTATTTAAAAAACTACTAGGCGAAACCAATCCACATATGGGTATCACTCAAATCGGAAATACGCTAATCATTTCTTCAAGCGGGGAGATTTCAGGTGTTTTTTATGAAAAATGGGATCAATTGGCTCAGGAAAAAGGACTCAATTTAATTATAACCACTTTTAATGGAGGATATATTGGCTACATCACGCCAGATGAACTCTATGACGAGCATTTTCATGAGGTAAGGGAGATGAATTGGTACGGCCCGGGGAATGGACAATACTTTGATGAGCTGATTACTCGAATAATCCAAAAAGCCGGGAATTAAGCTTTTTGCCAAAGCTGAGCCCGTACCCAATCTTCAGACCATGTTTTTTCTTTCAAGAGGCGGAATCCAGCCTTCTCTAAAAACTCCTTATAATCAGGCAAATCCTTTCTTGGATGCTTAGTGAAAGCTCTGAAGAACCGTATCATCAAAGATTGAAGAAGCTTATTCCGTCTATTTTTCTGCGGGAAAAAATCCGATAGATAGATCAATGCCCCTTGCTTGGAAACAGCTTTTATTTTCATCAAAAGCTCCTCTAATTCTTCATCGATTAGCGTATCCAATACAAATGGCAACAGGATCAAATCATAAGTTTCACCTAGAGGAATTTCTCCTAAATGAAAATTAAGCTCTGAGCTTTCTAAGTTTTTTTCGGCTTTGCGAAGCATACTAACTGACACCTCCACAAAGTCCCCTTTCATATCCCTTTGAACAGACTGATAATCAGAACCAGTCCCTCCGCCTATGATTAAAAGATGCTTGTTGCGTATATTAGAAAGATAACAAGTTTTGGATTGCTTTAAAGTTTGGCCAAAAACCAGACTGGAGAGCAATTCGTAAACAGGAGTCAACCAACGATAATTATCTTTCATATCTCAGAATTAGAAATCTAAGTATTTCTTTTTTCAGATCCTTTCCAATAAACCTAACATAATCGTATGAAAAATCTTTTTAAGAATATCTCAGGCCTTCGCCAACTACTAAAATCTGTAGACTTGGACCAAATCTCTAAACTTTCCCAGAAAGTTGACCTCCCCAAGATGGTAGGATTGGTGTCACAAATGAGCGAATCAGACCTATCCAAAATGATGGGAATGCTTAAAGGTGGAGGTAAACCTAAAGAAATTCCACCGATCAACGGAGACTTTTATGAATTAGGAAAAAGCTTACCCAAACACGAGCGTGATATCCAACTGAGGGTACGGGAATTTATGGAAAGTGAAATCAAACCCATTGCCAATGATTACTGGAACCGCGGGGAATTCCCTATGCACATCATTCCAAAAATGGCCGAGCTGGATATAGCCGGGCTGACTTATCAAGGCTATGGTTGTCCTGGACATTCCGCCTTACTGGAAGGATTTATCGCTATGGAAATGGCAAGAATTGACACCTCAATTTCTACTTTTTTCGGGGTGCAGAGTGGCTTAGCAATGGGATCTGTGTACCTATGTGGGTCGGAAGCTCAAAAACAAGAATGGCTTCCTGCCATGCAGAAACTGGAAAAAATCGGAGCATTTGGGCTTACTGAACCAGAAGTTGGTTCGGGAGTTGCCGGAGGCTTAACCACTACCTGCAAAAGAGAGGGTGATGTATGGATTTTGAATGGCCAGAAAAAATGGATCGGAAATGCCACTTTCTCAGATATGACTGTGATTTGGGCAAGAGACCTGGATGATAATCAGGTGAAAGGGTTTATTGTAAGGAAGGATAATCCAGGTTTTTTTGCTGAAAAACTGGAAGACAAAATGGCCTTAAGGACTGTACAAAATGCCCTGATCACTTTAACCAAATGCGAAGTACCGGAAAGCGACAGGCTACAAGAGGCAAATTCATTTAGAGATACTGCCAAAGTCTTGAGAATGACCAGAGCCGGAGTGGCCTGGCAGGCAGTAGGCTGTGCGAGAGGTGCTTATGAACTCGCATTGGCTTATAGTAATGAAAGAAGTCAGTTTGGAAGACCGATCGCATCCTTCCAGTTGGTTCAGGATCTTTTAGTCACCATGTTGGGAGATTTGACAGCAATGCAAACCATGGTATTTAGGCTTTCCCAAATGCAAGACGCAGGAGATCTGCTGGATGAGCATGCTTCTTTGGCCAAGGTATTCTGCACCTTAAGAATGCGATCCATCGTGGATCAGGCAAGAGAACTATTTGGTGGCAACGGAATTTTGTTGCGACATGATATTGCCAGATTTGTGGCAGATGCAGAAGCAGTATACAGCTATGAAGGCACCAAAGAAATCAATTCTTTGATTGTGGGGAGAGCCATTACCGGGCACAGTGCTTTTGTGTAGTACATAAATTACGGTTCCAGATGAAATTGGATAGATTGATGTACAACATTTATCCTAACTGACAATCATCTATCCTCAAAAATTGAAGTCTAGTCAATCCCGGAGGGATTAAAGTTCGGTAGCAAATGACCTCACAAAAACCTCACCATGCTGTAGGCATGGAACTTTGTGATCCTTTAGAATTATTTTAATTCCTCTCTATATTCTTTTGAGAGGAATTAATTTATTAATTGGATCCCTCCCGATATTCATCGGGACAAGCTCTTGCCCACTTTGTAAAAGGGTAATTATTTCTAGGTATATATTTAGGAACGGGATTTCTATCGCCTGGCTATGATGAGTGGGGATTAGAAAGCACTAACTTCTCCACTGGCACGAGCCACACATTTTTAAATTTACACTTCGTGGCGGACTTTCCAAGTTCCACTAAACTTTCCTGACCGATAAAACCCCATTCATTCATAGCCGATGTTGGGCTTTCGTGTTTTCTATTTCCTTGGCTAGTTCGTCCCAAATGTTCAGGATTATGTTATTAGTTCGAGATTTCGCTTTTTCAATTAAAGCAGCTCCTTCGTTCGTCAGGTGATACTTATTGCCTGACTTATCTACAAATCCGTTCTTTGTTAGCCAAGTCAAAGATGCTTGAAGTTCTTTTTGAGTTGGAACAGCATGGTTTATTCCATCTGCAATTTGAGAAATTGATTCAAAGTTTGCCGGTTCCTGTTCACTAGCAAATGCGGTTGATAGAAAAATCCACGATATGACCGTTGATTCTCCCACTAGTTTGTGAGGTTGTGTTTAATAGCAAATTCACGATCCTGCTTGACAAATTCAGGTTCAATATATGATTCGTTTGTCTGTTCCAATAAAGATCGTTCGTACTCAATTGGGTCATCAATGAAATCTTCAATTTTGTTGAGGTCAATGGTTATGATGTCAGTCGAGTCCCTGTCAACAGCACAATGAATTAGAAGCTTATTTCCATTAGTTGAGATGTCCGTAATATAGGGCGAGGAGTAAGATTCAAAAATTAAGTCTTGTGAATTGCTTCCTTTCTTAGTGAAGAATATCTTCCAATAGTAGGACGTTGTTGCTCCGCCATCTAAAACCGTCCACGTTATCCGGTTTCCGTTCCAGTTCACAGTCTTGAGTTCAGTTGGCGTTCCACAGCCGACCAAGGTTACAAAAAATAGTAGGGGTACAAATTTTCTCATGAGTTCCGACATGAAGCCCAACTTATTTCTATCTTATTTCTATCTTATTTCTATCTTATTTCTATCTTATTTAAAAAATCAAAACTATCCAAGGCAATAGAAAAACTGCCTCCATCCTACTCCGAATTTGATCTTCACTGAGGTTTTTATTGAAAAAAATCAAGAAATGAAGGATAACCATTATCAGCAAAATACAGGAATACATGCGGAAGAAAGAGGGCAAGGCAATAAAGAGCGTCAGCGATATGATAATCAATAGCAATGCAAGCCTTCGGATCCAATCTAATAACTGTCCAGGCTGAATCAACTGAGCTGCAGAGGGGAAACCCGCTAATTCATCTTTCCTTCTATCCATCCAGGAAAGCATTAATAAGTTTAAAAAAGCCAGCAGGGTAAATACTAATAAAAAGACACCTACTCTCCAGTCCCTATCCAATGCATCAGCTCTTAGAAGAGGAATCCAGGCAATCCCTAATACATAAAAAACTGCAGTACTCAATTCTTTCAATCCTTTCCCTGCATTTCCTCCCAAACGAATCAAAGCCATGCTTCCGGCTATTGCTCCTGCTAGAAACAGGGACCAAAATAACTCTCTGGACCATCCTAAAATCCAAATTGCTCCGGATAAGCCAAGCAGGGTTGCTAAAGCCAGACTTAACAAAAGAATTTTCTGATGTCTGGCATGAAACTGATGCCTAGGACTGAGGTCAATCTGTACTTTTTTACGTGAGTCCAATAAATGATCGGCTGTATAAATCACCCATACACAAAGACCCAACAATGCATAAATATCCCATGCTAGCGGCACATGAAGAAGCTTAGAAAAAAATAACATCCCAGCCATGGCTCCTAACACCACGTCAATGGAAAGCCAGGAAATGTAAGAAAAAAGAGTATTGGGAGGCTTCATCTTCTAAAAATAGGGGATGGTATAATGAGTGGAAAATAAATGGACTGAATTTTCTATTTTAGATTCATTTAATTCCTAAAACCCAAAAACCAAAGCTTTCTACAAATGAGAACCTATTTCAATTTTCTAGTCCTCTTTCTTTTCAGTCTTTCGGCATACGCCCAATCACCTATCAAAATTGCCTGCGTGGGAAACTCCATCACTCAAGGACCCGGTAGAGATAATCCCGACTCCTACCCACTGCAAATGCAAGCAATCCTGGGCGATGCTTATCTGGTAAAAAACTTTGGAGTAAGTGGTAGAACCTTACTGAAAAAAGGAGATTTCCCTTATTGGAATGAACCACAATTTCAAGAAGTGAAAGATTTTGCTCCAGACATTTTGGTAATCATGCTTGGTACCAATGATTCCAAACCACAGAATTGGGCTCATAAAGGCGATTTCAGGAAAGACTACCTGGATATGATTGCAGCGTTTCGTCAGCATATGCCGGTAGATGGAAAAGTATATGTCATCATGCCTGTCCCGGTGACTAAGGATAATTTCGGAATTACTGCCAATGTCATGAACAACGAGCAGCGTATGATGATCATGGACATTGCTCAATCCAGTGCTTCAGAGCTGATTGATTTGTATACCCCTTTAATGGATAAGGCTGATTTGCTACCCGACGGTGTTCACCCCAACAAACAAGGTTTGGGGATTATGGCAGCGGTGGTCGCAAGAGCAATTAGGCTTTGATTCATTTTCATGTTCAAAAACTTTCATTGGATTTAATTTCCTGAAGTTTCATTAAAGCAAAAATAAATTCTAATTGAAACAAAAAATTCAAACTTCTCAAGAAAAGCTAGGCTTTCAACTTAGGGGGCTGGAAAATACTCGGATAGAATCTCTGAGCGACGGAGTATTCGCCATAGCCATCGGTCTTCTTTTACTATCCAGTAGTCCTCCTGAAAACTTTGAGCAGCTAAGAGATTTCATCAAAGATTTTATCCCTTTCGCTGGTTCTATTTCAATTTTGATGTTGATTTGGTACCAGCATTATCTATATTTTATCCGCTTTGGTCTCAGGGATTCTGGAACCACCGCTATAAATACTATTCTCCTTTTTTTAGTATTGTTTTATACCTACCCACTAAAATTTCTGATCAGGCTATTGGTAGATATTTACACTGCTTTATTAACTGATAATAAGGAGCTATTTAATCGGATTTTCACTGAAACAATCAAACCTGAAGATACTTCAGAATTGATGATCATTTACGGGCTAGGTGCATCTGGAATATTTTTAGTCTTCGTATGGCTCAATGTTCGATCCCTGAAGAAAAAGAAACAATTACTACTTTCTCAACAAGAAATACTTCTCACCCAAAACAGTGTTAGAATCAATTTAGCGATGGGGCTGATCCCCCTTATTTCAGTAGCTATTTCATTATTCAATCTGGGTGGTAGTTATACCTTTATCATTTCCGGATTTAGCTACACGCTTTACCTAATCATTATGCCCATTTTGGCTTTTCTCAATTCTAAAAGGCTAGAAAATTTTAAAACCTCTACTTAAAACCTTACAATCAAAACGGCAATTTTAAAGAGAAATAATTTCATGAAAGGCTAAAACTTAGACTTCAAAAAAGGATGCTTATCCCAAAAAAGCATGCTCCAAAAATGAGGGCCAGCCAAATTAAATAATAAGGCTTTTGTTGCTTTGGGTTTTTGCCCCAAAAAGCATGGGTGATTTTCATCATGGCTGGCCTATTTTTAGCCATGCAATTGTAGGCATGATCGCTTATCCATCTGAAAGATCTGGACTTCTGATACCAGCGATGCGGAAATTTCAAAGGCCTTTTAAAATGGAAAAAGCTCCTGTAAGCTGAATCAGGACCACTGAATATTTGCCCGTTGGTTTCAATAAACCGGGAAGCCTTTTTGAATTCTTTGAGGGGGATTTCAGGAAATTGATCTGCTACTTCCTGATAGGTTTTAAATACTACCCCCGAAGATTTCTTTTCCCAAACCTGAATCCAGTAAGCGCAAAAACCGCAATTTCCGTCCCATATCATCAATGGATCGGAAGGAGGACTTTGGGTTTGTGGGATTTTTTGGAACATGGGGAAATGAAAAATTTAGTAATTATTAGATGAAAGCTGGAGGCACTTTTAATTATTAAACCGCTTTAAAGCTTCAGGGTTTTATGTAGCTAATAAATAGCTTCAAAATTGAAGCATGAATCGATTAAACTTTTGAATAAAAGGGAATTTCTTCTCCTCTTTCCTTTGCCTCTTTTCTAATATTCATATGAAAATAAAGACTCTCCAAAGTTTCTTCCTGATTAAAGCAATACTCATCTTCCAAAAAATCCTCAGTCTCATACTCTGATAGCGCATAATACTTTTGGACTAGTTGAGCACGAATAGGGATAAATCCTTTCCAAAAGATGGGGAACAGATCAAAATACCCCCCTTTAAAAGAATAGCCCCTCCAGTTGATAAAAAAGTCTTCATCTAGATTAGCATTTTGAAATAGAAATTCGCAGAAATAATCATCCATAATCGTTTCTACCTGAATCACTTTTTCTATCAATTCTTCTTCATTTATTTTCTGAGAAAAATCCCATGTCAATAGTCCCTCTTCATTTAATTCCTTAACCACATTCCAATAATTATTCAGCTGTTCTCGAGTTTGAAGAAATTCTTCCCAGCTATAATCCTCGTAGAAGGGCAAATCTTCCGTCGCTTCTGCCAAATAATCAAAAGTATCCTGAGTCAAGATCAGCCAAGCCTCCACCCAATCATAGGTTAAAGGATTGGGCTCCTTCTTTAATATTCTCAGATTCACACTGGCTTTATGGGCATAAATCTGCAGGTCTGATTTCCCTAGAAATCTCAAATGCTCATCCGCATGAATTCTCAGGTTTACTCGTTCTCCTAAGCCAAACTCTTCATGATGGCATGAAAAACAGGAGCAAGAGTAAATATCCGCGATTTCGTGGTCCTTCCTGTCTTGGGTGAGTTCCAGTACAAACCTTAAATCCAAATAACTTTTAGACTGCTTTCCAAGCAGCCTGTATCCAGTTCTTATCTGATCGGGATTACAGGACATTTCATGACAATATCCCGGAAGAAGCTCCAATTCTACATCTCCAGCATCCTTAAACTGTTTGAAAGATGCATTCAAGCTTCTTAAGAAAGACTCCAAAGGGACATCCGAATAGGTGCGACTTTCGTCCAATAATTCCCCCAAAGAATCTAAATCCATCTTTGAAAAAGCAGTAAGCACTTGGTTGAGATAAAAATCCATGGGAAAAAGAATTAAGTGAACCTTGAAGTTCTCTAGTTTCTCAGAAATGACCAAGTAATTTTCAATGCGAACCTATCTAATTAAGACAATAGCTGTCGGAATTCTGAAGATATTTGTCTTTTGACAGGTCTTTTACTCCTGTTTTCTTAGGTTTGAAATTATTCATCAATCAAATGAAGTCGAGCACAATGCAAGCGACACACACTGGCATGCCCCGATGTATCGGGGAGATGTGCGACCTGCCTGCCGCAGGCAGGGATTCCATATGGCCTTTAAAAACCAAATATGTATATCCGCTTTCTTACCAGTAACAACCAAATACGGCTTTTTGTCAGCTAAATGGATCAGAATCCGGAAGCTTCG
>NZ_VLOG01000058.1:192564-198216 GCF_007655305.1 Algoriphagus algorifonticola
GGTCTTCGGTCATCGGTCTTCCAATCGGTCAAACAAAGAAAATATGGCAACTGGCATGATTGCGGATAATCAGAAAACCAAATTATAAACATATGAAAACAAAAAACTTTTTTATCCTTTTTCTGTGGGTAGCATTGGTTCATCAATATGCTTTTTCCCAACAAAAATCGGCGCTCCTCCCCGTCACCAAAGTAGTTGACGGTGATACTTTTTGGGTTCTAAATAGTAAAGGTCAGGAAGAAAAAATCCGGCTGATTGGGGTAGACTCTCCTGAAGTCAGAAATTCAGGGAGGAAGAAAGTAGAATACTTTGGAAAAGAAAGTTCTGAATTCGCCAAACGAATTCTAAATGGGCAACGAGTGAGACTGGAATATGATGTTCAGCAGTATGATCGATACAAGCGAACCCTGGCTTACGTGTACCTGGAAGACGGCACTTTCTTCAATGCACTATTGGTCAAGGAGGGATTTGCTACAGTAGCTACATTTCCGCCAAATGTCAAATACGAATCTTTATTTATCAAATTGCAGCGCGAGGCACGAACCAAAGGAAAAGGACTTTGGGGAAAATGAGATAAGGTCAATTTTTTTTCAAAAAAAATGCCCTTGAGCAATAAACTCAAAGGCATTTAATTCAATCGTTACTGTTATCAATTCAGCTTTCTCAGGTATCTGAAAAATTCAGAATCTGTGGATAAAATAATACTGGTTTTCTCATCCATGGACTTCTCAAAACTCTCCATCGTTCGAAGGAATTTGTAGAGCTCGACAGAGGTTCTGCTTCGATTATAAGCCGCCGCATAAATGGCAGTAGCTTCCGCATCTGCTTTCCCTTTGATTTCCTCTGCCTGGCGGAAGGCTTCTGACTGTATCTCAGCCAAATCCCGCTCCTTATTACCTTCAATGACACGGGCCTTTCCTTGTCCTTCGGACCTAAACTGATCTGCGATCCGGTTTCTTTCTGAAATCATTCGGTCATATACTCTGTCCCGAACATCATCCACATAATTCATTCGCTTGAATCGAAAATCCAGAATTCTCACCCCCAAATCAATAGTTCTCTCATTGGCTTTTTTCAAAACAATCTTCTCAATCATATCCCTTCCGACGGAAATATCCTGCAATACCTCAATCTCCTCCAGGAAGTCTTCTGTGATTTCCGGTTCCCGATTGCTTGATCTTACGATATCCAATAAATCATGACTGGCAATTGCATTTCGGGTTTCCCCATCCAGAATATCATCCAGTCTGGACTGTGCAGAGCGCTCATCTCTCAAGCGAATGAAAAACTGCAAAGGATTAGTAATCTCCCATCTTGCATAGGTGTCGATGAATATAAACTTTTTATCCTTGGTAGGAACCTGATTTCTGTCTCCGTCCCATTCCAAATAGCGCTTGTCAAAAAACTGCACTTTATGCAAAAATGGAATTTTGAAATTGATGCCTGGAGAGGTTCTTGGATCTCCGACAGGTTTTCCGAATTGGGTAACGATAGCCTGCTGCGTTTCATCCAAAACAAAATAGCTATTGAAGGTCATTAGGACCAACAAAGTCACAATCACGATGGAACTTATTTTTCTCTTACTCATTGTTGAGGACTTTTAGCTTTATCAATATTTAATAGAGGAAGTACATTGTTACCCTTTTCATCTACGATGATTTTGTTTCCGATTTTAGGCAAAATCTTCTCCATGGTTTCCAAATAAATTCGTTGTTTGGTGACTTCCGGCGCCTTGATGTACGCTTCATACAAAGCATTAAAACGCTCTGCTTCACCTTTGGCACGGTTGACTCTGTTAAGGGCAAAAGCCTCTGCCAATTGGATCGTCTCTTCCGCCTCCCCCCTCGCTCTGGGGATTACACGGTTATACTCCGCTTCAGCTTGATTGATCAATGTTTCCCGCTCCTGCTGAGCCTGGTTGACGGCATTGAAGGATGGCTTTACCGGCTCTGGTGGATTGACATCCTGAAGCACTACCTGATCGATTCTGATTCCATTTTCATATTCATCACAAAGTTCCTGAAGCAGCCCCTCCACAGTCGTGGCTATTTCCTGTCTTCCTACAGTCAAAACTTCATTCACAGTGCGGTCTCCGACTACCTTCCGCATCACTGACTCAGACATATCCCGCAGGGTTTTTTCTGCATTTCTGACTTTGAATAGAAAATTATAGGAATTGGTAATCCGGTATTGCACCACCCATTCCACATCGGTGAGATTGAGGTCACCTGTCAGCATCATGCTTTCATCGCCAAAACCTGTCTTGGTATAATCAGTCTGAGTGCCTGCGCGGGTAGTTCGAAATCCGAATTCCTGCTTCAATTGACGCTGAACGGGTATTTTATACATACGCTCTATCCAAAATGGAATGATAAAATTCAGACCAGGATTGACCGTACGATTGTATTGGCCCAGTTGAATAACCACTCCTTCCTCTTCCGGACCTACGGTTCGGATGCTGGTAAAAAGGGCTATAAGCAACAAAAACCCTAGGACTATTTTCCTGAGGTGTTTCCTAAACCAATACAGGTTGATTTGATAAATTTTTTCTTCCATATAATATTAAGCCAGTTTATTGCCTACTAGTTCAAAGGTTAACTTGAGTAGACTTGATTATTTAAGAATACCCCTAAAAATACTAAAGAAGAAATAATTCATAGTAAAAAGAGAAGATGACTCAAAGCAGAAATAAACTAAATGACATAACAATCCCTTTTCTAATCTGTTAGGTATTCATAAACCAATTTTAATTACCATGACAAAAGAAAAAGAAAGTATTCAAACCTGGCCTGATTTGGCCATTGGACTGTATGAAAAGCTAACTGGAAAAGGTGCAGTGATTTCCTATGATTTCGAAGATTTTACATTGGGTGTACCCAAGGAAGTTGGCGACAGTTCCACTTTTACCAATTGGAAAGTCAACGGCAAGTTGAAAATCTCAACCAGCGAGAAGTAAGATGGCATCGAGCTTAACATTTGCGACTGATTTAACTATTTCCTCTGAAACTCATGAGATAATTGTCTTGAGTGATTCGGAGGAAATAGGAATTGCCATCAATGGAAACGGGATACCCAACCTAGGAATCTCTACTTGGAGACTTTTTAAGCTTCTGAGAGGTTTCCCAAAAACCAATATCAATCAGCGAATACGTGTTGTTTACAATCAAAAAGAGATTTATCGCAGTGATAAATCTCTTTTTCGCTTTTCTAATGTTTCCGCACTTATCAGATTATTTTTTAGCAGATCATCTTGAAATATGATTGCACCAATCGTTAAATAATTCAGCATTATCTTTTAAAAAGTAAAATCAAAGACTCCCCCTTGCTGAAAAAATCAGCTTGTCTTTCTTTTTTGGGTTCCTAAGCATTTTAAAATCAGCTCTTTTCCCTCATTCTTGGGCTTTTTTCAATATAAATACGCCATATAACGTATGGGAATCCATCTGTGGCTACTTTTTCTTTAGGGTGTAGAATTTGAAAACCTCACAACTCCCAAAAAGATGAAAAAATTAAGTTTTTTATTACTGGCTGTAATCTTCCTGGCAGGGAATACCTGGAGTCAAACAGCTCCCACATTTAAATATGAAATAGGTGGGAAAATCGAAAAAATGACCCTCACAGACGCAGGGGTCCTATTAGTCAATGGTAGCAGTGGTCTATCCGGAATAAGACCCGGAGCAAGCAGCCCGCATTTCAGTTTTGCCGAATATGGTAAAATCAAAGAAGAAGAAATGGAACTCGTGCCTTTAAGCCCCTACATCATTCTCACTCAGGGCGGATCTTCCCAAATTCCGGGGACCATTTTCGCCAACTCCAAACGTACAGTGATCGATGTGATTACCGGAGAGAAGGTATTTGTCACTGAAGAAAATGGCTGGAAGCAAATAGCTCAATTGAAAATTTTTCTTCCGGAAAACAAGGTGGTCGTAGTGGGCAATCGTGAAAAGCGTGAAGAAGAGGTACTGGCGGTTGGTATTTATGATCTAGCTTCTGGGAAACAGGAGGGATTTGCAAAGCTCGATCCCAATATTGGGAAAGTCAGAAGTGGCGCTGCAATTCCTATGAGTTCGGGAGCGCCATTTTTACTTCAAAATCAAGTATTTGTTCCTACAACCAAGGGGGTAATCTGTGCCAATGTGAAAGATGGAGGCATTATCTGGCAGAATGAAATCAAAAATGTCACTAGTATGATCGCAGATAATACCGGAAATGAAATTTACGGATTCGAAGAGAGAAGTAATGGAGATACCCGCATTCACAAATTCGGAAAAGACGGAAGAGAACTTTGGGATAAAGAGCGAAAAATCAAAGGTTCAATTACAAGATTTCAGATTTTACCCCAAGGTCTGGCAATCGTAAGTGATGTGTTCAAAGGAGGAAGCAGCTTGGTAAGCCAGATAGGTGGAAGCGGTGAGTCCAAGATTGCCTTCCTTGATGCCAGCAATGGAGAAGATCTATGGGAAAAAGCCCCTAAAACCAAGGGATATGTACAGCACTTTTATGTAATGGAGGATGGAATTTTATTTGGTATTGCAGAAGGGGGAATTAATAAGATCAAGTTTGACGGCACTCCACTTTTCAAAAAGCCAATTGATACAGGAGCAAATATCCATACCATGGCTACCACTCCTCAAGGCATGATTTATATCACAGATACCGATGCAAATATCATCAACCTCACTACCGGTGATCCTAAATGGAAAAAAGGAATTCAATACAAGAAAGCAACAACTGTTACCAGCGCGTATGATGCTGCAAAGGGACGCTATTTGATCAGCACAGGAGAGGAAATTTTAGCTATTGATGAAAATACAGGAGATCTCAGCACACTTGCCAAATTCAAATTTGATGGAAAAGAAAGTCCTTACACGATGGGGGTTCGCTCCTCAGGAATCTATTTAGCATCTGATCAAAATATGATGTTGTTGAATAGTGAGGGAAAAGAGAATTACCATGTATTTCACAAAGCCCCAGGGCAAAGCACCTTTGCAAAAGTTGCATTGGGAGCTTTAACGGTAGCTTCAGCAGCAGTCTCAGCGGCTGCAGCTTCCCAATCTACTTATTCCTATTATATCGGAGAATATAATAGTGCAGATGCCATGCGCGCTAAAAACAATGCGGCTGCAGCAGAATCTTTTGCAAATATAGCTTCCGTATCCTACGGAGAAATGACCAAGCGATTTAAAGCCACCATGGCGACGGCTAATGATCAGTTTATTCTAACGGATTTGAGCGATGGAGTAGGTTTGGTCAAAGTGAATAAAGATTCAGGAAAAACCGAAAAGGAAATCATCCTGAAAGATAAAAAACCGGTTTATGAAGTGGATGATATAGAAGGCTATTTGTATTACCTATCCGGAAATGGAGTCATCAGTGCCTTTGATTTAAAAAAATAAAAACATATCTCGCTATTCAACAAAAAAACCTCTCTCGGAAATTAACTGAGAGAGGTTTTTTGATTAGGAAGATGGTATCGTATCGGAATTATTAGGAAAAGAGTTGTTAAAGCAATAGATATTTCTGGACTTAAATGATTTGAAAAAAAATAGCATTTATTAAAAATTCAATACCGGATTTTAAACCTTAAAAAAAAACATTCATGAATTAGAGCTTCACAAACGGGAATGAAAGAGTTGACTTTGCGTATAAGTA
>NZ_VLOG01000059.1 GCF_007655305.1 Algoriphagus algorifonticola
ATATCTTTATAAGATCTTGAGAAATATCTTTGAATCTTATCGAGTTATTCCAATTATTTCGCCACAGGCGTATTCCAACTTATTTCTACTGTATTTCTACTAAAATCCCCCATACCCCCTTTGAGAAAAGAAGTCGTCCTATACTGAATTCACGTTTCCAAAGGGGGATTTGACCCGTATCTTGCCGAAGGCATATCTTCTCTTATCTTGAAAAATATCTTATCGATAAACTCGGGTTTAGGAATATTTCGCCGAAGGCGTATTTCTAACTATTTCTACTGTATTTCAACTTAAATCCCCCTCCCCCTTTGATTTTACTCGTCTTCCTAAACTTGTGCAATATTCCAAAGGGGGGATTGACCCGTTTTTCCATTTATCAATTTTTCAAATAAACCCTCGAAGCAAATCCTTTCAAATTCAAATTACCATTGACATTGATTCCATCGCCCAAGCCAAATATGACTTCTTTGTAACCTTCAGGAAGCTCTACCTCCACCTCTTTGGAACCAATATTGTGAATCACGAAAATCTCTTGGTCACCTGACTTTCTAAAGTAAGCCATCACAGATTTAGGGAATTCTTGCTCAGGTAAAATCAATTCTCCAACTGCTAGAGCCGGATGGGAATTTCTCAAGGCAATCATATCCTTATAATGATTGAAATAGCTTTTTGGATCTTCTCTTTGTAAGGCCAAAGGGGTAACCGTCTCATCAGTACTGTATTTAGGCTCTATCCAAGTAGCCCTCCACTGATCTTTTTCTTTCACATCCCATAAAAACGGTTCTCGAATATGCTCATCGGGCTTCAAACCCAACATTCCAATTTCTTCCCCATAATAAATATAGGGTGCTCCAGGCATGGTTAATAAAATGGCTGCCGCTTGCTTCATTTTGGATGGATCCGAACCCAGTTCATTCAATAAACGTGGCTGATCATGATTGGATGAAATGGTGGCATCAATAAAATTAGGCGTGATATTTTGGTAAAAGTCAATGATTTCTTTCTGCTTTTTCGCCAAAAGCATACCATCCTCTTTCTCAAATGCTTCTAAAAGGGTGTAATGAAAATCAAAATTGAATAGTGCAGGCAAGCCTGGCAAATAAGGAGCTACCACCTCTTTCTTATCGTAAACCTCTCCTACCAAGTACACATCGGGCTTGATAGCCTCCATTTTTTCTCGAAACTCCTTCCAGAAAGCATGATTATCCAAAGGTCTATCATCAGGGAAGATATGCTTTGCAGCATCCAATCTAAACCCATCCACACCTACTTCTTCCAACCAAAATCTTCCTATATCGTAGATTTCCTCTCTAACCTTAGGGTTATCAAAATTCAAATCCGGCATTCCTCCCCAAAAAAATCCATAATAATAATCCTCTCCTTGCCCCGGATCATGCCATTGACGGATATTGTCAGAATCAAGTGTAATGACCTTTTTATCCAAGAAATCAGCAATGGTATCTTTTTGAGCCCACACATAATAATCTCTATAAGGATTATCTCTTCCAGACTTAGATTCCAAAAACCAAGGGTGCTGATTGGAAGTATGATTGATAATCATATCGATCACAATCTTAATATCCCGCTTGTGGGCTTCTGCCAATAATCTCTTAAAATCCTCCAGAGTACCATAATCAGGATGCACGGCTTTGTAATCCGTTACATCATATTTATGATATGTCGGTGAAGGCATGATTGGCATAAACCAAATTGCATCAGCTCCTAATTCCTTCACATAATCGAGTTTTTCCGTTACTCCATTGAAATCCCCAATTCCATCCCCATTGGAATCTGCAAAAGACTGAACAAAAATCTCATAGGTCACTCCTGCTTTAGGCCAATAGTTTTTCACTTCAGGCTTTTCGTTTTGAGTACAAGCAGAGGCTATCGCAATTGATACCATGGAGGTTAATAAGATGGATGATTTCATAGGCGGTATTGGTTCAAAGTTCAGAGTTCAAGGTTCATCAGTAGCGCCTCTGAACGCTGAACATTGAACAATGAACACTTTGAGTTAGGTCATTTGATTTTCTTTAATTTACTCATCTTCAGTGGGATCAGGTCAATAAAAAAGTCACCGATTAAAGTGACTTTTTTGAGGTCTATTTTAGTTTTTATTGACCGCGTTAAGCATGTCAAAGGCCATTTCCAGGCGTTTCACGAAGTTCTCTTCGCCTTTTCTCAACCAAACACGTGGGTCATAATATTTTTTGTTAGGGCTATCAGCACCTTCTGGGTTACCCAACTGGGTTTGAAGATAGCCTTCGTTCTTTTTGTAATAATGAAGAACACCTTCCCACATAGCCCATTGCATATCAGTGTCAATGTTCATTTTGATAGAACCATAAGAATTAGCTTCTCTGATTTCCTCTACTGATGAACCTGAACCTCCGTGGAACACAAAGTTCAATGGCTTTCCGGTTGTTCCGTATTTCTCATTGATATAGTCCTGTGAGTTTTTCAAAATAATTGGCTTCAAGCTGACATTCCCAGGCTTGTATACACCATGAACATTTCCAAAAGCAGCAGCAATAGTAAACAAGTCACCAATTTGCTTCAAATGCTCATAAGCATAAGCCACTTCTTCAGGCTGAGTATAAAGTTTGGAAGAATCCACGTCTGTGTTATCAACTCCATCCTCTTCCCCGCCAGTTACTCCAAGCTCAATTTCGATAGCCATTTGAAGCTTTTCAAACTCTCTGAAATACTTGCAGGAGATTTCCACGTTTTCTTCCAAAGGCTCTTCTGAAAGATCCAACATATGAGAAGAGAACAAAGGCTTCTTGTGAGTTGCGTAATAGGCTTTGCCAGCTTCCAGCATGCCATCAATCCAAGGCAATAACTTCAAAGCTGCATGATCTGTGTGCAGAATTACAGGCACACCATAAGCTTCGGCCATCTGATGCACGTGATGCGCACCGGATACAGCACCTGCTATACTTGCCTGTTGCTTATCATTTGCTAATCCTTTTCCTGCGAAAAATTGTGCTCCTCCATTGGAAAACTGAATGATCACCGGGGAATTGACTTTCTTGGCTGTTTCCAATACAGCATTTACTGAATTGGTGCCAATGACATTTACCGCCGGCATTGCAAACTCATTTTCCTTTGCATAAGCATACAAATCTCTGAGCTCTTGTCCGTATTTTACTCCTGGTTTAAATTTCATCTGTTTATTATTTGTTTTTTAAAGGTCAGATGGAATGCCCTACCCCGATTTATCGGGGCATCCCCCTCCCTATCCGCCGCGGCGGACGGGACAAGTTGTGTGAGATTTTTCCTCATGGGCATTTCATGTTCTTAGGTTTGGTTAATCCTTAATAAAGCGCTGATGCAGCACCCGTCTGTTGTCAAACGCTTCAAAGATATAAATACCAGACTTAAAATTACCCAAATCGAATTCTAAAATCTGCTCAATGCCCCTACTTTCTCCTGAATACATTACTCTTCCGCTCATATCCACGATGCGATAATTGGCAGCAGTCATACCTTCAGGCAACTGCACATTAAGCTGTTGTGCTGCAGGATTTGGATAGAGTTTGAACTCACCGGCCGGGATTATTTCCTTAGGAACTGAAGTCACAAAATCTTCCTGAACAATTCCTGGACTAGGCTTAGGGAGCTTTTTACTGGTGAAAAGCACAAACTCAGAAGGTCTAAGATTAAAGCTTACAGTGGTACTGCTTACATTGAATTCCTCCCCGGTAAAGTAATTGTACCAAGTCCCAGTCCTAGGAAAAGAGAGGCTGACATTTCCTGCATTGGAAAGCCCAAAATTCCCGTGGAGAACCACATCCATATCCGGATGTTCCAAAACAATGGATTTCACCGCACCGCTAAGACTCAAACTGGATTTATTGGGTTTGTTGAAAGCCTGATGTTCCTTTTTCAACTTGATCATTTCCTGATATAATTTGAAAAGCCGCTGTCTTTGTGGCTGATCCAGATAATTCCAGCGGGTAGGTTTGATACCCAATCGGTCATTATTCAGCTCTACATCATAGCCAAACTCTCCAAACTGCCAGATCATTTTAGGTCCGGGAACAGCAAAGTAAAAAGCTGTCAATAATTGATTTCTGTTGACGGCGTTTTCCAATTGCTTGATATTGATGGGAGAAGTTTTTCCAAAATTTAGAGATTCCCACATCACTCTTTCCTCGTCATGGGATTCCATATAAGCAACTAAGTTAGGCTCGTTCCAATTTCGGTTTTTATGGGAAGCCCAGGAAAAGTCCTTATTTTCTCCTTTCGCCATTTCACGGAAATCGAAATTCATATTCCCCCAAAACATCAATCCATAATCTGCCAGCTCTTTTTCCTCTTCATTGGCCGCCAAGTGCTCCAAGATCACATAGGCATCGGGGTGATTGGCTTTTATTTTATCGTATATATGCTTCCAGATCTTGACTCTACTAGGGTCATATTGAGACCAAAGTCCAACATTGTCTCCAGTGTTGACTTGGGTGAATCCTTTGGATAAATCAAAACGGAAGCCGTCTACCTTGTATTCCGTCAACCAATAATTGTTGACCGAATCTACAAAAGCCTGGGTGTATTTACTTTCATGATTGAAATCGTAGCCTACATTAAATGGGTGTTTTGCCACCCGGTTAAACCAGGGATTGTCCTCAGTTGGAGCTCCATAATCTCCATCATTAAAAAGTCGAACCATGGGATTTTGACCAAAGGCATGGTTTAACACCATATCCAAAATGATCATGATTCCTTTTCCATGAGCTTCATCTATTAGGCGTTTCAAATCATTTTTGGTTCCGTAATATTTATCAGGCGCAAAAAAGAAGGAAGGATTATAGCCCCAAGATAAATTACCTTCAAATTCCCCTACAGGCATTAATTCTATCGCATTGACACCCAAGTTTTTTAAATAATCCAATCGATCAATAACTGCCTGGTAAGTTCTTTTTTCATCAAAGTCTCTAACCAATAATTCATAGATGACTAAATTCTCTGGAGAAGGCTTTTGATAAGTAGTATTTTTCCAGGCGTACTTATCTTGGGCTGTTTGTAGATAGGTAGCCTGAAATTCCGTTTTTCCGGTTGGATAGGGTTTTAAACCAGGATGCCTATTTTGTTGAATAATTTCCTGGTCATTGAATGGATCTGAGGTTTTGTCAGCATATGGATCTCCTATTCTAATACTTGCATCCACCAAATACTGAAAAATGTATTCTTGCTTTGGGGTCAAACCTTCCAATTTTAACCAGAATATTTCCCCATCCGGGGTTCTTTTCATTTGATACTCAGGCAAAACTTTCCAGTCGTTAAAATCTCCTATTACATGGGCTAATTTTTTCCCAGGCGCCTGCAAAGCCAAAATAACCTCCGTGTCAGAAATATAATTGATCCCTAATCTCGCTCCACTTGGCAAGGCTGCTACCTCTGAAGCTCCAAAAACTACGATATTTACAGACTCTGTATCTGTATTCGAACCCTGAACAGCCTTTGCCGTCAAAGTATAATTTCCCGCAGTCGTGGCTGTGTAAGCATACTCCAATACTTCCACATTACTGGCTTTTTTTACCTCGGTGCCATTCAATTCAAAACTGATATCAGCAGGAGCAGAAGTTTGTGCTTTAAAAGTGAAATTTTCGCCTTCTTCCAAAGAAATGGAGGGCCCACTTGGATTGGTAATCTGAACAGTAAATCCTTGCGCCAGGTCAACAAAAAAGTCTCCATTTGCGGAAGTTTTCCCTTCCTTGGTACCATCTACATTTCTAAAAACCAGCCCCAAACGATAAATGGTTAGACCATTTGGATTGTCAAAAAAAGTATCCGGTGTTAGTTCATAAGTGTAAATATTGGCCTGCCCAGCTACCTTAGTCATTTTGGCTTTTGGGTCATTGGTTCCCCACTGAAAAGGAACTATAGACCATGTTGTCGAAGCGGGACCTTGAGTAACCGCTCCTATGTGTATAAAAACATCGCAATTACAATCTTTTAAACCGCTTGTACCTTTTGATGCATCATAAATGATTTTGATTTTTTGAGACGCATTGGGTACAGCCGGCTCGGTAGTAACCTGAGCAAACAGGCCAGGATTAAAGGCAAAAAATACTAGGGAAACGAGAAAGAGTAGACTTTTTTTCATTGGGGAATTAATTTCTATTCAGCGGCAAAATAGCCTGTATTAAAAGGTGATTATAATTTATCCTGAGACTTCAAAATTCAAACTTTAATCTTCAAGGTAATGATTTCCTGAAATGGAAATAACCGACTAGAGTAGAAAATGACTCCAGTCGGTTTCTTAGAATAAAATAGCCTTTTAGTTCTTAGTCAATGTGTAAGTCACAGCTCCCGGCTCGGTAAAGTTAAGCGTCACAGTGTATTTACCCGCTTCAGCTACCTGAATGTTTGCTCCATCTGCAGTTAATTCACCATTAGCGCCACCATAATTATGGCTCCAGCTTTGATTGGCTCTAAATTTCATTTCGCCTTTCTTTAAATCAGCTGTGATTTTCAAAACATTGTTTTCTCTGTCAAACTGCATTTTGGTTTCAGAGTCCCAACCACCTGCAGTGGCGTCGCCGATGATTCCCCAGTAAAGTGGTTCGCTTAAAGTATAGGTTTTAGCAGCCAAATCAACTTTCATGAAGAAAGTCCCGAATTTGGTAACTTTGATATTATCACCATCTCTATCCAGCGTACCGTTAGCTCCATTGTCCCCATAATTAACATCCCAGCTATTGGTCTCATTTACTTTGAATTCACCGGTACCTCCAGGTAAAATGTGTACATATCCTTCATAAACATCATCGAAATTCACAGATTTCAATACCGTCATTTCATTTTCCGGATTCCATCCCTGATAATCTCCAGGCACATACATTAATGGAAAATCTACCTCAGTATTGAAGGGAGTAACTGCAAGAGTCACCACCTCTCCGAAAATTGGAGATAGAGGCTGATTGATTGTTGACTTTACACGGAAGTCTACATTTACTGGCACATCAAAAGCTGCACCCTTAGCGATTAATTCATCATTGATCTTGGAGGTAAGTACTTCGATAATATTAGAAGTGCTACTTCCCAATGCAATTGGCTTCGCGAAATTTGCCCCAGCCAAATCCATTTCCAAAGAATAAGTTACTGTGCCTTGCATTCCAAAATCAGCAGCAGTAACGGTAAACGGAATCAATTCTTCAGGGTCTTGGGAATTTAAAACTAAACTTGATCCATTCGCAGGGCTACTCAAAGTGGCTCCCGTTTGTGGAATAATTGGAGGCATTTCGTAATTGTCACATCCCCAAATCACAGGAATTATCGCTGCAATAAGGCTTAATCTTTTGAATGCTTTCATAGCGTGTAAGAGTTTGTAATAGATTTTGGTGTTTTTGTTAATGTTTTATGAATTCTTGGAAAAAGACAATTTCAACTCTTTAATTCTGGGTTTTTCAAAAGGAGTTATGTCTTAATCCTTTCAAATAATAAGTCAGGAAAAAAAAGAAAACAATAGAGGTTGGCTTAAACCCACCTAATTTTTTATTGCAATCGTTTGCGTCAACGTTTGCATTTCAAAAGATTTTTTTTACTTAATTCCTTTGGTTTCAGTATTTTGGTGAAAATCAAAAAAAATGGCGGTTATTTACTCATTCATTTTGGATCAAATAACCTTATATTCAATTCTGGGAATATTATAATTTTATGAAGATTGAACAAGCCACTATAAAGGATATCGCAAGGGAGCTAAATGTCTCTTCCTCTACTGTTTCGCGAGCTTTGAAAGATTATCCGGGAATAAGTGATGAGACCAAGCGTAAGGTAAAAGAGCTTGCTAAAAAGCTGAATTACAGGCCCAACGCCATTGCACTTTCCTTAAGAAAAAGTCGGTCTTTTACCATAGGCGTGATAATTCCTGAAGTTGTGCATTTCTTTTTTTCCACCGTAATATCCGGAATTGAGGAGGTAGCTTACTCCCGGGGATATAATGTGATTTTGACTCAAACCAATGAAAAATTAGACAGGGAACAATCAAGTATTGACACCATGCTTTCCAATCAGATTGATGGTTTTTTGGTGAGCTATTCAAAGGAAACAAAAGATTTCAACCACTTTTCAAGATTATTGGATCAAGGATATCCCATAGTCTTTTTCGACCGAGTTCCAGAAATTCCAAATGCTATCAATGTGATGGTGGATGATTATCAGGGTGCCTTTGATGCTGTTTCCCATTTAATCACCCAAGGATATTCCAGAATTGTCCATTTAGCTGGTCCCAAAAATCTAAAAATCAGCCAAGAACGGGAAAGAGGATATAGAGATGCATTAAAAAATTATGGAATTGCCATTAACGAAGAACTGATTGTGGAATGTCCTATCGGAACTAGTGATGAGGGGCAGAAAATCACCAAATCACTACTGGATAATCTCAAGCAAAAGCCTGATGCCTTCTTTGGAAATAATGACATGGCAGCTGTAGGAGCCATGCTAGCATGCAAAGCGGCGGGATTACGAGTTCCAGAAGATGTAGGAATCGTTGGTTTCAGCAATTGGCAGTTTTGTTCCATGATAGAGCCAAGCCTATCCTCTGTGGCCCAGCCAGGATTTAATATGGGTGCCAAAGCAACCGAGATGCTACTCGACATCATCGAAAAGAAAGTGAATCCTGAAGAGGTGAAAGATGCCTTGACTTTGGAAACAGAGTTATTGGTTAGAAAGTCCTCTGTGAGATTGAGGGGGTAATTTGATAAGATACTTTTTAAAGATATTATCAAGATATGCCTGCGGCGACATATTTATCTAGAGAAATACAGTAGAAATAGATAGAAATATGCCTAGGCGAAATAGTAGAAAAGATACTTTTCAAGATAATTTGAAGATATGCCTTTGGCAAGATACGGGTCAATTCCCCCTTTGAAAATGTAAATAAGGTTTAGGACGAAAGCTTTGTAAAAG
>NZ_VLOG01000006.1 GCF_007655305.1 Algoriphagus algorifonticola
GGATCAGTCTGAATATCTGGGGAGGCTAAAATTTTATCCATAGATATTGGAAAGTCTGAAGAGGAAGAATTCGACATTTGATACACCTCTGAACTGTGCTCTGAACGCTTTGATTTTTGCATTGAATGATTCAGCCGATGCGTTTGTGCTTCTGTTTTCAAAGAAGTTGAGAATGGTTTCGTAGTGATTTTGGATGGTTCTGGATACGGTGTTGAAGGATTTGAATCCTGCCTGTTCCACTTCGTTGTACCAGTGAGCTAGTTTGGTGAAGGCTACTCCCTTGATTTTGCTGGTCTGATAGATTCTGGCCAGAGACCTGGACAGTTTATAAGCTTTTTCCAGATCAGGATAGCGATAGAAAAGTATTTCTGCCCGGTGTGCCTGTGAGGGTGTCCAGGAATCCTCTGCCTTGAAAAGCAAATATCTACTCCTTGCCAAAAGCTGTTTTTCAGTGTCTCCGTTTTCGAGCTTGTTAGGAATAAACGGCTTGCCACACTCTTTGCTCAGTTCCATTTCTTTGTTTTCCTGCTCGATGGCCTCCCATCTGTGGGCAATTCTCATTTCCTGTACGGCCTCATGAACAAGTTGCTGGACATGGAAGCGGTCGGTAACCAACAGTGCTTTAGGAAAACTCCTGCGAACAATTCGTTCCATGCTGGCAGCCATGTCCAGGGTCACTTCCTTGACTTTCTTTCGTTTGCCCTCAGGTAATTTTCTCAGCACATCAATTACCCGCTCACTGTCAGTTCCCTTAATCATAGCAACCAACGCTCCCTTTTTGCCTTTGGCGGCTTTATTGGTCAGTACGGTATAGAGTTCTCCCTGAGAAAGGGATGTTTCATCAATGCTGAGGTGGGTGCCCAGATTTTCCGGAAAGAGAATCCAATCCTTGGCATGGAATTTCTGAGACCAAGTCTGAAAGTCACTGAGATGAAAAACATACTGATGTTCAAGGACCTTTCCATTCACATGGAAGTTTTCGGCAAGACTCTTACAACTTACAGGGGACGAGTCCAGTCGTTCCTTTTTAAAAAAAGCGCGAATTCCTGTGTCATTCGCGTGCCGTTAGCTACCAAATTCCAGTCCCTGCTTACATTCTTTCCCGTCTCTTCATTCAACCACTTTCTCCGCTTTATTTTCAGGAAACAAGCTTTACCCCTCAGGGGGAAATCCTGCACGGTAACTTCCTCAAAAAAACCTTTGGAAACCAGCTTTACTCCCTGAAGATGTTCAGGATGAATGTTGAGCTCTTCCAAATAAATATGATAAGCATTGTCCTTCAAGGCTGCCGAGGTAACCTTGAAAAATTCCAAAAGCCCCTGAGGCAAAAGTAAACTGAGGTAATCCTTTTCTTCCAATTGTTTTTTTTAACAAAGAAACTCGATTCACTCAAATCCCCCAAGTTTTAGGACTGATCCACGAGAAGGCATGGAAAGGCTGAATTCTGAAGTGAGAAAGCTGAAAGGGGGAAGAATTCAATGAGAAAGGTATTCTAATAGCTAATTACTCAATAACAAATAACTCAATCCTTAATAACTAATTACTCAATAACTAATAATTTTTTATTTTAGACATAAGCTTTACTCATCACTTTTTTCAATAACAAACCCATTTCACTAAACATCTTCCAGATTTTTCCAAACTGATTTTTATCATGTTCTTTCGTGGGAATGGTCAGGTTTTCCCATTAGCATAACTCCTAGTTTTGATTATCCAAAAAATCAGAACATGGAACTGAAAACCTCCTACGCCCAAAAATTTCACCTCCCTTCCGAATATTTGAAAGAGTTTCATTGCTCTGTTTTGGAAGCTGGATTTTGGCCTGCTAAAAAGGAGAGTATTTCCTGTGATCTTACCCAAGAAGAACCGAGCTTAATTAGCGTGGATCTTCATAAAGTGTTGGATTGGTTGCATGGAAATGATATGCCAAAACCTCTTGAAAAGGAAGTATGCGAAATCCCTGTCCTGCTTTTTGTTCCTGACTTTTCCACTGCTCACCTTCTATTCCATTATGATGGATCACCTAGCTCCGCGAGTTTAATTAAGCATTTTATCCAGCTTTTTAAAAAGCAAATTTCAATAAGCAAAGCCACTATTATTTCGCCTTGCTTTATCCCAAAATCAAAAATTAGAGAAGAACAGGAGTTAATCGAGCTTGTTTCTAATTCTACCCGAGAAACGAGCTTTATCAAATTTAATTTTTCCAGGATTGGGGACTTTTGGTCTTATGCAGTCAAGCATGATTGTAGCCTTTTAGTGACTACAAAAAGCTATCAAGCTGATCTCGCAAAAGTTCTATTCCACTTTTATAAAGGATCTCGGTGGTCAGATAAACTTTCTTTCTACCTGTCACTATAAGCCGTTAAAAAAACTGAGTTTGATCATGCTTCAAGTATCTAATCACCACTAATTCAAAAGCTTTGAAAAAGTCTGCAACCATAAATCCTCCTGCTGTTAAATGCTATCACTGTGGAGAACCATGTGAAAATGAAAATTTTCTATTGGAAGAAAAGCAGTTTTGCTGTTATGGTTGCAAGTTGGTATATGAGGTTTTGGCAGAAAATGATTTATGTAATTATTATAACATAGAAGCTTTTCCGGGAGAAAGCCAAAAATCACAAACTGGGAAAAGCAATCGGTTTGACTATCTGAATGATGAAGAAACAGAAAGGAATCTCCTGGACTTTCAAAATGAAGAACAGAGCCATGTTACTTTTTTTATTCCATTAATCCATTGCGCATCCTGTATTTGGCTGTTGGAAAACCTTTTTCACATTCATTCAGGCATTATATCCTCTAGGGTAGATTTCATAAAAAAGAAAGTTCAAATAAAATTCTCCAATCAGAAGCTAAGTCTCAAAGAACTTGTTGAACTGCTTTCAACCATAGGATATGAGCCAAGAATCAATTTGGCTAATCTTGAAAAAAAGCAAAAAAACTATTCGAATAATAGGATTGTCAAAAAGCTGGCAGTAGCAGGATTTTGCTTTGGAAATATGATGCTCTTTAGCATTCCTGAATATTTCTCTGAAACTGTTTTAATCGCCGAAAATTTTCGAGGACTTTTTAATTACCTAAATGTGGTATTGGCGCTGCCGGTAGTGCTCTATTCTGCGAATGATTATTACTTATCGGCTTGGAATTCCCTGAGACAGAAGAGAATCAATATGGATGTTCCAATAGTCTTGGGAATCATTGCCTTGTTTTTTTATTCCCTTTGGGAAATTTTAATTGTGGGTAATGCTGGCTATATGGACAGCTTGGGAGGGTTATTGTTTTTCCTTCTATTAGGAAAGATTTACCAGCAAAAAACCTTTGCTACTCTAGAGTTTGACAGAGATTACAAATCCTATTTCCCAATAGCCATAACCCGACTTTCTCAGGATGTAGAAGAAGTGATCCCGCTGAGAAAACTAGAAGTGGGAAATCTAATCCGTGTCAGAAATGAAGAGCTTATTCCGGCTGACTCTATTCTTTTATGCGAATCAGCCAATATTGATTACAGTTTTGTAACTGGTGAAGAGGTACCTGTTCCGAAGAAAAAAGGCGACTTGATTTTTGCAGGGGGAAGACAACTAGGAGATCCTATTTTATTGACAGTTCAAAAATCTCCTTCTCAAGGTTATTTGACTGATTTATGGAATAATGAGGCTTTTGAAAAGAAAAAAGATAAGCTTTTAGAACCGCTGTCAAACAAGATTTCGGCTTCATTTACTTGGATTGTTATTTTCATCTCAGTCTCAGCTTTACTTTTTTGGTCCTTTACTGATTTTTCAATTGCCGTAAAAAGTTTTGTCTCTGTATTGATTGTAGCTTGCCCATGTGCTTTGGCAATGTCTACTCCATTTACCTTAGGCAATACGCTTCGAATTTTTGGTAGGGGGAAATTCTATTTGAAAAATGCCAGCGTAGTAGAAAGGCTAGCTATAATCGATACGGTAGTATTTGACAAAACGGGAACGCTCACATCTCCAAGTCAAGCAAAAATAAATTTTCATGGCGAGCCTCTCTCAAAGGAAACAAAATCACTGATCAAGTCTCTGGTTTCTAAGTCAGCTCATCCATTAAGTATTAGAATCAATCAATGGTTAGGGAATATTTCTGCTTTGGAAATAGAAAACTTTGAGGAAATCAAGGGAAATGGCTTGAGAGCTATCTATAAAAATCAGGAAATAAAAATTGGCTCCAGTGATTTCACCGGTTCCAATAATGGAGAGTTGGAAGAGCTTGGTAACCTAGTTTTCTTTCAGGTTGAGGGAGTGACAATAGGCTATTTTCATATCCAATCTGGCTTAAGAGAAGGGTTGGAAGATGTGGTGAAGGCTCTCCAAGGAAAATATGAAATACATGTATTATCTGGAGATCATCCTCATGAATTGGGTTCATTGAAAGCCAAGCTTGGGAAGGACATCCAATACAACTTTTTGCAAAGCCCAAAGGATAAAATGAATTATCTGAGGGACTTGAATACATCAGGTAAGGAAACGCTGATGATTGGTGATGGGCTGAATGATGCCGGGGCTTTACAGGAGAGCAATGTTGGAATAGCAATCACTGATCAGGTCAGTCATTTTTCGCCAGCAAGTGATGCCATCTTGAGTTCAGATTCTATGAGAAGCATATCCGATTATCTGGATTTCGCAAAGCAGTCCAGAAATATAATCAAAGCAAGTTTTGGACTAAGCCTTCTCTATAATGTAGTGGGAGTTAGTCTTGCTGTTCAGGGGCTTCTAAGTCCAGTGATTTGTGCTGTTTTGATGCCAGTGAGCAGTATATCCGTGGTGCTATTTACTACACTTAGTACCAATTTCCTGGCGTGGAAAAAAGGTCTAATTATTCAAAAATCGACCTAGTATGGAAGTAATATTTCTATTGATAGCCATCAGCTTAATTCTCGCCGTGACTTTCCTTTGGCTCTTTTTCAGAGCAATGAAGGATGGTCAGTTTGATGATGATTATACCCCATCAGTTCGAATTCTATTTGATTCTCATAAAAAAGCAACAAAAAAACAATCAACAAAACCAAAGTCCTATGAATGATGCTACGCTGGAACGGTTCCATTACGACAATAAGATTGTCAAATATTTTGGAGCTGCTACGATTATTTGGGGCCTGGTAGGCATGCTGGTGGGGGTAATAGCCGCTACTCAGCTATTCCTTCCCGAGGCCAATTTAGGTAATCCTTACACTACGTTTGGAAGAATCAGACCTCTCCATACTAATGCAGTCATCTTTGCCTTCGTCGGAAATGCAATTTTTGCTGGAATTTATTATTCCATGCCAAGATTGCTCAAAACTCCGATGTGGAACAAAGGCCTGAGTTGGTTCCACTTTTGGGGTTGGCAGCTAATTATACTGGCTGCTGCTATTACACTCCCATTGGGGTTGACCACTTCAAAAGAATACGCTGAACTGGAATGGCCAATTGATATTGCCATAGCCTTAGTTTGGGTTGCATTTGGCGCCAATATGATTGGAACCATATTAAAGCGAAGGGAAAGACACATGTATGTGGCCATTTGGTTCTATTTGGCATCATTTATTACGGTTGCTGTACTTCACATTTTCAATTCCTTGGAACTGCCGGTTTCATGGACCAAAAGCTATTCAGCTTATGCAGGTGTACAGGATGCTTTGGTGCAATGGTGGTATGGACATAATGCTGTGGCATTTTTCCTGACTACCCCATTCTTGGGGCTGATGTATTACTTTCTACCAAAGGCTGCCAATAGACCTGTTTACTCTTATAAGCTTTCTATTGTCCATTTCTGGTCTTTAATCTTCATTTATATGTGGGCTGGTCCCCACCACTTACTTTACACAGCCCTTCCAGAATGGGCTCAAGTATTAGGCGTCGCATTTTCTGTGATGTTGATTGCACCTTCATGGGGCGGTATGGTCAATGGACTCCTGACTTTGAGAGGAGCCTGGGATAAAGTAAGAAACGAGCCAGTACTCAAATTTATGGTGGTGGCAGTTACAGCTTATGGAATGGCCACATTTGAGGGCCCTATGCTTTCCTTGAAAAATGTCAATGCCATCGCCCACTATACAGACTGGATCGTAGCACACGTCCACATAGGAGGTTTGGGATGGAATGGTTTCCTAACATTTGGTATGCTGTATTGGATGTGGCCAAGATTATTTAAAACCACCATTTATTCTCAAAAATTAGCTAATACGCATTTCTGGATCGGTACCCTGGGGATAATATTCTATGCCCTTCCTATGTATGTCGCGGCATTGACTCAGTTTTTAATGTTGAGAGAGTTTGATGAAATGGGAAGGCTTGCCTATGGAAACTTTCTTCAGACGGTTGTGGAGCTTGTACCTATGTATATTTTGAGAGCCTTTGGTGGATTACTGTATCTCATTGGGGCAATTATCATGGTATACAACATGTATAAAACAGCTCAAAAGGGAGTATTTCAAGAATATGAAGAAGATCAGGCTCCGGCTTTGGCACCTTCCTATAATGCAACAGGCGAATTTTGGCATCGTGCATGGGAAAGAAAGCCTATTTTCTTTACAGTCTTGGCGACCATTGCTATAGCCATAGGGGGAGCTATTGAAATTATTCCAACCATATTGGTTGAATCCAATGTCCCAACTATTTCCTCGGTTAAACCTTACACTCCATTGGAGTTGGAGGGGAGAGACCTTTACATCAAAAATGGATGTGTTGGTTGCCATTCTCAAATGATCCGACCATTTAGGTTTGAGACTGAGCGTTATGGAGAATATTCCAAGGCGGGAGAATTTGTCTATGATAGACCATTTTTATGGGGATCCAAACGAACTGGTCCTGACCTTCACAGAGTAGGAGGGAAATACCCAGATTCTTGGCATTACTTCCACATGCAAGATCCATCCTCTATGTCTCCGGGCTCTTTGATGCCTCCTTACCCATGGATGACAGAGAACATCATGGATTATTCGGATTTGCCTGCGAAGATCAGAACTCTCCAAAAACTGGGTGTTCCTTATCCGGAAGGGTATGATGAGAAGGCGATGGAAGATTTGGACGTACAGGCTAATCGTATCGTTTCCAACTTGAAAGAGGCAGGTGTAGAAACACTTCCTCATACAGAAATAGTGGCCATGATTGCCTATTTGCAGCGATTGGGCACAGATATCAAAGCTACAGCAGAAAATTAAATTAGGAAATCATGTATAAAGAAGTCTTAAGATCTATAGAGAATATTGAAATCTATCCAGTGATTTCCTTACTCATATTCGTTTTGTTTTTCCTTGGAGTGTTCTTTTGGGTATTTCGGATGCCAAAGGATTTGGAGGACCACATGAAATCTCTTCCTATGGAAAATGATGATCATTTAACCAGTGAACAGCCATGAAAAAGTTAAGCTTGAGTTTAGCATTATTAGCCCTTGCAAATTCTAAGTCATGGGCACAAACAGCAGAGTCCAATTGGTATACCACCCTTCAATCCATGGATTCTGGCCAGATTACTCTATTAATTATCCTTGGAATAGTGCTCCTGGTTATCATTCTACTACTGATATTGATGGTTTACCTGATGTCTTTCATGGTGGCAGTCTTGAAAAAAGAGAATCCCGAAATGGCAAAAGAACCGAGTTGGTGGGAGAAATTCAAAGAGCGTTTTGTGACAGGGAAATTGCCAGAGGTAGGAAGTAAGGATGAAAAAGCCAAAGTGATGGCGGATCATTCTTACGATGGGATAACCGAACTGGACAATTTTATGCCTCCATGGCTGCAATGGGTATTTATCCTGACAATCGCATTTGGAGTTGGATATTTCGTGAACTACTCTGTTTTGGGCATTGGAAAAACAGGAGTTGAAGAATATGAAGAGGAACTTCAATTAGAAGCAATAGCTGCGGAAGCACGAAAGGCCACTATGATGGCATCTATTGACGAAAGTAGTGTGGTGTTTGACGAGTCAGGAGCTGCTTTGAGTTCGGGTAAATCCATTTTTGAGGCAAATTGTGCTGCTTGCCATGCCTCTGACGGAGGCGGGGGAGTTGGTCCAAATCTGACAGATGAATTTTGGATACATGGAGGAAGCATCCAAGATGTATTTAAAATTGTAAAGTATGGAGTTGTCAGCAAAGGAATGGTTCCTTGGGAAGATCAATTATCACCGGTTGAGATTCAGCAAGTATCCAGCTTCATTTTGAGTCTTAAGGGTTCGACTCCAGCAAACCCAAAAGATCCTCAGGGAGAATTATTTGTCCAAGAAGCAATCCAACCAGAAGAATTAGCTTCTGATAGTACAGCGATCATCGCTTTAAATTAATTAAGGCTGCCAGGCTAGAAATCTGGCAGCCATACTCCAAATATGGCTAAGAAAAACCCTCATACTAATCCAGAAAACTTTCGTGATGCTTTGGCAACTGTCAAAGAGGATGGGAAGAGGAACTGGGTGTATCCCAAAAAAGTATCAGGGATATTTTACCGATATAGAACTTACCTATCATGGCTCTTATTGATTGTTTTATTTGCGGGGCCATTTATTCAAGTAGATGGAAGACCATGGTTGCTATTCAATATTTTTGAAAGGAAGTTTATCATTTTCGGAGCTGTGTTTTGGCCACAGGATACTCACTTATTGATTTTCCTCTTATTGATTTTCATGGTTTTCATCATCCTGTTTACAGTCATTTTTGGAAGAGTCTGGTGTGGATGGGCTTGCCCTCAAACGCTCTTTATGGAAATGGTATTTAGGAAAATTGAAAATGCTATAGAGGGAGATGCCAACAGGCAAAGAACCCTCAATGAGGGACCATGGTCAGTAGAGAAGATAGTTAAGAAAGGAGTAAAACTGCTTGTTTTCGCAATTATTTCATTACTGATAGGCCATTTAGTCATGGCATATTTGATTGGAGTTGATCAAGTAAAGGAGATTGTCTCCCAGCCACCAACCCAAAACATGGCTGGATTTGTCGGATTATTGGCTTTTTCAGGAATTTTCATGTTCGTGTTTACCTGGTTCAGAGAGCAAGCCTGTCTTGTTGTCTGTCCTTATGGGAGGCTTCAAGGAGTGCTTTTGGATGATAACTCTATCAATGTCATGTACGATTACGTCAGGGGTGAACCAAGAGGGCCTTTGAGAAAAAGTCAAGCTGAAATTTCACCCAAAGGTGATTGTGTGGATTGTAGCCTTTGCGTTCAGGTTTGTCCAACTGGCATAGATATCCGAAATGGAATTCAAATGGAATGCGTCAATTGCACGGCCTGCATCGATGCCTGTGACGAAGTGATGCTAAAAGTAGATAGGCCTAAGGGTTTGATTAGGTATGCATCTGAAAACAGTATTCAGAAAGGCGAGCAAAAACTAATGTCTACCCGAGTAAAAGCTTATTCTTTGGTTTTGATTGTATTGATTCTAGGTTTTGTGTCTCTGATAGCGACAAGGGAAGACCTTGAAGCAACGGTCACCAGATTTCCTGGCATGACCTATCAAATGCGAGATAATGGAACTGTCTCAAATCTTTATCAAATCACTCTTATCAATAAGACCTTTCAGGAACAGTCTGTAGACCTGCAGTCTTTATCAGAAGATGTATCAGTGGAGTTGGTAGGTACATCAAATTTGGTGTTGCAACCACAGTCAAAGGTCGAAGGAAGATTCTTTCTGGTCAAAAAACAGGCAAAAGTAAGTGTTCCTCAAGAAAAAGTGAATTTATCATTGATTCATGAAGGAGAAGAAATAGATCAGATAAATACAAGTTTCATGGCTCCAGTAGCCAAAAAGCAATAATTATGGATTGGGGAAAAGGTATTTTATTAGCCATTATTGGATTCATTGTCATAATCATGACCATGGTGGTAATATCTGTCCGAATGGAAGGGATAGAGTTGGTTACTGAAAATTATTATGAGGCCGAAATTAACTATCAGGATCAAATAGATAAGGAAAAGTCCACATTGGCTCTTGAAAGAGAAGTGCTTCAGTTTGATGTGGAAAATCAAAGCCTCTTTTTAGATCTTCCGGTGGGAGCAACAGGCATACTTCACTTATTTCGACCTTCGGATTCTAAACTGGATCAGAAATTAACAGTAGAAATAAAAGAAGAAAATGAAAAGACAGTATCTATTCGAAATCTTCAAGCTGGTTATTGGAAAGCTCAATTGAGCTGGCAAGAAAACGGGGAATCATATTATCAGGAAAAGAAAATCTCTCTAAAATGATTTGGACAGCCTTAGCCCTAGGTTTTTTGAGCTCCTTTCACTGTGTGGGAATGTGTGGGCCTATTGCTTTAGCTATTGGAAATTCAGGCTCTAATCAGTTCTTATGGAATAAATTTTTTTATAACCTGGGTAGAAGCTTCACCTACGCTTTTTTGGGATTGATTGTCGGGAGCCTGGGATTCAGTCTATCCCTTGCAGGATTCCAGCAGGGCTTTTCTATCCTGATTGGTTTATTTCTTATTTTCTTATCATTGCTTTTCAGGCAATCTGAAAATATTTCGTCTCTAGGTATCCTAAATAGACTTGTTTTATGGGTAAAAGCACAACTTTCGTTTTTCCTTAAAAGAGGTGGTGCTTTGGCTTTTTTTGGAACTGGATTGGCAAATGGACTATTGCCCTGCGGAATGGTTTATTTAGCCTTGGTAGCTGCTTTGGGATTTCAAAGCCCAATATATGGAGCTATTTATATGTTTTTCTTTGGACTGGGCACCATGCCTTTATTGATGGCATTGATGCTTTCAGGTAAATTCCTTTCTATGAGTAAAAGAATACAATTCCAACGACTCATTCCGTACCTGGGAGTGATCATTGGAATTGTGTTTATTTTTCGGGGACTAGGTCTTGGAATACATCTTTTAAGTCCTGATTTGCAAGTGTTCAATTTTGGATCCCAACAGGTGGAAATTACCATGTGCCGCTAATCAGATAGCTTTACTGAAGGAGAAAACCTCCTCTTGTCTATGTTGTAGCCGCAAATCAAACTGCATGCAGATGATGCGAATAAAGGCTATACCTAATTCTGTAATCTGAATAGTTTTACCCATTATATTTATCATACCCTCGATTTCCATATCCCTTAAATTTTCAAGGCTGGAATCTGACAATTGAGACCAGATATTTACTGGAACAAAAGCAGCTTGTTTACATATCAAGTCTAAGATAATTTCTTTTACCAACAGGTCTTCTTCTGTAAGGGAATGCCCTTTTACAATTGGCCAATTTGCTTTGGAAATTTCATTTTGGTAAAGTTCGACTGACTTTTGATTTTGAGCATAGGCAATATAAATGTCAGAGATGCTACTTGCTCCTAATCCTATTAAGATTTTTGATTTGGAAGTGGTGTAGCCCATGAAATTTCGGTGGAGTTTTCCACTTTGTCTAGCTAGATTCAGTGGATCTTTTGGTAAAGCAAAATGATCCATTCCAATTTCCGTATAGCCCATTTTGATCAAAAGGCTTTTGCCTAATTCGTAGAGGCTCCGCTTTTCAATTTCATTGGGTAAGTGCGATTCATAACTTCTTTGAGCAGGGAAAGAAGTAGGTACGTGGGCATAGGAGTAAAAAGCTATTCTGTCGGGTTTTAATTCTTGGACCGCCTCGAAAGTACAGCTTAAAGTTTCTTCATTTTGACAGGGAAGACCATAAATCAAATCAAAATTTATGGATTTAAATCCAACTGATCGGGCATTCTCCACAGCTTCTTGTACCCGCTCAAAAGGTTGAATTCGATTGATGGTTTTCTGCACCAAAGGATCAAAATCCTGAATCCCGAAACTAACTCGATCAAACCCCAATTCTGCCAGTTTTTTCAAATGCTCTAAGCTGGTATTATTGGGATGACCTTCAAAGCTGAACTCTTTTTCCGGTAAGATTTCACAAGATTCAATGAGTTTTTTTAGAAAGGTGAAAAGATTTTCTGCAGAAAAAAAAGTGGGTGTTCCACCACCCAAGTGAATAGCAGCCAACTTCGGTTTTTCATGGAAAATGTTCAAATAATTTTCCCACTCTTTCAATAAACTTTCTAAATATGGATTTTCTACATCATGGTTTTTTGTGATTCTTTTGTTACATCCACAATAGGTACATAGACTTTCGCAAAATGGTAAGTGGATATATAAAGATATTCCTTCCTCCTTTCCATATATCTGGAATGCTTGATCAACTAATTGAGACCAATGGTTGGGTTGGATGTTATTTTCCCAAAGCGGAACAGTGGGATAGCTGGTATATCTTGGTGCAGGGGAGTTATACTTTTGAATTAATTCTGGCTGAATTGTCATATGGAAATAATTTTTTCAAATGTCTGATTCTTACGGCCAGTAAATATTGACAGAGGTAAGTCGGAAAACTGATAAAAATCATTTTGTGGTTTTTCCAAAAACCGTTTCAAAGTGTATCGAGTGGGAATTCTTCTGCTAAGGAATGAGATCGGTTATGCCATATGATATATTTGTTTTTTAAGGGCCATATGGAATCTCGTATATTTTTCCCGATACATGGGGGCATCTCAGTGTGTGTCGGCTCCGACATGCTCGATTTCATCCTTTGTTTTTATGAGAAAAGCAGCTATTCCAAAGATGAAGGAAAAAGAGTAAATTGTTCTATCAGCAAATGAGAAATGAAAAATCTTAAAAAGATCGGTTTTTTTAGTGCTTTAATTCTTCCTGTATTATTCATTCTCGGATTTTACCTGGGAGGTATTGGCCTTTTTATAATTCATGTATTTGTTTTTGTACTGGTTCCATTGATGGATTTTTTGGTGAAAAAAGACAGTACTAACATTCCCAAAGAATTTATTTCAAAAGTTGCCAAGGAGCGCTTTTATAAAGTGGTGACTTTTGGATGGGTATATGTTCAATTAGCAGTTTTAATTTGGGCCTTTTTCCAGGTTTCTAAAGTCGATTTTAGCTGGTGGGAATGGCTAGCTTTTACCAGCGGAATGGCTTTGATCACTGGAGGGATTGGAATTACAGTAGCCCACGAGTTAGGTCACAAAGCTGAAAAATTGGAGCAGTTCTACGCAAAGATATTATTGATGTGCGTTTGCTATATGCACTTTTTTATCGAGCACAATCGTGGTCATCACGTTAGAGTAGCTACTCCGGAAGATCCGGCAACAAGTAGATTTGGGGAAAATTTTTACCGTTTTTGGTTCAGGTCTGTAAAGGATGGGTATTTGAGTGCTTGGAAATTAGAAGCCGAAAGATTGAAAAAGAAAAGCATTCCTCTGGCTTCCTGGAAAAATCAAATGATTCGGTTTACTCTTTTACCGATTATTTTTATAGTCCTAGTTACAGGAGGCTTCTCTATATTTTTCGACAGGTTGATTTGGGAACTCCCTCTATTCTTTTTGGCTCAAAGTATTTTGGGTTTTAGTCTACTTGAAGCTGTTAATTACTTGGAGCATTATGGAATGGAAAGGAAGAAATTGGCCAATGGTTTTTATGAAAAAGTCACCCCATTACATTCTTGGAATGCCAATCATACGGTGAGTAATTTTTTACTCTTTCAACTTCAACGGCATTCGGATCATCATGCATATGCTTACAAACCTTATCAGGTCTTAAATCATTATGAAGAAAGTCCACAGTTGCCAGCTGGATACTCTGCGATGATATTGGTAGCCTTTTTTCCGCCTCTATGGTTTGCAATGATGAACCCGTTGCTGCAAAATTGGAGAGAAAAAACCTTTCGGGAATCAGTCCAGTAGGAAGTTGTTGAGGAAACTGCTTTTGAGGACCATCCAGAAGAAGAATAAAAGAATCCCCCAGAACAAATACACCCTGTAGTAATCGGTGGTTTCCCTATAGCGGTTTTCCATGATTTCGGTTTTCTCCAAACTGTCGATCTGGTCAAAAATACCTTGTAATGCATTGCCATCGGAAGCTCTGAAAAACTGAGCTTCAGTTAGTTTGGCTATTTCCCTGAGCGTTGTTTCATCTAGATAGCTTTCGACCATTTGTGGTCTGCCAAAGAAATCAGTTCCATAAGGGACCATTCCATCTTTACCTACCGCAATGGTGTAGATTTTAATTCCTAAAGCGGAGGCAAGCTGAGCTGCAAATAATGGATCAACATTTCCTGCATTACTTTCACCATCACTAAGCAAAATCATCACCTTGGAAACGGATTCAGCCTCTTTCATACGGTTAGTGCCGGATGCTATGGCAGAACCAATTGCCGTACCTTTAGCTTCCATCATATTGAAGGAAATTTCGGAAATCAACTCGGTCAAAAGCTTGTAATCATTGGTCAATGGGGCCAGAGAATAGGCTTCTCCTGCAAAGACTACCATTCCGATTCTGTCTCCAATTCTCCCGCTGATGAAATCTATAGCAGTTCTTTTGGCTGCTTCCAATCGGTTAGGGCTGAAGTCCTGCAAATCCATGGATTCAGAAATGTCCAAAACCAGCATGATATCTATACCCTCCGTGTATTGTTCCACCTTTTCATTGCTCCGCTGAGGTCTGGCCAAAGCAATCACAATCATGAATAGCGCTAGAAGGAAAAAACCAGTTGGAATCAACCGTAAGTAGGTCCAAGGGTTGTACTTGGCTATTCTTTTTGGAAGGGAGAGTTCGAGAACAGGGTTTTTCAAAAATTTGATAAACTTCCTGATAAGCATAAAAAGAGGAATTATCCAAATCAAATTGAGAAGGATAGGGTTTTCCCATTCATAAGTTTTAAAGGTCTCTGGCAAAAACCAAGACCAGCTAAAGAACTCAGTGATTTGCTCTAACATGCTTGATTTTGCTTAACTTTTCATGAAATTTTTCCTGTGCTACCTCCAACAGGTAATCAGATGCTTCTTGTATTTCTAAAGTTTTTCCAGCGTAAATAATCATTTCAATACTTCTGAGAGAACTGAAAATTCTGATGTCTTCCAGCTTTTCTCCAATTTCACTTGATGTCCACTCTTTTATTGGAAGGTTGGTGATACTTTCCATGTATCCTTTCCACAAGCCTAGAAGCTCATCAGCTGCGTTCATGGAGTTTTCATTTTTAAGGTTTTGAGTGGCTGCAGCCCATCTCTTCTGGAAGCGTTTCCAACGTCTTTTTTCATTGCGTTCGTTCCATATTTTCTTAATTCTATCCGCAAAGAGCCAGAAGAACACACCTAATCCTAGGATGGCAATTAGAGCGATACCTCCAAATAACAGCCAATTCCATTTTTTCTCTATGGGTTGGTATACATTGTTTTCCTGAAAGACAAGCTGTTCGGGAATACTGTCCAAAGTCAGTTTGAGTTTTAACTCAGCTTCTAGAGGAAAATGGGCCACACTATCGTATCGATTGAGCTCATAAACAGGCAGTGTCAAAAAAAGGCTTGGATCTAACTCAAAATTCGAAAGGTAATACACGGCACTGTCAACGGTCATTGATTCCTTAGTGCTCGAGATAAAAGTTTTCTTTTCAAGCAAAACAAAAGGACTGAAATCATAGACAGAATCAGGAAAAATCAATTGCTTTTCTTTAGGGTAGCTGGCTTTCAAAACATAACCAACCCTTTCTCCCAATTTGGCAGAATCTTGTAGGAAATAGCCTTCTACCTTTACCTCTTGTGCTGAGACATAAAGTAAATTCCCCAGAAATAGAATCAAAAACAGTAACCTCTTACCCACGTTTCATGCTTTTATTTCTGTACTTAAATAATTCAATCAATGGCATGACAATATCCTGCGTAGTGTCTATGGATAGATAGTTGATTTGATTTTTCTTGCAAATCTCTCTCAAATGATCTCTTTCGGTTGTAAAGGTTTCAGAGATTTTTCTTGAAAAGCTTCCAAAAGCTGTATTTACCCATGTAGTTTTACCTTTTTCTTTATCATAAACAGGAATAATCCCCAAAGCAGGGAGTGCGGACTCTCTGGGGTCTGTTAATTGTATGGCGACAAGGTCATGACGCTCCGCCATAGCTCTGAACGATCGTTCGTAACCCTCATCTATAAAGTCAGAAATCACTACAATAATGCTTCTCTTTTTAATCAGATTGAGCGTAAAGGTAAATAAGGCGTTCAGGTCAGTTTTCAGAGAGTTATTTTGATGATCAAAAATCCCTCTGATCATTTTTACTCCCTGCTTTCCACCTTTTGATGGAAGGATGATTTTTTCTTTTTGATCGGAAAAACTAATTAAACCCACCTGGCTTCCTTCAAAAATAGCTGCCAGAGTCAATACCCCTGCAATGACTTTGCCCTGGTCGATTTTTTTTTGACCCGGCTGACCTATATCCTGAGAACCGGATATATCTAGGAGAAAATAAACTGACTGTTCTTTGTCCTCTTTGAAAGTTTTTACAAAGGTTCCATGACCTTTGGCAGAAACCTTCCACTCAATCGTCCTTACGTCATCTCCGTATTGATAGGGTCTCAAATCGTCAAATTCCAGTCCTGAGCCTTTAAATAAGGATTGGTATTCGCCTTGCAGGTGATTATTTGCCACCTTCCGGATCATAATCTCGTACTTTCTTAGCTTACTGAATAGCTGGTCCATGGATTGGTGATTTGAACCGCCTAAGTTATGCTTATCAGTTCAATTATAAAATTTCCCTTACAGGAAGGGTAGTAAGATTATCCGTTAAAAAAACCTAATTTTGGATTGTGAGACGATTATTAATTCTATTTCTTTTGATTTCTACGGCCCTTTCCTGCGGGAGATCCAATAAGCCTGATGGGCTTTTGTCTGAGGATCAGATGGTCAGTGTTTTAATTGATATTCACCTGACTGAAGGAGTGGCCAGTGCTTTACCCATTCCTTATGACTCTTCACAAACTTTGTATAGGCTCTTAGAAAAAGATATTTTTTTAAAACATGATACCAGCGATTCGGTTTTTACCGAGAGTATGCGGTACTATTTGCAGTATCCTGAAAGAATGGATCAAATGTATGCCCGTGTGATAGATTCTCTGGTAGTAAGAGAATCCAATCCAACCAGTGAAGAAAAAATGTAATGCTATATCCTTCGAATTTAGAGAAGAAAATAAATTTCAAAAAAATCAAAGAGCTACTCAAGGCTGAATGCTCCTCTTCTTTGGGGATGGAGTATGTGGACAAAGTGGCTTTTTCTTCTGATCCCAAACTGGTTAATAAATTATTGGACCAGACTCAGGAGTTTTTGGATATTCTGATTTCAGGAGAGAGCTTTCCTGCTTCCAATTTTACTAACCTGAACCCCTATTTGGAAAAAGCCAAGCTTGAGGGAGCTTTTTTGGATCAGGAGGAATTTCATGAAGTCAAATTATCCCTGAATACGCTTCAGGGTTGCATCAAGTTTTTTTCCAAATACGGAGAATCCTATCCTGCATTAAGTCAATTGCTGGGTTTGGTCTTGGATCTGGATCTGGGTTTGCTAAAAGCCATCGAATTGGTGGTTGATGAAAAAGGGCAGATCAGAAGCAATGCAAGTAAGGAATTGCAATTGATCAGAAATCAAATCATTTATGAGGAAGGCAGACTGCGAAAGGTCATGGATAGGATCTTCAAGGAAGCCCGCGCTAAAGGCCTAACACCTGAAGATTCTGCGATTACTATACGTTCTGGGAGAATGGTGATTCCCGTTGCTGCTGAGAACAAAAGGAAGCTGAGAGGTTTTATTCACGATGAATCTGCTACTGGTCAGACCGTTTTCATGGAGCCTGAAGAAGCTTTGGATATCAATAATGAAATCCGGGATTTGGAATACATGGAGCGAAGAGAAATCATCAAGATTCTCACCCAGCTGACAGATAGACTTCGGCCTTCAATTCCCGCTTTGAGAAAAGCGACTAATTACCTTGGCTTGATTGATTTTATCAGAGCAAAAGCCAAGTTTGCCCAGAAAACCGAAAGCGTCAAGCCTGTAATTGTCAAAGAAAGAACCTTGTCTTGGACTCATGCGAGACATCCGCTGTTGGAGATGGCGCTAAAGTCTCAGCAGAAGAAAATTGTACCTTTATCAATTCATCTGGAGGGTCAGAATCGCTTATTGGTGATTTCCGGACCTAATGCAGGAGGAAAATCAGTAACCTTAAAAACAGTGGCATTGCTTCAATATATGTTGCAGTGCGGTATTCTGATTCCGGTTCATCCAGATTCAAAAAGCTCCCTTTTTGATAATTTCTTTATTGACATCGGTGATGAGCAAAATTTGGAAAATGATCTGAGTACTTACAGCTCTCATTTGATGAGCATGAAGCATTTTACTCAGTTTGCCAATAAAAAAACAATCCTGTTTATAGATGAATTCGGTACAGGAACTGAGCCTCAGTTTGGAGGAGCAATTGCGGAATCTATATTATTAGCTCTCAATAAAGCTGGAGCTTTTGGCATTGTGACAACTCACTATGGTAACCTCAAACAAGCAGCCAACAAAAATCAAGGCTTGGTCAATGGTGCCATGCGCTATGATGTGGAAAAATTGGAACCCATGTACCAATTGGAGATTGGAAAGCCAGGCTCTTCTTTTGCGCTCGAAATTGCTTCCAAAATTGGGATCTCGAAGGAAATTCTGAATTATGCCAAATCCCAGATCGGTGAAGAAAGAGTGAGGTATGATAGACTTCTGACTCAATTGGAGAACGAAAAAAATCAATATTCAGGGCTCCTTACAGAGGTAAAATCCAAGGAAAAATTGCTTCAGACCAGACTGAAGGAATACAATGAGCTAAAAGAAACTCTCGAGCAAACGAAAAAACGCTATATACAGGAAGCGAAACAGGAGGCCAAACGCCTATTGGACGAAACCAATAAGAAAATTGAAGCAACCATTCGGGAGATCAAAGAAGGAAAGGCTGAAAAGGAAGCTACCAAAAAGGTGAGGAAGGAATTGGAAAGCTTCAAAGAGGAAATTAAGCCGGAAAAAGTAGTGGTTAAAGAGCCTGGTATCACTGTTTTGGGAGGTAAAATTGAAACTGGCGATTGGGTTCGTTTGAAGGATAATGGAGCGATTGCCCAAGTTTTACAATTGAGAAATAAAGAAGTAGATATTTCTATTGGAGAATTGAAGTCCACAGTGAAATTGTCTCGCCTTGAAAAAATCTCTCAAAGTCAGGTTAAAAAGGAGACCAAAGCTTCAAGCACTAGGTCAGGATTTAATACGAACCAAAAGATGATGGATTTTTCTCCCAACTTGGACTTGAGAGGAAAAAGAGGGGAAGAGGTATTAAGCTTGGTTCAAACTTTTATTGATGAGGGATATATGCTTGGTGTGAAAGATTTGAGGATAGTTCACGGAAAGGGAGATGGAATTCTGAGAGAAATTACAAGGAACCTCCTTAGGACTATGGGGCCTGTCAAAAAAATGGAGGATGAACATGCAGACAGGGGAGGAGCCGGAGTTACTTTGGTGACATTGAAATAAAAACATTCATGAATTAGAGCTTCACAAACGGGAATGAAAGAGTTGACTTTGCGTAT
>NZ_VLOG01000060.1:0-13837 GCF_007655305.1 Algoriphagus algorifonticola
GCATGGAGATGGGTTAGTGCTCAATTTTGCTACCGAGCTGAAATCCCTACGGGATAAATATCTTGCTGAAGGCATATCTTAAAAATTATCTTTCAGGTATCTTTTAATTATCTCGCCGAAGGCGTATTTCTTTATTTCTATTGTATTTCATGCAAAATCCCCCATGCCCCCTTTGAAAAAAGAAGTCGTCCCATTGACTTGTCCTGAATTGAGTTTACACAAAGTAAACTACTATGAAACGACCAAAAGAAAAAAAAACAAGACGCATAGGATCTCTGAGTTGGGCTGAGCGGGAAGAAATGATCAAAGAGTATCTTTCAGGGAATTACTCTAAAGTTGAGATTTGGAAGAAGTATACCGGTCAATCTACAGAACATGGAAAAATGCTTAAATGGATGCGAATGTTAGGTTATTGTGATAGAATTGAAAATCCAATAAAAAGACATTTATCTTTAGGTTTTATCAGACAAGAACAACCTGTTTTGGCAACCAAAGACAACCCGCAAGAACCAAGAGACCTTCAAAAACGCATCAAAGAGCTGGAGCGTCAGCTTGAGAATGCCCAGCTGAAAGCCGAAGGCTATGAGCTCATGATCGAAATTGCAGAAAAGGAACTGAAAATTCCGATCAGAAAAAAGTCCGACACCAAGTAATCTCCACCTTAAAGGAAAGGCATCAGCGACAGGCTCTGAGTCGTTTATGTTTATTATTTGGTATGACCAGACAGGCCTATTATCAGCATTATTGGCAGAAGGAAGAAACTAGCTTTGAACAGGAGCTTGTGATCAAGGAGGTGTTACGAATCAGAAAATTCCATAAAAAAATGGGTTGCCGCAAGCTCATGGTGAAGCTGGAAGCCTTCATGTTCGATCATCAGATCAAGATGGGTAGAGATGCGCTGTTTGATCTTTTGGCAGCAAATCAGTTGTTAATTCGCCGCCGAAACAGACGGGTAACTACAACCTATTCAAGTCATTGGCTTCGAAAATATCCAAATCTGATCCGTGAATTTGTTGCTGATGGAATCAATCAGTTATGGGTTAGCGACATTACATATTGGAGGTTTAAGGATAAGTTTCTTTACATCAGTTTTGTAACAGATGTGTTCTCACATAAAATCGTAGGCTACCATCTCAGTGAATCGCTGGAAGCTGAATCGCCAATCCATGCCCTTCAAATGGCTTTGGATCGGTTAAAACAACCAGTAGAAGGCCTGATCCATCATTCAGACAGAGGAATTCAATATTGCTGTAAAGAGTATGTCAAGTTATTACAGGACAATAGTATAGCGATCAGTATGACCGAAAACGGTGATCCGTTAGAAAATGCATTGGCTGAACGAATCAATGGAATTGTTAAAGGAGAATACCTGGATTGTTACGAAGTAAATTCCATTCAAGAAGCAAATGAGTTGCTTTCCCAAGTTGTCAACCTCTACAACCAAGAACGACCTCACATGAGTATAGGAAACAAAACTCCTGAGGAAATCCATCAAACCAATCAAAAAACAGATCGATTGTGGAAAAACTATTATCCCAAAAACCGTACACTTGTAAACCAATAAACGGACTAACAAAAACAGTCAATCAGTATCAGGATTTAAACGATAACCTGTAAACCTTTTTTAGGACGAGTCACATACTAAATTTACGTTTCCAAAGGGGGATTTGTCTCGTATCTGTCTGCGGGAATTTCCTGATTTTTTGTTGTCCAGGTGCTTGATCTGGTATTTAACAGCTAAGGCATCTCCAATATTAGTCTTTGTTTAAAGAATTGAACAGCGAGCTTTTATCACATCAAAAAAGTACTAATCGAGGAGGCATAGGTTGTATGAATTTTGTGAAAATCTGTTTTTTAAACTCCAAATACATTAATGATTAGATGAATTATATCTAGCTAATGGAAACTTGAAATTGTAATATGGTTTCTATATAATATTCATTTTTAATTACGGTTTAAAATTGGAAATCGAAAAACAGATTTTTAACTTTAATATAAATGAACGGTATGAAAATGCATCTGTTCTGTTAAAAAATGGAAATGAAAAGGCTTGATTATAAAAAAATCGATAATGAGGTTTTTAACAGGGATTTATTGAAAATTTCAGATAAAGACATTTCTGAAATCACTCAATTTGCAGCCCAGTTATGTGGAGTAGAATTTGCTTTAACCACATTGGTTTATGATCAAAAATTAATTTTTAAGTCTTCTTATGGGATTACTGAAAAAGAGTGTCCAATTAATGATTCTATCTGCAAATATGCGATCCTTAGCGGAGAATCTGTTTTTATAGTTGAGGATGCCATGAGAGAAACCCGCTTCAGTCAAATTCGGGAAATTTCAAAAAAATCAAATGTCAGGTTTTATGCAGGCCTTCCTTTATATACTGAAAATGGAGTTGCAGTTGGAACCTTGTGTGTATTTGATAATTTTCCCAAAACTCTTTCTGAATTTCAGGTTTCAAGCTTAAAACTTATGGCCAATCAGATTTGTGCCTTATTCGAACTTAAAACAAAAAAATCTGAATTATTAAGTCTTCAAGCAAATCTAAAAGCTTCCAATGAGCGTTTCCAAACAATTTTGAGATCTTCTGGACAGGAGCTCTGGGACTATGATTTGGGTAAAAATGTACTTTATGTTTCTAAAGGGTTTAGAAGAAAAATCTCAGTTCTCAATGGAGATAAAAATGAAGTCTATTTAGAAATACTTGATAGGCTTCCTAGGCTGGAGTTTAACCGAATTTCAGGCCTGTTTCAAGAGGTGTTTAAGGATCCTAAAAAACAAAAAATAAAGTTTTATACCAGGCTTCGTAAAAATGATTCTACGTATTTTCATTTAAAATGCCTGGCGATTATTAAAAGAGATGAAAACCATAAGCCGAAAAGGGTTTTGGGTACGGTTGAATTCTTAGGGAAAGCCTATCTCTTGAATGTGCTGGACTCAATCGAGAAAAGAGCTATTAAATCCAGCATTGTAGGGAAGATTTCTTTGGAACAAATTTTAAAAAATTTTATTCATCAGGTAGAGTCAATTTTCCCTACGCTTGTTTTCTCTATTTTACGAATTAGAGAGAACAGGTTATTTAATTTGGTGTCTCCAAGTTTACCGATTATTTTGATTAATGGATTCGCAGGAATACCTATTGGGCCTGAAGTGGGCAGTTGTGGAACTGCAGCTTATTTCGGAAAGAAAGTGATTTCTCCTTCAATTCTTTCAGATCCCAAATGGAAGAATTTTTATAATTTGATAATGGAGACTAAAATCAGAGCATGTATTTCAATTCCTATTTTAAATAATAAAGGACAGGCTGTTTTCACCCTAGCAATCTATTTGAAGGAAGAGCGTAGCCCCGGAAAACTCGAGGATTATTTAATTGAAAGAAGCGGTAGATTATTATCCTTACTTCTTTTGAAATCTGAATACTTAGAAAGCCTTGAAAAAGCAAATGAGAGATATGAATTTGTGAATAAAGCAACCCAAGACGCGATCTATGATTGGGATTTGTCTTCTGATAAAATTCATTTTGGGCCTGCATTCTTTAAACTATTTGGATTCAAAACTCATAAAGAACAGTTTTCAAGAGCCGATTTCGTCAGTTTGATTTATGAAAAGGATATCTCTAAATATAAAGAAAGCCTTCTTGCATTTTTGAATTCCAAAAAGAATCAATGGAAGATTAAAGTCAGGATGAGAAAAGAAAACGGTAGCTACGCATTTATAGATGAGGTGGCTTACGTGCTTAGGGATGAAAATGGGAATCCTTTTAGATGGATAGGGGTATTGAGAGATTTAACCTACGAAAGAAAGATTGAACTTCAGAAAAAAGTTCAACTTCAGATAAGTGGATTTTTTAGAAACAGAAAAAAAAATCTAAAAGATATTTTGATCGAAACTTCTGAGTATTTGGCTAAACTCGGTCAATTTGACCTTGCAGAAATCTGGCTTACTGACCTGGAGAAAAAGAAAATCAATATGGTCTCTTTTTTTTCTAAATCTGTTGTCTCACAAAAATTCTATTCCTTTCCGGGTCAAATTTCCGAGTTATCAATTGGTGAAGGACTACCAGGAAAAACTTGGAAAGATCAATCATGCGTTTACTTAAGTGGTTTACAGGCTTCTCAGGAATTTATAAGAAAAGAACCGGCTCTGTATGCTGGAATCAAATCAACTTACACAATTCCTTTACTTAACAAAAAAGAGTTTATAGGGCTTATTCTTGTTGCTTCAACTGATCCCGACATAGACTATCAGGGAGATAACATTTATTTAGCAGAAATAGGAGAGTATCTTGGAGCGGAAATTACCCGAAAAATTCAAGAAGAGGAATTGCTTTCATTTTTTAATCAAGCACCTGATTTAATGGCGATTATATCTTCTGATTTATCCTTGGTTAAGGTAAATTCAGCATTTTCAAACTTGACCGGTTATAAAAAACAGGAAATTGAAAACCGCTCCATTTTAGAGTTGATTCATTCGGAAGATCAACCAAATTTCAGAATCGATCAGACACAGGCAAAGCATTCAATCTTTAGGTTTATTTCGAAAGATGCAAAGCAAAAACTAATCTCTTGTTCATTTTCAGAAAAATATGGATCTGGCAGGTATTTTTTTCTTTATGGGAGAGATATAACCGAACTGAAGGAAATAGAAAAGTTATTAGAAAATGCCAGTAAAATCTCCAGATTGGGAGGTTGGAAATTTTCTTCTTCGACGCGAATAATCCATTTGTCCAATCAGTCTAAAGAGATTCTTAGATATCATGGCTCCAATAAGATGAGTTCTTTGAGGCTTAAGGCATTGATCGGAAAAAGAGCATTTGAAACTATTGAAAAAAAAATAGCAGAGGCTTCGGAATTGAGAGCTGATTTTGATTTTGAGGAATTGATTCTTGATGGAGATAAAAGCGAAAAATGGGTCCGAATAATTGGTGCCGTAGAATTAGATGGTAAATCTTTTTCAGCAATAACGGGAAGTATTCAGGACATAAACGAAAAAAAGAATGCTGAAATAAGACTGAAAGACATATCTAATAATGTACCTGGAGTTATCTTTCAATTTGCCTTAAATCAGGATAAATCTTTTGCTGTCATGCACGTGAGTTCGGGAAGTAAAGGGATATGGGGATTCAGCCCCTCAGAAGCAGAGTCACTATCAAGCAAATATGGGAGGGAATTAAAGCAGGTGGGGATGCTGAGAAGCTTCAGTCGGCTATCCTGCAATCTTCCAAGAGCCTGAGACGATTTAGCTCTACCTGGAGATACCTTAACCCAGATGGTCGAATTGTGTATCATGAGGGATTTGGGAATCCTTCCAAAAAGCACGATGGATCGGTAGTTTGGGATTCATTGATAGTAGACGTAACAGAGCGATTTGAACTTGCAGAAATGGCTCAAAATATTGCCAAGATTGCCAGGATCGGAAGCTGGGAGGCTATTTTGAAAGATGGGGTGATTGCTGACTATAGATTCTCAAAAAACTTAATAGAGATCCTGCAGGCTGATAATCAGAGTCCTATTGATTTTTTTAATCTATTTCAATTCACTGACCATAAGGTAAAAAGACACTTTTCAAGGTTTATCAAGAAGGCGCTCTTGAAATCAGGGTCTTTTGAGGAGGATTTTTCTGTTTTTGTAGGAGAAAAGGAATTAAAGTGGATTCACTTTGTGGTAAAATCCGAGTGTCACCACTCGCAGCTGATTAGGTTTTATGGTTATGTGCAAGATGTGACAGCTAAAAAGCTAAGTGAGCTTCAGATCCAGAATGCTTTGAGTGAAAAAAATAAAATATTAGAAAGCATAGGGGATGGTTTTTTTGCAGTTAACTGGATTGGGCAAGTAACCTATTGGAATAAGTCTGCTGAGGAATTAATCCAAATTCCTAGGGAAGATTGTCTTGGAAAAAGTATTTGGCCACTCTTTCCTGTAGATACCAGAAAAAAATTCACGAGATTTTTAAGACAAATCCAAGAAAAGAAATCAAGTCACATTCATAAGCAAGACTTTTTTCAGGACTTTGATAAATGGTTTGAGGTGAATATCTATATATCCGAAGTGGGGTTCTCAGTATTTTTTACCGATATCACCAAAAGAAAACTGGCAGAAGAAGAAATCAAACAGTCTAACGAAAGATTCGTCAAGATTTCAAATGCAACCAATGATATAATATGGGATTATGATTTGGAGAATGATCGATTTTTTATTGGAGAGGGGTTTCAGCGGTTGACAGGGTATAAGATTGGAAATAAAATTACTTCCTTGGAAGAAGTGCGGAAATTTATTTTCGAGGAAGATGTCGATAAAATATTTGATGGACTTTGCCAGGCTTTTCAAAGTCCCAATGAAAGCAATTTTCAACAGGAATTCAGAATTAAAATTAAGAATGATGAATACGCTTATGTCATTAATAGAGGTACAATCATACGAAATCGCAGTGGAGTTGTAATTCGTGCCTTAGGGTCTATGACGGACATAACCTATCAAAAAAACTATGAAAAGTCGCTCCAAACGCTCAATGAGAACTTAAAGAAAAAAGCTTTTGAGCTAGAGAAATCAAATAAAGAGTTGGAACAGTTTGCATACGTTGCATCTCATGATCTCCAGGAGCCGCTAAGAATGGTAAATAGTTTTATGGGGCTACTCAAAAAGAGATACAAGGATTCTCTGGACGAACGTGCTCTGACATACATTGACTTCGCTGTTCAGGGTTCTGAGCAAATGAAGGCAATCATTTTCAATTTATTGGAGTTCTCCAAAGTACAACAAGAAGACGTAACACTGAGCCTATTTGATTTTCAGGAAATTTTGGAACCTTTGAAAATTAACCTCAACAAGGAAATCAAGTTAAAAGGGGCTACAATTTCTCTTTCCAATTCAACAGTCTTATTTTCTAATAAATCCATGCTATTTCAAGTTTTTCAAAACTTGATAAGTAATGCATTGAAATACTCTGATTCTGAAAGGGAACCACAAATAGATATATCAGTCAAGGATGAAGGTGAGCATTACCTATTTCAAGTGAAAGATAATGGCCTGGGCATCAGGGAAGAGTATTTAGATAAAATCTTTGCACTGTTTTCAAGGCTTCACACAAGAGATAAAATTCCTGGCACCGGATTGGGATTAGCTATTGTGAAAAAAATTGTAGAAAAACTTGGAGGAGAAATCTGGGTAAACTCCACAGTTGGGGTCGGCTCTATCTTTTCCTTCAAAATTCCTAAAAATGACTATGAAAATCACATTGGTTGAAGATAATTTGGGGGATGTCTTGTTGACAAAAGAGATTCTGGAAGATATTGGGCTTGATTATCAGCTCATTACTTTTCAGGAAGGAGAGTCAGCTATTCAATATTTTGAAGAAATTTCAAAAGAAAATTTGGGGAATTCATCCCCAGATTTGGTCATTTTGGATATCAACCTTCCTCAAAAAAGTGGTTTGGAAATTCTTCAGTTTATTAGAAAAAAAATACCCAATCCGAAATTTAAGATTGTATTCCTCACTTCATCGACAGCCTCAAAAGATGTAGCTGAGATTCAAAGGTTACAAGCAGATGGCCATTTTGTCAAACCCTTAGATCCTAGGCTTTTCAAGCATTTTCTAAGCCGCTATGAGGAAAATCTGAGATAATCCCTAAGAGACAAAAAAATGCACTTTTTAGATTAGAATAAATCAAGCCACCCTTGACTCTGAATGTAGGTCATAGGCAGCAACTAACAATTGTCTGCCGGGAGATTCTCCATATCGCTCATAGTTATTGATTTCGGTTCTTTTCTCTGCATAGATAGGAAGGTATTTTTCATCCATTTCATCCCAAAAAACCAGCAAATAAGAATATGAAATCATACTCTCTCTTCCTTTTTCCATCCAGGTATTAAAAAGGTGTTCATCCAATGCACAGGGATAGTCGGGACTATCAAACATCATAAGCTACTCTTCTAAAATTTTCCGCAAGATAAGCATTCCAAAAATCGGGGGAACCTTTGCTGCAACAGAATTTATACTACTTATCCAATCACTTTTCTCCTGGGAAAAGTTGCCAGACGGGACTGATTGTTCTTGCCTGACTCAAATCAAGCATTAACTCCTTAACAATTTCCGGGTATTTTTCAGACAGATTGTATTTCTCCTCTGGGTCAGTTTCCAAATCGTATAATTCCAATGCTGCATCTGGATTTTTCTGCAGACCTGTTCTAACTCCCTTCCACTTTCCTTTTCGAATGGCCTGTTTGCCTCCTTGCTCGATAAATTCCCAATATAAATACTCATGGGAATTTTGTTTTGCCTGATTCAGCATAGTTGGAAGCATGGATATTCCGTCTGTTAGCTGATCCAATTGAATCTCCAGCATTTCCGAAAATGTTGGCAAAAAGTCCCAAAATGCAGAAGTATGCTCACTAACTCTTCCGCCTGAAATTTCAGATGGCCATCTCATTATCATAGGCACCCGAATTCCCCCTTCATACAAATCTCTTTTGAAACCCCTGTAAGGACCATTGCTATTGAAAAAATTCGGATCATGCCCTCCTTCCAGATGGGGTCCATTGTCAGTGGTGAATATAATAAGTGTGTTTTCATCCATTCCCCGCTCTTTCAGTAACTGCACGATTTCCCCAACCTGTATATCCATTTCCTCCATCATGGCGGCAAATGTTGCTCTAGGATATAGATTGGACTGATAACCACCCAAATTCATATTAGGGCCATAATCCCCACCTTTTCCCGCAACATGAGCTTTCTCCTCGCCAAATTCCGAATGGAACTTTTTAACTCTTTCCATCGAAGAAGCTGCCAGCTCTGCATGAGGAATGATCAAAGGGATGTACAAAAAGAATGGTTTACCAGGGGCCTGCTTCTTGATGAAACTCAATGCTTCTCGATGGATCAGATCTGGAGCATAGGTGGTTTTCTCAGTCCAGTCATTGCCCTCCAAAAAGAATTTTTCTCTATTTTCCCATAAATATTCAGGATAATAGCGATGAGCCAATCGCTGACAGTTGTATCCGAAAAACTCATCGATCCCTTGGTTTTCGGGAGAGCCACTGCTCTCTGGAAAGCCTAATCCCCATTTGCCGAAAGCAGCAGTAGTGTAGCCTGCTTTTTTGAAAAGTTTGGGAATGGTCATCAAGGAATCCGGAAGTGGATATTGTCCTTCTGGTTGCATTTCTTTATTTCCCCGAATAGGCGTATGACCTGTGTGAAGTCCAGTCATTAATGCAGACCGACTAGGTGCGCAGACTGTTGATCCGGCATAATGCTGGGTAAAAAGGACTCCATCCTTTGCCAATTGATCAATATTGGGAGTTTGGAATTTTCCCTGACCTGTGACTCCCAAGTCACCATATCCCATATCGTCTGCCAAAATAAAAATCACATTGGGTCTCTTGGATTGAGCGTTCGCTGACAGGTGAATCAGAAATAGAAAAAGCCAAAAGGATAATTTCTTGCACATAGTTTTTAGAGTATGTGATGAAACTATAAAAGATTGAATAATAAGCCTAAACCGTCCGCCACATTTAGATAGTATTTGAACGATTTATACCCCCGCTTGCTCAATTTCACCCCAGCTTTCCTTATGCATCAAGCTAATTTGTGCTAATTCTTTTTTTTAAAACCATTAGCTTATCAAAATGATTGTAGCAAAGGATTTTAGATCAAAAAGAATAAATTGCTTTAACTAACCCAAAATAAATGAGACCACTACTGCTGTATCTAGTGGCTTCAATGATGCTGCATCAAGCCTTTGCTTTGCAGATTGAGCCTTCCCAGGAGGAGTTTTCGATAGATGTGTTGAATGTCCGGAGGGGATTACTGAGCAACTTTGTTACCAAGGTTGTATCAGATGAAAACAATTTGAAATTCTTCGCGACCGAGGGAGGGATTTCCAAATTTGACGGATACAATTTTACTGATTTTAGGCCTGGAGAGGAATATCCCGGACTGGAAAACGAAAACATAGAAATTCTTTTTAAAGATGGAGCCAATAAAATTTGGATTGGAACCAAAGAAGGAGGCCTTTCTGTGATGGATACCCGAAAAAATACGATTCGAAATATGAATCATATTTTTTCATCACTGACCACTAAAAAACTCCGGGTGATCTCAATTCAGCAAGATGGAAATGGCTATATCTGGGCGGGTACTTGGAGTAGTGGACTTTTTGTGTTGGATCCCTTAAATGAAAAACTGATCCACCACTTTCCTACCGATCAACCCGTCTACAATGTCATCAGAGATAAATATGATAATCTCTGGTTTATTGCAGGAAAGGAACTCAATAAATTTGACCCATCAGAAAGTCGAAGAATAAGGTTTCAAACCCAAAACATTTATTTTAATTTGACAGAGGATGTCAAGCGGAATAAAATTTGGCTTGTAGGAAATAAGGGAAAAAAAGTTTCCTTGGCTAATTTTGATTACGAACTCCAAAGCCTCAGCGAAGAGCTCCTTCCCATTGAAGCTACCTATGTCAAAAGTTTGGCCATAGATCAAAAAAACCGGCTATGGATTGGAAGTTGGGGAGATGGACTTTATATCAGTGACCAGGATGCCAAGAATTTTAGAAAAATCAATACTAATCCTCAGGGAGCAGGATTTGATAATATCAATTATTCCATCATCGTAAGTATTGATATAGATGAAAATGGGATAGCCTGGCTGGGGACATCTCATGGCGGAGTCCTGATTTTGTATCCGAATAAAGGCTTCGAAATCTCAAGAAATGTGGCTTTGGAGAATATCCCGGATCATAATATCACAGCATTTTTCAAGGACAGTAAGGGGTTTTTATATAAAGGAACTTTGACAGAAGGAGTATTTTCAAACCAAGGAAAATCTAATTTTTCAAGATTAAGTCAGGTCATTCCTAGCCGAATTAATTGTTTTTTCGAAAAGGAGAATGATTTATACATAGGAACTGGACAAGGACTTTACATTTTCAGAAATAGAAATTTTACCCAACCCGAGCGGCATTTCAAAAATCAAAAAATCACAGCCATTTTAGTTGATGGTAAAGATAGGCTTTGGTTGGGTACTCAGCAGTTAGGTTTGAAAATGATTGATTCCACCAAAAATCTGGAGACTGGAAAATGGATTGTTTTTTCTGAAACCAATGCTGAACATCCTTTGTCTAACAATAGAATAAGCCAGATCAAAGAATCTAAAAACGGGGAGATTTGGATAGGAACCTATTCCGGGATCAATAGGTATGATGAAAAAAGCGGGAACTTCCTTCCGCAAGATCAATTGCTGAGCTCCTCCCTTTCTCCCAGTATTATCAATGATTTATACTTACAAGACAATCTACTTTATTTGGGTACACCGAAAGGACTGATCATTTTAAAGAAAGAAGGTCAGTTGCTGGATTTAGTTCATTCCTTTGACAGAAAATCCGGTCTTACCAATGATTTTATCTGTGCCTTGGAAGAGGATAGATCCGGAAATCTCTGGATTTCCACTACGACTTCATTGACCAAATATAATCCAGTTCAAAAATCCTTTATTAACTATGATAGAGAAGATGGGGTGATGATTAATTCATTCCACATTGGATCCTCTTTTCAGGATGCAAACGGACTTTTATATTTCGGTGGATCTAATGGACTGATTTCATTTGACCCGTCTAAAATATCCGAAAGCATAGAGGTTCCACAGGTGGTTTTGACCAAACTGATTGTCAACAATAAAACCCTGAATGTTGGGGATGAGGTGGATGGGAAGGTTATTTTGGAAAACTCCATTGAAAACTCCGAGTCAATAGAATTGGATTACAGCCAGAATCACCTTTCTCTGATGTTTACAGTCAATGACTTTTTGGGGGCAGATAATATTTTTTATTCCTACAAGCTGAAAGGGCTTCAGGATGAGTGGGTAAATCTCGGAGCCAATAATCAAATCAGTTTTACTGGTTTAAGATGGGGGGATTATGAATTATTGCTTAGAGCTAGTAGAAATAATCAGGACTGGAGTCCGGAAAAGAGTTTATTCATTCAAATCGACACTCCTCCCTGGCTGACTTGGTGGGCATTTCTAGGGTATTTTCTACTTACTGTCGGAATATTGTTTTTGATTCGCTATGTCTCAGCAAGGCAGGCTAGATTGGAAGCTGAGCTTCGCATTATCCAAATTGAAAAAGAAAAGGAGCATGAATTAAGCGAAGCTAAGATTACCTTTTTTACCAATATTTCTCATGAATTCCGCACCCCCTTAACATTGATCCTGAGTCCTATTACAGAGCTTCTCAGCAATTTCGAATTGAAAGAAACGGTAAAAGAAAAACTGCTCTTGGTAGAGTCAAATGGAAAGCGAATGCTGGGATTGATCAATCAATTACTGGACTTTAGAAAATCCGAACATGGTCTTTTAAAATTGAATCCAACTAGGTCAGATTTTGTGGGTTTTGCAAAAGAGGTGTATCTCAGCTTTAAAAGCCTTGCCATTAAAAAGCAGATTAACTATCATTTTGAAAGTGATTTAGATCAGTTGAATTTGGATTTCGATAGAAGTCAAATGGAAATAGTCCTTTGTAACCTCCTTTCAAATGCCTTTAAATACACCAAAGATGGTGGAGCGATTAGTTTGGAGTTGACCAAAAATTCTGATTCAATCAAAGTAAGTGTTAGGGATAATGGAATCGGCATGAGTTATCAGGAGTCTAAACTGGTATTTGATAGATTCTATCAAGTTCAAAATGCTGAAACATCTAATCTGGTCGGAAGTGGGATTGGATTGGCATTTTCCAAAAATATTGTGGATCTGCATCATGGTAAAATCGACTTGGATTCTGAGCTGGGAGTCGGAACTTGTATTTTCTTCTCCTTACCACTCAATGTAGATCTTTCTGAAGTTAAGGAAGAGGCTACTGATTCTAAAATTGCTACAGAGAAGGTGTTAGAATTGGACTTCGAGCACAAGGATATTCTCAAAATTGATCAAGAAGGTAAAGAAATCAGTATTCTCATTGCTGATGACAATGAAGATATTCGGGTCTATCTGCGATCTCTACTGTGTGAGGAATACCATATTTGGGAAGCTGAAGATGGAGAGCAGGCTTTGGCAATGATTCAAAAGGAAATGCCAGACTTGGTGATTTCAGATGTGATGATGCCTAAAATGGACGGGATCAAACTCTGTTATGAAATAAAAAATCAAATCAATATTTCCCATATTCCAATTATCCTATTAACAGCCCGTACATCCATTGCTTACGAAATGGATGGTCTGCAGACAGGGGCTGAGGATTACATTACCAAGCCATTTAATCCCGGAATAGTCAAGACTCGGGTTAAGAATATCCTAGAAAACAGGAAAAAGCTTCGGGAATACTTTTTAAATAAAGTTCGCTTTGAACCGGATTCCAAAGAAGTGGTGGAGCATGATTTGGATGCTCAGTTTATTGAAAAAGCCATCTCCATGGTCAATGCCAATTTGCTCAATGAGGAGTTTGGAATAGAAACTATGGTAGATGAACTCTGCATGAGTCAATCCACACTCTTTAGAAAAATAAAATCCCTCACAGGCCTATCTATTACCGCGTTTATTCGCTCTGTCAAATTGAAAAAAGCGGCTCAGTTGATTTTACAAACAGACTACAAGCTCAGTCAGGTCGCCTATGAGGTAGGCTTCAATGATTACAAGCATTTCAAAAAATCCTTTCAGCAGCAGTTTGGATGTCTTCCTTCGGATTACAAATCACTCATTCTCCAAAAAGCCGAATAAAACCTTTTCAAAAGCATCCAATAGGGTGCTTTTTTTAACCCGGATTCTGCATTAGAATCTGTAATGAGAGGTCAAACCGCAATAAAATCAATCCGCCTGAGGCGGAGAATGAAGCATAGCACCGCTA
>NZ_VLOG01000060.1:13887-53838 GCF_007655305.1 Algoriphagus algorifonticola
GACCCAGCCACGGCCTTTAGGTTTGCAAAGTAGAATTATTTGAGAAAATCAGAGCTAATATCTTTACGATTATTAAGTGACTCAGATATTGAATAAATTGAAAAAGAATGGGGTGAACTTTCGCCACGGCTAGGCTAGCGACCTCTTGCCAGTATCAGTCCCCATTCTTAGTTGAGTTGCCAGTAACCAGTTAGAATTTTAGGCTTTAGGCCTGTTAAAGGTTTTAGTTTCCGCAACTCTCATTTGTTAAACTTCAATGTCTAAATTATGAAATTCAAATCAATTATTGGAGTCGATGTAAGTAAATCTACACTTGATGCTTATCTGAAGATCAACCAATGCCACGCAGTCTTTGAAAATAATGAGAAAGGTTACCAGGAGCTGGTGGAATGGGTAATGGAAAACTCTGGGTTAATACTCGCAGAAGAACTGCTTTTCGGATTTGAATCCACTGGGATTTATTCTTCAGAACTTGCTTTGTTTCTTGAAAAGCACTCCCTACCATTTTATATCATCTCAGGACTTGAATTAAAGCGATCCTTGGGAATAAGAAGAGGTAAGTCAGACAAGGCAGACTCTAAAGACATAGCTGAATATCTTTATGAAAAGCAGGAGAAGATTATCCCCACTGTTCCTCCCAAAAAGGTCATCCAGGATCTCAAAAAGCTGTTTAATTACAGAGAGCGACTTGTAAAAGACAGAGCAGCTTACATCACCCGTATCAAAGAATATGAAGCTGTAGTTTCAGAAAACAAATTAAAAGTCTATCAAAAATCCAATACCGAAGTAATCGCTTGTTTAGATAAACAGATCGAAACCGTAGAGAAAGAAATAGACAAACTTTTACGCAAAGATGAACTGTTAATGAACCAATATAAGCTGATTAACTCTATCAAGGGCATAGGCCCACAGACAGCTGTTGCACTTATCGTCTTAACAGAAGGGTTTACCCTATTCGATAGCTGGAGAAAGTTTGCCAGTTATGCAGGAACAGCACCGTTTCCCAACCAGTCAGGTACATCCTATCGAGGGAGAACCAAAACCAGTCCGCTGGCGAATAAGAGAATTAAAACACTGCTGACATTATGTGCAGGCACAGCCATCCAATACAGCACTGAGATGAAGACCTATTACAAGAGAAGAACCGGTGAAGGGAAAAGCAAAATGAGCACACTTAATATTATCAGAAATAAACTTATTGCAAGGGCTTTTGCTGTTGTCAACCGAAATTCCAGCTATGTAGACATATTAAAATATGCCGCATGAAAAAAAACTGAAAATCTTCTTGCTTAAACCTTAGAATACTGGCAGGCGAAGCTTCCGTGACCTTGCCTGATTTTGATCCTCTCAGCAGAAAATAAGCCGGATTTTTGTCAATACTGATAAGAAAGCGGATATCCATTTTGTATTTAATACGAAGGTACTAATTATTCAAAAGTTGTCAGTGACTTCCAGCACATTCTTCTTTTTATGAAAATTAACAACCTAGGCTAAATAAGTTCGTTAATTTTGCAGCTGGAAAAAGAATATCAAATTGTCAGTTCGATCAACTAGTAAGTATGCAACATGGGTAAGGGTTTTTTCCTACATTCTCCTTATCAATTTTATTAACCTCTCCGCTAATTTTTATGAAGGAGGCGTTGAAGGTCATGCTAAAATGTACTTAGATGATCCTATTGATAATATATCCGAAGTGATTTTCGAATATATATTAGATGGTGATGGGGATGTTATCCCCGATAATGGAACCAATCAAGAAGACAAATCACTGAAAAAATTAAAGGTTTATCAGTGTTTGATTCCTGAAATTACGCTAAAGCCGGAATTATTTTTATTGGAGAAAAAAGATGGGTCTTTGGTTAAAAAGACACTTCCTCCTCTACTTTCCCTCACTCCTCCCCCTCCCGATAGATCCTGATTAATTAAGGCAGTTTTCAAACTCAAATTAAACAGGAACCATAATGAAAAAAATATTTACGGCGGCTATTGTATTCTGCCTGACATGGCGTGCATACGGCCAAACAGAAACTGACAGTACTAAATTAGAAAGACAATACCTAGACTCAGTTTTTATCCGGGAGGTAGAACAGCCCGATATTTCTCATAAAAAGCCAAAAGTTCTCCATGCTGAGCCACTTTACATTGACTTGATCCGTGACTTGGGTGCAAGAAAGGGAGAAAAGGAATGGAACATAGGCTTTGGCATGGATGACAGAAGAGATTTTGATGAATTCCATGCTTTAGTGGAATACGAATGGGCGCCAATTGACCGCTTAGGTTTCGAGGTCGAACTCCCATTTTCCTTCTATTCCTTTAGGAATTTGGAAAACCCAAATAGTCAACCGGATAATAGACTGGAATCGATCAAGCTAGCAACTCAGTGGACTTTCTTAGTCAAGGAAAAACAAAATATCTCCATGGCCTTGGGTTATATCCATGAATTTGAAATGAGAGGATTCGATAGATGGGAAAATGAGGGCACCTTCAAAGGCAACATTTTCAATCCATTTCTAATCGCGGCAAAAAGATGGGGAACTAATTACCATACATTAATCTATACTGGACCCCGCATCGAAAAAGAGTTTGGTGGTAGATCTCATGTTGAATATGAAATCAATTCCAATTTTCATTACATGATTTCTGGAACCAGAAACTTCATAGGCGTAGAAATTAACAAGGTGCTGAATGATGGAAACCTTCATACCGTATTGAGGCCTCAAATGAGGGTGGGCTTGGCCGAAAACCTGATGGTAGGTATTGTCAGTGCCATTCCTATAGATAATCCCAACAGGGGCTTGGGAAGCTTTGTGAGAATCATTTATGAGCCGGGATTCCGGTCCATGCATTAAAAATTAACTTACTTCTCAAAACTCTTTTTCATTCAAGCACAAAAAATTTGAATCGATTAAAACACTGATCAAAAACTGAAAACGCCTCCCCAATTGATTGTGAAGGAGGCGTTTAATTTTTAGAAATGGATTTGATATCGGTTTTTACATTTATCTGATTTCGTCCAAATCATAATCTTTTCCTTTGCCCCATTGCAAAAGCTCTTCAATTGTATAATACTCCAAGGTTTCCAGATCTTTCACCTTAAAGTTATCTCCATGAAGCCTAGCCATAATCTCGAGTTTTCTAACCTCCCCTTGATTGACCAACACATACCTTCTGCCTACCCGAAGATTATCTAACGCTATTGCCATTTACGCTTTCTCCTGAATGATTGCCGAACTTGCCTCAAAGGTGATTTCTCTTTTCGGCTCTGTAATTTTTGCTATTTCTTCTTCTGATTTGCCTTGATCTTCAGCAAAATGTCTTAGGGTTTCCACATCAGTTTCAACCATATTGGCCACTCCTTTTATGATTATAGGATAGCCTTGGCTGTTAGTAGGCAAAAAGAATCCATAATCCTTAAATGTAACTCTCATGCTTTCTCCATTAGGTAAATCCATGGAAAACCAGCAGCCTTTATTGGTACATACTTCTTTGATTTCGCCTTGAATAACTCCTTCGTAAGATCCATTCTTTTCTACTTCTTCAATCATGGAGTTTAATTGAGTAAGCTGGAGGTTTCCGTCCATATTTTCTCCAAATTTCCCAGGTACCGACTCGACCTCGCCAACAACTTTCCCCATTTCATGCTGAGGAAGGTTGGCGTACGGATCTTTGGAATTAGAGCAAGAAAGACTGATAAAACATAGTCCGATTAAAAGTGCGTAGATAGTTGACTTATGCATAACTGAATATTTTACTGTAAAAATAGAATGAAAGAACGCAGTATAAAAATTTAATATGCTTGTTTTGATTCAAAGAAATCAGCCTCTATTTTATTTAAAACCACACAATCGATTGCGGAAAATTCTACTTTCAAAAGTATTTGAAACAAAATCTCTAATAAAACTTCAATTTTTTTAACAATACGCTAATTTTACAGAGAATTCTCAATAAGACCCTGCACATGTCTCAAACCAAAAAATTCATCATCGATTTTGACAGTACCTTTACTCAGGTAGAAGCCCTGGATATTTTGGGCGAAATCTCTCTTAGTGGCGATCCAAAAGCGGAAGAAAAACTTCAGGCCATCAAAGATATTACAGATAAAGGGATGGAGGGCTCGGTGACTTTCCGCGAAAGTTTGGAGCTAAGATTGGATATTCTCAAAGCAAACAAAGCTCAGATTTCAGACTTGATTGATGCTTTGAAAAAGAAAGTATCTAAATCCTTCGAAAGGAATAAGGAGTTTTTACAGGAAAACGCAGATGATATATTCATAATTTCCAATGGATTCAAGGATTTCATAATTCCGATTGTAGCTGATTATGGTATCAAAAAGGAGAATGTATTTGCCAATGAATTCGTCTACGATGAGTCTGGAAAGATCGTAGACTTCAATAGAGATAATCCCCTATCCAAAAACAACGGCAAGGCAGAAACCATTAAAAAGATCAATTTGGAAGGCGATATCTATGTGATAGGTGATGGGTATACCGACTATGAAATCAAAGCTTCTGGTTTGGCGAATAAATTCTATGCTTTCACAGAGAATGTACATCGCCCGAAAGTAGCTTCTCAGGCAGATCACGTGGCCCCTAGTTTGGATGAGATTTTATACATCAATAAGCTCAATACCAAGTTTTCTTATCCCAAAAGCAGAATCAAGGTATTGCTGCTTGAAAACGTTCATCCAATAGGAGTCGAGTTATTAAAAGAAGAAGGATACCAGGTTGAAGTTGTAAGCTCAGCAATGAGTGAAGAAGAGCTTTGTGAGAAAATTCAAAATGTATCTATTCTTGGAATCAGGTCTAAGACTAACGTGACCAAAAAGGTATTGGAAAATGCCAATCGTCTGATTGCCATTGGAGCCTTTTGTATAGGGACTAACCAAATTGACCTGGAAACCTGTCAGGAAAAAGGAATTGCTGTATTCAATGCGCCTTTTAGCAATACCCGTTCTGTAGTAGAAATGGCTATCGCAGAAATCATTTTCTTGATGCGTGGATTTTTTGATAAATCAGTCAATATGCATCAGGGGAAGTGGGATAAGTCTGCTAGCGGAAGCTTTGAAATCAGGGGTAAAAAGTTAGGAATCGTAGGCTACGGAAATATCGGTGCCCAACTTTCAGTTTTGGCAGAAAACATGGGTATGAATGTTTTCTATTATGATGTAATAGAAAAACTAGCCCTTGGAAATGCAACAAAACTAGACTCTTTAGACCAGCTACTGGAAACCTGTGATATTGTTTCTCTCCATGTGGACGGTCGAAAAGACAACAATTGCCTCTTGGACAAAAAGAGAATCCAAAAGATGAAAAAGGGTGCAATTTTGGTCAATTTAAGTAGAGGGCATGTTGTAGAAATTGAAGCACTGAAAGAGGCAATGGAAAGCGGCCATTTGAGAGGCTGTGCAGTTGATGTTTTCCCAGAGGAACCAAAGAACAATAGTGAGCCTTTTGTTTCTGAATTGATCGGCCTTCCAAATACTATTCTAACTCCACACATTGGAGGAAGTACCTTGGAGGCTCAGGAAAATATCGCTCGATTTGTTCCTGGTAAAATCATGGAGTATATCAATACGGGGAATACTTTCAACTCAGTTAATTTCCCTAACATCCAATTACCGTTCCTGAAAGATGCTCATAGACTGATCCATATTCACCAAAATGAGCCAGGAGTATTGGCGAAAATCAATCAGATTTTGGCGAACTTTGAGATCAATATTGTTGGTCAATACTTGAAGACAAATGAAAAAATAGGCTACGTAATCACTGATATTGACAAGGCCTATTCTTCGGATGCGATTGAAGCACTTAAAACAATTCCGGGAACTATTCGCTTTAGGATGCTATACTAAAAAATTCATAAGAGATTAGATAATAATAAAAACGCCTTGCTATTCAGCAGGGCGTCTTGATTTAATGACAAGTTTATTTTGGACTCAAATTATCCTTCCAAAATTCTCCTTAAATAGTTGATCTGACCTAAATGATAATTAAAATGACCATAAAGGTGCATCAAGAAAAAGCCATAAGTCATAGGATACCCAAATTTTTCTTCAGGATAAGATTGATTTAAAGTTTCCTCATTTAACCCTTCCAGACTTGCTACTAATTGCTTAGAAACCAATTCAATCTCAGCTCCCATTTTTTCTCTGGAAACACCTTTTCCTGCAAACTCAAAATCTCTATCCCTGGTGTAATCGAATCCACCTATTTCTTTACAAATAAAGGCTCGCAAATTTCCATTTAAATGAAGGATCAGATTTCCTGCTGTATTACTAATTCCTCCCTGAGTTTTCCAAAGATTTTCTTCCTTCTTAAAAGCCTTTAATTCTTTCTCTAATCTTTTTAAATCTCGTTCAAATAATTCAATTAATTCCTTGATCATATGAGTAGCTGTTGACTGAAAATATCACTAAAAAAAGCTAAATCTTAGCCTTCGTCATCAATCACATTTTTTCTTGGTCCAAATTTTCCTGGCTTATTAGACGTACTTTTTTTCTCTTGAGGAGTTCCAGTTGATGTGGATGCAGAGGAATCAAAATTCTCTCTCTTTTTATGAGGATTAACCTTAAAACCTCCTTTATTCTTTGAGAATCCTGACTTCTTATTTTTTGATTTAAAAGAATCTCCAGATTTTTTCTTTGGCTCTCGACTATAATCTGGTCCTTTTTCAAATCCTTCTGGAAGAGGCACTTGAGTTACTTCCATACCAATCAGGTTTTCAATTCTAACAAACTTGTATTGGTCTTTAGGATTTACAAAAGTGATGGCCTCGCCTTCCATATCTGCTCTAGCAGTTCTTCCCACTCTATGCACATAATCTTCAGGATCACTTGGGGTATCGTAATTGATAACCAACTCAATACCTACCACATCAATTCCTCTTGAAATAATATCCGTTCCGACTAAGATTTTTACAGCTCTGTTTTTAAAAGCAGACATGATCTTTTCGCGCTCAAGCTGCTCCAAATCAGAGTGAAAAGCTTCCACATCAAACTTTTTCTTCAATGCCTTATAAAGAGCTTTCACCTTATCCTTTGTTGAGGCAAAGATGATTACTGCTTCATAGTTTTTTTGAGATAATATATGGGATACCAAATCCTCTTTTTGGGTATCATATACTGAATACATGGACTGAGTAACTCCAGTAGCTGTTTTTCCAATAGCAATTGAAATCTCCTCAGGCTTATTCAAAATCTTCATGCTGAAGCTTCTGATTTTTGGAGGCATAGTAGCTGAAAACAGGATTGTTTGCCTGTTTTTGGGCAGATAATTCACGATTTTTAGAATATCGTCTGAAAAACCCATATCCATCATCCTGTCAGCTTCATCCAAAATCAAGTGTTCCAAAGAGCTGAGATCTATTTTTCCTCCCGCCAATAGCGCAATGAGTCTTCCAGGGGTAGCAACCACAATTTCCGCTCCCGTTTCAAGAGCCTTTTTTTGCTGCTCCCAAACCAAGCCATCTCCTCCTCCATATACTGGGATCGAACTTATTCCCAAGAAATAGGCAAAGCCTTGTATTTGCTGGTCTATTTGAATGGCTAGCTCCCGGGTAGGTGCTAAAATTAGGGTATTTAAATTATTGGAGCCAGACTTACTTATTTTGTTCAGTACAGGCAGAATGAAAGCAGCTGTTTTACCAGTTCCTGTCTGAGCGCAGGCGATTAAATCTTTACCTTCTATAATGACAGGAATTGCTTTTTCTTGTATAGGTGTGGGTTGATCAAAACCCATTGCATCCAATCCTTCTTGTAAAGAAGATTCGAAATTAAATGATGAGAAATCCAATTTGGGATTATTTAATGATTAAAAACTTTAGGCCGAACCTTTCCAAATATAACTCTAATTCCCTAGGTATGCCAATTTGCAAAAGATTATAGCATGTAGTCTTAAAATTTCCTCCATACTTTTTGAACTGTTGATCAGGACCTATGATTTTCCTATATTTCATATTCCCACTATATGTAACTAATACAATGAAATTATTCCCAAAATTATTCATATCCTGCATCTTATTTTTTGTGTGCATTTTTTGCGCAAGTGCTCAAAATTTTACGCTGTCCGGAAGAGTTTTGGATTCAGAATCCAATAATTATCTCGATGGAGTCAGTGTTACTCTTAGAGGAACTGCCTATGGGAGGGTAAGTGTAGCCGGTGGTAATTTTGAATTCAAAGATTTACCAGAAGATAAGTACACCCTTTCTCTCAACTTTGAAGGATATAATCGCTTGGAGCGAGTAGTAAACCTTCAAAAAGATACAGATCTCGGGGATTTGTTTTTGGTGCGATTTGGAGCGGAAGGAAGCGGAGCCGCACTACAGAAAACGATTAGATCCGATAATATTTTGAGACTCATCAATGAGCGTCCTAATTTCATTGGTGGCAATATGGTGTATGGTATAGCGCCTGAACCTAAAAAATTGGAAGGGAACAATTATTTAGATCCCAAATGGAATTCAGCCTCCATCCTACTCTACAGAGATCAGCAAATGCTTGAAGGGTTTCGGGTACGATATAATATTGTCTCGAATATGTTTGAATTGATGGAGCCGGAAAATAATCTCGTTTCCGTCATGCCTGGTTTAAGAATTCAGAATATAGTTTGGGTGGATTCTACCCACAGAGTTCCAAGATACTTTGTCAATGGAATGGATTTCAGAGATGAAGGAAGTCCAATTTCTGGTTTTTTTGAAGTTTTAGTAGATGGAGAATTACCACTCATGCGAAGAACTATGGCAATTTTCAAAGAATCCAATTATAATACAGCCTTGATGGTAGGTCAGCGAAATGATCAGATCATTAAAAGAAATATTTACTATTATCTCGTGGGTAAAAATGTGATCGAAGTACCTAAGAATAGAAAGAAGTTCTTCCTGATTTTTGGTGAAAATGCCGAGAAAATGGAAGACTTTGCTGAGGATAATAGTCTAAATATCAAAGACCCCAATGCTATTTTCAAACTATTCACCCAATACAATTCCCAATTTCCTGGATTCAGGCCCATCATGAGCCAGCTTCTGGATGATTTGGATGAAAAAAATCCTTAACCAAATGAAATTGAACATGTCGGAGGTGACAAACACCGGGATGAGCCGATGTATTGGTGAAAATATGCAACCTGCCTGCCGTAGGCAGGGATTCCATCCCGATTATCGGGACAGGTAATGGCCTTTAAAAAACAAATAGAAATCATATGAAAAAACTGATACTGATCGTCCTTGCTCTATTTCCAATAGCAGTTATGGGGCAAAGTCTTCCGGGTTTAGCTCCAGGTCAAACTCCAACCAACAAGCCTGTTTTACATGGTAAAAACTGGATGGCAATCACTGGTAAACCTTTGGCAGCCACTGCAGGTGCCACTATCTTTCAGCAAGGAGGAAATGCAGTAGATGCTGCCTGTGCTATGCTTGCTGCTACAGCTACCATGTGGGATGTGCTTTCTTGGGGTGGAGAAACTCAAGCTTTAATTTATCACCCGGGTCTAAAGAAAGTAATTGCTATCAATGCAATGGGAGTGGCTCCCACAGGAGCAACAGTAGATTTTTACAAATCTAAAGGAATGGATTACCCGCCTGCATATGGTCCATTAGCAGCAACTACTCCCGGCACACCTGGAGGTTTGATGACCATGTTGGCTGAATATGGAAGCATGAGTTTGGAGCAGGTTTTAAAACCTGCCATGCAACTCGCAAAAGGATATCCTATAGAGGCACAAACAGCCAATAGCATAGAAAGCGGAAAAGAGCGAATCAAGCAATGGCCTTATTCCAAAAAGATATTTTTACCTCACTTAGGAGAAGACAGAGAAGGACCTGAAGCGGGTGAAATGTTCGTTCAGGAAGATCTTTTCCAAACATTACAGAAATTGGTGAATGCCGAAAAAGAGGCTTTGGCAAATGGGAAATCAAGAAAAGAGGCCATTTATGCGGCTAATGATAGATTCTACAGGGGAGATATTGGAAAAGAAATTGTTAGAGGTACTCAAGAGCAGGGCGGCTTGTTCACAGAAGAAGATTTAGCTAATTGGAAAGTGAAAATTGAGGACCCTTTGTCTGTGAATTACAAAGGTATAGACGTCTATAAACTTCAAGAATGGACTCAGGGTCCAGCTTTGTTACAAAGTTTAAATATCCTCGAAAACTTTGACCTGAAATCAATGGGCTATAATTCATCCGAATATATCCATACGATTTACCAAGCGATGAATTTGGCTTTTGCTGATAGGGACTTTTATTATTCAGACCCAGCATTCGAGCCTAGAAGTCCAATAAAAGGTCTTCTTTCCAAGGAATATGCCAAAGAAAGAGCCAAGCTAATCAAAGATAAAAACGATCCAACCATCAAGGCTGGTGATCCTTACCCTTTTCAGGGAGGAAGTAATCCGTTTAAAAGTCTATTGAATAATTCCGATAATTCAATGGCGATCAATAATCCTGGAATGCCAATTCAGGGTCCAAATGATCCGTTTTTACAGGAATTTCAAAGTGGCACCACTTCTATTCAAGCAGCAGATGCAGATGGTTGGGTAGTTTCTGTAACTCCAAGTGGTGGATGGGTTCCGGCCGTGATTGCAGGGAATACAGGCGTTGGACTTTCTCAGCGTATGCAAAGCTTTGTATTAGACGAAAAATTAAATCCTTATAACTTACCTGAGCCAGGAAAAAGACCAAGAGTTACTCTTACTCCAAGCCTAGCTTTAAAAGATGGAAAGCCATTTTTATCATTTGCGGTTCAAGGTGGAGACTCTCAAGACCAAAACCTCCTACAATATTTCCTAAACATTGTAGAATTTGACATGGATGTGCAGGAAGCTGCAGAGGCTGCAAATATCAATTCTTACCAAATGCAAAGTTCTTTCGGGGCTCATGAGATTAAACCAGGCGCCATGTCATTGAGAGATGATACACCTACCTGGATTAGAGCAGATTTAATGAAAAAGGGCTATATCATGGATTTCTGGCCAAGAACTTCCGGACCTATCAATGCCATTTGGTTTGACTGGAAACACGGCAGTTTCTGGGGAGGAAGCTCCAATTATGGAGATGACTATGGAATTGCTTGGTAGATTTTAAATAATACAATTAAAATATGCCTTCGGCGAGATACGGATCAATTCCCCCTTTGGACCTTTCTACAAATTTCGGCGAAGTGAGAAAAATTAAACCCGGATTATGCATTAGAATCTGTAGTGAGAGGTCAAACCGCAATAAAATCAATCCGCCTGAGGCGGAGAATGAAGCATAGCACCGCTACGGTGATTGAGCTAAATACAGCAAAGCGATTGATTTTGAAGCGGTTTGGACTCGTAATAAGAAGTCTACTGCATATTTCGGGTTAAAAGGGGGCAAGGGGGATTTTAAAAGAAATACAATTGAAATAACTAGAAATACGCCTTTGGCGAAATAAACTTTAATTTAAACCTATATCAAAAGCACTGAAGGAGCGAAATGTATTAGCCCCGCCTGTGTCAGGCAGGCCTGGGTGCAACCCATGGTATAAATGATAAAGAGATTTACCCTTGCGCTGGCGCAATTGATTCATTTAGAAACGATATCTCAATGCCAGCAAGAACTTGTCCGCTGCGGCGGATGGGTAGAAATTAACATTAGAAATAATTGGAAATACTTCATTAAAAGATGCGAGGGCCTGTCCCTCCGAATGACGGGAAGGATTTTAGTAGAAACACATCAAAAATTAAATAGATAAATAAATAAAATGCCCATGAGAATAAATCTCACACAACTTGTCCCGTCCGCCGCGGCGGATCAGGAAGGGGATGCCCCGATAAATCGGGGTAGGGCATTCCATCTGACCACTGAAAAACAAATTATAAACAGATGAAATACAATTACCTAGCAATTACAACTGCTATATTCACTTTAAGCTTGAGCAATATTTCTTTTGCTCAAAAGAAGGTGAAACCCAACCCATTAAAGGAAGAAGTCAAAGCCTCCGTAGATCAAAGATTTGATGCACTCACTGACCTGAGCGATAGGATTTGGTCCTTTGAAGAAATCGCTTTTAGAGAAACTCAATCAGCTAAAGCCTTGGCTGATTATGCGGAAGAACTAGGGTTCAGAGTGACAAGAGGTGTGGCCGAAATACCTACGGCATTTGTTGCTGAATATGGTTCTGGATCTCCGGTGATCGGCATATTAGGTGAATTTGATGCTTTACCCGGATTATCTCAAAACAAGGTTCCTTACAAAAGCCCTTTAAATGAAGGAGCTCCTGGCCATGGTTGTGGGCACAATCTATTTGGAGTTGCTTCATTAGGAGCAGCAGCTTCCATTAAAGACTTGATAGATCAAGGAAAAATTAAAGGAACAGTCCGATTTTATGGCACTCCTGCTGAAGAAAAGTTCTTTGGAAAATTATGGATGGTGAGAGCAGGACTTTTTAACGATGTAGATGTAGTGATGGATTGGCATCCTGCTGCCGAAACAAAAGCCGCTGTTCAGAAAGGACTGGCTCTAGTGGATTTTCAAGTTGAGTTTTTTGGTCAGGCTGCACACGCTTCTGCCGATCCTTGGAATGGAAGAAGTGCCAGTGATGCTCTAGAACTATACACTTCCGGAATTAATTATTATCGTGAGCATATCAAACCTACTGTTAGAATCCATTATCATATTCAAGATGCTGGCCAGGTTGTAAATGTTGTTCCTGATTATAGCAGAATTTGGGTAAGAGTAAGAGACAGCAGTCGGGAGGGATTAGTGCCTGTATGGAAGCGTGTAGAAGAAATGGCTGAAGGAGCTGCTATTCTGGCTAATGTAGATTATAAGGTCAATTTGATTTCAGGGGTGCATGAGGTTTTAGTCAATAGAACCGGCTCAGCAGCGCTTCAGAAAAATCTTGAGAACCTAGGCTCTATCAGCTATACCGAAGAGGAGCAAAACTTCGCGAAAAAGATCCAAGAGGCTACTGGAAAACCTCAAATTGGTTTGGTCTCCAAAATCGAACCCATGGAAGAAACAGCAGAACATAGTATGGGAGGAAGCACAGACGTGGGTGATGTCAGCTGGGTAGTTCCTACTATCCGTCTATCTGCCACTACTGCACCCAATGGTACTCCATGGCATTCATGGGCGGTTGTAGCTGCCGGAGGAATGTCCATTGGTCATAAGGGAATGGCTTATGCTGCTAAGGCACTATCTATGACAATGGTAGATTTATTCCAAAACCCTGAATTAGTAGAGTCCGTAAAAACTGAATTTAAGGAGAAAAAAGGTGACTATGTCTACAAAGGCTTCGTTCCTGATGGCCCTCCTCCTATCAATTCTAATTTGCAATAATACCTCTGTGCTGTCTCAATTAGTCCTGATTTATTACGTAGAATCTCAGTGCATTTTGAGACAGCTGCATTTTTATACTAAATTCTCTTTGACTATGAAAAAATTAATTCTTTTTACTCTTTTTCTGAGTTTGATATGCCTTTCTGCTTTTAGTCAAACTCAGAATGAAGAAAAACAGATTCAAGATTTAATTCAAAACTCCTTTGATGATCTTTTTTCTTCCTTTCAATCTGAAAAATTAAAGGACTACTATACAGGTGATTTTATACTGTTGGAACAAGGCGAAGTATGGGATATCCCAACTATTTTAAATTATTTCGACAGGGCCAAACAAAATCCAAACCCTCCTACCCGAGTCAACAGGTTTGAGTTTATTGAAACCAAAATTGAAGACAATAGAGCATGGATAGCTTATCATAATTTCGCCACAATTTCATTGAATGGTGAAGTTGTCAGAGAAATAAGATGGCTGGAAAGTGCAACAGCTGTAAAAGGCCCCGAAGGATGGAGACTGGATATGTTGCACTCCACAAGAGTTGAAAAGGAGGAGTAAGAACTAGGGAGTTTTCAAAAAACCTAACTTTAAAAGACGTCCTTCAAATCTCATTGGCGCTTTGATCCAGATTCGATTTCCAGTAGAACACGAACAAGCAGAGCAAATTTGTTGGATCCCATCTGCGCTTAAAAACAAGAAATCAACAGGTCTTATTCCTTGATCGGAAAGATAGCTCATAACTGCTGATTTGAGCTCTTTTGAATCATAATACGAATTTACCCAAGGATCTGAACAACTAGTCTGCTCATAATAATAAACAAGTAATTCAGAATTCCCCTCATTTTCGCAAGAATACAGCAGTAAAAGGACTAATGAACAAAAGGCTGATAAAAATAAGGATTTCATATAGATAGCTTTAAAAATTTATACGAAAGAAAAAGGCTGGTTGCTACAACCAGCCTTAGCTTATCACATAAATAGCTTTTCCAAAATCTTGTAGGTAATTAAGTAAGTGGGCCTTACTCCTTCCATGCCCAATGCGCCAGAAGCTAAAGTACTTCCTGTTTCCAAAGGATTATCAGAGGCATAATAAGCATAAAGGACCTTTACATTAGACTTGATGCTTTTTCTGATTTTAGAAGCAGATTGAATAGCTTTCTGATAATGTGCTCCTTCCATTTCCAGACCAACAGCATTCCAGGAAGATTCCATAAAGTATTTTAGGATATCCTTATTCTGCAAGGATGTACCCAATACAGTGACCATACTTCCACTGTAAACACCAAGTCCAAAACCTTCAAAATCTGACTTTTTCAACTCGTTTTTGAAAGGGTAATTATCGGCAGTCCCCTCGAAAACATGTGCATCAGGAATCATTAAGTCTCCTTTACCTCCATATAATATGCCTGCTTTACCCATGATAGAGGTAGAGACGATATTGAGAGGTAATTCCTTATCTCCCTTTTTGTATGGCTTCAACAGCTCATCAAAACATTCATAAGCCTGCTCACCAAAGGCATAATCCATCACCACAAAAACGGGTCTTTTTTCTTTTTCTTTAGGCAATTCAATGCCGGGTATGATTTCAGCCTTTTCAAGCAGAGCAGTATCAATAATTTGTGCGCCAATATTGGTTCCGGATTCGTCCGGAATATCTACAAAACCATGTTTAGTAGCATAATCATAAATAGCCTTGCCATGATTCCCTTTTGCATTCACAGAGATGTCCATGACCACCTTTTCTATGTCCTCATAGGTCTTTGAACCTAGTTTCTGCGGGGCATAAATGGTATTCAAAACTGAATGTAAATTGGCTGAAATGACATGAATCGGACGCTTAAGCAAGTCCAGTTTATCCAAGGTCATTTTGATTTTATTTGCCCAAAGCTCGCCATAAACGTGATGACCAATTCGCTCTCTCAAAGTAGCTGAGAAAGATATCTCACGATCATGATTGTGCTTGGCTTCTTCCAAAGCCAATTTACCCATATGGTAAACTATAGAGAAAAGGCTATTGGAATTTGAGCTTCTTTCAAATTTATCGACTGCAGCAACTGTTTCTTCGAAAGTTCTACCAATCAAATGGCTTAAATAAGCTGCTGCTGCCTCTCTGTCAAAATCCTCTCCTGCTGATTCTTTTTTTACCACATCTTCCAGCATGGTCCAGTTTAAGGAAATTTTTCCCTTTGGATCAGTACTGTTATTATAAATCTTATTGGATTCTATATATAAAAAGGTCAAGTGAGTTAGAATATCGTAAATATCAGAGCGGCCTCTCGTCATCTCCACATACATCACTTGTTCATCCAGTCGGTAGCAGTTTCTCTTTCTTTTGGGAGGTACTATTGGACTTAGATGAGATGTTTCTAAACCTTCTCTACTGATCAATCTAACTAGTCGACATTCTTCAATTCCCCGAGGAAGTCTTTCCATCACATAAAGGAGTCCGTCTAGTTCTACTTTTTCAGGATTTGTAATTGTTCCATAAATTTCTGGACTCAAAACCATAAGTGATTGTACCAAACTTTCACCAGAAACTCCCATTGGCTTATAGCTACCTCTGGTAAAAAGATGTCTCATGGTGATATAAAGTCGCTCAATAGCTGCTCTGGATTCCTGTGCTCTGGTTCTCTTCATTCGTTTTCTTTAGGTTAAATTCAGCAAAAATACGCTTTTCTGAGCTGAAATCTGAATAGTTTTTAAAATCTGACCCTTTAAAAAAGTGATTAGCTCTTTAAATGATCCGAAAAGAATTTTTTCAATTTGTCTACTTTAGGTTTGACAACAAACTGACAATAAGGCTGATAACCATTTTGGTTGTAATAATCCTGATGGTAATTTTCGGCCTTATAAAAATTTGTAAAAGCTGTTACCTCTGTCACAATAGGATTATCAAAAACTTGCTCTTGGTTAAGTTTAGCTTTCAAGTCTGACGCAATTCTTCCTTGCTCCTCATCATGGAAGAATATAGCGGAACGATATTGAGGACCTACATCGGCACCCTGCCTATTCAATGTGGTTGGATCATGGGTTGCCCAAAAAACTTCTAATATCAGCTCCAAACTGATTTTTTTTGGATCAAAATAAACCTGAATTACCTCGGCATGCCCTGTAGTTGCGGAACAGATTTCTCTATAAGTTGGATTTTCCACGAATCCCCCCGAATACCCGGAAACCACTTGCTCCACTCCTTCCAGTCTCTGAAAGACTGCTTCCGTACACCAGAAACATCCTGCTCCAAGAGTAATCAAGGAAAGGCCATCCGGTATGGAAACTGTGGTTTTCGGAAGTTGAAGTTCGTTCATCATATTAAAGTTTACAGGTCAACAACCTCCTTCTGAAATTGGTTTCGAAATTCTTATTGGACCAATGGGTTTTTCTTCTTTATTCAAGCTTTTTCCATTTTGGCTAAGATGAATCTCACCATCCAAATACATTTCCCAGGCTTTTTCTCTGACTTCTGTAAGAAAATGCCTCCAGGATTCTGGGTACATCACACGTACCACTTCTGATGGACAAAAACTTTTTTCTGCCCGAAGTCTACTCATTTCCAAAATGGCTTCTTTTAAAATATCCATGAAAAAGATCGGAGAATTAGTAAAATCGAATAGGCAAACTACTTTAACCTAAAATTAAAGGTAGTTTGTCACTATTGGCAGACCATCACAAATGCTGGGGGGAGGTTTTTGATAGTAAAACTGGCTTGCACCTTTCCGAAATACTTTTGGAACAATTTTTTTAATAAATAGGAATAGCAAATCTGAATAAACGCTCCTCCATTGGCCAATGCATTTTTAGACTGACTTAAAATTTCATCTGTCACTTCCTTGGATAGGAATGAAAAAGGCAAGGATGAAAAGATAAAGTCGACTTTTCGACCATCCAAATATTTATCTAAGTTTCCGGCAGAATCATTAATAATCCTGATATTTTTCTGGGGAAACTGTTTTTTCATAGCTTCGCAAAAGGAAGGGTTGATTTCGAATACCAAAAGCTCAGCATCAGGACGCATGCGATTGAAAATTCCTTGGGTGATACTTCCATCCCCGCCTCCCATTTCGACAATTAATTTGGACTCAGATAGATCCGCTTGGGAAATCATTTTGTTTACCAAAGCTTTAGAACTAAATGTAAGTGCACCGGTGGTGCTTAAATTAGAATATAACTCTATAAGAAGATTCGATTTACTCATATTAGTGATTTGAGACCTTGAAGATACCCGATTTTACCCTATATTTTCCCCGTCATCCTAAATTATTATAGTTTTTGTTATGTCTCAAAAGGCATCCATAAGATCCACATTACCCTATAGACTGCGTCAAACTCTCAAAAATTTCTGGGGTATGGCCTTGATTTTCATTATTATAATGATAATCCTAAGAGCTTTGGAGCTTTATTTAGTTTTTCAAAATCATGTCTTAAATCTAACTCCAACTGATGTTATTAGCGGTAGTTTTTTATCGGATATAGCTTGGAGTCTTTATCTTCTAGGGATTTTTTTCACTCTATATGTTTTATTTTCACTACTATCCAGGACTTTGGCCAAAGTCCTCTTACAAATTGCCTTGACCATTGTCGTAATTGTTCAGGTAGCATTGATCTTTTACTTCATTAAGACTTTACTACCTCTTGGTAAGGACCTTTTTGCCTATAACTGGAATGACTTAATTCTTACCGTTCAGGCATCAGGACAATTGAATTTAATTTCAGTGTTTGGGGGAATAGTGATTTTTTCACTGCTTTTAGCGCTATTTCACTTTGGAACAAGATTTTTCCATTTTTCACTTCAAACCTATACTATTTTCTCTGCAATTTTAGGCATTGGAGTATTTTCCTTTATCACATTTGATTTGGCTGAAGAGGCTTCGTCTACCGAAGTGGAGCAAAACATTAAACTCAATAAAAGTCAGTTTCTGGCAGAGTCATCATTCGATTATTGGATGTATGGTGGAGAGTATTACTTTGATTTTTATTTAAGATCGGGAAAAGATGATTTGATTGTAAAAAAAGAATTTACCAGTGACTCCTATCCTTTTTTGCACAAAGCTGAATATCCGGATGTATTAAGTCCCTATTTTGATTCCTTGGATCAAGCTCCTGATTTGGTGTTTATATTCCTGGAGAGTTTTGGAAAAGCCTATTCAGGAAGAGATGCATATTTAGGTAGTTTTACGCCTTTTTTAGATTCTCTTGAGCAGCATAGTTTGGTTTGGTTGAATGCTCTTTCTTCTACAGGTCGTACTTTTGGGCTGCAACCGGGAGTATTTGGTGGTTTACCGTTCGGAGCAAAGGGTTTTTTGGAATTGTATGATGAATTTCCTTATCATGAAACTCTTCTCAGTGTACTGAGGGATAATGGATATGAAATCAGATACTTTATTGGAGCAGATAAAAACTTTGACCATGTTGGAGATTTTATCGATTATCAGCAGCCTGTTCAGTTTGTAGATGAAAAATTATTTGATCCTAAATATCCAAGAGCTCCTTCTTCCGGGAATTTTTCCTGGGGCTATGCTGACAAAGAACTCTTTAGAAATGGGCTGGAAAAATTACCCGAAACGGTGACCCAACCTCAAGTCAGAATATTTCAAACCCAAACCTCTCATGACCCCTATATTGTTCCGGAAAGGCCATTCTATAGTGAGAAGCTCAGAACCCACCTAAGAGATTATCTTAATCTGAATCCTTCGGAATTTGACTCTTATTTGGCTTATGAGGATATATACATGACTGTTTTATACGCAGATGATGCTGTAAAAGAGTTTATCAATGAATACAAAAAAAGACCTGAGTTTTCCAATACGATATTTATAATCACGGGTGATCATCGTCTGCCTGAAATTCCTATGTCCTCAAGACTGGATAGATTTCACGTACCTTTGATTATTTACTCTCCACTTTTGGAGCGAACAGATTACTTCAAAGGAGTGACTAGTCATTATGAAATCACTCCAAGTATTTTAGCCTTTTTGGAAGCTCAAGTAGGAATACAATTACCTGAGCAAGTTACTTGGCAGGGGCAGGTGTTGGATACTACAAGGAATTTTCAATCCCGAATTGCTATGCCTTTGATGAGAAACAAAAATCAGTTGATGGAGTATATCCATGGTGAATTGTTTCTCTCTGATGGTCAATTGTTTAAAGTTTCGGATCAGTTAAATATTGACCCAATCAATTCACCAGATGATTTAACACAAATGATTGGGGAGTTTGAGGATTTCAAGAACAAAAACAATTACATGATCCAAACCAGAAAACTCTTGCCTCCGCCTAATTTGGCTAGCAATTAATTCTGTTTTTGGTGGGTTCTTTTTAAAATTTGCCTAGTCAGTGGAAGATAGTAATTCCAGAAAAAACTCTGTCTATCTCTGTAATCAGAAGCTACATAAAGCCCTCTATAGAAAAATGGCAGCCCTTTAAATCTAGCAGCGCCTAAATCACCCTGTATATCTGAGAAATCACCGGACATATAATAAATTTCTCCTTTACCATTAGGTTTAAAAACAGCAGCAGGAAAAAATCTTGGAAGGCCCATTTCTCTCAATCGTTCTAGACCTTGATTGGTTGCCCCTATGTCGAAATAAGATATTACCTGATAATCTCTTTCAATTAAAACTACATCAAACCAATCAGGATAGGGTACTACTTCGGGAAGACTGAAACCGTGCTTATTTACTTTTTGGGTTCTAATTAATGGGGTATTATTTGTAAAATCCTCATTTGCCACAAAGATTTCAATTTTTCCAAGCTCATTAATAAAAACCATCCCCGGGCCTCTGAATTCCCACTGATTGGAATTTTGCTTTCTATAATTACTGATCAACCACTGAGGTAAATCGGAGTTTTGAGCCGAATCAAGTTCATCGAAATACCTCCCTATCCAGCCTGTCCATTTCAAGCCCATCAGGCGTTCAAATTGGGATCGAATTGATTTCAGAGTTGGCGAGGCCATGGTATTAAACTCTGCGACAATACTTTTTTCATTTGCCTTTGCAAGAGTCAATAAATCTATATCTGCTTGATTTAGACCACCATATATCTTATTACTTCTTTCATTACTTTTGCTTTGATTTGCGAAAAAATTGTTTTCATACACCCCATAAGTATCTGCATAGTAAAACAACTCATGATCCTGAACAAGCTTTTCCAAATTAAGCTTGATAGGCTGAATCAAGTCTTTTACTTCTCCAATTTCTTCCTGAATCTCGGAAGGGAAAAAACCTAAATAGTCTTTCTTTCTATCGTAATAGAAGCCGTCTTTTTTTACATATTTATCATATTCCAGAGCCCAAAATAGTGCCTTATGCTCTCTTAAAGTAGAGTTAGGAACTGTTTTATCAATAACCAAGACTGAGAGATCCTTTTTTGACTCTAACCACCAGACTCCAAAACTTAGACCAGGGACCACAACCAAGATCAAAAAGAACGGCCAAAGGCGAAGAAAAAAGAGCTTTAATTCCTGTCCCATAATTAGAATCTATATTCAGTGCCTACTGAAATGTTAATATTATTTCTAAATCGGTCTGCTGCTAATTCATCCCTACTATACCCAGTAAACCCAAAAATCATCAATCGAGGACTTATTAATTGCTGATAGCCAAGTCTTGCTCGGTATGAGTTTAATAGCTGGGATTGATCTCTGCTTTCCTCATCAGGAGAAACTCCAGTACTCAACTGTAATGAAAAGAAATCTTCTGCGGTTTTGAAATAGTACCTGGCCTGAAAATTACCTGAGGTACTTGTGCCATTATTAGCAGAGGGCACCACATTGACCCTGAAGTTCAACCACCAACTCCCCACATATTTCCCCAGTGAACCCGTCAAAATATGGGTCACTTCCGAAAAACCCAGATAACGGTATCCACCATCGATTTCCCAGGCTTTAGGTAAGTTAAAATAAATGGATGCACCCATTCTTAATTTAGGAAAGAAAGATGCGCTTGATCCACCAATGTTTAAATAAGCATAGGAGCTTTTGCCGAGTGAGGGATATGCATCTAATTCATACAATGTTCCAAACCCATCAAATCGAGAGCTTTGGGTTACCCTGGCTATCAATGAACCTGTCAAGTTTGTTCTTGTCCTTCCATAAACTGACCAAGTGTGCCAAGGACTGATTTCACCCTGAAATGTATCGTAATCATAGGTCACTCCCAAAGCAGAATTTCTTCTTAACCTCTGCAGGTTTTGAATATAACCCAACAAACCTTCCTGCTTGAACCCTTGATCAAAAAGATTCTGGGCTATTGTATAGGCTTCATCATAATTTTCTTGATAATACAATAATCTGGACTCTCGGTATCTGATAGGATTAGGAAGCTGTCCTTCAAAATTCTGCCTCGCCCTTTGCAAGATTTCATCTGCTTTTTGGTATTGCTCACCCCAGGATAAATTATCCAAATAGGCTACATAGGCATCAGCATAAGTCGGTGATGCTACAATGGCCCTCTCCAAATAAATACTGGCAGAATCGTTTTTCCCCTCCCAAGCATAGCTTCGTCCCACAAGTATTAAAATATCTGCATACTCAGGATATTTACTCAAAGCCCTGAATGCTATGGATCGTCCTTCCTGATATTTTCCATCGAGGATCAAAGTTCTAGCTTCATAAAAAAGCTGATCCGGATCAAAATTATCCTGCGCAAGGCTGAAACCAAAAGATCCAATCAGAACAAGAGCGATCAATGTTAGATTTTTCATAGGCTTTTTTCAGCTTGGGCTTCAATCGTTTTCCTTTCTTCTGCAGTTTTAAATCCAGTCCGGATCATTTGTCCCCATCCACCTTTTCCGATAATAAAGTCAAGATGACCTTTCAGTCCCCACAAAAGCACCTTGGGATGAATGTATAATGGCTCTATCAAAATGATCCAAATTAGCTTCTTGAGATCACTTTTATTCTTGTAATTATTATATGAAATCTGTTCATATAATATGCTAAAGGAGGATACCAATAGAGATAAGAGATAAATCATGAACAATAAAGCCAGGAAGTATATTGCAGAAAAATCACCGATGATTAAAAGAATCAAAGTGTAAATCAGTCCAAAAATCTCAATGATGGGTGCCATCTTTTCAAAAACAGACCAGAAAGGATAAGATATGGTGCCCAGAATACCAAACTTAGGATTCAAGCCAATCTTTCTGTGAAGCTGGAGGGTCTCTATAGTTCCCCTCATCCAACGGTTTCTCTGCCTTCCCAAAACTTCAACATCTTCCGGTACTTCGGTCCAACAAAGTGGATCTGGGATAAATGAAACTTTATATGGAATCTTTTTCTCCTCCATATATCTTCTCATCCTCACCACCAGCTCCATATCTTCACCCACTGTTTTCGGAAAATATCCACCAACCTTCAATACCAAATCACGTCTAAAAAAACCGAATGCTCCTGAAATAAGCATGAGTCCATTGATTCTTGTCCAGGCCATTCTACCCATCAAAAAAGCCCGGCAATATTCTATCACTTGAAATTGCCCTAAGGTACTTTGAGGCACTCTGTACTTGGTAACAGTTCCATCCTGCACATCACAATTATTGGCAATTCCGATAGCCCCACCAACTGCGATTACCTTGCGGTTAGTTTCTTCCATAAATGGACGGACCATTCGAGTCAGAGAATCATTAGCCAGAATACAATCCACATCTATACAAGCTAAAATTTCCATCTGCGAAATATTGATTCCTGCATTAAGTGCATCTGCCTTGCCCCCGTTTGCTTTGTCTATGACAGTAAGTCTTCTATAGGATTTATTCTGGGATTTATAGACTCCCTTCACTTCTTGCGTGATAATCTCAGAGTTGTACGCATAGGAAACTTTTTGTAATTCAAAAGCATCCAAAAGTTTGGTCAGTGTATCATCTTTGGAGCCATCATTGATAATAATTACCTCAAATTTCCCATAATGTAAGGATAAAAGACTTTTTACATTTTGAACAATATTAGAGCCTTCATTATAAGCAGGTGCAAGTATGCTTACTCCCGGGGCAATTGGAGAGGTGATGATATCTTCATAATCGGCAAACCTGTTTTTCCTCCTATAATCCCTCATCTCCAAAGCACTTAGTATCATGATGATGAAGTAAATCACAATCACAGAAAAACTAAGGATCAAGTAAAAGAGCCCAACAAGTTCGATGAGAAAGTAAAACAGAAAATTATACATTGCTTAAGAGTGGGTCTTGAATTTGGGCTTTGAGCGCTTGATTTTCTGGTAAGGGTTGAGTTGATACAAACTTTTCGAAGGTTTCAGTATTCAACTTACTCAAACTTGTAAGGCAGGCCCTGCGAAGTCTAAAATCTATAGTTTGAACAAGAATATCCATCAGTATAACCTCAGAATAAGAGTTACCCAAATTCCCTGCAGCCTTCACTGCGATTTTCTTTAAATCCGGATTGGTAGAAAGCATACAGTTATTGATAAACTCTACTTCCATATGGGCACCTAAAGCATCATAGGTATTGATCAATTCAATTTTTTCATCATCGGTAGAAGCCTCGTTGATCATGTGTAATTCTGCAATTAAATCTACCCTACCCAGCATTCTCACCAACTTTATTGCAAATTCTCTCACAGATTGATTTTTGGATTTTAGGAGAATAGGGATATTCAAAAATTTGGATGATCCTACAAACTTGATGATGCGGAGATAATTCATCTGTTGCCAATCGGAAAGTGGATAATCCTGGTCTTTCAAAAAACTTAAATCGACTTTTTCAGAAAGATTGAGGAGTGTTGCCCCCGCCAAAGACCTTACATAAAAATTCTTTGAATTGGTAAAGGACTTGACCTCGTTGATCAACTCACCCAGATCCATCTCATTGACCTGTACTAAACCTGCAGATATTTTGTCCCAACGTGAATCTTTCAGATTAGCTTTCGTCAGTTCTACCAATCCTAACCGTTTGTAAAGGGTCTTCAATTTATCCTTAAATTCCCCTTTCATTTTTTTATTGAGACCAATAATTCTTTCTATCAGTACTTGCTTAAATAAGCGCTTTTTAAAAAGTGATTTTGGAAAAATATCTGATATCTCCTCATTACTCATTTGGCTGATTTCTTCCAAATCTTTTTCAAATAGCAGGTTAGTCAATGGACCGATAATTTCCTGCTCATAATTCTTAATATTCTCTTCCCGTTGATTCCTTTGGGTTTTAAATATTAGCATAAAAATAATCATACTTGCCGCAGAAAATATGAAAAATAGAATTATTAAGGTTACAGCCAATAATTTAAAGTCCCCCAGTAGCCGGTTTTTATAGGCGTCCAAAGGTTGGTAATTATTGGAAGAGGCTACAAGCAAAATATCATTTTCGGGCTGTTCTTTGTCCTCAGCCAACACAAAATCACCAGTGGCATACATAGTCTCTAAATAACTCCGAAGGCCATTTATATTCGTTTTTTCCTCATAAACAAAAAATAAGATACTGGCGGAATCTCCTTTTAATGGCTCGTAAAGGGAATCTATCAAAGTACCATTTTTAAATGCTTTTGAAATAAAAGCAGTATCAGTTTCAACCCATAAGAAAGTGGAATCACCTGGAATTTTTGAGTTTTTACTAACCTTTGGAATAAAAAACTTATAACTGAATGAAGGAATTTCCTCTTGAAGCTTCAATTCCTGAATTAAAGCCGCGGAATCCCGAAAAGGAAGTAATCCCTCTTGACCGAATGAAAGAGAAAGTGTTGCTAAAAAGAAGATGAATAGTAAAAGTTTTCTCTTCATAGATTTAGGTTAAAACTCTTCGGACTCGAATCGCTAATTCATTAGGATTAAATGGCTTAGGTATAAAATCTGCCACACCTAAGTTAAATGCCTCCAGCACAACCTCTTCCTCTTCGCCCAAGGAGCTCAACACAATAATAGGAATCTCCGGCTTAGTTTTTTTTGCATGATGAATAATTTCTATTCCACTTCGAAAAGGCATCATCACGTCAGTAATTATTAAATCGGGGTCGATGGTATCAATAGCATGAATTCCTTCATTTCCATCTTTCACCAAAATAGTTTCGTATCCATCCTTTTTCAGTCTGAACTGTACTAAACTTGATATTAATAAGTCATCCTCAATAATTAGGATTTTTTTCATAGTTGGGCAATCTATCACTTAAATATAACAGCTTATACGAAATAACACACAATGATAGACCATTCAAAGAAATTGGATTTTTTCACTTTGCAGATTACAGAGGCAAATTCGCATTTTAAGTGCTAAAGATCGCCACTGATCAAAAATAATTCTTCTAAAAATAAATCTCGATGGATTCCCTATAAGCTTTTGTTAGCTTGCTTAATAAAATTAATCAACCAAATCAATATGAGAAAAACACTTTTGAAGGCAAGTGTTATGAGTATAATGATGGGAGGACTCTTTGGTTTACAAACTGTATTTGGCCAAAGTGATCCAACTGGTAAAAAACCAATCACCTCAACTTATGCTATAACCAATGCAACAGTCTTTGCCAACCCTTCCAGTGAAGGCAGCAAAGCGACAGTTTTGATCAAAGACGGAGTTATTAAAGGTGTCGGTAATAATTTGACCCTTCCTGCTGAAGCTAAAATTATAGCTGGTGATTCCTTATTTATTTATCCTGGATTCATCGATGGAGCTAGCAATGCAGGTATTAATAAGCAAGAGCCTCCGAAAAGACCTGACAACTTTGTTTCTTCTAACCCGCCTGATGAAATCGCAGGTATCACCCCTTGGAAATCAGCCATAGACCAGTTTGATGTCAGTTTAAGCCAAGTGGATGACTTGAGAAAAATGGGCTTCACGCTCACTCAGATTATCCCTGACGGAGGAATGCTTTCCGGCAAAACAGCACTAGTGGTTTTAGGAGAGAAAAATTCTACCAACTTGGTTAAGGAAAATGTTGCGTTGAATGCAAGTCTTAACGGAGCAAGAGGTATGTATCCTGGCACCACATTAGGCGTGATGGCTAAGTTCAGAGATGTGTATAAAAACACCCAGCTGACCAAAGAAAGGCAAGCAACATTCGCTTCTAATACTGGTATTTCCCGTCCGGAATTGACTCCTACTTACATGGGAATGATGGATGTAGTAGATGGAAAAATCCCAGTGATTTTTAATGTTGAGAATGACCTGGAAGTAAGAAGAGCCCTAAGTCTCCAAAAGGAATTAGGCTTTCAGTTAATCCTTTCAGGATTAAAGGAATATGATAATGTCATTGACCTGATCAAGTCTAGCGGTACCAGAGTGTTAATCCAGTTGAGCGTGCCTGATGACAAAGCCATCAAAGCTCAAAAAGATGATGCAAATGAAAGTGTGAAAGCTCAATATGCGCGAGTTAAAGAGGCCTATGATAAAGCAATTGCTCAAGCAGCTAAGTTGGAGAAAGCAGGTGTAGCCTTTGCTTTCACCACATCAGGTGCTAAGACCAATGATTTGATGAAATCTCTAAGAACCATGATTGAAGCAGGTTTAAGTGAGAAAGCCGCATTAGCTGCTCTCACAACAAACCCAGCTTCGATTTTGGGTGTATCACGATTTGCTGGTTCTATTGAAACTGGAAAAATGGCGAATTTGGTGATTAGCACCGGTCCAATTTTTCAGGAAGAGAGCCAAATCAAACATGTAGTGGTTGATGGAAATATCTTTGACTACGAAATTAAAGAGAAAAAGAAGAATGGAGCTAATGGAAACGGCAATGGCTCTGTTTCTATTGTAGGTACTTGGGATTACAATTCTCAAACTCCAGCTGGATCATCAGGTGGCAAATTTGTCATAAGTAAAGAGGGAAGTTCTTATTCTGGAACTATCACTTATCAAGATCCTTCTGGCTCAGGCCAAGCTACTTCTCCATTAAAGGATATTTCATTGAGCGGCTCAACTCTAAGCTTTTCATTTGATGTGAATGCCGGAGGAATGAATCTCACTGTGAGTGTGTCTGGAGATGTTTCCGGTAATTCAATGGATGGATCTATGAATATTACAGACTTTGGTTCTTTCCCGATTTCAGCTACTCTCAATCCAACCTTAATCGCTAACAAAAAGCCATGAAAAAATTAAGCTATATTCTTGCTGCTTTGGTAGGGCTGAGTATGCAGTTCGCGATTGCTCAAACGCCCAAAGGCAGCATTCTAATCAAGAATGCCACGGTAATCACCGTGACAAAAGGAACTTTGGAAAATACAGACGTTTTGGTTCAGGATGGTATCATCCGAAGAATAGGCCAAAATATTAGTGCTCCAAGTGGAGTTCAAACCATTGATGCAAGTGGAAAATATGTGATGCCTGGCATCATCGATGCGCATTCTCACGTGGCATTGGATGTGGTCAATGAGGCTACTGCCCCAATCGTGGCAGAAGTCAGAATGAAAGATGTGGTCAATCCTTATGAAATAGGAATCTACAGAGCATTGGCAGGTGGCGTGACAGTTTCTCATGCTATGCACGGATCTGCTAACGTAGTAGGTGGACAAAATGCCACTTTAAAGCATAGGTGGGGTTCTTCGAATCCTGCTGATATCATCATGCAGGATGCTCCTAGGACTATCAAATTTGCATTGGGAGAAAACCCCACCCGAGTGCATGGAAGAGGTAATGGTATTCAGCCTAGAAGTAGAATGGGTGTGGAAGCCATCCTGAGAAATGGATTCAGTGAAGCTTTGCAATACAAAAAAAGGTGGGCTGATTACAATGCCGCAAAATCTCAAAAAGGAAATTCCATGGTCGCTCCTGAGTTTGATGAGCGCCTTCAAACCTTGGTAGATATTTTGGATGGCAAAATTATCATCCACTGTCACTCTTACCGTGCAGATGAAATTTATATGCTTATCAATGTGGCAAGGGATTTTGGGATCAAAAAACTAGTATTCCAACATACCAACGAAGGCTTTAAAGTAGCTCCTGAAATTGCAGAATACACCATGGGTGCTTCAGTCTTTGCGGATTGGTGGGCTTACAAATTTGAGGTGTATTATTCTACAGCATTCAATGCTGCAATTCTTCAGAAAAATGGAGCTATCACCTCAATCAATTCCGATTCTGCTGAATTGATCAGACACCTGTATCATGAGGCTGCAAAAACTCAAAGATATGGTGGTATGACAGATGATGAGGCCTTGGCTATGATCACTATCAATCCGGCCAAACAATTGGGAATAGATGACAAGGTGGGTTCATTGGAAGTAGGCAAGCAGGCAGATATTGTGATCTTTGAAGGTCACCCTCTCTCCTCTTATGCTATACCTCAAATGACCTTTGTAGATGGAGTGAAATACTTCGATATCAAAGAAGATAAGGATGATCAAAGACAGCAGGTTAGTGCAACAGAAATGGTTGAGCCTATTATGCTGACTGAGGAAAACCATAGATGTATGCAGGATACTGAGTATTTGTTCGAAACTGCCAATGCACTTTTCTCCTTACACAATCATTAATCACCCTGAAAAGAAAGATTTATGCAAAGTATATATAAAACCTTTTTCGCCTTCCTGATAGCCTTGACGCCTTTGATGGCTCAGGCTCAGATTGATGGGGAATTCGTTAAGCCTCGTTCAGGCAAATTCTTGTTGCAAAATGCAACGGTTCATACGATTACTAAGGGTGTTCTTTCCAATACCTCAGTTTTAATAGAAAATGGAAAAATTGCTCAAATCGGCAGCTCGATTCAGGCTGGCGATGCAGAAGTAATTGATTGTAGTGGAATGGTGATCTACCCCGGTATGATCGATAGTGGTACCACTCTTGGGTTGGTGGAAGTCAACTCTGTGGCTGAAACTGTGGACTATCAGGAGATAGGAAATTTCACCCCTAACATGCAAGCATTGACAGCAGTGAATCCAAACTCTGAAGCTGTACCTGTTACTCGGGTTTCTGGAGTGACTACCGTCATGTCAATTCCGCAAGGTGGCTTGTTTCCAGGAACTGCAGCTTTGATCAATTTAGTAGGTTATACTCCTGATCAAATGTATGCTGGTTTTAAGGCTGTGGTAATGAACTTCCCTAGCTCTGCCAGAAGAGGAAGATTTGATCGCAGATCAGACGAGGATATCAAAAAAGACAATGAGAAAGCTCAAAAAGAAGCAAATGAGTTGTGGGAAAAAGCTAAGAATTACCATGAACTGACTTCCAAGGGTGCTACTCTGGAGTACTATCCTGAAATCGCTCAATTGGCAAAAGTTGTTGCCGGTGAGCTTCCCTTGATGATTGAAGTAAATGCAGCAGCAGATATTCAAAATGCCATCAAGTGGGTAGCTGATAAAAATGCGAAAGTGATTTTTTCTGGTGTAGATGAAGGATGGAGAGTTGCAGATGAAATTGCCAAAGCTGGGATCCCAGTTTTGACAGGACCTGTTCAGGACCTGCCTACCCGTCAGTCTGATAGATATGATGCAGCTTATGCCAATGCAGGTAAAATGGCTAAAGCAGGAGTAAAAGTGGCTTTGAGAACCAATGATTCTGAAAATGTAAGAAACCTACCTTTCCACGCTGCTTTTGCAGCAGCTTATGGTTTGGGTAAGGAAGAAGCATGGAAAGCGGTGACTATCAATCCTGCTGAGATATTCGGTTTGGCGGATCAATTGGGTTCTGTGGAAGTTGGAAAAGTTGCCAACCTAATTGTATCCACTGAAGATCCATTTGAAACAAGAGCTCAGATCATGCATGTTTTTATCAATGGTTATAGAATTCCTTTGAGCAACAGACATATCAGATTGTATCAAGAGTTTTTGGAAAGATCTCCTGCATTGAAGAAAAACTAATCAGGAACCTTTATTTTTAAACCACAAGTGAATCCTTGTCTCAAAGGATAGCTTGTGGTTTTCTTTTACAAATCTAACCCTATGAAGAAGGTAAATATTTTAGTCTCTTTTTTACTAATCATTGGATTCCAAGCCTGTAATACTTCCAATCAAAAAGACCAAGTTCTCAATCAAATTGAAGAAATGCGCAAAGAAGTCGCTCCTGATAAAAGAGTGGCGATCTGGGATCTTCAATTTGAAAATGGAACATTAAGAGGGGAAACAGATCAGATTGAAGCTCTGGAGCAAATTTTAGAAACCTGGGAATCAGCAGGAATTGAAATAAAAGATGAAGTAACACGTCTACCCTCGACAGAACTTGGAGATAAGACCCGGGCATTGGTTACCATCTCGGTTGCCAACATCCGAAGTCAGCCCAAGCACTCTGCAGAATTGGCTACTCAAGCACTTTTGGGCACACCTGTACGAGTTTTGAAAAAGGATGACTCTTGGTATTTGGTGCAAACACCTGACGGCTATTTATCCTGGGTGGATCAGGCTGGAATACAATTGATGTCTGAAGATGAATTGGCAAATTGGTTTATTCAATCCAAGGTAGTTTTTACCCCATTATCTGGCCATATTTGGCAAGATCAGTCTCAATCAATGATGGTTTCTGATTTGGTAGCCGGAAATATTTTGGCAGTCAAAGAAGTGCAATCCAAATGGCTGGAAGTTCAACTCCCAGACGGGCGAAACGGTTGGGTTCAAGCTTCAGAAGTAATGCCATGGGAACAATGGATAGCGTCTAGAGAAACCAGCCCAAAAAATCTGGTCAGCACTGCAAAGTCTATGATGGGAATTCCCTATTTGTGGGGAGGAACTTCCATTAAAGGAGTGGATTGTAGCGGCTTTACCAAAACCATTTTTTACCTCAATGGAAAGGTAATACCAAGAGATGCCTCACAGCAGGTAAACGAAGGTTTAGAAGTGGATACAGATAAGAATTGGGATAATTTGGAAGTGGGAGACCTTTTGTTTTTTGGTGAAAAAGCTACTGAGGAAAAGAAAGAACGCGTAGTACATGTGGGAATGTGGATTGGAAATAATGAATTTATTCATTCTAGAGGAAGAGTGAGAATCTCCAGTTTTGATCCAAATAGCCCAAATTATGACGAATACGAACTCAATCGATACTTGAGAACAAAAAGAATTATTAACCAACAATCAGACGGAGTAATCTCTGTTTCAGAATTATTGACCAGCAAGTAATATGAATTTAAAGAAAACAAGCTTACTTCTCTTCGGAGCTTTGAGCGTCAGCATCTCGCTTCAGGCTCAAGATGGCTTCTTTACAAAAAGTCAAGCCAAGCAAAAATCTGTTGAAGCTGCATATCTGAAATCGGTCAATTATGATCGTTTCAAAGTTCATCTTCAGGAATTAACAAAAAACCCACATATCGCGGGTACCCCTGAAAACGAACTCGTGCAGCAATACATGTCTAAAATTATGGAGGATGCGGGTATGAGCGTGAAGCTTTATCCCTATGATGTATATCTTCCTAATGACCCGGGGGAATCTCATTTAGAGATAGTATCCCCTGTTCAGATGAAGCTTTCGCAGCAAGAAGCTGTTCTCGAAGAAGACCCTTTTTCCGCAGATCCAAGATTACATTTAGGCTTCAATGCCTTTTCGGGAAGCGGTGATGTGACTGCAGAGGTGGTTTATGTCAATTATGGCACCCGTGAAGATTTTCAGAAACTGAAAGAAATGGGCATTGACCTGACTGGAAAAGTCACCATAGCTAGGTACGGAGGGAATTTTAGAGGATACAAAGCCAAGTTCGCAGAGCAAGCAGGGGCTATTGGTTTGGTGGTTTACACTGATCCTAAGGACAATGGATTTACCAAAGGCGATGTGTATCCTGATGGACCATATTATAATGAAACCACTATTCAAAGAGGCTCTATGCTAACATTGGATTGGACAGGAGATCCATTGACTCCTTATGAACCCGCATTGCCTTTGGATGGACCAGTAAAAATAGATCGCCTGGACCCTAAAGACGTCGCTTTGCATAAAATTCCAGTCACTCCTATTGGATATGGTGCAGCAAAGGAAATCCTTTCTAGAATGAAGGGTCAGGCAGTTCCTAAAGAATGGCAAGGTGGTTTGCCTTTTGATTATAAAATTGAAGGTGGTTCTGACCTGAAGGTCCGTGTGATGGTAGATCAGCCTACTAATTTCATCCGTGCGAACAATGTGATTGGAACCTTTGAAGGAGAAAAATATCCGGATGAATGGATTATCCTGGGTTCTCATTTTGATGCTTGGAGCTTTGGAGCCACAGACCCAAACTCAGGTACAGCCATGCTGCTTACCTTGGCAGAAGCTTTAGGAGAGCTAGTAAAAAATGGAGAAAGACCAGCACGATCCATTATGATAGGACATTGGGACGCAGAGGAACAAGGCGTGATTGGATCTACAGAATGGGTGGAGCATTTTAGAGATGAATTGGGTGCAAAGGCTGTAACTTATATGAATTTTGATGGAGGAGTTTCAGGAAGAAACTTTGGAGCTTCAGCTGCCCCAACCCTCAAAAAATTAATTATCGATGCATCAAAAGAGGTGATGTATCCTGATTCCGCAAAAACAGTTTTTCAAGTTTGGGCAGGTGATAAAAAGGAACCCGGAATTGGAAATTTAGGAGGAGGTTCAGATCATATCGCATTTTACATGCATGTGGGTGTACCTAGCTTAAGTGGCGGTGCAGGAGGTATAAGTGCTTATCATTCAAACTATGATAATTTTCACTACTACAGCAAGTTTGTAGATCCTTCCTTCAAAATGGGTGGAGCTGTTGCTCAACTATTTGGCTTGGTAGCTTTGAGGATGGCTAATGGAGAAATAATTCCTTACGATGTTCCTCGATATGCTCAGGATTTAAAAGGACATTTTGCGCAGGCTGTAAAAAACGTTCAGGGAATAGCTCCAGACTTCAAGGAATTTGATTTAGTCAATACGGCACTGAATAAGTTGGAAAGTAGCTCTTCAGCATATCAGGAGAAATTAAATGCCGCTATGGAAAAAGGGAATTTGTCTCCTTCAAAAATTAAAAATATCAATCAGCAATTAATTGGCTTGGAAAAAAGCTGGATAGACCCTCAGGGAATGTATTACGGGGATTGGTACAAATCTCTCTATGTTTGCAACGATCCTTTCTCAGGCTATGCTTCGTGGATACTTCCCGGAATTCAATATGAAGTGGCGATTGATCGAACTGAAAAATTAGAAGAATGGGATGAAAGATATGCTGCTGCTATTTTGAACTTGGCAGAAAAAATCGATCGAATCTCAGCAAGTCTGTAAAATTAAATCCCGGCCAAAAAAATGGCCGGGATTTTTAATACACTGCTTTTTCCAATTGTTCCTGTAAATAAGTTTTCAGCTCCTCTCCTACTTCGACTTTGATCTCACCTGGCAGCCCTAAAATGAATCTCGCTATTCCGGGGAGTTGTGGCACTTCCCCTTCAAAATAGTATTGATTTCTATTCCTGATACTCATAAAAGGCCGTGCATTCGGGTGCTCCTCCATCATGAGTTGATAAGCTTTTTTACTCATTTTAAGTCTAACCTTGAATTGCTTTTTCCCAGTAAAGCCAAATAAGGATTCCTCCGGCAATTCATGTTTGTTGCTGAACTTCCATGAATCGTTTGTGATGAGCACTTCTCCTATCCGCTCAATTTTAAAAATTTTCATGGCTTTGCTCTCTACTTCCAACGCATGAATAGATTCATAATTACTCGAAAATGCAACAGGCTCCACTAATCTGTCACTAGTGGTATCGGAACTCAATGAATAATATTCTCTCAGCCAAATCTGCTTTCTGTCTTGAATTGCCTTCCCGATTTCATCAACCAAACGACCTAAATTGGCTTTGAACAGTTCTGCCGTTCCCTGTTTCAGCTCAGACTTTAACTGAAGCTTTTGAAGCACAGAGTCTTTCAAGAGGTTTTTTTTGCCTTGTGACTCAATTAGGCTTTTAAGCCATTGGCTCTCTTCGGGAGAGAAACTCCCGTAATGTAAGGTTGCATCCTGACCTGCCGGTTCTTTGAGTTTGTATTTGCTAAACTCTTTGATGACCTCAAATCCCAAAGCCTCCAATAATTTGAAGTAGCGGTAAATGGTTCTCTCGTCTGTTTCCAAAAGTTCAGCCAATCTGTGCACAGGCTTTCCTATATTTCCCTGTAAAAGATTGATTAATTTGAATACACGAAGAATTTTTTGCTGTTCTACTTTTCCTGCTTGAGCCATTGATTCCAAAATTAGGTTATCAAAATTAGAGTATTCCTTGGATAATTTTGGATTTATGACACCATTTGTCAAAGAATAGATTAGGGGTGTTTAAGGTGATTAGAGAGAAAGGTACTATGTCCACGGGATGAAAGACTGTACATAATTTACATTACTACTGAGCTATTACATTTCGCTTCTTCAGAGCTTTTGATATAGGTTCTATTTATGGTTTACCTTGCCGCAGGCATATCTTCTTTTATCTTAAAAAGTATCTTTATCATTCAGTCGAAGCTTTCGTAATATTTCGCTGTAGGCGTATTTTTATTTATTTCTACATTCTTCCATACCTACGGTATGGAGAGTGCTCATTAAATCCTTATTCTACCGAGCTTAAATCCCTACGGGATAAATATCTCGCAGAAGGCATATCTCGATAATATCTTGAAGAATATCTTCTGATCTAATCGGGCTTTTCTATTTATTTCGCCGAAGGAGTATTTCTATATATTTCAAATGTGTTTCTACTAAAATCCCCCTAGCCCCCTTTTACGAAGATTGCGTCCTAAATTGAATTTACTTTTCCAAAGGGGGAATTGATACGTATTTCCACTAATTTTTTCTTCAAAACAAAATCAAAAAATAATAGCCTACCTTTCAAGTACATATTTTTCCTAATTTTGACTCTATCATGAAATCTTTTTTAGCCAATGTATATCCTTCCAAATGGCAAATCAGTTCTATTGGAAGTATTATGCTTTTTCTATTCTGGCTCTTTGGCTACGATGGAATCACATTCAGTGATGATGTCTATTACATTCTTGCAGGAAAAGAATTTTGGAATGGAACCATGGAAGTGGGCTCTTATCACTTTTCCAGCCGTTGGGGAGCTTATGTACCTGCTGGTTTTTTCAGCCTTTTATTTGACTGGGATATACATTGGATCTCATTGATTTCTTTCTTAAGCTACTGGGCTACTTATTATTTGTTATTACAATTTTTTACCTCAAAAAAGGAAAGACTAATTCTGACTTTATGGTTTTTAACACACGTATATTTCTTGCATTTCCTAACCAAAATCTACCCGGATAGCCTTTTGGTTCTTTGGTGCACACTCTTTGTAGTAGCTGCAAGTTTACGGTTTGAGAAACCATTTATTTCTGGAATATCCATGATTTTCGCTTTGTTCATGGGCTTTATTACTAAGGAAACTATCGTTTTTTTAGCTCCTTTCCCTATCTTATTATTTGTTTTTGACTATAATTCAAAACCCTTTCCAAAGTCATTTTACATCACATTTCTAGCCTGCGGAATCACAGCTAGCCTGCTCTATCTAGGGTATTTCTGGGCAAAATTTGAAGATCCTTTCTACCGAGTTACCTCGATCAATGCAGGCCATTATGTGTCAGAATTCACCTATGCCGACAAGGGAATATCCAGCATAATCAAAAGGATCACATATTCTCCTTTTCTAACATTCATTGAGCGGGCATATTGGCCATGGATAGTTTTTGCGATTCCGGGATTTTGGAAGTTATGGAAAGAAAAAAGTCATCCCGAATTTACCCTCGCTTTCATTTGTCTGATGTTTGGTTTTTGGTTTATGAGCTCCACTTTAGAGTTTTATAATCCAATTTACCTCAATCCTAGACATCTGATTATTCTGATACCCTTTCTTTCCTTTTTTATCGCAAAAGGTTGGGATACTTGGATCAACTCCTTCAAATGGAAGCAATTGCTGGCTAATTTACTCTTATTAGGCTTGACTTATTCCGCAATAACTTGGGATTGGAAAATGGCAATTTTCCAATTGGCACTCGGAATTTGCATTTGGGTTCAGTATAAAAATTTTCGTCTGATTGGCATGGCAATATTATTACTTTTCCCAGCCATTTATTCCTTTTATTATCAGCATCAAATCAAGCAATACCAAGACCTATTATATCAACTGGATACTGAAACTGAAGAGAATACAGATTCTCCCATCCTAATTAATAATTTTCTGGATTTCAGTAAAAAAATACTATTGGAAGGAAATTTGGAAGAAATGGAAAAGTTGATTCCGATTGAAAAAGCTGACTCTATCATCGCTTTAAAGCCCGAAAAAATCAGACTTTTTCTCTATCAATATTACCAACATGCCTATCCTAAAGAGGAGGTGGATGTGAGTAATTTTGAAAATGCCATACCAATCAACTATTCCTTGGAATCAAGCAAAACCGAGGGACTTATTGAAACCAGAACCTATACAAGAAAGGATTAATACTTTCTTTTCTTTTGGCCGATCGCAAAAATTCGGTTCACATTAAATCCTAATCGAAACTCCTCTCCCGGTACGCCATTTCCACCTGCTAATAAATATTGCTCATTTAAAGCCTGAGAGGTCACAAAATACATTTGGAATACGTGTCCGCCTGCTTCCACATCCCAGCCTATACCTACATTACTTCTTAAATCTGAATTAAGATTTGGGATGTATTGCAGAGTTAAAGAAGATCGGTCTGTCACCTTGAATTTTCCGCTCAAGCCAAGGGCAAGATAAAAATTCTGATCTCCTTCAATCTGATAAACAGATCTCGGATCTACAAAATAAGCCATCATCGGTGTAAGCTGTAGTGATATTTTTTCAGAAAACTTTCTAGCCAACATTACCTGTCCGAAATAACTGCTACGCTCAGAGAAATTAGGCGCAGGCTCAGGAAGGAAATCATAACGGGAAGTATTGACACCTGCTCCACCAGCCAAACTTAAACTGAAAGGCATTTTGTCATTTTGAGTTTGCTCAAGAAGCAAATAACGTCCATACAGATTATAAACCTTGTCTCTACTGCTACGGGAAATACCTGCTGATAATTTGTCGGTCAAAGCAAACTCGAAACTAAATTGAATATTTGCTCCATTATCTAAACCAAACAGGTTCTCAATCCCACCGTTCAATGTGCCAAAGGTGTGCATAATCGCAAAGTGCATGGATTTTTTATCCAATGGCTCCACAGTTAATATATTGATGTGGCGGGGAGCATGAAAAATTAGATCAACCGGTTGATTTTCATTTTCAAGTTTTCGCTCCAACTGTGCGAAAGAAGAAAAGGAAATCATTAAAAAGGCAATAAATGCAATTTTTTTCATCATTTTTTGGGTTTGAGAGTGGCGTTTATGCTAACTTCTTGCTTCTCTGCCAGTTCATAAAAAACCAATTTAGGGAGTGGAATCTCGTAATCTCCCAGAAGGATATCGAATTTGGCTTTTAACTCTAAATTCCCACTGGATGTCTTCTGAAGATTCCCGGTAATTTCCACGTTTCTTTCTATCCCATGGATTTTGAACTTACCGACTACCGCCACAGGATAGCTTACGCCTGGATTTAAGGTTGGAATAGATTTCATTTTCCCTGTAAACTCAGCAAAAGGGAATTTTTCGGTTTCCAAATAATTCTCTCTCATATGCCTATCACGAAGGCCTATTCCTGTTTTTAAAGTATTTAAGTCCAAATAAAAATCCACCAGATTTTTCTCCAAATCAATCAAACCTTTAAGCTTATCAGACTCACCGGTAAATTCATTCAGTGGGGCTTTGGAAAGGAATATCGCCTCTCCACTCTCAGTTTGAAAACTCTGACTGAAACTTAGAGAAGGTAATAAAAATAAATATGCAATGATCAGTTTTCTCATTACTTAGTAATGGTTAAAATATTGTTGTTCAAGCTTGTTGAGAAAGATCTCAATGGCTGATTTGCAGGTCCTTTTAATACATTTCCGTTGGTATCAAACTCAGATCCATGGCATGAACAAACAAATTTATTACTTCCGAAAGTCCAGTTTCTATCACAACCAGTATGCGTACAAACAGAAGTTAATGCGTTGTAGGATCCATTGACATTGACCACTAAGGTTTGGGCGTCTACCACTAAAAGCCATGCTCCGCTGGTTTTCAATCCAGTCTGAACATCTAAATCTATTCTTACAGTATTTCCCGAGACAGTAATCCCATTAGAACCACCGGAAGTCGGAGGTGGGGTTTGTGGTGGTTGCTGAGGATCCATGTCGTCCGAACTCGAGCATGCGGTAAAAAAACCAAGCCCAAATAGGGACATTACAGCTATTGATCCTGATTTCTCCAAAAACTCTCTTCGTGAAGAGCTCAGGTTTCCAGATTTTGTTTCAAATTTTTCCATTTCCTTTCTATATCGTTACATATTTACTAACGAGATAAAAAGCAATTGTGGATTAAAAATGTTTGAGAAAAGATTAAAAGTGCTTTCTATCAAGAATCTCTTTAAGAACAATAGCATCTTTCATGGAAGAGGAATTTTTCAGAAGCCTGGCATAAGGATTAGACCTGATGGATCTTCTGGATTCATCTCTATCTACTACTGATGGGATTTCTGGAACACCTTTCGAAGTCTTGCTAAGATCCGATTGAGTTTTATTGAAAGCACCTTCGTAATACTGAATTTCATCATCCTGCTCCTCCAAGGACTTGTATTTGGTCTTCCAAGGCAACTCCTCTACTGTCTCCGGCATTTGAACAGGGGCAGGTTCTTTTTTGATGGGCTTGGGAGCTTCCTGTGTTCTTGGCTTTTTCTGTTGATCCCGGATTTCACGGAGTAGGTCCTCGAAACTAGTTCCTTGCTCTGGTTGATTGGTTGGAGTATCAGCAGGGTCTACACCTTCCTCAGATTTCTTTTTCCGCGTAGCAGTGTAAATGAAATAAGCCAAAACGGCCAAAATGTAAAGGATATTTCCCAAGTCCATAGCTTGAAGATAATAGAATTTGGGTGGATTTTTTAGAGTAGGCCTAAAATTTAGATTGGAATGATAATTTTTAATAGGAAGGCCTTCCATACCTACGGCATGGTGATGAATTCTATACCAATTTGCTACCGAGCTAAAATCCCTACGGGATTTGGGTAGGATTTCCCTCTCTGCATCCAAGCGAGATCTCGGGCCAGCGCTGGGGAGTTTCTCGTTTCCATTTATACCCCGAGTTGCAGGCAGGGCTAATAAATTACGCTCCTTTGGAGCTGTTGATACAAGTACGATTTATTGTTTATCTCGCCGAAGGCATACCTGGCTCGACGGAGGAGAGTCTATCTTGCGAAGCATATCTGTTGAATAGTATTTCGCCGCAGGCATATTTATATTTATTTCTACTGTGTTTCTTCCAAAATCCCCCTAGCCCCCTTTAATATTACTCACTCCTCCAAAATTTGTAAAAAGGTCCAAAGGGGGAATTGGTCCGTATCTCGCCGAAGGAATATCTTCTTTTATCTTAATAAATATCTTTTTGAGTTAATTGGAGCTTTTGAAAGTAGGATTCCATTAGTCTCGTCTCAAAATCCTAACATTTGAAAATCAAAAAGGAAACAATCCTAAAATTTGAGCTAGAGCTAAATGAACTTTGAACCATGAACGATTGAACTGAAAAATTATTGATATCCATACACATAAACCCCGATCTTCAATTACTCAATTAACCAATTACACAATTACTCCTTTTTTCGCCGCAGGCATATTTCTATTTATTTCTACTGTGTTTCTACCAAAATCCCCCCTGCCCCCTTTTATTATACTTGCCTTCCCTAATCAATACAGAATTCCAAAGGGGGAATTGGTCCGTATCTCGCCGAAGGCATATCTGGCTCGACGGAGGAGAGTCTA
>NZ_VLOG01000060.1:53888-89806 GCF_007655305.1 Algoriphagus algorifonticola
GCGATTGATTTTGAAGCGGTTTGGACTCGTAATAAGAAGTCTACTGCATATTTCGGGTTTAATTTGTTAATTAATACTACATAAGCTTGATAGTAGATAAAATCAGCATTAGCTCCGAAGGAGCGTAATTGTTTAGAAAAAAATAATGGCTAGGTATCCTCCAGCTCCAAAGGAGCGGGATTTCTTACTTATCAGCCATTTCTGTGCTTGGATAGTTTATTTTATGTTTTTAAAATTCACATTAATTCAGGTCGTTCTTGATGCAGCATTAGCTTTCTCTCTCAGTCTGCAAATGAAATTGGACTGCTGCTAAGATTCCGGATTTTCAAAAAAAATAGCTCAATCTATCTTTATCAAAATTCACGTAAATTCCGTCGAGTCATTTCTTTCCATTCGGTCAACGCAACATTTTCTATATATTTGACTTGATTTAATTCCATTCATAAAAATGAGATTACTCTCTATCTTCTTTTTAATGCTTTTGATGGCCACTGGCTGTATCAGTAATAAACGTATCACCTATCTTCAAAATCTTTCTGACAGTACTTCCTATGCCTTGGATGAGTTTATTCCTTTTGCAGAGGTGGATTATAAATATGTGCTTCAACCATTTGATATCGTTGAAATTGATTTTGCAGGTTCAGATGAAGAGTTGACCGCCGCTTTTACTTTTCAAAATTCAAGAGGAGGAGGTGTAGGAATGATGGGAGGTGGCGGAGGCCAGGGTTCAGATCCCTTGTATTTTAGAGGTTTTTCCATTGATCAGGCAGGCTATGTGGAAGTTCCTAAATTGGGAAAAATAAAAATTGCAGGACTCACTGAGGAAGAGGCTAAAATTAAAATTCAAACCTCCATCAATGAATATTTCAAAGATGAGGTATATGTCAGGCTGAGAATTGCGGGTATCAGATATACCACCTTAGGGGAATTTAATCAGGTGGGTGTTCAGGTTATTTATAAAAACAGGGCTACGATTTTTGATGCCTTAGCCAATTCAGGTGAAACTACCCTGCTTGGAAAAAAGAATAAATTATTTATTGTCCGTCAATACGATGGAGGTTCAAAAATCCATCAAATCAACCTGAATGACAGAGCTTTATTAGCAAGCCCCTTTTATTTTATTCAGCCAAATGATATCTTGTATATGGAGCCGATGAAAATCAGACAGATCGGCTCGGCAGATAATCTTACAGCAGGTCTGGCTTTGTTTGGTGGCTTATTGGCATCTACTTTGTTATTGCTTAACTTGGTTATAGGAGGGAATTAATTTTTATGGAGAAGTTAGATCTCAGTCAGTTAGATAATGAGGAGAAAGCATTAGAGATACGCTATGTCGTAGCCAAATACATTCGCTACTGGCCATGGTATGTATTATTTACCATGATTTTTCTGATTGCTACTTTTTTGTTTCACCGGTACACCGTGGACGAATATGAAGTGACGGGTTCCATGGTCATTAAGACCAACACTTCACCGGAGGCAAGGATCATGGATAGATCCAATATTTTTAATTCAGGAGTAAATCTGGAGAATGATATCTTGAGGCTTAGGTCTAAGAACTTGGCTCGTGAAGCCCTCAAAAAACTTCATTTCGATGTAGAATATTTTGCCAAAACCAATATCAAGGATATTGAGCTTTACGATAGGTCTCCAATCCGGATTGAAGTAGATTGGAATCACTTACAGGTAACAGAAACCCAGGTAGAGTTACAGGTTTTATCTGATCAAAACTTCAAGTTGTTACCCTATTCAGAAAGTATTTTGGACATCAATGCTGCCCAAGCTTCAGGTGACGAATCTATTTATAATAAAACATACACATTCGGACAGGAAATCGAGACAGGTCGTTCTAAGTTTACTGTTCATCTCGTAAATCCCGGAAGAATAGGGGACGTGGTTGTTTTTCAGTTGAAAAATCCTTCCTATTTGGAGGAGTTTTGGGCCAGGAATATTAAAGTATACCTTGAAAATGACTTCAGTTCTGTCTTGAAAATAACCACTACCACTAAAGTAGTGGAAAAAGGACGAGATTATATCAACTCCTTGATGGAGTCTTATATCGATTATGACCTGAATGAAAAAAATAAGATTCAGGAAAATACAATTGCTTTTATCGAGGAGCAACTAGGTTTCTTAGAGGATTCACTCAAATTGAAGGAGCGGGAATTGCAGGAATTCAAGGTTGAAAATAAGTTGTTGGATGTATCGGCGGAGTTCTCCAATATCTTATCCAAAATGAATACTTTAGATGAGAAAAGTGCAGAACTGGACTATCAGCTGAATTACTTTGAACAGATAAGGCGATACATGGAGATGAAAAGCAAAGACTTTTCAGATGTGATTGCTCCATCTGTGATCGGTGTGCCTGATCCTCTGCTCAATGGATTAATTCAAACATTAGTAACGCTCTCTCAGGACAGGAGAAAACTGTTGGCCACTGTTAATGAAAATCACCCGGAGGTTGTGAAAATTGACGTGGAAATGGAGAAAGTTCAGGATGCGCTATTTGAAAATGTGGTAAACCTGATCGAAAATACACAAAAGCAAAAGCAAAGTATCATTCGGGAAATTAGAAGTTATGATGCACAATTTGCTACTCTTCCGGAATCCGAGTCCAAATACACAGGCATATTCAGGGAGTTTAAATTAAGAGAATCTCTTTACACCTATTTATTGGAAAAAAGAGCAGAAGCTGGCATTGCACGGGCTTCCAATGTATCCGATAATGCTATTTTGGATGCTGCTAAAAGAGGTACACTGGTATTTCCTAAAAAGCAGCAAAACTATGCACTTGCTATAGCATTGGGATTATTGTTGCCTTTTGGTTTTATCGTAGTCAGAGATATGTTTGATGATACGATCAAGGATCAAAGAGATCTAAAGAAGCACTTTATGATTCCTCAACTAGGGGTAATTGGTTATTCTCAGAAAGATACCAACAAGGTTGTTCTAGAACACCCAAAATCAGCCGTCGCTGAATCATTCCGGTCCCTGAGGTCAGCAATTACTTATTTGGCAAGTGGAAAAAATACAAAGCGGATATTGGTGACATCCTCTGTTTCAGGTGAAGGAAAAACATTCACTTCCCTCAATTTAGCTTCTGCTATGGCCTTAGGCTCCAAAAGGACCGTTGTTGTAGGAGGTGATTTAAGAAGACCTAAACTAGCCCAATATTTTAATCAGTCAGATAAAGTTGGACTTTCTACCTATCTAATCGGCAAAGTGGAGGCTCCTGAAATAGTGATGAAATCAGATAATGAAAACCTATATTTTGTCCCATCTGGTGTGATTCCCCCTAATCCGGCAGAATTGCTTCAAACTCAAAGATTAAAAGACTTTTTGGATTACCTGGATCAAAACTTTGACGTAATCATTTTTGATACCCCTCCGATGGGACTGGTATCTGAAACCATCGATTTGATGCGTTTATTTGACATCAATTTATATGTGGTAAGACAAAATTATACCAATAAGGATCACTTGGTGATGATCAATGACCTCTTTAATAACAAACAGGTGACCAATGTGTATGGGGTATTCAATGGCATTATTAATTCTGGCTACCATTACGAAGGGTATAATTATGGATACGGAAACACCTATCTCTATTCCCAAAACAACAAGTATATGTACAATTACTATGGGGATGATTTAGAGACGAAAAAGAAAAAGATCAAAATGAGTAAAACTCCTTGGATGAATAAATTCAAGAAACTTTTTAAAACCCGATAAGTAAACCAATTCCTTGAAAACCGCAGCCTTAATTCCTGCCCGTTTTGCTTCAACCCGATTGCCTGAAAAATTGATTCAGGATTTGGGGGGTAAGTCGGTAATTCAGAGAACTTACCTTTCCACTTTGGAGACAGGTGTTTTTGATGAAGTTTGGGTAGTGACAGACCATGAGTTGATCCAAAAACAGATTGAGGAATTGGGAGGAAAGGTGTTTTTCAGTCGAAAAGCCCACGAAAGCGGTTCGGATAGAATAGCTGAGGCCTTATCCCAAGTAGATGCTGAAATCATCATCAATGTACAGGGTGATGAGCCCTTTCAAGACAAAGAGTCACTAGAGGAGCTTAAAAAAGCCTTTGAGGATTCCTCGGTAGAGGTTGCTTCATTATATTTTAAAATTCCCGAGGAAGAGGCTGGCAATCCCAATTTTGTGAAAGTGGTGCTGAACGGGCAGTCAGATGCTTTATATTTTTCTCGATCTCCAATTCCTTATAATAGGGATAAAAAAGAAGGAATAGCCTATTTGAAGCATGTGGGAATATACGGGTATAGGAGAGAGATTTTGGAAAGTTTTCCCACTTGGCCCAAAGGGAAGTTGGAAGAGTTGGAAATGTTGGAGCAATTGAGGCTGTTGGAAAGAGGAATCAAGATCCGGATGGTAGAAACCAGCCATCAGGCTATAGCGATTGATACAGCTGAAGACCTGGAAAAAGCCAGGGAATTTCAGAGAAGGTTAAGGAAGGATTGAAGTCAGGGGGGTAAATTAAGAAACTCTTGGAGGGTTATTGTATGGTTTCCGTTTCTTCTTGCTGGCATTGAGTTATCGTTTCCACACGAATCCATTGCGCCAGCGCTGGGAAAGTGCGTTCATTAAGGCCCAGGGGTTAAAACCCACGCCTGCCGTGGCGGGGCTAAAATATTTATCGCTCCTACTGAGCTTTTGATCCGAGTTCGATTGATAGTTTATCTCGCCGAAGGCATATTTTGTCAATATCTTGAATAAATATCTTTTAGGTATCTTTTAACTATCTCTCCGAAGGCGTATTTCAATGTATTTCCACAGTATTTCCATATATATCTCGCCGAAGGCTTATCTTATCTTAAAAAATATCTTCTCGATAACCTCGAGTTTAGGAATATTTCGCCGCAGGCATATTTCTATTTATTTCTACTGTATTTCTCTTTATGTCTTACTGGCATTGAGTTATCGTTTCCACACGAATCGATTGCGCCAGCGCTGGGGTAGGTTGAAGGTTAATCTTTTACCCCGAGTTGCACTCGGGCCTGCGCGCCTCAGGCGTGGCTATTTAAGAGTTTAAGCCTTTCAGGCTTTTAATTTCATGCCCACCCCCCTCCTCCAGGAGGGGCTGGGGGAGGTCAACATGAGTAAAAACCCTCCAAAGGATAGACAGAAAAATGAAGGAGTTATTTTTTCAGTGATTTCTTCAAATTAGAAAACCTTTTGAGGGTTCGGGTCCGCCCCCCTCCTTCAGGAGGGGCTGGGGGAGGTCAAAAATAGTTCAAACCTATCAATCTTGCTTATGAGTTTGCTGATATTCCAATGGAGTAATTTTAAAGGTTTCCTTAAAGCACTTAATGAAGTAGGAGGGAGAACTGAACCCTACAGAATAGGCGATTTCAGCAACTGTTTCATCTGATTTCTCCAATTTTTGAATACTTTTTCTCAGTCTTTGATCACGGATAAATGCAGAAGCAGAAAGGCCTGTTAGAGCAATCAGTTTCCGGTGAAGCTGCATTCGACTCATGCCTAGTTTTTTACTGAATTTATCTATGGAAAAGGTGGACTCAAAAAAATCAGAATCGACTAACTCCTGGACCTTTAATAAAAATTTTTCATCAGTGGAAGAAACTGGAATATCTGTTGAAGCGTGAAATATTCCTTTGGAATAGCGAATACGAAGTCGATTTCTTAACTCGATTAGATTCTGTATTCTAAGGGCTAATTGACGGGAGGAAAAAGGTTTTTGTATGTAATCATCTGCTCCTACTTCAAATCCGTTAATTTTAGTCTCCTCATCGATTTTTGCAGTAAGAAGAATTATCGGGATATGAGAGGTCAATTCATTGCTCTTTAATTCTCCGCAAAGTTGCAAACCATCTATTTCAGGCATCATTATATCTGTTAAAATCAAATCCGGTATGTGTTTATAGGCTTCGTAAATTCCGGATTTTCCATCTGCAGCTTCAATGATATGATAGGTAGTACATAATTCTCGAACAAGGAAATTTCTGAGACTTTGATTGTCCTCTACAATCAGGATTTTGGAAGTTTGATTTCCCGGGTTTTTTGGAGCTTTTGCATTATCAACAGCTCCCCAATCAAAATCTTCCTCATCGGTTACCTGGGAAGGATGATACGCATATTTATCTACAGGAAACTCTAGTTTGAAAAGATTGTACCCATTCTCTCTTTGGCTAAGCTGAAATTTTCCATGATGGACCTCAGTTAATTTTTTAATATGTTGGATATTCAATTGAGCTTCTTTACTGATTTTTTTGGGCGATGAGTAAGCGCTATAGCCGAGTTCTAAAAAAACGCATTTGTCGATCAACTCTAAGTTGAATTTTACCGAGCTTTCCGGCTGGGCATTTTGGATAATAAAATAAATCAGATTTTCAAGTATACGTTCTATTTGGTCTGGATCGTACCAAACTTCTGTGATTAGTGGGATTTTTGATTGGAAAGAGAGATTTTTTTCATTGCTGAGACAATGAAAATTGATCAGAACAGATTGACAAACTAGTCCCAGGTTCCCCTTTTGAATTTTTAGTACCGGTGTTTTGGACGAAATTTTTCTGATAGATAAAATCTGATCAATTAAAACCATTAGTTTTTGAGCATTTTCCCAGATTAAATTCAATTGTAATTTTTGGACGGGGTTGTCAGTCGAAACCAACAGTCGCTCGGTGGGACCCATGATAAGGGTCAAAGGGGTCCGGAGTTCATGGGAAATTGTGCTATAAAATTCAGATTTCAAATCGTCTATTTCTTTTAACCGGGTAGTTTCCTGATTTTTGATTTCCAACTGGTATTGGATTGACCATCGCCACTTTAAGTAGCGGTAAGTCAAACTTATCATAGTGAATAGAACTGCCAGATAAAAGATTTTAGCGGGGATACTTAGGTACCAGGGTGGCTTAATTTCAAAAGAGAAAATTGCAGGTTGATTGTTCCAAATCCCATCGTAATTACTTCCTTTAACCTCAAATATATATTTGCCCGGGTTCAAATTAGCAAATGAAACCGAATTGTTTCCTTTTTGAATTTTCCAGGAATCATTATATCCCAAAAGCCGGTAGCGATATTGGTTTTTGTTAGGAGCTGATAGGATTAGGCTAGAAAAATAAAAGGTTAAATCGTTTTCAGTAGATTGAAATGTTTGGTTTTTCCTGAGTAATAGTTGCCTGGAACCAACCAGGATTTTGGTTAGAGCAATTTTGGGAGAAACGGGATTTTTTAGAAGGGCATCTTTCCTAAAATTGAAAATACCATCATACCCTCCGAAAAACATTCCCAAATGCTTGTCTGAAACGTAGGATCCCGGATTAAAGGGTGAGACAGAATTCTCCTGTGGTGTGTAGGTGAACACCTCTGTAGTGCTTTCAGAAATTGGATCAATGGAGGAAATGCCTAAATCTGAACTTATCCATAAATGACCCTTGCTATCTGATGCCAACCCGTGTATCTGAACCCCTTTGAACTCTTCCAGTATAGTACTTTCTATCCATTCCCCAGAATTTAAGTCGAGAAGCCTGATTCCCATATTCAAAGTCCCCACCCAAACTTTTTGCTCTTTATCTAAATGGAGGCAGGTAACTTTTTTACCTGAAGCTTCATAGTCCTTGTATTCAAGAAAATCTCCTGTGTTGATATTCAGCTTAAGAAGCCCTTTAGAAAAAGTAGCTACCAAAAACTCTTCCTGATTCAGCTGGATTAAATCCCTGACATGATTGTCGGGAAATGAATTGGGATTCCCCGCATTATTGGTGAATTTTTTGATAATTCCCAAATTCGGGTCAAATTGAATTAATCCCTCATTTCGTGTGCAAAGCCAAAACCGCTCTTGTTCATCTTTGACAATCTTAAGTATTCGACAAGTTGGCAAAAAGGGCTGAGAGTTCTCATTAAAATGCCGAAAGGAATTGTCCCTGGTATTAAGAATACTTAATCCCTCACTTTGATATCCGATCCAAATTTCATGATCCGATCCAAGTAAACTTAAAATCCTATTATCTTGAATAGTGATAGATGAACCTGAATTTGAAAGGTAGCTGTTCCATTTTTTAGAAAGTAAATTGTAGGAAATCAACCCGTTGCCCGCAGTTCCTATCCACAAATTCTGGAGGGAATCAGACCACAACGCCCGAATATTTTTTAGTTGAATGTCCTTTGGAGCGGTGGAATTAGAAATTACTTGAAACTTATCCAAATAAGGATCATGGAAATTGAGCCCAGCTCCCAAAGTGGCTATCCAGGTGATGCCGGCATAATCATGGAATATAGTGGTAATGTCATTGGTAGCTAGGGAATAATCATTGTCTTTTTGATGGGTAAATTGTGCGATTCGCCGACTTTTCAAGTCATAGGTATAAAGGCCTGATCCGTAGGTGGCAATCCAGAGTACTTCGTCCTTTTTAACCTGAAGGTCTAATATGGGGGATGATATTTCAATATCCATGCGATGTAATTGCTGAGAAAGAGAAGGACTTGAAAAATCTATTCTGAAAAGACCTTTATCCAAAGTTCCTATCCACAGTCGCCCTTTACTGTCTAGGACAGAAGAACTAAACGAAGCGGTATCTTTGCCGGGATAAAGGTAAACAAGCTGATACTCTCTGGTTTCGGTATTAATTTTTCCAACTTGATTTTTGAAAAGGATGATAATTTCTTCCGGTTTCCTGGGGTTTTTTAGCAATTTGACGATTTCCTGATCGGTTTTAGCCAGAATCAATTCTGTCCTTTTGCTATCAAAATCAAAAAGAAATACCTGTCCTCCTAAAGTTCCAAAAAGGAAGTTTCCCGCTGCTGTTTCAGTCATACTTGTTACTGAACTTAGTTCAGTCATAGGTGAAAAATCTGCTGTTTCTCTATCAAAAAGTAAGGGTTGAAGGGTGCCTGATAGAGACCAAATTCTGTTTTTGGAATCAATAAAAAGACTACTTTTCAAAAATAAAGGGTCATCTACAATAAAATGGTAGTTCTGAGAATAGGTGATGGCTTCATAACCATCGTATCGACACAACCCTTTTTCTGTAATCATCCAAAGAAACCCATCCAAATCCTGACCGATATCAAGAATTCTATTGTTGGACAGTCCAGGAGATAGCCATTTTTGATGAATTTTCACGTTTTCCTGGGGGAAACACAGGTATTGGGGAATCATCCATGTAATACAAAGTATGGCCGAAAAAAAAATCTTTTTCATCTGTTATATTTTGTTTTTCAAAGGTCAGATAGCTTGTCCCGAACTTGATTCGGGAGAATCTCACACCGGTTCCCCGATACATCGGGGCGTCTATCTGTGTGTCACTTTGGGTAGTGTTCGATTTCATCTGTTTATAATTTGTTTTTTAAAGGCCATATAATATCTCGCATTGGTTTCCTGATACATAGGGGCATCCTAGTTTGTGTCGGCACCGACCTGCTCGATTTCATAACAATTAAACAGATGGATGAAACTAATATTTGATGCGAAAGAATTTGGGGGATGTATCAGATATTTTGTAATTGGAGCTAAGTCTACCCTGGGATTAAAAATTTTCTGGTTCTCTGCAATCAGGTCCATTGCTGTTTTTTCTTCCCACAAGCAGGAAAGCGGCTTTATTTCAAAAATATTTTTATAGCTATTCTTCAAAAAACATTTATTTTCTACTATTGGTTAGAATTTGTAGATTAAGAAAATTTTTCAAACATATTATTTAGTCTTGTTTTTGATTTTATGATTCGAGTTGCCATTTTGGATGATGAACCAAAGTCTATCCGATCTTTGGTTTATGAGTTGGAGAAGTTTTCAAATCAGGTGACCATTGTCGCTCAATATGGACAGGTGGAAGAGGCACTACTTCATTTGAAGGATGAAAAAGTGGATTGTCTGTTTTTGGATATTGAAATGCCAGGAATGGATGGTTTTGGATTTTTGGAAAAATTAGCACAAAGGACATTTGAAGTGGTATTTGTTACCGCATATTCTGAATATGCGATACAAGCTATTCGAGAGCGGGCCTTTGATTATTTGCTCAAGCCGGTGGATGGGGAAGATTTGGACCGGGTATTGAAAAAGTTGAAAACCAAAAAAGGTCTTGAATCAGAATCCGGGAAAGTTCTTTTGAATACTGATCAGGAATTACATTTAATCGACCCTGGGGAAATTTCCTTTTGTGAGAGTGAAGGCAGTTATTCCTGGGTGATCTCCAAATCAGGTACTAGAATTTTGGTGTCCAAAAACCTCAAACATCTGGAAAGTATCCTGCCGGATCAGCAGTTTTTTAGAATACATCATAGTTATTTGGTCAATGTCCAACGCATCAACTTATTGGATAAAACCCACTCCAATGTGATTTTAGACTCTGGGGAAATCTTGCCTCTGTCGAGACTTCGAAAAAAGAGATTTTTAGAAACTTTAAAATCCACACTAAAAAAAGGCTTATGAGTGGAGTTATTAAACTTTTTCAGGATAGCAATTACAACGGATTGGGTTTTTCAATCATTTCCATTCTGTTTTACTTGTCGGTTTACCATTTTGTTTTGTATGTAAAAAACAGAGACAAATTTTACCTTTATTATAGTTTTTATGCCTTTTCCAATGTTTTACTTTTGGTGCCCATTCCCGATCATGTTTTTTTTCAGAATATCTTTCTTGCCTTTCCTGATTTTTTTATTCAGCTGGATTCTCCTCTGAAATTTGCCGGTTATAGCTTATTCTCCTACTTCGCAATCGAGGTCTTGCACTTGAAAAGTCACTTGCCAAAATTTGTCAGGTTTTTTAAATATTTCACCTTTTCCTGTGTGGGAATTTATATAGTTTTAGGTGCTTTAGAGTATTTCAAGCCAGATTTAACGTTTCTTCAAAGCTTTTTTTATTTTGGTTATTTACCTATGTACCTCATAGTAATGATCTATGGATTGGTTTTAATTTTCAAAATCGAAGAGAAAATCAAAAGTTATATAGTGATAGGGTTTTTATTTTTAGGATTTGGGGAGGTTTTTTTAGCCTTTCTGACTTTGGGACAAGCGGCAGAAGTGATGGATCAGAATTTTTATCTGTATTACTTCGGCTTGCTTGGGGCAAATCTTCTCTTCACTTATGCTTTAACTATAAAACAGGGGGAGGTATATGATGAAAAGCTTAAGTTTCAGGAGGAGTTAGTTCTCAAGATGAGGGAAAATGAGGGGCTAAGAGAGCTGCTTAATCAGCGACTTCAGAGCGAATTGGACTTGAAAGAAAAACAAATTATAAGCTTGGCAGCAGATGCGGAAATTGAGCGAATGGCCCGGGTAAAGGCACATTATGAACGTGAAATCACCAAACTGCATCTGCAATCACTTCGAAGTCAGATGAATCCGCATTTTATTTTCAATGCCTTAAATTCGATTAAGGTTTTTTTAATAGAAAATGACAAAGACCGGGCGATTTTGTATCTCAATCGCTTTTCAAAATTAATTCGCTTGGTTTTGGAAAGCTCCCGAAAGACTAAAATTTCACTGGGAGAGGAGCTGGAAATAGCCAAACTCTATCAGACGCTGGAATCAATTCGCTTTGAGGATGGAATCGAACTGAAGATGGAAATTGACAGGGATGTTCGCCTAAATGAGATTGAACTTCCTCCTTTGCTCCTTCAACCATTTTTCGAAAATGCCATCTGGCATGGTCTAATGAATAAAGCTGGGGAAAAATGGATCAAAGTCTGCTTAAAAAAGGAGAATGGTGCACATGTGCTTTCTATTCGGGACAACGGTATCGGGCGTAAGGCAGCACAAAGAATTAATTCCAAACGAACTATGAATAAGGAGTCTTTGGGATTGAGCCTTTCCAAAGATCGGCTGGAACTTTTCAATCAAAATGAATCTGTAAACTATCACTTTGAGATTATAGACCACTCAAATCCAAATAATTCGGGTACTGAAGTGATTTTTTGGATCTAAACTTGTCAAGAAAAATGGATGAATTTGTTGGGCAGTTGGTGATGTTTTTTGAGAATAGTAACCGAAATGGCCTGGCTCTCATGGCTATTTCTATTCTTTTCTACTTGGCTGCTTTCCACTTAATTCTTTTTTTTAAAAACAAAGAAAAGTACTTTTTGCATTATAGTACCTATGCTTTTGTCAACGCTGTTGCTTTAATCGGAAGGCCTTATGAAAGTTTTCTGAAAGATATTTATTTCACCTTTCCGGAATTTTTCAGACTGAGTATCACGCCACTTCAGTTTATAAGCTTTATCGTATTCTCCTACTTTCTGATTGAAATATTGCGCTTGAAATCATACTACCCAAAGTTCATCCATTTTTACAAAGGTTACACTGTATTTATATCTCTGATTTATGCTATTTTTTTTCTGGGGGTTTTTTTCTGGGATGGGTATGACTTGATGAGGAAGTTTTATTTTTTTGTGTTTATGCCAATTACATTAATCTTTACCCTGATTGGCATATTTCTTATAGTCAGGACAAATGAAAAAGTAAAAGCTCCGATTCTTTATGGTTTTTTAGCAATTGGAATTGCTGCCTTTCTATTTGGATTTCTGGCCGCGGAAAAAGATACAGTTATCACCGACCGGTATTTTTATATTTTATATTTGGGTATTTTGATTGAAAATTTTTTTTTCACTTATGCCTTGGCTTTAAAACAACGCGTAATTTTTGACCAAAAAATAAAAATTCAGAAGGAACTGATGCTTCGGTTTAAAGAGAATGATGATTTGCGTACTCAGTTAAATCAGCAACTTCAGCATCAAATCCTTCAAAAGGAAGAAAAAATCATCGAACTGGAATCGGATGCAGAATCCGAACGGATGAGTAGAATCAAAGCGCTTTACGAACGGGAAATTACTGAACTTCATTTGCGTTCGCTTCGGAGTCAGATGAATCCGCATTTTATTTTTAATGCGCTGAATTCCATTAAAGTTTTTTTAATTGATAAAGAAAAGGATCGTGCTATTTTATACCTAAATCGCTTCTCTAAATTAATTCGATTAGTGCTGGAAAGTTCCCGAAAAACGAAGATTACACTCGGAGAGGAGTTGGAGATATCCCAACTCTATATATCCTTGGAGTCAATTCGTTTTGAAAAAGGTATTGAGTTTAATATGGACATTGCTAGGGATGTACGACTTAATGAGATAGAGCTTCCGCCTTTGGTATTACAGCCCTTTTTTGAAAACTCAATATGGCATGGACTGATGAATATAGCAGGAGAGAAACGAATCAATGTGCAGTTGGAAAAGAATGAAAAGGGTCACCTTCTTTCAATAAGGGACAATGGGATTGGAAGAAAAGCCTCACAAGAAATCAATTCCAAGCGTACGGTTAAAAAGGAATCAATAGGGATGACTTTGTCCAAAGAAAGACTGGAGCTTTTTAATCAAAATGAATTGGTTCATTACCATTTCGAAGTAATAGATCACGAAAAAAATAATTCGGAATCTTCGGGCACAGAGGTGATTTTTTGGTTGGAAACCTCATATTAACTTAAAATACCCCGCTATAATAGGCCTGCTGTTACAACAGTAGGATCATTTGTTACAGGATTTTTATCCGGATTTTTTTTGACCAAGTACCTTGCCCTTCTCATTTATTTCAAAGTCAAAAAAGCAATGAAAGCATTTCATTTGATTAATTATGCCTGTTTCATCTCCTTGATTTTTTTCTCCTGTGAAGAAAGCAAAACTACAACCCATGTAGAAGAGGCTGAAAATCCGGTAAGCCCCATTGATGCTGACTCTCAGAATCCCAAAACCTGGCTGATGAAGCTGATGGAAAAGCAACCCTTTTCGGAGCTTGAGTATTTGGAACTGGTGCCTTCCGCATTGCAAGGATTTCCATTGCAGAGTAAAGAACCTAAATCAGGCTTAAATGGCTTTATTGCTATTTACAGTCATCAGGAAGGAAGCGAACATCCGGGTTTAAGATTGGAAGTGATCGATGGGGCAGGGAATAATCAGTTTCAGCATGTCAATGCAGTATTTAAAATGCTTGAAACTGCTCGAAATGAATCTGGAGATGATTTCCAATCTGAAATAAAAGACCATAAAGGCGAGCGGGTTCTTTTTGTCAGTAAAACCAAAAATGATCGTAAGGATTATCAACTCGAGTATATTCAAAATCATCGCTATCACGTGGGTATCCTTGGAAATCAGGTTGGCCCAGATGAAATCTATGGGGCATTTGATGAGCTTCAAAACAATCAATTTCCTAAATAAAAAATGATGAAAACGCCCAGCTATTTGCACATTATTTTCGCAATTTCTTTTATAGGATTAGGAGCTTGTGGGGAAAAGGAAAATTCGAAAAATGACTCCATTCCAGCCACTTCAGTCCAAGTTAGTTCGGATTCAAAAGTCAAAGAAAGAGCTTCCTCATCCACGTCAAGTCCCGTTTCAAAATCGGCTTTTTTGGATTGGTTACCTATGAAACATGCCGGTTTTACCCGAGAAAAAGAACCATCTGCTGATCATGGAGATCTTCCTAGAGTACAAGTGAAGTATATTCATGATGAAAATCCACAGATGCGATTTACCCTTGACGTATTGGATGGGAAAGGGCCTTTGGTCGTAGCCGTGAATGGAATGATCAAAGCAAATCTTGGTGAGGAGTATGATGAGCCTTTGCTGGATGGCTATGCTAAAGTCTATGTAAATAATGGCGTCAAAGCTTTTGAGCGGCACACTCCGGCAGATGGTAAAGCCTTTTTACAGTATGCTGTAAATCAGCGCTTTTACTTCAATTTCCAGGGGGAGCAAATGAGCCCAGACGTGTTTTGGGAGTTTCAAAAGATTTTAGACCCATCATCCCTTTCTCAATGAAACCTTATTTCCTCTGGATCATTTTGATTTTTTCTACTGCTTGGTGGGGGACTGCTTGTCAACGAACGGAGCGTATTTTGGAGCAAATCGAATCTCCAGTCAAAGTGATCAATGAGTCCCAAAACCGAAGGGAATCTGGACAATTGCCCATCGTAAATCAGGAAGTGCCACTTCGGGAAAAAATACCAATTTCCAAAGAGGTTATGAAAACCTGGGTGCCTGAAATGATAGGAGATTTTTATCGGACTCAATTACTATCAGGTCATCGGGAAGATTCTGGAATTGTATCGGTTTTGGCTGAATATCAACACGCTGAATTAAAGGATTTGGGTATAAAAGTGGAGATTTTAGATGGTGCAGGTCAAAACGGTTCCATTTTGATTCAGGCAGCACAAGATCGTCTCAAGCTGGATATTGAAGAAAACAAAGAAGGGGTGCAAACTCGGATCTATCTCCGAGATGGATTGAGAGTAAAAGAATCCGAGAATAAATCTCAGCAGTTTGCAGAGATCGAATTTGTGGATCAAAATCGATATTTATTTCAAATCAAGGGCTTTGGGCTCGGTCTATCCCAGCTTTGGGAATTTTCCTCACTGGCAAGTTTTCATCAACCTTAATTCATTTAACTATGAAAAAACAACTCCTAATTATCGCTTTCCTTTTGGGTTCCTATTCCCTTTCTGCCCAATCGCTGGAAGGTAGAATCCGAGTCGAGGGATTCTCCAGTGGTCAGGTTCTAAAAGAAGCTGTCCCTGTTGATTTATTTAAAAGCTTTAAGGAAAATAAATACAAAATCATGTTTTCTTACAAAGCTGATCAGGTGGGAAAACGGGGAATTGTGCTATTTGATATGAAAACTACCCTGATCAAAGATGGAAAAACGATCCACCACAGCTCTCGGGGAAATTGGCCATGGCTTCCCGGAGATACGTATGTGCCGATTGAGGCCTTTGATTTGATTCCGGCTCTGCAGAATGAAGTGTATGAAATGCCTGTGCCAAGGTTGGATTGGCCTAAACTGGATTCCAATCTTCCGAAAGGGAAATACACTGTACGCTTGGAAATGGTCCCGGTAGGAGAAATCCGAGGATCGATTTCGCCGGCTGAATTTAGTTTTCGAATTGAATGATTTTTGTTACAATGAATTATAAGAGTCCTGGATCATTGTTCAGGACTTTTTTATTGTCGGAGGCCTCATTTTATATCGAATGATACATAATTGATATCGTTTGGTAGGTATTTTTTATCCAAAGGAGTGTGAATTCGAGAGTTTTGGTCAGGAATAAAATTTTAACCTAACTCATTTAATTATGAATTTTCTACCTAACCCCCCACTTTGGAAAAATCTATGGAGAATTTTCCTCATCATTTTCCTAGGTGTTCTAGTCATGGATTCGCTTCATGCCCAAGTAAGTCGGCGTACTAAGACGGAAACCAAGCCACCTGTGAAAACAGATCCCAAAACTGGAGCTCCTATCTATGAAGTTCAGCCAATGACTGTTATCATGTCAGTGACTCCTATGGATTTATTTGCTACCATTACCGAGGGCACTCCTACTTCGACTGGTGGGAGGAGAAGTTTGATGGCTATTGGCGATGGTTCACTTAACGATGTGCATAGGTCAGACGTCCGTAAACTAAGTGATCGGAATAGCTCCACGGTGTACTGTACCCGGGAGCGGCTCAACTTGGAGTCAAAAATTAAGGCATTCGAAGAAATGCCGGTAGGCTCGAGGCCGGACTGGTTGAAGCCGGGCATTATTCTGAAGGCAAGTAGCTTTGTCAATGGCTCCTATCAAATTGAAGAGAACTATGATCGCCACCCCATTACGATTTCTACCTCCAACTTAAGAGGAAGCACCACCTATGTGACAGTTGAAAACCCTAAGGCGAAATCAAAGCTATCTGAGGCGGAGAATAAACTCATTTCTCAAGGTGCACTCGAAGTTTCCGCAAATATGGACTACCAAATGACCGAAATCAAAAGTAGAGAAGACCTGAGTTTTAAACTCACAGGTAGGTATTCAGGTGGATTAGGGTCTTTTGCCGCCTCTTTAGGGATCGAGGCAGGAACGCAGAAAAATTACCATTATTATTTGGTAGAATTCAGTCAATATATGTTTTCATTGGAAGTGGATGGACTAAATACGGAAGCCGTATTCAATACTTCAGCCAAGGTACCGTATAAAGATTACGTCTATATCTCAAAAGTGGATTATGGGAGAAAAGGTGGAGTGCTTTTTAAAAGTAAACGATCCATTCAAGAGTATGGAGCTAATATTTCGGCCAGATCTGGATTTTCCGGAATTTCTCAATCTCAATTGAATGCCTTATACAATCAACTTATCGATAATAGTGAGGTAGAAATAAAGGTTTTCATGTATGGGGGGACCAGCTCCAGTGCTGCTAATACTATTGTTGATGCGAAAAATAACGGAATTCCAAATATTGGAAATTGGATTGCCTCTCAGGCGGGAGATCACAGATACGCCCTGCCCATTGGGTTTGAATTAAAAAACCTATGGAATCAGCAGGTAGGAATGGATAATTCGATGATTCAGGAAATCGAAACCTGTGTGGAGAAGCGGAATTATCGATTGAAGATGACGCTCACAGACATCCAAAATATCGATGGTCGAGACGGAGGGGGAGATGACCCGGATGATTATGGCTTGCAAATGGCAGTGGTCCTGAAAGCTCAGGGAAAAGTATTTCAACCCAGCAGTACCCAAATCAACAAATTTCCCGGAGCCCCCTGTGGCTTTGGGGATCCTAGTCGAAACCAAATATCCGGTCCTTACACCTGCTGGATAGGAGGTGGGGTAAATAACCAAATACACGTGCGTGAAAACCGAAACTCAAGAGATCCTTTTCAGATAAATAATACGCTAATTTTTGATATTCCTTGGGATGCCTACAAAGATCCAAATCATGAAATGAAAATCTACACTTGGCTAAAGGAATACACTGGATCAAATGACAAGGTGATTCACGATAGTTCTATCGGTGTGGAATTGAGAGAAGTTCTAGATGTCTTGTCTGGTATCAAGGCACTGAATCCGACTAAGACATTTCCAGATGGACAAATTGCCCAAGGAGGATATCGTTTTTCTGATTTTGGAGCTACCAATACTTTATGGCTGACTAATGTGCCCGAAACTGGAGGCAAATATATCATCGAAGGACCGATCAAGGCAGGTAAGGCTGGAGAAAAAGCCGCCATTTGGGTTCGTTTTGAATTGCTGAATTAATCAAAATCGCCCCTCCAGCCTGATTTGGGGGGCGATGTTACCATTTTTATATCATTTGATACATCATTGATATTCTATTTTTAGTTCAATCGAGAACTTTATCCCATCAAAATCTAAACGTCTATGAAAAAATTAATTTCAATCTTTTTAACACTTGCTTTCAGCATCCCAATGGCAGAGGCACAGTTTCTCAAAAATCTTAAAAAAAGAGTTGAGGAGCGAACCAAAGAAGTCATTGAATACAAAACGGCTGACAAAGCCGGACAAATCACTGAAAATGCTTTGGAAAAAATCCTTAATCCCAATCTTTCAGGATTGATGAATGGTGGAGGAAGGGGGATGTCGGTGGACGCATCCGAACTGCCGGATAATTATCATTTTGAATACCGGTATGCGATGAAGATGACCACGTCTGCTGGTGAAATTCAGTTTGACTATTTCCTCAATCCCAATGAATCCTATCTGGGCTACAAAATGGATATGGGAATGGATCTTTTCTCGATCATCGATGAAGAAAGAAAAGTCATTGTAAACTACATCGATGGAAATCCCATCGCCACCTCTATGGATATTGCCAAAAATATGGAGAATGAGGAAGAAGAATACCTGGAAGATTTCCAAAATTTTACGCTTACCGAGCTTCCTAATAAAGAGTTTTTAGGCTATAACTGTATTGGACGACAGATGGAAAATGAGCAATATAAGTTCACCGTGTATTTTGCCACAGACATGCCGGCAAATTTTGATAATGTCTTTAACAATACCCAGAACAATCTACCTCCTGAATTAGAACGTTTTGCTGAAGATTATCCTAACAGCTTAATGATGTATATGGAGATGGAGGATAAAGAAAACAAAGGCAAAAAAAACGGTAGTGCCACCATGGAATGTGTGGCTTTTGAACCCTATGAATACACTGTTTCTAATCGATAAAACCATGAATTACAAAATCAAAATCATACTGGTACTCCTAACTGTTTTGACTTTTTCCTGCAAGGACAAAGATGACACGGAGCCTTTTAATTATGAATACTTTTCGGTGGATATCACCGGTGATATTTCTGGAAAAATCGTCTATGATGAATCTAAATATGTAGGAACTGAAGGAGAATCAATTTTAACGGATGATTTTGACACCTATTTGATGATCACAGCTACCGAATTTGACCGAATTATGACGCTTAATTTCTACCCGCCGGATGATAATCCTAGAGCTGGCGATGTGCTATCTGTGACTATCAGAGGCAAAGAACTAAAGCCTTGGACACAGTCTGAACAATACACCACGGCTCATATCAGTCAATTGCAACAATACGATGGCTATGCTATAGTCAGCTATTGGAATGAAGCGGAACAGCGAGATTATGTGTCCTATTACCGCTTTGAAAATACCAGCAATGCCGTGACCATAAATACGGATGGAGATATGCTAACCGGTGAAGTGACCGGACTGCGACTGGAGACCTTCAATGGGTCTCACTTTATCAGGATTGATAATTTTAGTTTTAGAATGCGTCCGGGTGATGAAGGATTATTAATGAACTAATTTTTTTTAAAATCATGGAAGAATCTAAAGAAAATTTGACAGTAGCAGCCAATCCTGAAGGAAAAACAGAGGCGATCATTGCTTATATCACTGTGATTGGTTTGATCATCGCTTTTGTGATGAACAATGAAAAAAAATATCCCTTCACCAAATTTCACATCAAGCAATCCTTGGGCTTGGTAGTGGTTGGTTTGGTCCTGGTGATTATTAGTTTGATTCCCATTTTAGGTTGGATTATCTACCTACTAGGTCTGGTCGTGATGATTTACATGTGGGTGATGGGCTTGATTCACGCGGTAAATGGTCGGATGGAAACCGTGCCCATTTTGGGAGATCGTTTTGAAGAATGGTTTAAAAACTTTTAATCATGCCTTATTTATCAGATCGACGAGAATTTTTTAAAAAACTTGCATTTTTTGGTTTAGTGTCATCTACAGGGGGCTGGCTGGCCTCCTGTGATGACCCTGAGAAAGATTCAGAAAATTTGAACGGCGGTGTTTTTCAGGTTTGGCGAGAAATGCAACAATTGATTCAGTCCAGTCCAGACTGTCTGACCCAAGCCTATAATCAAGTCAAAGAAAGTAAGGATCCAAAACAGCAGTTGGCGTTTGTGCGGGACTCAATTTTTCTAATTCCTGCAAGTGAAGCTTCACTCCGTGGAATGGGATCGGCCATGCGAGGGGGAATTAGAGGGGTATTGAGAGGTGGATTTGCCACACCGAGGGAAAAAGCGGAAGTATTGAGACAACTTTTTGAAGATTCCGGTATTAAAGCAACCGTCGTTTTTGAGCGAACTGATTTTGATTTGGAAATGGTCAAGTCTTTGTTTTTTAGGCCAAGAGAAAATCAAATTTTAGGAGGGTTGAATGAAAGTCAAATAAACCGATGGATGAAGATGCTTGAGCTTTCTGAATCCGATCTTCAAGAGCTCACTTTTATTAATTCGCAAGAAAAAGAAGCTGAGAAATTGGCTAATCGACTTTGGGAGCTCATTCCCGAAAAGGATCAGATTCGTTTTCATGATTTTGATTTCAGATGGGACAATTCCCGCTGTCCTGCCGTCCAATTTCAATGGGAAAATAAAACGCTCATTGCGCACCTTTTTGATACGACTGTGCCATTTGGAGAAGCCTTTGATGCCAGTGGAAGAGTCCGAAGTGCTGATCCTGCGGAATATATTTTGGATCAGGTCGAGTTCAGTTTGAGCTATCGGGATAGTATTCAACCAAGTGAAGAGAAAATTCTTTTATCCAAAAACTACGAAGCAAAAGATCTGATTGGTAGGCAATTGCATTTGGGTTTTTATCATGGCTTGGATTGGTTGGAAATGGCAAGCACTTCATTTAATCAGGTTCGTGTTTTTACGCCTATTTTAAGTACTGAAAGCACTGAATTGACAGAAGATGAACGGGTGGAATTAACTGAATTGGGTGAAACGATTACCTTAGAAGGCCAGAAAATTGAGTTAGATGAAAAGCGAAAAACAATCCGAGTCAATGGCTTTCCGATTAGTTGGGTAGAGGAATCTACAAAGGCAAAGGAGGTGAAGGAATTAAAACTGAAAATTATAGCAGGACTTCCTTCATTGGTCAAGGCTGAGCTTTGGCCGACGGATGAGTCAGGTAAATTGGTGGAAGGCTTGATGGCTTCGGATTTTATTTTTTTAGAAAATGGTCTTCCGATCAGCCCTTTGATGGAGTCGAATGAAATAGCACCTAAAGTATTAATCCTTTTCGATACGTCGCTTAGTATGCCTATTGACTATCGAAATGAAGGGATGGTGGCATTCTTGGAAAAATTGGAGGAGGGTATTAGGCAAGATTTCCCCAAAGCATCGGTTACAAGTTGGGCAACCGACTCATCTTTATACAAATGGTTAAAAAAAGCCAGTCAAACTTCCTTTGACCTGATTCTTTTTGCCACAGATGGAGATAATAAGGATGAACTAAAGGAAGGAGATTTGGATGCATTTCGAGCAGGTCCGCCTGTGGTGGTTTTGGATGTATTTAACTCAACTCGGGCAAGCAGTCGGGAGGTTTTTGAAAACCTTTCTGTTTCCAGCGAAGGGAAAATTATCAATGCTCAAGACCAAAGCGACGCGCAAAAGGAGATTTTGAAGCAGCTTTCTCTGCTGGAATTACCACCTTATGTATTTACTTTTTATGGTTCGCTTCAATCGGAAACCAAAGAAATCAAGGTTTCTGTTGATTCCGAGCGAGTTAGTTCTAGGGAAACTTACCAATTCAAATTCAGGGAAGAACCCCTGACGATCGGCCCCAAGGTCATTGGGGTTTATTTAAAGATAAAAGTTGGGAATCAAACGATTGAGCGGGTATTGGCGGGTTGGGATCCGGTGTTAGAGGAATTAGGTCAAATCGACAAAACTCATGCTGATGAAGTAAGAAATTTGTTGTTTGGCTCAGTTATTATCGGAGTGGAAGGGCAGGGGCCTACATTTGCTAATGCATTGAATGAACTTTTAGAATATAGGCTCAGCAAGCAAGCTTGGATCGATGCTGTCAAAGCGGAAAATCTCGATCAGGCGCTGGAGGAATTGGAAAAGATCAACTGGACTTACGATCCCTTGATGATTCATCTTTTGGCACCTTTGCCAGATCAAGTAACCAAGGATTCCTTGACTTTCGCCAGTGGGATTCGAATGGTTATTGTCAAACGAATCACGGGAATCAATCAAGAATTTTCAGAAGATTCAGTGGATATCTTGCCTACGGCAAATTTTGTAACGATATCAGATAAGCCGGAAAATAGTTTTCAGGTGAATCTTAAAAAGACAGCTCACCTGGCACTGGTTGAGGGGGCGTTTTTTGAAGAAAGTACATCTAGTCTTTTAGCCGATGCTGATTTAATAAGTACCAACACAGCCAAAAATGAGGATTGGTTTGAGGAGCAACTCCGAAATGGACCCTACGCTAAGTTCATTAGGGAATATTGGAGCCGTGCGGGGTCTGATGTTAAGATTTTTGGAAAGGAATTGGAGACTTTAGCCTATTGGCAAATTGATCGAAAAACCGGTGAGCTATTGGGGATTTTGCCGGATCAAACAGGTGGGGGAAAGCGAAATGTATATACCCGTTACGACGATATCAATATGGTTTTGAGGGCTTACACTCGTCATTTCAAACAAAATCCCGGACGTAGTATTGGCTTTATTGGATACCAGTTGATCCTTGTCAAATTATACGCAATCGCCTCCCATGCCATCCAAACAATGGATACGAGTAACTTGGAGGAAGACGTCCTTCGTGCTTTGCAAATGGATGCCTGTGATGCTGCACGGTGGATTCATGGAGGCATGACCGGTCAGCCCGAAAAGGTCATGGGAGGGCTAAGCAAACTTATTGGAATGATGGACAAAATGGGCAATTATTTACCCTGTTAGCTTTACTTTAACTATTAATTTTATGAAAAAATTACTTGGAATCTTGACTATTGGACTGATGTCCATGACCTTTCAAACATCCGAACCTGTAATTGGGACCGTGGAGGGATTTGAAAAATTTCCAGATATGAAGCTGGTCCTTTTTACCCTTGGAGCTGATCATCCGATAGAAATAGGATCAGTGGCTAAAGGAGGGGAGTTTTCAATCGATCTCACTAGAGCTGATTTACCGGAGGATATGCCCCTGGAAGACATGGCAGTCTTTTTTGGAGATTTAAATCAAGCTTTTGATGGACCTTTTTCCAATGATGATTTTGGATTGGTAGCTGATTTTTTGGCACTGAAAAATCCATACATCTCTATTATGGACGGTAAGAGTCGCTGGGCAGGAGTGGTGTTTCCTGTGACTAGTGAAGAGATCAAAAACTGGCTTGAAGATTCTGGCTACAATAACGCTGAACAAGGATCCTACTTGAATATAGTTTTTTTAGAGCAGCCGGTAACGCTGGATTTTTCTGTTATGACTAAAATGCCTTATGAAGGAGAGGAGATTCCGGTGGAATATCAGTTTAAGTTGAATCTTGAACCGGGATTCAATTGGGTGCAATATGACATTGAAGAAGTATTTGAAACTGACCCCAAAATCAGGGGTTCATTTCCATCCAAGATCACCATCAGGAATATGGATGATTCCAGTCAATTTCGCTGGATCGGGAAGTTTTTTTAATGGAGTTTAAATAACTATAAAATGAAAGAACTAAAAATTATTAAGACCTTCATACTTTTTGTACTGGGATTTTTGATTTCCTGTTCAGGTACATCCTCAGAGGAAAAAAGGCAAGGAAATCAGGATCAAGACTCTATGCTAGCTGAAGTAGTAAATGAGCAGAGTGACTATCCCTATTATATCCGTGCAAAAGTAGACGGACAAATGCGGGAGTTTAACAATCCCGATATGCTCTATATCATGGTGGGAAGTATTGTGCCGGGAATATTCGAAGCGACTATTGTGGGCGGTGCACTCAATGAAGAGGATAACGGAAGTCCCGAGGGGTTTAATATTGCTATCAAGGATGAGGAAGAAATCCGGGTAGGGAGTTACGATTTCTTGGAGCCGTTTGAATCCACTGGATATGGGCTGCGTGGGGCGAGCTTGGGATATTATACAAAAAGTGCTGGCAAAACCTATGTTTCCGATGTGGACGAGGAAGATCCTATGTTTGAATTAACCAAGCTTACTCAAAAGGAAGCAAAAGGTAGATTCTCTGGTCGAGTCTATGATATGATCACCAAAGAATCAGTGATGATCTCAGAAGGAGAATTTTATCTGGAGCGGATCAATTGATCTTTTGTTTTCGATTTCATTAAAGCCTCAGGATAGGTTCTGGGGCTTTAATTTTTTTTCCCAATACCATGCAAAACCAGTGGATCCTATTCCAATTCTGATATGATTTGAAACAGGTCATTTTGTTCACTATACAAGAGGTAAATGGGAATTAACCTTCAGTAGAAGTTACAGTTACTGTGCTTGATGATATTTTCCCTGAAATTATTGGAATACCAGAAAATATTAGGATCAGTTTCAATTTCTACAAAACAGGTAGATAATGGCTCGTATTCAGAATGCATAAATGGTAAACTTGACCTTGTACGGAGTAAATCTACTTTCAACTGTTCTGATTTGGGTTCATAGCGTTACCTTGACAATAAAAGACCGTGATGGAAATGTGGGAATCACTGAATTTAAAGTCACTGTTGTAGACAGAATTTCACCTAGAATAACGGAAGTCAAATTTTCTGGAAAGGAGATGAGGGAAGAATCAAAGCTCCTATTGACTTAAAGGTAATTTCAACAGATCGAGCCAAACAATCCATCGAGAGAAACTTAACCTTGATGATGCCTGATTTACCGATAAACCTTCAAGTCTATCCAAATCCTAGTACTCGATATGCAACTATACAGGTAGGCTTTAGTGGTGAAGCGCCAGTGATTATCAGGGTATTTGATGCTACAGGAAGGCTAGTTATTGAGGAAGAATCACTTCAATCGAATAGCTATAAGCGTCAGATCGACATGGAGCTATTGAGCAATGGAATATACCAAGTTCAAGTTCAGGTTGGGCATTATATCTTGACAAAGCGACTGATCAAACAGAATTAAAATCAATTTGGATTTCTTTGAAAACTGCGTAAAGAGAATTCTTTTACGCAGTTTTATTGTCCAAATAAAATTGGAAAATAAATTTAGGACCAAGCTATTAGCTTAGCTCTAAAGGAGTGGAATAAAAAGCAGTCTTAAGTTGCTCGCGGAAACGCGGCGGCGTAGCGGTTTAGTCTCCCGTAATGGGGGGTAGGCTATCTTGCCGTAGTCTAATCCTCGTATTCCCTGCAACTAATTTGACCATTTGATAGCTCCCATTTATCCCTTTGCTTAATTGTAGGTCGGAAACCGCCCCCCACCTGTAGGAAGGGCTGGGGGAGGTCAACATGAGTAAAAACCCTCCAAAGGATAGACAGAAAAATGAAGGAGTTATTTTTTCAGTGATTCCTTCAGATTAGAAAACCTTTGGAGGGTTCATGCCCGCCCCCCTCCTCCAGGAGGGGCTGGGGGAGGGCAACATGAGTAAAAACCCTCCAAAGAATAGTTAGAAAAATGAAGGAGTTATTTTTTCAGTGATTCCTTCAGATTAGAAAACCTTTGGAGGGTTCGTGTACTAAGCATAAATCTGAAGATCAACTCTTATTTAGGAATAGTGACTGTAAAAGTAGAACCTTCTCCCACTTTGGACTGAACCTCAATTTTCCCATTTAATCGATCCACGATTTTTTTGACAATTGCTAATCCTAAGCCAGTTCCATCTTCATTCTTACTTCGGTTTTCGAGTCTTTGAAACAAAAAGAAAATCTTTTCATAATACTCTTCCTCTATTCCAATTCCATTGTCTTTCACTGTCATACTCCAATTTTTCCCTTGTTCTTGACAAGAAATTTCGATCACTGGTCTTTCGTTATCTTTTGCATATTTCAACCCATTGCTAAGGAGGTTAGTGATTAGTTGCAGCAACGGAGTTTTTAAATTATGGATTTGCATATCGCCTTCCACGATAATTTCAGCATTTTTCTCTCGGATGAATCTCTGTTGCAGTAACAATGACTCATTGACCAAATCAGAAAAATTGAATTTTTCTGGTTTATCGGAAGAGTTGCCAATTTTGGAAAATTCCAATAAGTCCAAGATCAGCTTTCGCATCCGCACCGCTCCATCTTTGGCAAAGGAGATATAGGTTTTTGATTTTTCATCCAATTGAGAATCATTTCGCTTTTCTAAAAGCGAAAGAAAACTGGTAATCATCCTCAGGGGTTCTTGTAAATCATGTGAAACCACGTAAGCAAATTGTTCTAGTTCCGAATTAATAGAAGCCAAACTTTCTGCTTTTTGATCTAACTCTTTATTTATTTTTTCCAAAGATTTTTGATATTCATACCTTGCTGTAATATCTGTCATGGCTCCCATTGCTCTTTTGGGTTTGCCCTTGGCGTCTTTGATAAATTTTGCTCTGTCAATCACATAGGCATAGGTGCCGTCCCCTTTTAAAAATCGATATTCCTCGTTCCAGTTATTAATTTCTGGATCTTCAAAAGTTTTTTGAATCTTTTCTTTTACTCTAGCCCTGTCTTCCTGATGAATTAAGGAGAGGAGGAATTCTAAGCTAGGCTGAATTTTTTGAAGGTCATAATGGAAAAGCGTTTCAAAACCTTTCCCCCAAAATAATACATCATGTTCTATGTCGTAATCCCAAATGGCATCATTGGTTGCTTCTGAAACTATTTGAAATCTCTCATTGGATTTTCGGATTTCTTCTTCCGCTAAAATTGCTTTGCTTTCATCTTTAAAGTAGACGGTAAGTCCTTTATTGGAGGGATAAACCGAAATTGAAAACCATCTATTAAAATCTGGATAATATTCTTCAAAATGCCTGATTTTTTTTGAATTCCAGGCTTCCTCAAAGTTTTGAAATGTCAGAGGTACCTGGTTTTTATCGATTATCTTCCAAATATTCTTTGCTAGAACTTCTTCTCGTTTTTTTTCAAAATACTTCTCCGCAGTGGGATTAAAATAGGTGAAATCATGATTTTTATTTATGGTGAAAAACCCATCTCCAATACTATCCAAGAGCTGAGTTTTTTCTTCCAGTAGGTCTTTTAACTGAAGTTGGGCAATTTTCTGATCGTGAATATCCTGGAAGCTACCGAATACATAGGTGACTTTTTCATTTACTACAACCGCCTGTCCAATTACTCTAACCCATTTTACATTTCCCTTTGGAGTAATCAGCGAGACCTCTTCGTCAAAAGGTTTTCCCTCTTCCAATAATTCTTTCATGACGATTCGAGCTCTTTCCTTAAACTCGTCGCTGTAAACCATGAAAGCCATTTCTAATTCGACCCCTTGATAATCAGATTCTAATATTTCTTGAGTGGTATCTGACCAACTGAGAAAGTACGGACGCTGCTGGGGGTCAATTTCCCAACTTCCAATTTTGGACATCTTGGCGGTTTGAGTCAGCAGGTTTTCTAGATGTTTTTTCTCTGTCACATCCATAATCAGGCTGTCCCATACGATTCTTCCATCAGATTTCGGTTGGGGTTTGCCAAAACCCTGATGCCATCTGATTTTTCCGTCTTTTCCAATATGTCTCCATTCGCAAGTCCAAGGGGTCAGTTTGTAAGCAGAGGTTTGGATACTTTCTACCAAGGTCAAATAATCACCAGCAGGTTTGATTTGATCCCAAATTTCTTGAATGTTATCCTGGCATTCCTGTGGGCTCATCTCCCAGATCTTGTGTGAACCCAAACTGACATGATCCAATGAATCTGTTCCATCAGGATGAAGGGTATATTGAAAAATAACGCCAGGCAAGTTATCTGAAAGTCCTTTTAATTGATTTTCGGCTATTTTTCTTTCGTGTATGTCTTGAAAAGATCCTAATATCTTTACACATTTTATATCCGTAAAGACTCCTTCACCTATTGCTCGCACCCACCTTTCTTTTCCCTTTGCGGTAATAATTGGACATTCAAAATCAAAAGGCTTCCCTGTTTCAATGAGGGAGTTTACCTGATTTTGGACCAGCTCTTGATAATCATCCCTATAAAATTGAATTGCTTCCTCTAGAGTAGGTTTGTAGTCAGTTGAAACTTCGTGAATCTCCCTGGTAATTTCTGACCAAGTAATTTCGCCATTTTCGAGGTTAACTTCCCAGGCTCCCACGCGAGCTAACTTTGACGCATTTTCCAATAATTTTTCTAAGGAAACTTCCTGTGAAATATCTTTGAAATTGATAACTATTCCCTGTATCAGAGCATCTTCAAGCCAATTGGTAAGTGTAACTGATAGCCAAATCCAAAGATCATTTTGTGTGGCAACTTGGATTCGAATTGGAGGCATAGCAATACCTGGATGCTTTTTTGAATTCAAAACATGCTCTAAAAACTTTTCTCTATCTTCGGAATGAATATTCTCTAGAAAATTTGGGTTGAAATTTTTTTGTTTTTCACTTCCCAAAATTTTCAAACCGGTAGGTGAAATATATGAGAAAGCCCCCTCTTCATTGATGATGCCAAAAGCATCCTGACTGTTTTCAACCAGGAGTTTGAACTTTTTGTCCTGCTGACCGATTTCTTCAGTGACTTGTACCAGCTGGGAAATGTCAGTTATCGTACCAAACATTAGTTCGGGTTCATGCCCCTTCCATTTTGTGATTTGACCCTGGTCTAGTACTGAAATATAATGGCCATTTTTATGCTTTAGTTTATATTGGCTTTGATAGATAGGGTAGTCTCCTTTTAAAAAAGTATTTAAGTCAAGTTGATTGCTTTCTATATTTTGAGGATGTATAAGTTTTTCATACTCCTCTCGGCTATGGACCTCTTGAGTCTGAGAATCAAATCCCATCAAATTCTTCCAATTACCATTCAGAGTTAGTTTGCCTGTCAGTAAGTTCCATTCCCATGTTCCGATGTTAGTTGTTTTAAGTATGTTTTTAAACTTGAGATTTTCAGTCTCCATTTGACTCACCTTTTCCTGAAGAATGATTTTGTTTTTTCTCAGTTCCAATATTTGAATGACCTGATCTGCAAGTATTTTCAACATGCTTTTTTGTTGATCCGAAATACTCCTGCTTTGATGGTCCAAAACACAAAGAGTTCCCAAAAAATAACCTTCCTTAGTGATTAAAGGGGCTCCCACATAGAAATCAAATCCTTTTTCGCCATGGACATATTTATTTCCCAAAAAGCGTGGATCTTTTTTAGCCCCTGAAATGATGGTGAGTTCATCCAAATTGTCAATGCAAAACTGACAAAAAGATTCTTTGATCAAAGTCTCTGAGTCATCAAATCCTATTTTTGACTTGATGTATTGCTTTTCGTCGTCCAGAAAGGTTACTAAGGCAGTGGGAGTCCCACAAATATGCCCGGCAATTTGGGTGAGGTCGTCAAATTCCTTTTCCTTTTCTGTGCCTATTATGTGGTAAGACTTTAATGCCTGAATTCGGCGCTCGTCACTTAACATACTCATGGCTTATCTGATTTGGCTATTGGGCGTAAATTGATTCAATATAGTGATTTATACCTTTTTTGATATACGATCTACAGAAAGTATTTAGGCCAAGAAAGAGTTTCAGGGAGTTAGCTGAAGAAGTCCTTCACTAGGTAAATAATATCTCACCTAATTTTTTTTCCGAGTTTTGAGCTTCAATCCATATAAGTTTGAGTATATAACCCCATTATTTTTTCATAAAATAAAGCCTTTATCTATTGGTGTATAGATGCCTATTTGTATAGAATTATAGCTTTTGAGTTAGTAAATTTTTTACTATTATTTTATAGATTAAATTTTGCTTCTTAATGACTGTATTTTGTGCTTTAAACACTTTATTGGAAATATTTTGATTTCTTTAAAATTTCGTATATTTGATTGTAACATCCTGAAAATTAGATAATTGTAATGGTGTTATGATGCTATTATATTGTTTTTTATACAATGTTAAAAGCAGTATGAAAAAAGAACTATGAAGATATTTGTCAAAGTTTTTTTCTTTTTACTCATTCTCCAACTTGTAAGTTGGGAGGCTGCTTTATGTCAAACTTATACCTACAACCCAAATAAGCCTGGTTGCGACGGTACTTGGACAAACGGATTTTGTTGGGACAAGGTGGATGTGGTAGGTTGTACCAATAATTCTTTAAGCCTATTTCCTCCTATTATATCTACTGCATCTTTTCCAAACTTTAATACATATAAAAATAACTGTAAAGTCACCGTGAACATTTCACAGTCATTGGTTCTAAACCCGGGTTACGATTTTGGCTTTTATTCCCCGGTTTATGAAATCAATATTGCAGACGGCGTCTTTTTAACTGTGGACAGAGACCTTCATTTGATGGAGCAAAGTAGCCTGACTCTTGTCAACAGTTCTGGAACTGGAGATGCTCTTTTTACTGTATCAGGTGCGGTATATTATAGAAAATTGTCTTCCTATATTCTTCGATCTTACGTTTCCTCAGAAGTGGCAAGCATAATTAACCCGGGTACCAATACTTATGATGGAGTGCTTTTTCATGTCTTGCCTAATGCAGTATTACGGGTCAGTCATTATGCAGGATTTCCTAATTCCAATACCAATTATTTTTTAGTTGAGGGGCTTTTTGAAGCCAATCAAATTTACCTTTCTGCCGGAAACCCGGGTTTTCAGGATAATAGGTTGCCAGCAAAGAATCAGTTGATTGTTAGAGGGAGTACAGGAGGTACAGCTAATATTTGTACTGGCATAACTGTAGAAGGAGATGCCTATGTGGTAGTAGAGGCTGGGGCAAACCTCAATCTTCCGGAACTTAATCTATCAGGTTCAGGGCTTTTTGATAATTATGGGAATACATCTATTGAAACTGTCAATTTCAGTGGGTCAAGTCAATTCCGTTTTTTCCCGGGGTCTAATTTTGAATATTATAATTTTACAAAAACAGGCAGTACAGTATTGAGTAAATGTGGAACCACGGTTGCCTCCATAACTACCCCGGTTGGTTCATGTTCGGCTTTGTTTAGCCAAAATACTGATCCGGTTTATTGGGAGAGTCTGACTGGTGATTTTTGTTTCAGATTGCTGCCGATTTATCTTGGAGAGTTTACTGCAACTTCCAAAAAGGAATCAGTGGAGGTAAAATGGGAGACGCTCTCAGAGACAGGAGAGGAGCGGTATGAATTAGAGCGATCTTTGGATAGAAATCTCGAATGGGAAGTAATTGCGACTATTCCCTCCAAAGGGCCATCTCAAGTTTCTCAATGGTACTCTTATGAGGATTTAGGCGCAACCATGCTCTCCCCATTGATTTATTATAGAATTCACAGAAAGGCTGATGAACCTGAAAGCAGTAAGGTAATTTCTGTTTTAAAACCAGCTGATTTGGAAATTGAAGAAGCCTGGCTAGCATACCCTAATCCGTTTTCTAAAACATTTCGCATTGGGAATAAAAACCTGAAGCCAATGGATTATGAAAAAATTCAAATTAGCCTTTACAACGGATCTGATCTTTTAGGAAATTGGGAGTCTTCCAGTCTTTCAGAATTGAATAAGAGATTGGAGGGCTTTTCTTCCAATTTGAAGGATGGTGCATATTATCTGAAATTGACAAAAGGTAGTCAAACCCAGGTAATCAAATTGGTCAAGCAATAATTGGTCAAGTCCTATTGAAAGGCATTAATTCATTTCGTTTTAGAACTTCTATTCTTCTCATTTTCATCCTTTAATTTCTCTCTCTTTTCCTCTTTTATTTTCTTGATCCTTTTTCTAAAGATCAAAAAAGCAATCAAAATGATGGCAGGAATAATGATAAAAATAACCACATTCGAGGGTTCAGATAAATCTACCGGTCCACTCGGCATTGGAATGCCTGGTGATTTTTGAGCTTTGGCAACCGGGGAAATTACACTCATTAAAACCGAAAAAATAGATATTAAGGGTAAAGACTTTTTGAAATTGAACATGTAATAAAAAGATTGATTTAGTTCAATCTAACAAAAATTCATAAAATTCCAAATCAAGCCACTCAATATTCGTACATCTTTCGGCTTTGAAGTGAGTGGATTGACTCCCTGTATAGTTCATTAGCTACCGAAAGAAGGCAAAATAATAATGGAACTCGATTTACCGATCAAAGAAAGATCTTCTTCTCGAAACTTTTAGATCTTGAAGTATGCTAGATTTGACCCTTATATCAATATTGTAGGATGTAAATCTTCCAAAAGGTACCCAATTGACATTCATCTGCCAGCAATGAAGATCACGGGCAATGCCTATCATGGATTGAGTGATGGCCTGCGTCTGAAGATCAATACCGGTATTAAAATTGATTTTCCACTTTTCAGAAAGTGAAACATCCCCTGATAGCTGTAATGCCTGAGTAATATTGGTCATTCCTGTGGACTGCTTATTGTAATTTAAATTGTATCCCAAAGTCAGATTCCAAGGGATATTCCAGTCTATATATTGGCTCGGGTCGGTGACAATTTGATTGATTTGGCTTTCTACAAATTCATTCATCACACCGCCTTGCTGCATAAACTGGTTGGTTAATTCATCCCGAAGTTCACCCGGATTTTGAGCATTATTAGGATTGATTGAGGCATTTATGTTTAAAGAGGCATTTCGAAGTGTTCCAAGCCCTTGTCCATTATTCCAGGCAAAAGAATTAATCCTTCTTTCTAAAGTAGTCCCGCTATTATTGGTGAAAGTCGTGGTTGCATAAGGGTCCAGTGTAGTACTGACGTTGACGGAAAGTTTCCGGTCAAAAAAGCTGGTTCTGGCAGAGATCCGCATAGGCTGAAGCTGAAAAGAATCAGCGGCAAAATTATAGGAGGTGTTCAAGTCTAAATTCTCAATCAGGGGGATTTTCTTGGTGCTTTCTTCACTGGTGCTATCCTGATTGTTTTTGATTTTGGCTTCAATCACTGATCTCAAGCTCATGGTCAGCGACCTTGATTCTCCTTGAGGTGCTCCACCATAAATAAATCCCTGATGCCTGCTGTATAATCGGGTAGCTCCCTCGGCATTGGTCTGAACATTCTGAAAGTAACCAAAAGACTCACTGGTGAAATCCGGAGTATAGCTAAAGCCAAAAGACGGCTGAATATGCTGACGGATAGTCTGAATTTTTCCTTTTTTGAAGTTGAAAAATCCATAGACGTTGGTAGTCATGGAGAATGAACTCGTATATGTGGTTATTCGGTTGAACCCGTTTTCTACTACTTGATCTACACGTTCTGAAATAGGATTGTAGAAAAATTTCAATTTTTGAAAGTACCAGACTTCATTGATATTGACTGAGCCAGTTCCTGTGAAATACTTGAAAAGCGTAAAGTTACTACTGATCGGAATCCTATGTTGAGCGCCGTTATTGGCATTTTTTAGCAATAGGGCAAAATTAGCAGGAGTAAAATCGATGAGGGATGGGGCTGTTGTTCCACCCAATTCCGGATCAATAGGAGTAGGGGACTGAATTCTGTTGGTAATGGAATTTTGAAAATCGAAATTCCAGGCAATATTCAATGTTTTGAGAGGTTCGAAATTGATGTTTTTGAACGGACTTTGTCTATTCATACTCACATTGAAATTCGGAAGTCTCAACCTTACCTCACCCGTGGAAACCGACTGAGAATGCTGGGCTGAAGCCGACATAGAAAAAGGTGTTCCGGAAAACTGCTTGGTATAGGTGACGCTGGATTGAAGGTCTGAAGTAATGTTATTCTGGAAATTATTAGGGTTGACCACCGTATTAAAATAGCTGGTACTTCCTGCATTGACAGAGGCTGAGAATCGGCCAGTTCCTCTTGATTCTGGCGTGTGGTTCCAGGTTACCCGGAAGGTATTATAATCTACCGGGTTCAATTCTGTCTCTGGGGATTTGAATTTTTGAAAATCCACATTGAACCCTCCGCTGTATCTATATCGCTTTTTATACACAGACTGTGCTTTTGCTCCCCAGCCCCCCTTGGAATAAATGTCTCCTGTCAGACGTGCGTGGATGTAATCGTTAATCGCGAAATAGTAACCAAAATCTCTTAAGAGAAGGCCTCGAACCTGCTCGCGTCCATAACTGGGGAAGATGATACCTGAAGCTTTTTCTTCAGGAGTATTAGGGATAAGTCCGAAAGGGAGGCCTAATGGAGTTGGAATCCCATTGAAGTATAAATTGAAAGGTCCTGATACAACCTGCTTTCCCTCTATGGACTTCAGTTTATTGGAAGATATATGCCAGTGCGGCTCGGTCAGCTTGCAGGTAGTGTAATAGCCATGATCAAGATAGATGCTTCCATCTGCCGTTTTCTTGATGGTTTCTCCCCGCAAAATCCCATCCTGTTGCTCTGTGACCACATCTTTGATGATGGCTTTTTGAGTTTTGAAGTTGTACCGCATTTCCTTCCGGATTTCATAGACTGCGTCTCCATCCTTAAAGAAGGGATTTCCTAAGATTGTGCCTGTACTGTCCGTAACTCCTGTAGCATAGAGTTCTGAATTTTTCCAGTCGATTACGATGCGATCCGCATCCAACCTCATCTTTCCATATTCAAACCAGGCTTTATTATAAAGATATACCTTATTGGTTTCGAAGTCAGTTACAATACTGTCCTCCGCGAAATAAGTAATTTCTGAAAGTATTGGGCTGGAAGGCACAATTTTTGCCGAATCTTGAAGCGCAAGTGTATCGCTGGGAATAGCGAGAGTATCATTTTGAATGGCCGGAGGAACCTGTAAGGTATCGGGTGCGGTCAGCTTTCTCTCCTGGGCACGGCCAGTTCTCTGAGCTTCGGCCAGTTGGGGTAGAAGGATAAAAAGAAGAATACTGAAAAAAAGGAGTCTGTTTCCCTGCACTGTTGCTTGCGCTTTGATGAATTTAAGTGAAATTTCGCGTAAAGTTAATTTTATTGCCCTCATGGTACGGTCCAAAAACAAAAAAATTATTCTAAGTCTTATTTTATTGATTCCTTTTGTGTTTGGCGGGTTTATTCCCAATGAAACGATGATGCCGGCATTTAGGATGAAAAAAATCGTATTAGATGCAGGTCATGGTGGAAAAGATCCTGGAAATATAGGTTCTAGAGCCAGAGAGAAGGATATTAACCTTGCAGTTACCTTACTTGTTGGAAAATATATCAAGGAAAATCTACCTGATGTAGAAGTTATTTACACTCGGGATGATGATAGTTTCCCAACTTTAGAAAAGCGTCCCCAAATCGCTAATATTAATAAGGCTGATCTTTTTGTTTCCATCCATTCCAATTCCGCCGCAAATAAGTCGGCATTTGGAACAGAGACATGGGTAATGGGAATGAAGCACTTTGATAATAACTTTGATATTGTTAAGCGGGAAAACTCCGTGATGTTATTGGAGGAAGATTACAAGGAAAGATACGAGGGATTCGATCCTTCTTCTCCTGAATCATACATTATGTTTAACCTGATGTCTCGAGCATTTTTTGAAAACTCCGTGACTTTGGCAGATCAAATCGAAACGCAGTTTAAAGATCGAGTTGGACGAAAAAGCCGTGGAGTAAAGCAAGGCCCATTCTATGTGCTTTGGACACCCTCCATGCCTTCTGTGTTGGTTGAATTAGGTTTCCTGTCAAATTCTACTGAGGAAGCATTTTTAATGAGTAAGCAAGGTCAGGAATATATGGCTTCCGCTATATTCAGGTCCATCAGAGATTATAAGATCCAGATAGAAGGGAATTGAATAATTGAAATACGCCTTCGGCGAAATATCTAAAAAGATGTTTTTCAAGATATTAACAAGATATGCCTTCGGCGAGATAGGTTTGGAAATACAGTGGAAATAAATTGAAATACGCCTTCGGCGAAATATTTAAAAGGTACTTAAAAGATAATTTTTAAGA
>NZ_VLOG01000061.1 GCF_007655305.1 Algoriphagus algorifonticola
AACAGTAGTCTATTTTAATTTGACAATATTCACAACAGGGTTCATTTCCTGAGTTTGGCTGTCACTATACTTATCATAATGGATAAAATAGAATAATTCATTTTCTAAATCCAGCGGTCGAATTACTATATCATCATTACCTGAGAAAGAGAATCCTCCAGGTATATTTTTAGACAAGCCATTATTCAAATTAATATAAGCTACTCTTCTAAGTTCATCCTGGAATTCTATAATAATATGCTCATTCGATTTAATAATATTATAGATATTTAATGATTTAATTCCATTATTATCAATAGAGACATTATGATTAAAATTAAATTTTAAAATTGGAGAAAAATTATCCCCGATTTTTTCGTAAAGTGTATCTCTGACTAATAGGTCAGGCGTAAGTACTGGCTTATAGAAATACAAACCAGATTTATCTCTCGATATCCAATTCTTATACCTATAACCTGATATAATTTTTGAATCTAAGACAACCTTTCTAAAACTTATTGAATCAACGATTTCAAGGTTTTCATCAATTTTTAAAATGAAAGTCTCTGTTTGAAATTTCTTATCAACTTGCCGTAAAAAATCATCCGTTATGGCATACAGTTGATTTTTATCAAAAAACAAATGATAAATACCACCAGAAAATTTGGTCTCTTTGATAAACTTGAATTCTGAAGAAAACTCAAGTAATCTATAACCTGTTGATACATATATTTTACCAGAATCTCTATCCTCACAAATTGAATAAATTACACCTAATTCACCAGGTCCATCACCAATTGGTGCTAATCTGGATTTAAACTTACCATCTAGATCAAAAATTGAGATTTTCTTTAAATCGTCCAAAATAAATAAGTGATCATTTATGATTTTAACTTCATCTATTCTACCTAAATATGAATCACTACTTGTCTCAAGTTGAATAGACGTTATCTTAGAAGAAATTTCTTGAATTTTAACTCTGTCGTTTCTTTGAGGAATATTTATTACTTCTACTTGATTTTTAGAATCTTCTTTTGAACACCCAAAAATTAAAATCAATAAGCCGAAAGTTACAATTATACTAAGTATATTTTTGCAATATCTTTGCAAAAAATTTGAAATCATTTCTAAATTTAAACTGCTTTTTTTACACCTAGAAATCATTATGTTTTCCATTTAAAATTTCAATTTTCTTTGAAAAATATTCGGCCCCATTAATATTTAAATAGGGCCGAAATTTTATTGTTCTGCTGCAATACAATGCGATCCTTCAGCACAGCCTGTTTCAGAAGTTGGATCTGGATTATCTGTCATTAATGTAAACCAATTTCCATCACCGCAATGGCATCTCCAGAATTGGCCTCCTAGAATCATCTTCATCTGACTTCTTCCCAAAATTTCATTGGTGCTAAGTCTCAGCATTTCTAAGCTTAATTTTTTCATCATTGTAATTTTTTGATGTGAACTTACTCCAGAACGGACCATCCGATCTATAATTCTTTAAAATTACTTGGCTACAAACTGAATACCTATACCTTTTTTACTAATTTCTAGTAAATATTTACTAAGCTTAATTCGACCCCAATCGTCTTAAACCCTATCGCCTCCGCTGCCTCAATAAGCTTCAATAGACTGCTTGCTTCCTGAGTCGTCTTCAATATTTCCTGGATTTCTTTTAAGGAAATGAGCTTATCCTAGTGCTTAGGGATTAACCATAAGCTAATGCGATGAAGTCTTTTGAATCGGGTTAGTTGAAGTGAGTGGGTTCTTGAAGTGAAGAAAGGGGTTTTTTGAATAGGCTCAATGAAAGTCATCGGTGAATCAATTCTATTCCTATTTTTCAATTTGAATTACTTGGTCTATCAGCTCCCCGTCCAAGCTCCAGCCCTCTACTTTGATGCGAAAGCGATCGATGCCATACGGAACCTTGATTTTTACCTTAAATACTCCATCGGTGATTTCCGCAAGCGGATCCCAATAAATAGTTGGTTTTTTGGTAAGATATCGATCTGAAGATGGCGCTTTCGGAAACTCGGGGAAAGCTGTAAAACCTGGAACAGTAAAAAACTGGAAGCCTTCGGAATTGAATTTTGTTTCGATTTCAGGTTTGATTCTAAAACCCTTTTTGGTCTCAATCATAATTACCCCTGCATATCCAGCCATTCCAAAAACAGCTTTACTGATATTGTCAGAATATACTTTGATGGATAGGAGTTGAGACGGCTCTATTGAATTAGTTAGAAAATCCAATAATTCTCCTTTTTCCATAAAAGGCCTCGGTGATCCGTCCAAAATTAAAAGGGGAGCACCTACATTTTCACCAAAATTATAGTTTCCAAATTTTAATGTGCTTAAATTTAATCGAAGTAATCCTGCAATTTCTCCCATTGTTAGTTTTTCCAATTCTTTCGGACCAACTTCTTGGGTCGGTTCTCCATATCCATAATTTCGCTCAGCCATAGTCTCTCTCTCACGAGTTTCCTCTTTGACAAACTCTTCCAAAAGAATGTAATCCCCTGAGGTATCTAAAAAATAATCCTTGGATGAAATAGCTACTTTCCTATAGGTAAGTTTAGGCAAAGCAACTCCAAGTTCTGGTTTACCTAGTGATTCTAGTTCGACTGATCCAAATGGTCTGAGCTTCTCATTCATGGCAGCCACTGCTATCTGGGCGGTGTCTTGAAAGCTTAACCCAGTTGCCCAAAAGTACCCCGAAGAATCTGTCATGACCTGACCATAATCTTCCAGATCTCCCCGAACTATCGTGATGGGCTGGATTAGTCCCTGCCGTTTATTCTCCGGCGTAAATTTCCCTTTTAAGGATATTCCATACTCCACAGGATGGCTTAGACTGCTCTGAAAAGTTTCAGGCAAACCTTCATCCAGCCATTCTATAGCATGCTCGAGGCGAATTCCCTGATTCATTTCTACTACTTGATCAGCATCAGTAATAGAAAGCACAAACTTACCGTCAATAGGATTTTCGAATTCGTCCAGAAAATCCAACTGTAAGTCCATTACCCGATAGTTCAGTGAATCACTAAGGGTGTAATCTGCCTTTACCACTATCGCATCTGAAAAAACTTCTAATGCTTCTTTCTCCATCTCAGGTATATAACCCTCCTCCATCACCACAAATGGAGCTAAAAACTGATCATCCATCAGGAAATTTCGATTCCAATGGGTATAAGCCCGAATCACATAATCACCCGGTTTCATTTCCTTGGGCAAAACTAGGGCTCCTGAGATTTTTCCCTGCTGGATTGGAAAGGTGGCCGATTGGATGATTCCGGAGTCTTCGGTTATAAGATCCACATGGACTACACGACTCAGCGAATCGGCCAGGAATGCATCTTGGTAAAGCATTTGTCCACCGATCCATGCTGTCTCTCCAGGGTAGAAATAGGGTTTGCTCAATGTAAGCCAGACTTTTTCCCGAAGCCGATTGAGTTGGCTAGATCGGCTCATGATTACCTCATCAGCTATTAGCTCTTCTATTTTAAAATCGGTAGTTGGGACAAAATCAAGTGGTAAAGCTCTGGCAACTCGCCTTCTCCCAAGGTAGCCAGAAAGAACTAGCTGGGTGGGGTTTAGTAGTACTCCATTTCGATCGACATCATAAAATCCCTCCGGAGCTTGGACCCAACTAATCGGATGATAAATTGTCGTGTAATAATCATTGGTCCATTCCTTCTTTAAATGATGCACTTCCAATTTTCCTTGAAGGAAAATTCGAAAAGTTCCGTCACCAAGTGGTCTTCGTAAAATAGAGTCTTTTCGGATTGGAATGATGGTTTTATTCAACTCTTGAAGAAAGTCATTGCTCCGAAATCCATCAATCGGAGCAGGTTTTGTTTTAAACAAGGCAAAATCACTTGAGTCAGGAGTATTAAGCAAAATAGATTGATTCAGATGCTTTAAAGAACCATAGTAATTGGCTTGTCGAGCCTCTTTCCAGCGGGAACTTGTCGCCAGACTATTGGATTCCATAGCTTCATAAAACACCTGACCATAAAATCTGGAACCATCTCGCAAAACCCGAAAATCCTCTAGATAATAGGTTATATCGTAACCAAGCGCATCATTTAATATATGTATAGGTTCTTGGGCTGAGGCCTTCAGGTAATTTTTTCCATTTTTAACCTTGACTTTTTCAAAGTCAATTACCCATGGATTCAAAATCTCAATCTGTGATTTGTATGGATCGTCGGGAAGGGCCAGAAACACTTCTTCAAAGGTTTTTAAGTTCCTCTCCCAAGACTTATCCCGTTTGGCTTTAAGTTCAATCTCAGTGAGATTGGATTCGTTGAATGATAGCTCAAAAGTCACTTTCACCTCGCTTTTTCCTTCAAAAGAAATCATTTTGACTTCGGTCACATAGCCTACAAATGAGGCGACCAATTCAATTTGCGAAGGAAAATCACCGGATATACTAAACTTGCCTTCCGCGTCGGTAGCAATTCCCTGAGTGGTGTTGTTTACAAAAACATTGGCAAAGGGAAG
>NZ_VLOG01000062.1 GCF_007655305.1 Algoriphagus algorifonticola
CCCTATCAGTTCTGAAAATGGCTAAATAGGCCACTTTCTGGTTTTTCTCTTTCAGAAAAAAAAAAGGGGCTCGAAGCCCCTTTAATTTTAGGGTTTAAATCTAGCTTATTTTTTTACCAAATTGAATACATAGCTTCCTGCCACTGCAAAAGTACCGTTGATTCTGGCTCCTGGCGCAGGAATATTGAATTCCAATCGCAAATTATCGCCTGTGCGGGTAAATGAAATCTCCCGACCAGCAGCTGGTTTGGCTCCGGTTAGACTGAATTTGTCAAAGTTGGTTCCCGCAAATGACCAGTTCCCTGAATTGTCAAACAAGTCATTATTATTTCTTGTGGTATAGGTTTTTGCTGAACCTGAATTTAAAATCAGCTCGAAGTTTTGATATTGATCTGTAACGGTAGAACCACTTCTGGTAACAGAACCCCCTCCAGCAATCCCCCAAGTCTGAGAACCTGAACCAGTCAAAGCTTCTACAGCCAACTGTTCTGGCGTCTTCTGTGGTGTTGGAGCTGGCTTGTCACCACATGCAAACAAGATCACTGTAAACAATGAAATCAGACTTAAACTAAACAATGATTTTTTCATATACTTTTTATTTCTTAAGCTAAAATTTCAACTATCAGAGGCTTTTCTTCCAGAGGCTATAATTAGATTTCTGAATCTACCTTCCCTAAGGTAAACTCTAAATTAAATTGAAATTAGAATTAATCCTCTAAAATTAACTATATCATTTGAAGTTCAAAGAATAGCCTTATTTATAATCTTCCAATACCAGTTTTTGTTGACAAAATTCGTACTCTCTGGATTCATTGGAGCAAATAATTAAGATCTGGTTTTGAGCAAATTTTTCTACCATCTCCAAATACCAGCTTATTCCTTTTTTATCAAGATTAGAAGTGGGTTCATCCAAAAGGACTAAGTCAACATCTGAAAAAAGTGCCAATCCAAGCTTTAACCTTTGTTTCATTCCTGAAGAAAACTGGGATATGGGTTTATTCATATGTTGCTCCAAGTATAAAATCTGCAACATTTCTTCCAAGCTCAAATTGCTTTTAGGTTTTTTGAATTTGAAATGAAACTGCAATACCTCTCTGAGGCTAAATTCCTCTGGAAGCTCCAGATATGGGGCGGCAATAGTGAGTAATCTAAACCAGTCAGAATCAGGAATAGGTTTATCTTTTAGAAAAGATATTTTTCCAGAACTCAATGGGATGGACCCTGCAATACATTTGAGAAGTGTAGATTTTCCCGAGCCATTACTTCCAGTGATTGCCAGTGAATCACCGGATTGAAGCGATAAATCCAGATTTTTAAAAATCCATTCGTATTGAAAGCGTTTTGAAGCCTCTTCGAGTTGGATTTTCAGCATTTTAATTGATGTAGCCTTTCATTACTCCTCTTTCTGAAGATCGTATAAAATTCAGAATTTCATCTCTTTCTTTGGTAGCAGGAAGGTTTACTTCAATTTCTTCCAAAGCCTTACTGTTATTGAGGCTGTTTAAGAAAAGATATCTATATACTTCCTGTATATGTGCAATGGTTTCAGAGCTGAAACCTCTTCTTCTCAGGCCCAACGAGTTTACACCGGCATAGGAAAGTGGTTCCCTTGCAGCTTTTGTGAATGGAGGAACGTCCTTTCTCACCAATGAACCGCCGGAAATCATGGAATGCATTCCTACCTTGACAAATTGGTGAATGGCACTAGATCCACCCACAATTGCCCAGTCGTCGATGGATACGTGACCAGCAATTTGTACGGAGTTGGCGATGATTACATGGCTTCCGATCACACAGTCATGTGCAACGTGTACATAAGCCATTAAAAGGCAATTGCTTCCTATTACTGTGGTCTGCTTGTCAACTGTTCCCCGGCTTATAGTAACACACTCCCTAATGGTAGTATTGTCACCAATCACTACGGTAGAATCTTCGCCTTGGAATTTTAAGTCTTGAGGAATACCTGCGATCACAGCACCTGGAAAAATCTTACAGTTTTTACCAATTCTTGCTCCTGGGAAAATCGTCACATTAGGGCCAATCCAAGAATTATCCCCTATGATTACATCTTCATGAATCATGGTGAAGGGATCAACATGGACATTTTCTCCAAGTTGAGCTTTTGGGCTTACATGAGCTAATGGGCTGATCATGATTCTTTTCTAGTTATACTGGCTGTCATAACTGCCTCACACACCAAAGTGTTACCCACATAGGCCTCACCTCTCATTTTTGCAATTCCTCTTCTGATAGGAGCTAAAAGTTCACATTTGAAAATCAGTGTATCTCCAGGAAGTACCATTTTTCTGAACTTACAATTCTCGATTCCCAAGAAGTAAGTCCAATAATTTTCAGGATCATCTACTGTGCTTAGTACCAAAATACCACCCGTCTGCGCCATTGCCTCCACTTGGAGCACACCTGGCATCACTGGGTTGCCTGGAAAATGACCCAAGAAAAACGGTTCATTCATCGTTACATTTTTCACTCCAGCAACTACCGTATCATCCAAGTAGATAATTTTATCCAATAATTGGAAAGGATATCTGTGAGGAAGAATATTAGAGATCTGATTGATATCCATCACTGGTGGAAGTTTTGGATCGTAGTGTGGAATGTGCGAAGCTCCTGCCTTTTCCATAGCTCTTTTTAGCTTTTTTGCAAAAGCCACATTAGCAGCATGCCCTGGTCTTGCGGCTAAAATTTGAGCCTTCAATGGTCTTCCAACCAATGCCAAATCTCCTACTACATCCAGAAGCTTATGTCTAGCAGGCTCATTTCTGTAGCGAAGATCAACATTATTAAGGATGCCTTCCTTTTTGACCTCAACTCTTTGCTTATTGAACATTTTGGCTAAATGTGCCAGTTCTTTTTCCTCAACTACTCTGTCTACGACGACGATAGCATTATTCAAGTCTCCTCCTTTAATTAAGTTGGAGTTGTAAAGCATTTCTAATTCATGCAAAAAACAGAAAGTTCTGCATGATGCGATCTCAGTTTTAAATTGTCCGATATCTGTAATGGAAGCATGCTGACTTCCCAAAACAGGGGAATTGTAGTCAACCATGACGGTCACTCTATAATTGTCTGTTGGAAGAGCAACCATTTCTACTTCTCTGGAAGAATCCTTGTATTGGATACTTTCCTGAACTTCAAAAAATCTCCTTAATGCATTTTGTTCTTCAAGCCCGGCGTCTTCTAGGACTTCGATAAACTGAATAGATGAACCGTCCATGATAGGAGGTTCAGGACCATCCAGCTGAATCAGCACATTGTCTATTTCCATGCCTACCAATGCAGCTAGGACATGTTCTACAGTGTATACGCGTGCTCCGTTTTGCTCAAGCGTAGTGCCTCTGGATACGTCTACGACTAAATCGCAGTCTGCATCCACGGTAGGCATTCCTTCTAAATCTATTCGCTGAAACTTAATACCGTGATTGGGTGGAGCAGGTAAAAAAGTCATGTTGGAAATGACACCTGTGTGAAGGCCAACTCCTGACAATTCAACCTGTTTCTTTATAGTGTGCTGTTTTACTTTCATTATTTCTTAGCCATTTAAATGCTAGGGCCGCAAAATTAAGGCTTTTTTTCGAGTTCTTTGATTCTGTTCTCTAGGTCGTCCAAATTTTTGAATATAGAATATGACTTTAAAAACTGCTTCATGTCAAATCCTATATAACCAAATAATGTCTGCCCGGGTGATTTGATGGACTTACTTACACCCGTGTTGGCTCCAACAGTTGTGTTGTCCGCAATTTTAATGTGACCTACAATACCTGCTTTTCCGGCGATAACACAGTTTTTTCCAATTTCTGTGGATCCTGAAATTCCTGTTTGGGCAGCAATAACAGTGTTTTCACCTATTATAACGTTGTGGGCAATTTGTACCTGATTATCGATTTTCGCTCCCTTTTTGATTAGGGTTGAGCCCATAGTTGCGCAATCGATAGTCGAATTAGCTCCAATACTTACATTGTCCTCTATGATTACGTTTCCAATTTGCGGGATAGGTTTATATGTTTCATCTTCTTGAGGAGCAAAGCCAAAACCATCCGAGCCTATCACAGCGCCAGGATGGATTTCACAATTTTTACCGATTTTGGTGTCGGTACAAATTCTAGCGCCAGAATGAATAATGGTATTATCTCCAATCTCTACATTGTTTCCAATGTAGGCATGAGGATGAATTTTAACCTGATTTCCGATTTTGCAGTTTTTTCCGATATAGGAAAATGCACCTCTGAAGTGATTTTCTCCAATACTGGAACTGGCGTCCAAGAAGCTTGGCTCCTCTACTCCAGAAAAAGACGCTTTTGAAAATTGGGAGTAAGCTTCAAGGAGAGCCGTAAATCCCAAATAGGCATCTTTTACCCGAATTAGATTGGTCTTGTAGGTTTTTGAGGGTTTGAACCCTTCTGAAACAATAACTGCAGTAGCTTGAGTTTGATAAAGGTAGGGTTCGTATTTTTCATTGGAAAGAAAGCTAATTCCGCCTGCTTGGCCTTCTTGAATTTTGTCAAGACGACTCACTTTCAAGCTTTCATCACCTTCTACTTTTCCATTCAATAATTCGGCTAACTGCCTTAAAGTAAATTCCATACAGCAAATGTATTGATTGTCTAAATTAGACTTTTGGCTTTACATATATAGTGTTTTTCGACGATTTTGCTCATCACTTTGATATTAGGCAAGTCTGCCGCTTGAGCCACGTCAATTACTTTTCCTTTCTTGGTAAGAATATTAATCCGGTCTTTGATCAAATATCCATAGTTGCTCACAGTTCCATGAGAAAAGAAATAATCCAAATCCTCTTCAGGAATCCCTAATTTTTGAATCGCTTTTCTTTTTGAGCTTTCAATTTCCTTATTTGTAAAAGGGTCATTTTTCAGACTTATTTTGAAAAGATTCCTCGTTAAAAACATCCTCGAAATACTTCTGAGAACATAATCATCGGATTTTTTCCAAAGTTTGATAGCTCCCCATAGATCTAAATCATCTAACTCCAAGAAAATCTTCAGTAAATCAGGATTGCTTTGAAAATCCTGTAAGGTGTGTTCATGGCCCAATAGATAATCAAACTCCTCGGAAATTGGGAAATTGGCACCCCTGATTTTTAAGTCTTTTGCTCTTTGGATCAGGTTAATCAGCATTTTCTCTGCACTTACGGTAGTCTTGTGCAAGTAAACCTGCCAATACATCAGTCTTCTAGCGCTCAGAAAGTTTTCTATTGAGTAAATCCCTTTTTCTTCAATGACTACCTGATCGTCTTTCACATCCATCATCTTGATGATACGGTCTGCCCCAATTGTGCCTTCAGAGACGCCGGTGAAGAAACAATCTCTTTGAAGATAGTCTAGCCTATCAATATCCAACTGACTGGAAACCAGCTGATGGAAAAATTTCCTTTCATATTGATTCTTAAAGATTCTTAAAGTCAGATCAAGTTTGCCACTTAATTCTTGATTTAAGAGTTCTATAATCAGTAATGACAGTTCCTCATGTGGAACTGATTTTAAAAGACTATATTCCAAAGCATGGGAAAACGGACCATGTCCTATGTCATGAAGCAGAATTGCAATTAAAGCTGCCTCATACTCAGGGTCTGAGATTTCGGTACCTTTATTCCTGAGATTATCCAAAGTGATGCTCATCAAGTGCATTGCACCCAAAGCATGGTGAAACCGCGTATGTAAAGCACCGGGGTAGACAAAATCTGTCAAACCCAATTGCTTGATCCGGCGTAATCTTTGGAAATATGGATGATCAATGATTGTAAAAATCAACTCGCTCGGAATGGTGATGAAACCATAAACGGGATCGTTGAGTATTTTCTGGCTTTTCAAGGAGGCCTGTTTTGTTTACCCAAAAGTAATTATAATTTTAAAAGAAACGGAATCCGCTATGTCGCAAAAATCCAATATTCTATGGGCCGATGATGAAATTGACCTTTTGAAGCCACATATCCTTTTTTTGGAACAAAAAGGCTATGCTATCACTACCGTCAATTCTGGCATAGATGCGATAGAGGAAGTCGAAAAACGAAATTTTGATGTCATTTTTCTAGATGAAAATATGCCAGGGATGACTGGCCTGGAAACTTTACAGCAAATCAAACAGATTAAGCCTCAGATTCCGGTTGTCATGATCACCAAAAGTGAGGAGGAGCATATCATGGATGATGCTATTGGAGGTAAAATAGCTGATTACTTGATTAAGCCTTTGAATCCAAGCCAAATTTGGCTTTCAGTGAAAAAGATTCTTCAAAACAGACAGTTGATAGAAGAGAAAACCACTTTGAGTTATCAGCAGGATTTTATGAATATCAGCATGGCCTTTGGAGATGCTGAGGATCATGAAGATTGGGCTAATATTTATAAGAAATTGACCTACTGGGAGCTTCAGATTGACGATACTGAAAATAAGAGCATGCAGGAAGTTTTGGAGTCACAAAAAACCGAAGCAAATGCATCTTTTGCCCGATTCATCAAAGACAACTACCTAGACTGGCTGGAAGAAAAAAACACAGATAAACCTTTGCTTTCGCATCAAGTGATGAAAAAGAAAGTGTTCCCTAAGGTCAAAGAAGGGAAGCCTCTGTTCTTTATTGTGATTGACAATTTAAGATTGGACCAATGGGAAGAGATCGAGTCCTTGGTTTCTCCGTATTTCAATATTCAGGAAAAGGAAACCTATTTTAGTATCCTTCCTACTACCACGGCTTTTGCCAGAAATGCGCTTTTCAGCGGGATGATGCCCATGGATATGGCTAGATTTTATCCCAACCTATGGGAAGATGAGGATTCTGATGAGGGGAAAAATAATTTCGAGGAAGATTGGTTGAAGATTAACTTAGAAAAAAGCAGGGTTCAGGCGAAGCATTCCTACCACAAAATAATTCAGGCCAATCAAGGAAAGGCTGTTTTGGATCAGTTTCACTCTTTGGTTCAAAATGAGTTAAATGTCCTAGTTTATAATTTTGTGGACATGGTATCTCATGCAAGAACAGATATGAAAATGATCAGAGAGCTTGCTCCGGATGAATCAGCCTATAGATCCTTGACAAAAAGTTGGTTTGAGCATAGTAGTTTATTCGAACTGTTGAAAAAGATTCAATTGGCTGGAGCAGATGTAATCATCACTACTGATCATGGAACCAAGAGAGTCAATAAGCCTTACCGAATTATAGGGGATAAAAATGTGACTACCAACTTAAGATATAAACAAGGGAAAAACCTGAATTTTGAAGCAGGTAAGGTTTTCGAAATAAGGAAACCGGAAGATGCCAAGCTACCCAAGCTTAATGTTTCCTCAAGTTATGTGTTCGCTGTGGAGGACTATTTTTTCGCGTATCCAAACAATTACAACTATTATGTGAACTATTATAAGGATACTTTTCAACACGGTGGCGTATCTTTGGAGGAAATGATCGTTCCGATCGTTTATCTCACAGCAAAATAGAGAGTTTTGAATAGTAAGATTTACGAGTTAAAAGAGCTGGACCAAATAGCCCAATGGATTATTGATTTTGCCCAAAACGAGAAGCTTTGGGTGTTTCAGGGTGATATGGGTGCTGGAAAAACCACTTTGATCAAAGCATTGGGTGAAAAGTTTGGAGTTGCATCTCAGGTAAGCAGTCCTACTTTCGGGATAGTCAATCATTATGAGCTTTCTGGAAAAGCTCCTATTTATCATTTTGATTTTTATAGACTGGAAAAACCTGAGGAGGCTTTGGATATAGGAGTGGAGGAATATTTCGAAAGCGGGAATTATTGTTGGATGGAATGGGCTGAAAAATTGGGAGGATTTATTCCAGATCATTTTTTATTGATTAAAATTGAGTATAATTCTACTTCAAGTAGAAATATCACACTACAACATTATCGGGATGTCGACTCAGATTAATGAACTCACCGCTGTTGGACTAATTCCAAAAGAATCTCCTGCCAAAGTAAAAAGAGGGAAGGGCGGACTGACTATTGGTATACCCAAAGAGCAATCTGACGAAGAAAAAAGAATCGTATTGACTCCGGAAGCAGTAGGATTACTGACCAACAACGGGCTGAATGTGATTGTGGAAAGTGGAGCAGGACTGGCTTCCAAGTTTTCAGATCAAGATTTTTCAGATGCAGGAGCGAAGGTGGTTTACTCTTCAAAGGAGGCTTTTCAATCTGAAGTAGTACTGAAAGTTGATGCGCCAAGCTTAACGGAAATAGAATCCATGAATCAGGGAGCATGTCTGATTTCAGCTCTGCAAATTGGAAAGCAGAATAAAGAGTTTATTGAGGCTTTGAATGCCAAAAAGATCACTTCGGTTGCTTTTGAATACCTAGAGGATAAAGTAGGTGGGATGCCGGTGGTAAGAGCCATGTCGGAGATCGCAGGCAGTACTGTGATGCTGATAGCTTCGGAATATTTATCCTCCGTCAACGATGGTAAAGGACTGATTATGGGAGGTGTTACGGGTGTGCCACCTACTCAGGTTGTGATTATAGGTGCAGGCACGGTGGCAGAGTATGCGGCCAGAACTGCATTAGGACTTGGAGCTAATATCAAAATTTTTGATAACCATATATATAAGCTTCGTAGGTTGAAGCAATTGTTGGGTCAGCAAGTTTATACCTCGACTATTGATAATTTGACCCTAACCCAGGCTCTTGCCGAAGCTGATGTGGTGATTGGTGCCCTGAGAGCTGAGAAAGGAAGAAATAAGGTGGTGGTCAGTGAAGAAATGGTTGCCAATATGATGCATGGAAGTATCATCATTGATGTGGGAATCGATCAGGGAGGATGCATTGAAACTGCACAGATGACGACCCATAGTGATCCGGTGTATTTGAAGCATGATATTATCCACTACTGTGTGCCTAATATTGCTTCCAGAGTTTCCCGTACTGCATCCTATTCTTTGAGTAATATTTTTACCCCAATTGTTTTACAAATGGCGGATTTGGGTGGTGCTGAGGAAATGATTTTTAATTACAGATGGTTTCTGCGAGGGGTTTATACTTACAGAGGAAGTTTGACAAATGCTTATTTGGCAAGGAAATTTGATTTGACCCACAAAGAGTTACAATTGCTTTTAGCAGCGAGGTATTGATTAGGAAAGAAGGTTCTGTCTCAATAAAAATTCTAATTGATCATTTGCTTTGATCAAAGCCTGAGTCAAGCGCTCGTTTTCTCTTCGTAATGTGTAGATTTCAAAAGCGTTTTTGATGACTGTTCTGAGGTAATCTTCTTCCCAAGGCTTGGTTAGATAATGATATACTTGGCCTTTGTTGATTGCATCAATTACAGCTTGAATATCAGTATATCCGGTTAATAAAACTCTTATTGGGCTAGGATGAATGGGGATGATTGACTCTAAAAATTCAACGCCAGTTTCCTCTGGCATTCTTTGGTCGGTAATGATGATGTCAATTTCTTCCTTGTCTAAAATTTCCCGTCCTTCTTTGGCAGAAATAGCGAGAAAAATCTTATAGTCTCTTCGGAATGTAGCTTTAAATGCCTGAAGATTATTCTCTTCATCATCTACATATAAAATCTTAATTTTTTCCTCTGCCTTGGTTTCCATTCAATTCTTGACTTGAATACAAGTTAATCGTAATTCTAAATAATTGCTTTTTTTGTTTAAAAACAAACAAATTCTATTGTGGCCTTAAACTTGATATGAATAAAATAGGTTATTCCTATGAAAATAATTTTCATTTTCATTTGAGAAATGAAATCAAAAACTAACTTTACAATGCATATCACCCAATCTGCACAATAAATTAGATGTTAACTACTCCAAGCTATTCATTGTCCGATCAAGTTTACCCGGTAATTTTAAATCCCAGAAATCGTGATGATCAGGAGAAAATAGTTGATTTGAAAAACAACCCTCAGATTCAGGTAATCAATCAAATCAATAGTCAGGTTGGCGATTTGATCAAATCTCAGTTTCCCGCCAAAAGCTTTTCCAAGGAAGAATTAATAGCAGAGATTGAGAATTTTTTTGAAGAAAATCCCAAGGAATCTTATGGGAATTGGGTTTATTATCCCTGGAAGTATGCGCTAGTTCATCTTTTGCCTGAAGAAGAATTTATTCGTGTTAGAACACTTAGAAACAATTATAAAATCACTCCTCAAGAGCAAAAAGAGCTTGCAGAGAAAAAGGTTGGGATAGTTGGTCTTTCGGTTGGGCAAAGCATCGCTTTAGCCATGGCTTTGGAAAGAAGTTGCGGAGAAATGCGTTTGGCTGACTTTGATCATTTGGAATTGAGTAATCTCAATAGGCTGAAGGCTGGAGTTACAAGCTTGGGTATAGAAAAAATTGTAATCGCGGCAAGGGAAATTGCAGAGATCGATCCCTATCTGAAATTGACTCTCTATCGAGATGGAATTACTGAAGAAAATATTGACTCATTTTTTTCAGATCAGGGTGGATTGGATTTGATTATCGATGAGTGTGATAGTTTGGATATAAAAATTCTACTCCGAAAAACAGCCCAAAAATATCAGATTCCTCTAATGATGGATACCTCTGATCGGGGAATGTTAGATATAGAAAGATTTGATTTGGAGCCGGAGAGGCCAATTTTTCATGGGTACCTGGGAGATATTAACTTAGATACGCTAAAAAATTTAACCAATAAACAGAAGGTTGCCATTGGATTGAAGATGACGGGCGTTGATACTCTTTCTCCGAGGATGAAAGCTTCATTATTAGAAGTAGGGCAGACCATTAGTAGTTGGCCACAATTAGCTTCTGCAGTCTTTCTAGGAGGGGCTTCAGTGGCTCATGTTGCTAGAAAGTTATTGGTGGGTGAACCGGTCGATTCGGGAAGATTTTTCGTGGATCTTGACGAAATCATCAAATTAGATCTACCTGAAATTCAAGAAGAGCGAGAGGTGGTTCCAGTTAAGAATGGAGATTTTTTAGGCAGTATTCCCAAAAATATAATCCCTTCTGGTTATTTCTTAAGTAAAGCAGAGTTACAAGGGTTGGTTGAATTTGCCAATTTGGCACCTTCTGGGGGAAATATTCAGCCTTGGATATGGGTATTCGATCAAAATGGAGTTTTGCACCTTTTCCATGACAAGGAAAGAAGCCACTCCATGCTGGATTACAGAGGCACGGGTTCCTTGATTGCTTTTGGCGCAGCTCTTGAAAATATCAGACTCCACTGTGCAAAATCTGGAATTGAAATCGAAATCATTGAACACATACAGGATTTTGAGGAAGATCTGATTGCTAGCATACGCTTTATAGTTAAGCATAATCAAAAAATCAAAGTTCATAATGGAGAATTGGTAGATGGAGTGGCAATCCGATGTACCAATCGAAAGAATGCATCCAAGGTGGATTTGACACCTGAGCAGATCCAGCTTTTTCATGGCTATGCGCTCGCAGAAGATATGCCGATGGAACATATCTCCGCAAAGTCCGACTTGGAAAAATTATCCGGCATTATTGGCGGGATGGATAGAATGCGCCTTTTCCATGATCAGGGACTCAAAGACTTTATCAATGAAGTGAGATGGAATGATAAAGAAGCACGCGAAAGTCGGGATGGAATAGATATAGCAACATTGGAATTGAGTGGGGCGGAAAGAGCTGCAATGGGTTTGTTGAAAGATCCGAGGACAGTTCGTTTTTTTAGGAAGTTTCTGATGGGATATGGCCTTACCAAAATTTCCCATGATACCATCATGTCAAGTTCTGCCATGTTTTTGCTGCAAGGCAAAGAATTTACTCCTCAAGAATATCTAAAAGCAGGAAAGGTTCTTCAACGCATTTGGATCAAGGCTAACATGATGGAGATCAGTTTTCAGCCAGTGACAGCGGCAATGTTTATTTTTCACCAAACTCTTAGGGAAAAAGATCATGGCTTCACAGAAGAAGAGGTGACTATGATCAAAAAATACAAGGCAGAATTCAATACTTTGTTCAACAGGGAAAAAAGTAATGAAGAATTATTTATGTTTAGACTTAATTTCGGAGGAGAGCCAAGTATGAGGTCCTACAGAAGGGAAGTCGAAGATACATTAATTACCATTGACTGATGTTTACCTTTAAAGCATTTAGGGCAGTTGATGAGCCTGAAATATGTGATATGTTTATTGAAGGACATGCAAATGTTCTTAAAGAGTATGGTGTCACCAAGGTAACCTCCTCCAATAACGATTGGAAATACAACCCATTCGTTTTCGTGGTAACTGTTCATGAGAATTCTACTGGACAAGTAGTAAGCGGGTTAAGAATACACGTAGCCGATACAGAATTTCCTCTTCCGCTTGAAGGTGCTATTGCACCAGTTGATTCTAAAATCTTTGAATTAGTCGGAGAATATAGAGAAAGAGGAGGGACGGGGGAAATCGGAGGATTATGGAATAGTAGAATGATTTCAGGTTATGGTATAGGTGCCATATTTCTTTCGAGGACATCTTTAGTAATTGCAGAGCAATTAAATGTTCCAACTTTATTTGCTCTCTGTGCGGAATATACCTTAAAACCTACCCTTCAGAAGGGTTTTGAAATTGAGGAAAACATTGGTAATAATGGTACTTTTTTTTACCCGAAACTGGATTTAGTAGCAACTTTGGCAGTTTTGAAGGATGTAGAAAATTTACCTTTAGCTCTCCCAGTTGAAAGGGAGTTTATTCTTGATTTAAGGAAAAATCTTGAATGTACCAGGGTTGAAGAAACCTTGAAAGGGCCAGTAGAAATTACCTATCAATTGAAAATTAAAAATACTGACTGGAGAGTTAAACCATGATTTCGATAATTACTTTTATTTGGGCTTTTTTTCAAGCTTTAAACCCTGTCATCTTAAATGGAGAAACAGTTCTTCTTAATAGGTATGAATACTTGATTTTAGAAGAGAATAAAGACATAAATTTTCAGGAAATCATTGAAAGAAATGATTTCACTAAAATAGATCAACAAAGCAAAAATTTCGGAATCAACAATGATGTAGTCTGGTTGAAATATGTTGTAGAGAATAATTCTGAAAACGAAGGAAAATATTTTTACATCAACAACTCTTCATTGGATAGCTTAGAATTATTTGTTGTAAGCGAAAATGAGATTTTGGAATCCTATGTAGGAGGTAGATTAGTAGATTTTTATTCAAAACCGATTTTATCCAAATCTATAATTTTTGATATAAATCTCCCGATAGGAAAAACTTCTGAGATTTTCTTAAAAGTTAAAAGTGTCAACAAAAAGATTATTACATCCACGATAACGAATAGAAATTATCTGGAGAATCTGATTAATAGAGAGAATATACTATTTGGGATATTTACCGGTGTAATTGTTGGACTATTCTTTTATAATTTATTCTTATTCTTCTCTGTAAGAGATAAATTGTATCTCATATATGTGATACACACTGTATTGGTGTGGTTTGCACAATCTTCAATTCTAGGCTTTACTCAGGAAATTTTCTGGCCAAATGTTGTTTGGTTAAACTTGAGATCCGGAGTTATTTTTTCATCCTTGGTTAGCGTAGTTGGGATTTGGTTTTTACGAGTGTTCTTGTCAACGGATAAATTCATACCCAAATTAGATAAGGGCTTTTACTTTATCTATTTCATCTATGCTTTTATCTTAGTTAACGCCTTTTTCTTTTCCATAACAGTGAGTTATCAGACCTTGCTGGTTACTCAAAGTATAGTCGTTTTATATGTTCTATTGGCAGCTTTTGCAGTTCAGAAGCAAGGCTATCGACCTGCTAGATATTATTTGCTAGCTTGGTCTGTGTTTATGTTAGGTATTTTCCTTTTCGTTTTGAGCGAAATGGGAATCATACCAACTAATGATTTGACTGCATACATTATGCCTTTAGGCTCTGCATTGGAAGTTGTGTTACTCTCCTTCGCACTTGCTGATAAGATCAATATTTTAAAGAAAGAGAAGGAGAAAGAACAGTTAGAACGCCTCAGAGTATTGAAAGAAAATGAGCAATTGATCCGTGAGCAGAATACTATGCTCGAAGAAAAAGTAAGAATCAGAACGGATGAATTGGAACAGGCCCTGAGAAATCTTCAAAATACCCAAAGTCAATTAGTCAGTCAGGAAAAGATGGCCTCACTGGGTCAGTTAACCGCAGGTATTGCGCATGAGATAAATAACCCAATCAACTTTGTAAGTTCTAATATTACCCCACTCAAAAGGGATATTGCAGATATCATGGAAGTGATCGAGTTCTACCGTGAAACTGGTATGAACGAATTCAAGGAGGAGTCCAAGAAAAAAGCAAAAGACCTAGAGGAAGAATTGGAATTGGATTATGTACTGGACGAAGTAGATCAACTTCTCAAGGGAATGGAAGAAGGAGCAAAGCGAACAGTGGAAATTGTCAAAGGTCTCCGTTTATTCTCCAGAGTTGACGAACAGGATGTCAAGAAAGTGGATATCCACGATGGGATTAATAGTACAATTATTCTCTTGAATAGCTCAATTCCTGGAAAAATCAGGATTGTTAGGGATTTTGCTGAACTTCCAATGGTGGAATGTCTGGCTGGAAAAATCAATCAGGTATTCATGAATATTATCAATAATGCAGTACATGCATTAAGCGATCATATTGATACAGTCAAAGATCCAAAAATTGAAATTCGCACCAGATCTTTGGGAGATCATGTGGTGGTGGAAATTGAGGATAACGGCCCAGGAATGCCGGATCATGTAAGACAGAGGATTTTTGAACCCTTCTTTACTACCAAAGCAGTTGGGAAAGGCACAGGTTTGGGGCTTTCAATTGTTTATTCTATTATTGAAAATCATAAAGGAACTTTAGAAGTCAACTCTGAAGTGGGTCAAGGGACAACTTTTATAATTACACTACCTATTTATCAAAGCTCATCCAAGTATGAATAACCATATACATGTGCTTTATATTGATGATGAGGATAACAACCTCAAATCATTTAGAGCCTCGCTAAGGAAAGATTTCAAGGTTTTTACTGCCATAGATGCAGAAGAAGGTTTGCAAGTTGCCCAGACTGAGGAAGTGCATGTAGTGATTGCGGATCAGCGCATGCCTGGAATGACAGGTACAGAATTTTTTGAAAAGCTCATTCAAATCAACCCCGACCCAATTCGTATCCTGCTTACCGGGTATTCTGACATCGCCAGTGTAATCGATGCGATCAATAAGGGCGAAGTTTATCGATTTATCGATAAACCATGGAATATCGAGCAGATTAAGAACTCCATCAAAAATGCAGCGGACATTTATTTCATGAGGCAGGAGTTAAAAGAGAAAAATATCCGTCTTAAAAAGCTGCATACCGAAATGAATCAGTTCGTGTACAGTCTTTCGCATGAACTCCGTGGACCTTTGATGAGTATTTCAGGTGTCTCGAAATTGGCGAAATTGGAAGTTTCCGACCCTAATATTTTGGAATATTTTGAAATGATTGATTCCGCCACCACCAAGCTGGACGATTTTATATACAAAATGCTGGACTTCTATAGGTCTACCAAAATTGACCATAAAGTAACTGAGATCAAATTCAGAGATGTACTTGGTCAGCAAATGGAGGCCTACAAAGCAAAATTCAATCTCTCTGAATTCAATGTTGTGACCCAGGTTAACCAAGATGAGCTTTTTTACTCCGATGATGCAAAAATCAGAGTAATCTTGAATAACCTATTCAGCAACTCAGTGCAATTCCAGAAGAATGAACAGGGGGAAAAGAAGATCTCTATTACCATAGATGTCAAAGATGGGCAAGCCATCATCATGCTGGAAGATAATGGGATTGGAATAGACGACCGACATCATCCGGAAGTGTTCAACTTGTTTACACGAGCTACCCAAAAGAATGTAGGAACAGGCTTGGGACTTTATATGGTCAAAGAAGCTGTCGAACAGTTGGGTGGAAAAATCGAGTTGAGATCTATATTAAATGAAGGAACTACCGTCAGAGTAGCACTACCGAGCTTGAATTAAGAATACTTTTCTGGGGTTTTTAGGAGGAAAGCGTATCTTTGCACCCTCACTTTTTATAAACAAAAAGAAAAATTATGATTAACCCTTGGCATGACGTCAATATCGGGAAAGATGCTCCCGAATATGTGATGGGAGTGGTGGAAATTCCCAAAGGAAGTAAAGGTAAATACGAACTTCACAAAAAGTCAGGAATGCTGATGCTGGACAGAGTTCTATTCTCTGCCGTGCACTATCCTGCTAATTATGGATTCATTCCCCAAACATTCTGTGAGGATCATGACCCTTTGGATATTTTGATTATTTCTCAAATAGATATTCCTTCCATGTGCTTAGTTGAGGCTAAGGTCATCGGTGTGATGCGCATGGTGGATGGAGGAGAGGCAGATGATAAAATCATTGCTGTAGCTGCCGGAGATCAGTCTGTGAATTATATCAATGATATCGATGAGCTTCCTCCGCATTTGATGAAGGAAGTCCATAGATTCTTCGAAGATTATAAGAAGCTAGAGAATAAAGAAGTAAAAGTGGAGGATTTCCTAGGTAAGGAAGATGCTTTGAGAATTATTCGGGAAAGTATCGAACTATACGACAAGAATTTCAGAAACCAACGATAAGATAAAGCCTGAGCAATCAGGCTTTTTTGTTTTTCACCTTTTTCTTAGGAGCTTTTTTTGCAAGATAGTTGACTAGGTCAGGATAAGAATGATGCTCATGGTTGGAGACAGAAATTGACTGCCGGTCTGAAAATGCTATAGTCAATTGTTTGAATTCCTTTTTATTGGCGATTACTACTTCTTCTTCCCAAGCTAAAATTTCAGCAATGGGGTAGGCTTTTTGAAATCCTCTTAAAGGAAGTTTGACGATAATTTGATCCCTTCCGGCAGTGATAAAACGAAAACCCGCAAGGATTTTAACCAACAGCATCAATAGCACTAAAGTGATCAAAGATGCAGCAATAAGATAAAACCAAAGTCCAAAAGAACCCTTGTAAGCAAAATCTCTAAGGATCAGAATCAGACCTGCTAAAAGAGCGACAACAATAATTCCCAATGAAAAGTAAGTGGATCCTTTCGGTTTAATGACGATCATGAGCTTTATGTAATTCCAGTAGTTTTCCGTAGGCAAAAGTCTCTAAATCCTTGAAAAAAGCGAAGAAAATCACTTCAAATTCAGTTTCCCGCTCTAACAAGGCCAAATGAGCTTCTTCCATTTTTGAATTAAAGGTGGTTCTTTTGGACATTCCTGTCAGAGATCTTCTGATTCCTTCCACAGTTCCATAGTGCAAGAGCCAATTATCATTTCTCATCCAATAATACATCTTGGCAAAGCGCTCCGGAAAGATATCTTCGTAACCATCCAATATTGAATAGGTCCTCTGGATAAAATCTTCCACAGGGATTGAGGAATAGTTTTTCCAGTTTTTAATCAAAAAATAATCAAAATAGATATCCGTAATCACGGTGGAATAGTGTCCAAATTTTGGTCTAAGATAGGATTGCCCTGCTTTGACCAAAGGATGTGAGTCGGTAAAGTAATCTATCTCCCGATGTAGCAAGATTCCGGAGATAATGTCCTCTTCAAAATCTTTGATCTGTTTCCCTTTTACAAAATCAGCTATGAAATTCCCGACGAGAATCTTTTCTTCATTAAAAGACAGAAATGCATGTGCGAGGAAATTCATAGAATGTTTAGACTTAGAAACTCTTTGCCTTTTGATTAGTTTCGCCTAAAATACGGATTGATGGACAAAGTCACGGAGGAATTAAAAAAAGGTCTGAAACTTTTGAAGCAGGAATGGCAAGAAGATCTGGCTCAATACAAGAAAAAGTTTTTGAATACTTCTTTGGCGGATAAGAAAAAAGAGGGGATTACTTGGCATCCTATACAAGTGAAAAAGGCTAAAATAGGAATGGGAGAGAGACTTTTGGTAGAAATAGAAAAGTTGGATCAAAGCCAAAACTCTGTTTTCCAATCCGGAAAATCTGTTGCGTTTTTTTCTACCCAAGATGGCTATGCCTCTTCTGAAAACCGAGTGAATGGCGTGATCAATCAAGTGAAAAAAGACACGATGATTGTCACGCTTCAGGCTGATGAACTCCCGGAATGGATGGATAGCAGTCGTTTGGGTGTGGACTTATTGTTTGATGAGGCCAGCTATCGTGAGATGGAATTTGCCTTGAAAAGAGTTATTGAAGCAGATAATCTTCGGCTCAAAGAGTTGAAAGAAACTCTATTGGGAGAACGAGCCCCAGTATTCTCAGAAAACACAAGAAGTGAATCGGAAGGCTTAAACTTTTCCCAAAACCAAGCTTGCCAAAAAATCGCCAATGCAAAGGATGTGGCGATAATTCATGGACCTCCCGGAACAGGAAAAACCACTACTTTGATCAGGGCTATTTCGGAGGCTACAGAAAAAGGATTATCCGTTTTGGTTTGCGCCCCTAGTAATGCTGCAGTGGATTTATTGGTAGAAAAGTTGACAGATTCAGGAATCTCTACTCTCCGATTGGGGCATCCTGCAAGAGTGGAAGAAAAGATTTTGAACCAAACTTTGGATGCAAAAACAACTTTTCATGAAAGTTATAGAGACTTGAAAAAACTTCGAAAGGAAATTGATCAGTATCTAAAGTTAGCCAAACAATACAAGCGAAATTTTGGCCCTGAAGAGCGCAGACAGCGAAAGTTGTTGTTTGATGAAGTGGGAAGAATCCGGGAAGCCGCAAAGCATCTTGAAGAATATATTTCCTTTGACATTTTTCAAAAAACGCAGGTTTTTGCCTGTACGCTAGTTGGCGCCTCGTCCTATCACTTGAAAGGGATGACCTTTGATGTGGTATTTATTGATGAGGCAGCTCAGGGATTGGAAGCAGCAACTTGGATTCCTATCCTGAAAGCTAAAAAGATAGTCTTTGCGGGAGATCATTTACAACTTCCGCCGACAATTAAATCCTTCGAGGCTGCAAAAGAAGGTTTATCGATTACTTTGATGGAAAAGGTCATCCACAGGAAGCCTCAAGTGGCGGAGCTCTTACAGGTTCAGTATAGAATGAAAGCCGAAATCATGGGTTTTTCCAATGAGTATTTTTATGGGGGAAAATTGAAAGCTGCTGAAAACACCGACTCTCATGTATTCGAAAATGAAGCAGTCTTGGAATGGGTAGACACAGCCGGAGCTGGGTATACAGACCGGCAAGAGGAGGAAAGCCTCAGCACATTCAATCCTGAGGAAGCCAGCTTTACTTGCAAGTATTTAAATGAACTGATCAAGCGGATCGGTATTTCAAAATTTAAGGAAAATGGCTGGACCATAGGTTTGATCGCTCCGTATTCTGCTCAGGTACGATACTTACGAACATTGGTCTTTGAAACCTATGACTACCCAAATTTGAAGGCTTTTGCCGATTTGATTACCATTGATACTGTGGATGGATTTCAGGGGCAGGAGCGTGACTTGATGCTCATTTCACTGACCCGGTCCAATGACAGAGGGGAGATTGGTTTTTTGGCAGATGAACGAAGGATGAACGTAGCTATTACCCGAGCCAAAAGGAAGCTAGTTTTAATTGGAGATAGCAGTACCTTGGCTATTAATCCTTTTTTTGATTCTCTGCTAGGGTATTTTGAAGAAAAAGGGGGGTATAGGAGTGTTTGGGAGTTTATTAACGTATGAACCAATCCTTTTTCAAATCAATTTCTAGAAACCTTTTCCTGCTGATAGACCAAATTCAATAAGCTTAGAACTTCACCAAAAGCTTCTGCGGATTTCAATTGCTCATCCGATACTTTCTTGCCCAGTAGTCTGCAAAGCAAAAGTCCATAGACCCCGTTAAGGCAGATTTGGATTTCATTTCCCAGGTCTTTGCCATCTGCCTCCATTACAGCTTGTAGAATATAAGGCTTCGCTTTTTGATAAGTTTGGAAATAGGTTTGATCCGATTTGAGTAATTGCCAGTGTAGTTGTGAAAGCTCAGCAACCAACTTTTTACCTTCCTCTAAATGGCCTTTCTCTATAATTCCTTCTTTCTCCATTTGATTTCGGAAGTCCTGATACCAATTAAAAATGATGTTCTTTTCCTTTTCTTCGACAGGAAAGTGAGAAACTACATATTGCCGGATTTCCTCCAAATTACCCTGAAAAGACCGAATCAAGTCCTCTTGTTGATAGAGATAGATGATGTATTCAGCTATGTTTTGGGATTTTTTGTTCTCGGCTATAGATTTCATGGATTAAAGTATTTTCGGGGTAAAATTAAAAGCTAAATCTCAGAGGTCGAAATACAGTAGAAATACTATTAAAATATATTCACCTTCGGTGAATGAAATATTTATCTAATCAAGGAGTCCTGAACTGTTAGGGTTATTTCGTCGAAGGCATATTTCACTTGGTGTTGCGAAGTGTATTTCAACCATATTTCTTTTCTGTTTCGACAAATCCGTATTTCAGGTATAATCCTCTAATTTTCTCCTTCTTTTTCCCTAATTTTGCGCGCAGAATGAACATGCAAAAAATAAGAAATTTCTGTATCATCGCCCATATTGACCATGGGAAGAGTACATTGGCGGATAGGTTGCTGCAAGAAACCCAGACAGTGTCTGATCGGGATATGCAGGACCAGTTGTTGGATAACATGGATCTGGAGAGAGAGCGGGGAATCACCATTAAGTCCCACGCCATCCAGATGAAATACACACATGAAGGAGAGGAATATATACTCAACCTCATCGATACTCCGGGACACGTGGATTTTTCTTACGAAGTTTCCAGATCGATTGCAGCTTGTGAAGGTGCTTTGCTGATTGTGGATGCTTCTCAAGGAATTGAGGCTCAGACCATATCCAATTTGTATTTGGCATTGGGTCATGACCTGGAAATTATTCCTGTTTTAAATAAAATTGACCTTCCAGGAGCAGATCCTGAATCTGTGGCAGACGAGGTAATTGACCTGATTGGCTGTGATAGAGAGGATATTATTTTGGCCTCTGGAAAGACAGGAATCGGGATAGATGATATTTTGAAGGCTGTTGTCACTCGAATTCCAGCGCCTAAAGGAGATCCTGATGCACCGCTACAAGCGATGATTTTTGACTCGGTTTACAATCCTTTCAGAGGTGTGGAAGTGATTTTCCGGATTTTCAACGGAACCTTCAGCAAAGGCGATAAAATTAAGTTTGTCAATACCGGAAGGGAATATGAGGCAGATGAAATCGGTATTTTAGGACTGAATCAGATTCCTCAGCAAACCATGAGTGCCGGAAATGTAGGGTACCTTATTTCTGGGGTCAAGGTGGCAAAAGAAATCAAAGTAGGGGATACCATCACCCATATCAAACGCCCTTGCGAGAAAGCTATTCAGGGTTTTGAGAATGTGAAGCCTATGGTTTTTGCCGGGATCTATCCTGTAGATACCACAGATTATGAAGAGTTGAGAGCATCCATGGAAAAGCTGCAACTCAACGATGCTTCCCTGGTTTGGGAACCGGAAACATCAGCGGCTTTGGGATTTGGTTTCCGCTGTGGATTCTTGGGAATGCTGCACATGGAAATCATTCAGGAGCGATTAGAGCGGGAATTTGATATGACCGTGATCACTACGGTTCCTTCGGTGCAATTCAAGGCATTGATGACCAATGATACCTACAAGCTAATCAATGCTCCTTCAGATATGCCTGATCCTACCAAGATGAAGCATATTGAAGAGCCATTTGTTAAGGCTTCCATCATCACTGCTTCTGAATATGTAGGGGCTGTGATTACGCTTTGTATGGAGAAAAGAGGTCAAATCAAAAACCAGGTTTATTTGACTGCAGACCGGGTTGAACTGACCTTCGATATGCCTTTGGCAGAGATTGTATTTGACTTCTTCGACAAGCTGAAAACCATTTCCAGAGGATATGCATCCTTGGATTATGAATTGAAAGGATATCAGCCTTCTCACATGGTTAGACTGGATGTGATGCTTAATGGAGAAGCAGTTGATGCGCTTTCTGCGATCGTGCACCGTGATAAAGCTTACGAATGGGGCAAAAGACTCTGCGAAAAATTGAAAGAATTGGTTCCTCGTCAGATGTTTGAAATTGCTATTCAGGCAGCGATCGGAACTAAAATCATCGCTCGAGAAACTGTAAAAGCCCTACGTAAAAACGTGTTGGCGAAGTGTTATGGTGGTGATATTTCCCGAAAGCGTAAACTTCTTGAAAAGCAGAAAAAAGGGAAGAAACGCATGAGGCAAGTCGGTAATGTCGAGGTTCCTCAGGAGGCGTTTATGGCAGTGCTCAAGCTGGACTAGGGATTTACGATTTATGATTTACGAGGCAATTCAAAACTTCGATATTCGACATTCGATGTTCATCATTCGATATTTAGAATTCTCAGTCAGATAATGAATTTTGAGCAATCAAAATGGTGAATCGAACATGGAAAGAAAATATGATCTTGAGTCTCGCTTGATTGAATTTGCATCTGCTGTAATTTCATTTACAGATTCTATGATTAATTCAAAAGCTGGTAACCATATGGCAAATCAGCTTTTGAGAAGTGGAACATCACCCGCATTAAATTACGGCGAAGCTCAGTCTGGGGAATCAAGAAAAGACTTTATTCATAAGTTGAAAATTGTATTAAAGGAACTTCGAGAAAGCAGAGTTGCCCTAAAAATTATTGCAAAATCAAATCTGCATTCAGATTCAAAAAGAATTGAATCATTAATTAGCGAGAGTAATCAGCTGATTTCAATCTTTGTAAAAAGTATTGAAACTGCTGAAAGAAATAATATATAAAATAGCGAACATCGAATTTCGAATGATGAATTTCGAAGTTCTCGAACCTAACCTAAAAGATAATGGCTACAATCATAGACGGAAAAAAGACCTCCCAAGACATCAAAAATGAAATCGCAACACGTGTGGCTGAGATCAAAACTGAAGGAGGGAAAATTCCTCACTTGGCAGCTATTCTGGTAGGAAATGACGGAGCAAGTCAAACCTATGTGGGAGCCAAAGTAAAGGCTTGTCATGAGATTGGTTTTGAATCCACTTTGGTGCGATTGGACGAAACTATTTCTGAAGAGGAACTTTTGGCCAAAGTAGAAGAGATCAATGCAAATCCCGACATTGATGGATTGATTGTACAGCTTCCTTTACCTAAGCATATTTCTGTGGAAAAAGTTACTGATAAGATTAAGCCAGAGAAAGATGTGGATGGTTTTACTCCTTCCAATGTAGGAAGGATGGCCTTGAATTGGCCAGCTTATGTAGCTGCAACTCCCTATGGAATTGTGGAGCTTTTGAAAAGATATAATATAGAGACTTCCGGTAAGCATTGTGTGGTTATTGGCAGAAGCCATATTGTGGGAAGCCCGATGAGTATTTTGATGGCAAGAAATGGATATCCAGGAAATGCCACCGTCACCTTGACCCATAGCCGAACTCAAAATCTAAAAGAAATAGCTCAAACTGCTGATATTTTAATTGTTGCTCTAGGGAAGCCAGAGTTTGTAACTGCTGACATGGTAAAGCCTGGCGCTGTGGTAATCGATGTGGGGATTCATCGAGTGGAAGATGCTAGCAAAAAGTCCGGTTTTAGATTAATTGGAGATGTGAAGTTTGATGAAGTGGCCGAAAAAGCTTCCGCTATTACTCCTGTTCCGGGAGGTGTAGGTCCTATGACCATTGCATCTTTGCTTTATAATACGCTCTTGGCAGCTGAGAAAAAAGTTTACGGATAAATCAAATTGCAGAAGAAAGCATTTGCTTTGAATAGGCTGGCTTTCTACTTTTGCAGACCCTAACCGCGCACGTGGTGAAATTGGTAGACACGCCATCTTGAGGGGGTGGTGCCCTACGGGTGTGGAAGTTCGAATCTTCTCGTGCGCACAAAGCCTTTCCAATTTTGGAGAGGCTTTTTTGATTAATGGCACTCAATGAGTTTTATTTTTGGTTAATTTCGGCTCAATTGATCGACTATGAAAAAGCACATTTTATCTGCCGCTATCCTTTTCCTCTTATTAGGAATTAATACAATCTTGGCTCAAACTGCCCAGTTTCCTATTGTCAAAGGTTTTGGAGGAATCTATGAGATACCGGAAGCCACAGAAAGGCCGGATGGATCCCTGGAATATAAGATCTTAGTCGATTTGACTGCAGGAGCTGATAATCCTGCAGAGATATCCAGATGGGTAGATAATATAGCTAGAATGATGAATTTGCATGGCTTGGCTGGAGTAACAAAGGATAGACTCCATGTCAAGGTAGTGGTACACGGAGGAGCTATTTTTACCTTATTGAACGATGATAAGCATCAAGTGAGATATGAGTCCACTAATCCGAATTTAGCGGTTTATGAGGCTTTGAAAGAAGCAGGAGCAGAGTTTTACGTTTGCGGACAATCTATGGTAGCTAGGAATATCAAGAAAGAAGATTTGTGGCAAGGAGTGCAGATTGCCCATTCTGCTTTAACGACCATCACTACCTATGTGCCTCAGGGATATATTTTGCTGAAGTTTTAAACAGTCTGGAATAGTTCTTGGTCTTTAAGGGCGAGCTATGACTAAAAAAACGCCCAATGTTATAACAGCCGGGAAAGTAATTATCGGCTTCTTTTTAGCTGCCATTTTTCTGATTGGAGTAGCAGGGTTGACTTATTATACTCTGAATCGTCTTTTGGCGACAATGGGGCAACTCTCCGAACCCAACCAAAAGCTCAATACACTCAATGAACTTCAGGCAGAAATTATCCAAATCACTCAAATTGAGCGGTTAGGACCTGAAGGAGATTTTAGAATCAAAGACTCCACCTTGAATTTTCTGGAATCCAAACTGGACATTTTGGAATCATTGGCGGCTGATACCTCTGAACTAACAGAGGTTCAATTGATCCGAGCTAATTTAGTTTCATTGATTCAAGGGTATGAAAACCTTTACGAAGTAAAAAGTAATCTAGCCAACAGGAATTTTTCAAGAGAGGCACTCAAAAAAGTAGAGATTGGTATTAGAAGAAGAGCGGAGATTCTGGAAAATCAACCTCTCCAACAATTAAACCCCAGAGATGCCATTATCAATGAATTAAGGCAGACCTCCTCAGTGGCGCCTATTAGTGCGGGAAAAAATAGCGTGGGTAAAATCAATCCTACTTCTCCACAGATCGCCAAATCGCCGGAAATTGATAAACTCCTAGGGTTCATTAATCAGAATTCGAAGGGAAGTGCTGCTCCAGGTTCCAGTACTTTGGATAGTATTTTATACAACATCCGAGCGGTGATCAATCAGATTTACCGGGAAGAAAGCAGGCAAAGACAGAACTTGGCACAGATGGAAACTGATCTTTCTATCAAGCAAAGTGAAGTGATTTCCACTATTCAGGGACTGTTGGGAGTTTTGCAAAAAAGAATTTTAGAAGAGTCTGAGGAAAAAAACTCTGAAGCCTACAGTTTAGCCTACGATGTGACATTTTTCTTAATTGTGATTGTGGTTCTGGCCGTAATTGGCAGTGGCTTTATGGTTTACTCTATTTTGAAGGAGATAAAAATCAACCGTCAATATCAGGAAAACCTGGAAGCGTCCCGACAAAAGTCAGAACAACTGGCAAGGTCAAAACAGGAGTTTTTGGCAAATATGAGTCATGAAATCCGCAACCCACTTCATGTAATTCAGGGGTATAGATCTGTTTTGGAGAAGAGTCAATTGGATGAGAGGCAAAAATCACAATTGAAAATGATTGGCTTTGCTTCCGAGACTTTGATGGAGATTGTAGATGAGGTCCTCGATTTTTCAAAGCTGGAGGCAGGTAAGTTGAAATTGGAAAAAGAAGCTTTTGATCCTGAATCACTTTTTTCTTCCCTTCAGGACTTTTTTGACCTAAAAGCCCAGGAGAAAAACTTGGATTTCAGATGGAGTATTCAATTGCCTTCCAATCAATGGCTGTTGGGGGATCAATTGAGATTGAAGCAGATTGCCAATAATTTATTGAGCAATGCATTTAAATTCACTTCCAAAGGCTGGATTGAGGTTCGGGTGCATTGGGGAGAGGGTACCCTAACTGTGGAGGTGGAGGACAGTGGAATTGGAATGAGTGAGGAAGTACTTTCCAAGGTTTTTAGAGAATTTGATCAAGCCGATACTTCCATTTCCAGAAAATATGGAGGTACGGGTCTAGGATTGGCTATTGTGCATAGATTGACCACTTTAATGGGCGGAAGTATAGAGGCACAGAGCGAGGAGAATAAAGGAACCTGTATGAAGGTAATTCTTCCCATGAAAGCTGTGGAAGCTCCTCAGAATAAACCTATTTATGATCAGAAGTTTGGACTGGATTTGACAGGCAAAAAAGTATTACTGGTGGATGATGATCCAGTTGGTATTCAATATTTATCACAGATTCTCAGCTATTTTGGGGCTTCAACTGTCCTCTATGAAGGAGGGGCTTCATTCCGAGATACTTTTAAAGGTTTGGATTTCGATTTGGCAATTTTGGATATTCAAATGCCTGAATTTTCAGGTTTTGATGTGATCGATATGCTAAAAAATCACACTAGCTATAAAGGTCAGCCAGTTTTGGCAATGACGGCAAATGTATTTGTAGAAGAGAAGGAGAAGATGTTTAAGCGGGGGTTTAGTGATATTTTGTTCAAACCATTTCAGGAGAAAGCTTTGGTTTTGGTTTTAGGAAGATTGTTTCCTGAAGCAGTACACGAGATCAAAAATGAAAATCAGCAAGAAAAGCCTGTCGAAACCTCCCTTTTTGATTTGAGAGATCTCAATAAGTTTTGTATGGGGGATGATGCATTGCTAAAAGATATTTTAAAAGACCTGATTCAGGAGTCCAGAAAAAACCTAGAACAGCTTCAGAAAGCTAGACTCAATGAGCGCTATGAGGTTATTTTGGAAATTTGCCATCAATTGGGAAGCAGACTGGGTCAGATTAAATCTGAGTCCGGGGACTTGGCTAGAAAAATTGAAAATAAACTGAAGCTTGGAAATCAGCAGGGTATAAATAATCAGTTGGTTGAACTTGAAGAGAAAATTAGGGAGCTTTTGGAAGAACTTTCCAAAGTGATCGAATCCAAAGCCCCCGTTACTTCTTAATTCAGCCCATATTTTTCCATTTTGCTGTAAAGGGTTTTTCTATCCATTTTGAGAATTCGGGCAGTCTTTGATTTATTGTATTTCGTATCCTGCAGCACTTGCTGGATCAATTCTTTTTCCTGCTCAATCCACTGGCTTTTATAATCTCTTGGAGAAGGTAAATCCTGAGCCTGATTCATGGGATTACTTGGTCTATTGGAACTGAAGGCAAATTCAGGATTATTCAAATCGGCAGGCAATGCCTCTTTTTCCACCAAAGGTCCAGTAGTTAATAAGACAGCTCTTTGGATAATATTTTTAAATTCTCTCAGGTTTCCAGGCCAGTCATAGCCCAAAAAGGTTTCCCAAACTTCAGAAGTAAACCCTTTGATGGATTTATTCATGCGCTGATTGCTTTCTTTCAGGAAATGCTCAGCGAAAATTTCCAAGTCTTCTTTTCTTCTTCTTAGAGGAATTGCATGAAGGGTAAACTCGTTGAGCCTATGATATAAATCCTCCCGGAATTGACCTTCTCCGGCTTGTAATAATAAGTTCTCATTAGTGGCTGCAATGATTCTGACATTGATATTGATTTCCTTATTGCCTCCGATTTTTCGGATGGTTCTTTCTTGGATAGCTCTCAATAATTGAATCTGAACCTCATAACTTAAATTACCCACTTCGTCCAGAAAAATAGTACCTCCATGAGCAGCTTCGAAATGCCCCGTTTTATTATCTAGTGCGCCTGTAAATGCTCCTTTTACATGTCCAAAAAGCTCGCTTCCTGCCAAATCTTTGGGAAGAGCTCCACAATCAATTGCTATAAATGGTCCGTTTTTTCTTTCGGACTGTTCGTGAATTCTACGAGAGATAAATTCCTTTCCTGTTCCCGTTTCACCCAAAATCAATACGCTCAAATCCGTTGGAGCCACCAATTGGATATGCTTTTCCAGTTTTTCAGATTCTGGAGATGTTCCAGCGACATAAAAATTGGTAGAAGGTGAATTTCCAGATTTTTGATTAGGCTTGGAAGGGGAAGCGTCATCACTTATAGCTTCTGGGGTCTTGGATTTACTAGACAAAGATTCATTGACAGTGGCTAAAAGTTCATCAGGATTTATTGGCTTCGTAATGTATTCAAATGCCCCCAGTTTCATAGCTTTGATTGCAATCCTGATGTCAGAATAATGTGTAATCAGAATTACTTGGGTTTGCGGGAATACTTTTTTCGACCATTGAAGCAGCTCCATTCCGGTTCCATCAGGAAGTCTGAAATCAGCTATAATCAAATCAAATTTTCCTGAGTTCAGGATATTCTGAGCATCCTTTACTTTGGTGGATGCTTCTACAGCAAATCCGTTTTTTTCCAAAAATGTCTTGACGATTCTGGAGTAGGTCAAATCGTCTTCTACCAAGAGTATCTTTTTCATTTTTTTTATTACGTTTTGGATGACCAAATGGATTTTGCAAAAGAGGCAAGAACCCGAAAATAGTTTTTTACAGTATAGTTTTTTGTAGTCCAACTAGTTGGCATAGCTAAAACAAAAAAAGCACCAGATATAAATCTGATGCTTTTAAATTAATCGGGAAAAGCAATTTATACTTTTATTTCATTCCCATCTTGGTCATATTTCTTTGAAAGTTTGTCTTCGGTTCCATTTTCGAAGACAACTTTGAATTGATAAGTTCCTTCAGGAGTTGCCCACTGCCAAGCTTCCCAAATAGTTAGGCCGCTGACAGAAGGATCAGTTGCTATTGCTGTTTTTACAGGTTCAGGCAGAGCTTCTGGTTCTATTTTAACTTTAGCTTCCTGAATTTCGGTAGCTATTGGGCTGAAGTTAGTGTTTGCAACTGGTGCCGCCATTGCAACTCCAGACATTAAAGCTGCGGCGATTAAAATTGACTTTTTCATAATTGTGATAGTTTAAGTGGTTATGAGTTATCTCAACTGGAGAATAAAAATCCTGATCAGAGATGTTTATTTCCTTGAGATAAACCTCATATGTTGGTTTGAATAATTATAAAATCGGTTTCCGGATCCGAAGGCTGAATCTATATCAGCTTGATTCAAGATGTGCGATTACTATGCCATGCACCAAAAAAATAGTCTTAAGGCTGTTTTTGGTTTAGATTCCACAATTTTTCTTGGGGAATTCAAGGACAAAATGACCTAAAAACCTCTTAAAACAAATTCAAAAAAGTAAGTATTTATTACAAGTCAAAAAGAAAAACCGGTTTTATTAAAACCGAACTTTTTTAATCCAAATTATCTTCTAAAAACCTGTAACTTTGAATTGTCAAAATAAACTCAAGCCCAGGTAATGAGCGACGCTATCAAACACGAGTGCGGCATAGCAATGATCAGGCTCCGCAAGTCTCCCCAATATTACATCGATAAATATGGGACTGCAGCCTACGCATCCAACAGGATGTATGTGCTGATGCAAAAACAGATCAACAGAGGACAAGACGGTGCCGGAGTAGCCAATGTTAAAATTGACACGCAGCCAGGTACTCGATACATTTCGAGATATAGGTCTGTGGAGCCCTCAGCTGTCAATTTTATTTTTGACAAAATCAACAAGAAATATAAAAAGGCCAAAAAGATAGGAGGTCATGATGCACTTAGTGATGGAGAATGGCTGAAAGAAAATATTGCCTTTACCGGGGAAGTTTGGTTAGGCCATCTTCGATACGGAACACATGGCGAGAATTCAATTGAAACTTGCCACCCATTTTTGAAGCAAAATAACTGGAGAAGCCGAAACTTGGTAATGGCCGGTAACTTCAACATGACAAATGTAGAGGAGCTTTTCGGGAAATTGGTTCAGCTAGGACAGCACCCGAAAGAGAAGACTGATACCGTTACTGTCATGGAGAAAATCGGTCACTTTTTGGATGAGGAAAATCAAAGAATTTTCGACAAATACAAGCATCAATACTCCAATGAGCAAATCACACATGTGATTGAAAATGAATTGGATGTTGCGAGAATTCTTCGACGTTCCTGCAGAGATTTCGATGGAGGATACGCAATGGCTGGCTTAATTGGGAACGGTTCATCCTTCGTTGTACGAGATCCTTCAGGAATTCGACCTGCTTATTATTATGCAGATGATGAAGTGATCGTAGTGGCTTCTGAAAAGCCTGCAATCAAATCAGCATTTGACATCGACTTCAATGCGATCAAAGAAATTCAACCGGGTCATGCCTTGGTTATCAATAAAGACGGGTCTTATGCAGAATCAGAGGTTATGCCTGCCAGAGAGAAAAAATCCTGCTCCTTTGAGCGGATTTATTTTTCAAGAGGCACTGATCCCGATATCTATCAGGAAAGAAAGAGCTTAGGGAAAGCTTTGATTCCTCAGATATTGAAGGCTATTGATTTTGACCTGAAAAACACTGTTTTCTCTTACATTCCCAATACTGCAGAAACTGCCTTCTTGGGGATGATTGAAGGCTTGGAAGATTATCTGGTTGCCAAAAGGAAAGAAGTATTTTTGGAAGGGAAGCCTCATATGGGTGACCTGGAAGAATTATTGAACTTCCGTCCGAGGGTTGAGAAACTGGTTTCCAAAGATGTTAAACTGAGAACCTTCATCACCAATGATGACGAAAGGGATGTGATGGTCTCCTCGGTATATGATACTACTTATGAAGTGATCAAGCCTGGGGTTGATACATTGGTGGTTATTGATGATAGTATAGTAAGAGGTACAACTTTGGAAAAAAGTATTCTGACCACCCTCGATAAATTAAGTCCAAAGCGTATTATCATTGTCTCCTCCGCTCCTCAGATCAGATTCCCGGATTGTTATGGAATTGATATGTCAAGAATGAAGGAATTTATCGCATTCAGAGCTGCCTTGGCATTGCTGAAAGAGAGAAAATTGGAGAATATCCTAGATGAGACATATGAGGCTTGCATCGCCAACCCTCTTGGACCAGAGAATTTTGTGAAGCGCATCTATGAATCATTCGACGATCAGGAAGTATCTGATAAAATCGCTGAGATCGTCACCACTCCAGAAATCAAGGCGGAGGTTAAGGTGATTTACCAAACAGTAGAAAATCTTCACAAGTGCACTCCAAACCATATTGGAGACTGGTACTTCACCGGAGATTATCCTACTACAGGAGGAACAAGAGTGGTGAACAGAGCTTTTGTTAATTTCATGGAAGGAAAGACTGTCAGAGCGTATTAAACCAAAGAAATATTTACCTAGGCGCAGAGCTAACACTTTGCGCCTTTTGTGTTTTATATAATGAGTATTTAAAAGACTATTTAATCAAGAGAAATGGACGTAAACGTTAAACTTTTAAAACAAATCTGCGAAATCGCCGGTGCACCCGGTTTTGAGAAGCGTGTGAGGGATTTAGTGATTGAGTTGGTGACACCTTTAGCTGATGAAGTCAAAGTCGATAACCTGGGCAATGTCATAGCGGTTAAAAAGGGTAAGAAAAATCCTGACGGTAAAAGAGTGATGGTGGCTGCGCACATGGATGAGATTGGTTTTATTGTTACGCATATAGATGATAATGGATTTTTGAGATTCCATACCCTTGGCGGTTTTGATCCAAAAACCTTGACTGCTCAGCGGGTAATTGTACATGGGAAAAAAGACCTGATTGGTGTGATGGGAAGTAAGCCGATTCATGTGATGAGTCAAGAGGAGCGAAATAAGCTTCCTAAAACCACAGATTTTTTCATTGATCTGGGAATGCCGAAAAAGGAGGTTGAAAAATACATCTCCATTGGGGATCCAGTGACAAGAGACAGAGAACTTATTGAGATGGGGGACTGCGTCAATTGTAAGTCTATAGACAATCGGGTGGCTGTGTTTATCCTTATCGAAGCACTGAAAAAGTTGAAAAATCCAGCTTATGATGTGTATGCCACTTTTACCGTACAAGAGGAGGTGGGTATCCGAGGTGCTAATGTTGCTGCTCATGGAATCAATCCTGATTTTGGAATAGCCTTAGATACTACCATTGCATTTGATGTGCCTGGAGCGCAGGCGCATGAAAAGGTTACCGAATTAGGAAAAGGAACTGCGATTAAAATTATGGACGCCATGACTATTTGTGATTACAGAATGGTGGAGTTTATGAAGCAGACTGCTGATAAAGAGAAGATTACCTGGCAGCCGGAAATTTTAACAGCCGGGGGTACGGATACTGCCGGAGTACAAAGAATGGGGAAACAAGGGGCAATTGCCGGAGCGATTTCCATTCCTACAAGACACTTACATCAAGTGATAGAAATGGCTCACAAGAAAGATATAGCTGATTCTATATCACTCTTGGTGGCCTGTTTGGAACAAATGGATAGTTACGATTGGAAACATTAAATTGAGGCCGGGAAAATTCTCCCGGCTTTTTCTTTTCCCCTCTTTCGACTAACTTATTGACATGGCTTTTTGGAATGTAATTACCCGGTGGATCGGGAAACTGGATAAAATTCAAGTTGAACCTTTTTTGGCAGTAAGTAATGGTCAGGAACTTTTTGTAAAAGGAAGAGTCATCTCTGCGTATAAGCAAAGTAGGCCAAGAGCTAAAAACAATCCTCTCAAGAATATTTTAGCAAGCATTAGAAGGTATTCTGTTAGCAGTCTTCCCGGAGTTTGGGTTGAAGTGAAGGTAGGGGAGAAAATGGAAAGGGTCCGTACCGATGATGAGGGTGTTTTCGAATGCTTTTTACCTTTTCATGAAGAGGGAACAGTCACTATGTCCGTGCAGCCAGAAGATCCTGAATGGAATTGTGATGATTCTGAAATGGAGATTCAAAAAATTGAGAAAAAGCTGGGACTAATTTCAGATATAGATGATACCATTTTGATATCTCATGCCACAGCTATTGGGAAGAAGTTTTGGTTGTCGGTTTCCAAAAATGCCTATACCCGAAGACCTTTTCCCGGGGTCTCTGAATTTTATCAAAAAATGGTCAGGGACAAAGGGTATGAAATGTTTTATGTATCCAGCAGTGACTGGTCCTTATTTGATTTGATACGGGATTTTCTTCAATTTAGGAATATTCCATTAGGCCCTATTTTACTGAAAGACAAGCATATCAATTTGAAAAACATCTGGAAATCCGGTGGTGGTAGTCATCAGCATAAGTTGGAGAAAATTCATTTCCTCTTAAGATTTTTTCCGGAGATGAAATTCATTTTGATTGGAGATTCGGGACAGCATGATCCGGAAATTTATGCAGAAATTTGTCATGAATATCCTCAAAGAGTCATGGCGGTTTTTATTCGTGAAATTCACCCTAAACATTCTGAGTCTCCAGAAAGGAAGGAAATGGAAGAGGAGCTTGACTTTCATTTTATACAATCTACTCAAGAGGCGATTTCATTGGCTGAGAAGCTTCAAATTATTTAAAAATGGACCAAAAGGCATTATTAATTTTTAATCCAAAATCCGGAAGTGATTCTATCAGTTTGGAAGAATTGACAGAAAGGATTGCAATGCATTTGAAACAAACTGAATTATCAATTTTTCAGACAACAGGTGAAAATGATGCCGACAAAATCCGGAAAGAGATCAATAAGCATAATCCAAATTTATTGTTAGTTGCAGGAGGTGATGGAACAGTCAAGTTGGTAGCAGAATCTCTTCAAGCTCAATTTCCCATCGCAATTTTACCATTAGGCTCAGCGAATGGCTTGGCCAAATGCTTGGGAATCGATTTATTGGAAGATGGCTTGGAGGCACTACGTCAATTAAAGATAAAAAATGTGGATGGCATCGATATCAATGGAGAGCTTTGCTTACACTTGGCAGATTTTGGATTTAATGCCAATCTGATTGAGAAGTTTGAAGAGCAGGGAACAAGGGGGATGATGGGCTATATCAAAAGCTCTTTTTCGCAGGTATTTGAAACTGAGCCTCATCGCTATTTGATTAAAACGACAGATAGAAATTGGGAGGTTTCTACGAGGATGCTTCTGATAGCCAATGGAGATAGATTTGGAACAGGCGCGATTGTCAATCCTGGAGGAAGTTTGGATGATGGGAAGTTTGAATTGATTACGCTGGATGTGGAGCGTTTAGAGCATCTTTTTGAAGTTGGCAAAAGCTTGGTTTCAGGTGAAACACCAATCGGGGAATCCATGAAAATATGGAAGTTGGATTCCTGTAAAATCGAAAATTTGGACCAAGTCAATTTTCAAATTGATGGAGAGCTAAAAGGTCAGCCAGAAGAGGTATCGGTGCATATTCAAACAGCTCGATTTCAATTTGTAGTGAAATAAACTTACTGTTCGGCTTTTGGAATAATAAAAAAATGCTCCCGGAATTTAATGTTTCCGAGAGCATTTACATTTACTATCTGATCAGGATCAATCAGCCTAATTTTTCTAGACTTTCCTCCAAAGCTTTGATTTTTGCCTCAGCATCGGCCTGTTTTTTCTTTTCATTTTCCACTACTTGGGCAGGAGCCCCGGCTACAAAGCGTTCATTGCTCAGCTTCTTCATCACCGAATTCAAAAATCCTTTGGTGTATTCCAATTCTTTTTGAATCGCGGCCTTTTCCTCTTCTATATCAATGCTGTCACCCATAGGAATAAAGCACTCATCTGCCTTCACCACAAAACTCATGGCATTTTCCACTTTGGATGCGAAGTTAAGCGAAGATAGATTGGCTAACTTTTCTAATACAGCCTGAAATCTGGTATAAAGTTCAGGTCTTTGAGTATTAATACTCAGGTCCAATGCTTCTTTCGGAGACATGCCTTTGGAGGCCCTTAAATTTCTGATTTGGGAAACTACCTCAAAAACTTGTGCTGCTTCTTCTGTGATTTTAGTATCAAAGGGTTTCACTTCGGGCCAATTGGCTAAAATCAAGGAGTCCTCGACCTTTCTTTCTTCTATTTGATGCCAAATTTCCTCTGAGATAAATGGCATAAATGGATGAAGGATTTTTAAGATATCTTCAAATAATTCTATGGTCTTATTGTAGGTAGCCTGATCGATTGGTTTTTGATATTCCGGTTTGATCATCTCCAAATACCATGAGCAGAAGTCTCCCCAAACCAATTTGTAGGTAGTCATCAAGGCATCGGATATTCTGAATTTCTCGAAATGGTCATTGATTTCGGCCAAGGCCTGATTGAATCGGTTCTCAAACCATTCAATGGAAGATGAATTCGCTGAACCATCCAATTTGGGATCGATTTCCCATCCTTTAACTAACCTGAAGGCGTTCCAGATTTTGTTGGCAAAGTTTCTTCCCTGCTCCACTAACTTGTCATCGTAAGGCAAATCATTGCCTGCTGGAGAAGAAAACAACATTCCTGTTCGAACCCCATCTGCACCATACTGAGCTATGAGCTCCAGAGGATCAGGAGAATTACCCATTGATTTGGACATTTTTCTACCCAATTTATCTCTAACTATACCTGTTAGGTATACATTTTTAAATGGTTTTTCCCCCAAATACTCATATCCTGCAATGATCATTCTAGCCACCCAGAAGAACAAAATCTCAGGAGCAGTAACCAAATCGTTGGTTGGATAATAATATTTCAGTTCTTCATTTGGCTTGCCCGTCGTAAAGACATCCGTATCAAATACTGAAATGGGCCATAGCCATGAACTGAACCAGGTATCCAATACATCTTCATCTTGCTTTAAATCTTCTAAAGTGTACTTGGAGTCATGTTCTTTCTGAGCAATTTCCAGTGCTTCCTCTTTGGTTTTAGCCACCACAAATTCCCCATTTGGAAGGTAAAAGGCTGGAATCTGATGTCCCCACCATAGTTGCCGGGAAATACACCAATCCCTTACATTCTCCATCCAAACACGATACATGTTTTTGAATTTGGGAGGATGAAGCTGGATCACGTCATCCATTACTGATTTCAGGGCAGGCTGAGTGATTTCCTCCATTTTCAAAAACCACTGCAAGGAAAGCTTCGGCTCAATGACAGCATCTGTTCTTTCGGAATGACCAACGTTGGATTTGTAATCTTCAACTTTTTTCAGTTGGTTGATTTCCTCCAGCATCTTCCCGATTTTCTTTCTGGCAATAAATCGATCTTCTCCTACAAGAATTTGGGCTTTTTCGTTGAGGGTACCATCATCATTGAGGATATCGATTACTTCCAATTTATGTTTGATTCCCAATTCATAGTCATTGATATCGTGAGCTGGGGTTACTTTCAGACATCCAGTACCAAATTCCATGTCCACATATTCATCTTCGATGATAGGAATAGCTCTATTGATTAGAGGGATGATGGCTTTTTTCCCTTTGAGATGGGTGAATCTCGGATCGTTAGGGTTGATGCAAATAGCCACATCCGCCATGATGGTTTCAGGCCGGGTAGTCGCTATGGTCAAAAATTCATCCGCGCTCCCTTCGATTTGATAATTGATGTAGTAAAGTTTAGAAGCAATCTCTTTGGTAATTACCTCATCATCAGAAAGCGCTGTCTTTCCCTTGGGGTCCCAATTTACCATTCGGACTCCTCTATATATTTTACCTTTTCTATAAAGGTCTACAAAAACAGAAATAACTGCGTCACTTAAACCTGGGTCCATAGTGAAGGCAGTTCTGTCCCAATCACAGGAAGCCCCTAGTTTTTTGAGTTGCTCCAGGATAATGCCTCCGTATTTTTCTTTCCATTCCCAGGCGTACTTCAAAAACTCCTCTCGGGTCAAAGACTTTTTATCAATTCCTTTTTCTTTGAGCATGTTAACCACTTTTGCTTCTGTTGCGATGGAAGCATGGTCAGTTCCAGGAACCCAGCAAGCATTTTTCCCCTGCATACGAGCACGTCTAATCAAGACATCCTGGATGGTATTATTCAACATATGGCCCATGTGTAGCACCCCAGTCACATTGGGTGGAGGGATCACAATCGTGTAAGGCTCTTTGTTGGGATCTATTTGGGAGGAGAAAAGTTTGTGCTCCATCCAGTAGGAATACCATTTGGATTCAGCTGATGCAGGATCGTATTTGCTGGCAATCGTAGACATGAACTCTGGTGATTTTTATGAAAGGGCAAAAATAGGGGATTTTGGGGATATGGTCAGGAGAAATTGGTTTAAATCAGCTACACTTTAAAAGAAAAAAGATCGGCATTTGTGTGCCGATCTTTAGTTGAAATTTTGAATAAATTAATTTCCCACATATTGATCCCAGCTCAATTCAGCTTGTGGGTGAGGGAATTGAGTGAAGATAGTGCCACCATCAAAGCTAGTTGGAATTTCACTTAGCTTTTCATAGCGTCTAGCATCAATCCATCTGTGTCCCCAAGGTTCAGCCCAAAGTGAATACCTTCTCTGATATAATATTTCATCAATCAAAGCAGCTTGAGTTGATGCCCCTGAATAGTTTCCAATTCCAGCGGCATTTCTGATGATATTAATAGCTTCAATAGCTTGAGCACTTTGATTCAAATTTGCATGTGCTTCGGCTTTAAGAAGAATCAGTTCCTCATTTTTGATAAATGGTATTGGAGATGTGTTTGAAGCCCATCTGGCATCTTGATGAGTTCCAACCAATGCTCCGGCATCGGTTGTTACAGTTACGGGGTTTGTTCTTTGTAAGAATTTATTGGCTACTCGTAAATCTCCAGGAGTTGCATCTCTCAACACAGAGGGATGGACAACGATGATGGTATTGATTGCTGCATTAGGTACGTAAAACAATGGATTAAATATATCAGGGGATGCGCCATATGGGTGGGAAGGGCCTGAGTTTAAATTTCCATTGAGATTCATAAATGAACCTTCTAAAGCAGTTAAAACCCCTTGCCAATCTTTTCTGTAGGCATTCAATCTTGCGGTAATGGCTCTATTGACTCTGCGTAAACCATCAATAGTATTAAAACCGTCAAAACCTCTTGTTAAGGTAAAAGGGAAGTTGCCAGAACCCGCCGCAATCAAGTCTTGCTCTCCTTGATCCAAGATAGCTTTAATAGCATCCAATGCTTCTGTGTATGAAACAAACGGCCCTGGATTAAGAGGGTCTTTCACATCAATCCGAATCCCGTTTTGATAAACAAAGTTTGCGGGAATCATAAATTGAAATCCTTGTATGGTTTTAGCAAAACCATTGACCGCACTTTTGGAGGTTGCAGGAATATTTGAAGTATTTTCTGCAGCTGTGATCAAAACGTCGGCTTGTTTGATAGCTTGATAAGGAACGGCCCACGAACCTCCACCTGTATTTCCAAACCCGAAATAAGACCTATCTGGAACTCTTCCGTTCTGTCCTAGCCAATCAGTTTGAAATCTAGGGTCGGAGGCATTTAAATACCAAATTTCTCTTCCAAAGGTGTTCCAAGCTTGAGAAATATTGGTCACATAGCCTCTATGTCTGGACTCAAGACCTGTAACCAAGAATTGAATTTGTTCTCTGGATGCATTATTCGACACTGAACCTACAGAAGGATTGTTTGGATCCTGAATCTCATCCAGTTGCAAAGGATTACATGCTCCTATTGCAAAGGCCAATGCAACCGTTTTACTTATTTTTATAATATTTTTTTTCATGATGATATCGATTTAGAAATCAATGGTTATGTGGAAAAATACTCTTCTAGGAGTTGGGTAGGGAGCTATATCAACATTGTTTGCAACTGCCTGTGCTCCAAAAGTTGAAGTTTCCGGATCATAACCCTCGTATTTAGTGAATAGGAAAGCGTTGTTTACAGATCCACCGACCTTTAGATTTTGTACTGTATTTCCAAACCACTGGTTTAAGGTAGTTCTTGGGATAGTATAGTAAAGGCCTATTTCTCTGACTTTCACGAAAGACGCATCCTGTACCCACCTTCCGGCATTATTGTAAGGTTCTGGTTCTCTTTGACGACCATTTGGAATACCGTCATTATTGTCATCCCCAAACCATCCATTTGTAGTTCCGCCACCATCAGTTAAAAACGACGTCAAGTTGATATTATCTCCACCTTGTCTCCAGTCCACCAAAAATGAAAACTCAAGGCCTTTATAAATAGTCATGGAATTAAAGAAAGACAAGTTGAAGTCTGGCTGGGAATTACCCCAAATGGTAAAGCCACCCGGTACGCTAGGGTCTGCTGGAGTACCTACAATAGTGGTTGGTGAGAAACCTTCAGCATAAAGGAATGTCCCCAAGCCGGAACCAAAGGCACCTGCTATATAGGTAGGGATACCTAAACGAGTCATTTCAATTTCATTCTTCCAGAATAAAACTCTGGAGAACCATCTGAAACTGGCATTTTCAACAACGTTACCTGATAGACCTAATTCAATTCCTTTGTTCTGTAGTTCTGCCTCATTACTCGGTGTTGTGGTCACTCCAGTTGATGGAGAAAGATTTAGATTTTGGATGTTGTTTTGAGTGTTTTTGATATAATATGTGGCTTCAAGACTCAATCGATTATTGAAGAAACCAGCATCTACTCCAAACTCTAATTCAGTTGCAGTTTCAGGTCGGATTTGTGTATTTCCAATTTGTGTAGATACAACAGATCCCAATAAACCACCAATATTTGTCCCGCCCAACGGAGTGAAAGTTGCTCCGAAAGCTACAGGGCCAGCTGTTTCTCCGTATGCAATTCTTGGTTTTAATGAATTGACAATGGAGCTGTTATAGAAGTCGAAGTTTGCTAAGTTTATTGCCAATGAAGCTCTTGGAAATGCGTAGAATTGGTTGGGATTTCCATTTAAAGTTGATTTATCCCACCGAATACCTACAGTTCCAATTAGTTTATCCTCAAAATTTGCTTCTTGCTGAAGGAAAATACCAGCTTCTTGGACTTCCTGAGTGAATTCCTGATTTATCTGTTGAATCGCTGCCTGCAATAAATTGGTTTGACCAGGGACTAGGCCTCTTCCTCGGTTAAATAAAGCATTATCGTTGAAGTCTAACCGTACTAATCCTGCTTGTGAGTTCATGTTAACCCGACCCAAGTTCCAGTTATAAACTAAAGCTGCCTGAAAATTTGTGTTGAAACTTTCCTGTTTTCCTTTTAATAAATCTCCCGGATTTGCCTGTGCTCTTTGAAATTGGAGGAACTCAGGAAGATAAATCATCGTGGTATTTTGTAAATAATCCAATCCACCAGCAATTTGGGCTTTCAAAAAACTATTTTCGGTTTTCAAAAGATCTATATCCAATGTGAAAGATTGAATAAATCTATTTACTAGAGAATTATTGACTGCATGGTCTGTAACTGCAACAGGGTTCTCAGAGAAATAAGGGTTAACAGGATAAGTTCCGTTTTCATTTCTTCTTAGGTCAAAATAATTCGGAACATAAGCTATGCTATACCCTATACTTGCACCTGTGTTATTTTGATTTCCAGTAAATCCTCTATCTGTATTCGACTGAATGTAATTGGACGAAACACCTAATCGGATTGAATTTGAAATTTTGTGGTCTATGTTTGCCCGGATTGAGTATCTATTGAATCCTGTATTTCTAACAGTCCCCTCTTCATCCACGATGTTGCCAGAAACAAAAAACTTAGTCTTCTCATTTCCACCAGTCACGTTTATTCTGGTGTTTAAAAGCGTGGCTCTATTATTATAAAAGAAGTCTTCATAATCGATAAATGTGCCTGTGGATTGCGCTGCCATGAATCTTTCCAATTCAAGAGGTCTTCTTGCCTCAGGGAAGAAAAAATTAATTTTTTCCTCGCTCCAATTATCAACCCCGAGAAGTCGAAGTGGTTCTGCAAAACCAATGTCTTGTGATAATGAAACTGTGGTTCTCCCTTCAGCACCTCTTTTGGTAGTGATAATGATTACTCCAGCATTAGCCCGGGTTCCATAAATAGCGGCAGCAGAAGGTCCTTTAAGTACCTCAATGGTTTCTATATCCGCTGGGTTAATATCTGCGAGCCTATTCGCCCCATCATCCTGATTGCTGCCTCCTGCACCGGAAACTGTAGCTCTACCAGTTCGCTGGCTTGCATTGCTGATATATACTCCATCTACAATAATTAGAGGTTGGGATGCTCCTGAAAGACTGGAAATTCCTCTCAGCTGAATGGAGAGGCCTCCTCCTGGAGCACCACCATTAGATCTAATGGTTGCACCTGCTACCTTACCGTACAAAGCCCCATCAGTGGTTTGTATGGTTGTAGTACCTGTCAAGTCTCGGGATGAAACCGTCGAAACTGCATTCGCCAGATTACTCCTTTTAACAGAAGATGCAAGTCCTGTCACGACTACTTCTTCCAAATTTGTCGCATCCTGTTTCAGTCTGATGGTAAGACTTGCCATGTTAGGGTTAACACTGATTTCTTGACTTAAGTAGCCAATCGAGGAGACTACCAACCTGGCATCCTGACTTGTCGGCACATTGAGAGAAAAATTCCCATCTAAATCAGTGATTGCTCCACTTGTAGTTCCCTTGATTAGCACATTTGCTCCAATTAAGGGTTCTTCCGTCCTGTCATCAATGACAGTCCCTGAAATCGTATACTGAGCATTTGCCCATCCCACTGGCCCCCATAGGAAAAGTAGGATCATTAAAAGTTTGTAAGATTTAAACATATGGTTGATTTTTAATTAATGAAATATCATTAATTTTTAAGTTAAATCAATCCCTGTATTCGTAAAAGTTTAAAAATTATTACAGAAGGATATAATCATATATAAATTGTAAATATTTTATTTATTACTTGAATAATTCTAATAAAAAAAGGAACCGGTTAAGGTTCCTTTAGTTATTTCATGAAAAGTTGGGTTTATCTAATCATCGGCAATACTATCCTACTTGGATAAACCCCGCCGTGATGGATTGAGTTTGTGGCGATGAGCCCTTCACTTTCATCATAATTATTGCCTCCTGTATTTAGGTTTCTGTCGAATCTAGGGAAGTTTGAGCTACTCACTTCAATTCTGATTCTATGGCCTTTTTCAAAATAATTGGAAGTGCTCATAGGAGTCATTTTAATTTCATAAACTTTCCCTTTTTCCATCATTACCTCTTTGTCATAGCCTTCTCTATATCTTACACGCTGAATTGTTTCATCCAGATTGTAAGCTTTTCCATCTGGATACACATCGATTAATTTGATGGTAACATCTGTATCTTTTACATCAGAAGATAAGTAAAGGAAGCTCTCGATAAAGCCGGAGATTTCTACGCCTTCTGCCAATGGTTCTGAGGTATATACCAAAATATCATCTCTCAATTCCATTTCGGATTGATCGAAGGAACCACCCTGAACAGCATTTCCGGTGCAGCAAACATTTCCCCCGTAGGAATTCACTGGGTTCATCGGGTCATATTGAAAGGTGTCTTTATTTTGGGTTTTGGGTAGTTTGGCTGACAATGAACCATCTCCATTTCTAGTATTGGCGCTCCCTTTAGAGTCTAAATAATAGGTGGTCATTTTTGCATTTGCAGGAGGCCATACCTCCGAAGTCTGCCACTTGTTTGAACCCATGGTATAATAAGTCACTTTTGGCATGGAATCAATCTTTCCTTTGTCCTCATTTTTCAGCCATAGATCAAACCAAGCTGTAATTATTTCATCGTAATTCAATCGAGCATCACCCACACTTCTTTCACCAACTACCGTGTTTTCTGTAGCTCTTGTATAGGCGCAATGCAGTACAGGAGCAATGATTAAGTATTGATTATCTCTGGCTTTCGGGGAAACTGCATTTTTTCTAACATGATTGTATAATGCCAAATTGGGGCTGGTAGAGACATCATACCAGGATACAAACCAGAAACTCGGTTTGTCAAACGGCATATCATCATGATATAATCCACCCTGATACCACCTAGCATCATTGGGCTTTCGGGTGATCATTTCTTCATAAATCCCATTTGGACCATTAACACTATTAATAATGTCTTGAATCGGAAGATGGGAAAGCCCTTCCTTCCAATTTACTCTTGGGTACTCAGGGGCCATATCATAAAAGCGCTGCAAGCGTAATAAATCTTCCTGAGCAATGCCTTTTTGAAGCCTAGGAGCCAAAGGATCATGCTGGGTTCCATAAAGCCAAGCAGTGAAAAGCATTTGACCGGCGCCACCTCTGTACCAATTTCCCTGCTCAAAATATTCTCCTATTCTTCCAACGCCAGCACCAAATCCTTGAGGAACCAATGCTGCATGTGCAGGGTGATTCAAGGATGCTGCTGCCATCTGCCATTCGGCGGTGGAGGAGCAGCCTAAGGTTCCGATTTTCCCATTGCTCCATCCCTGCTTGGCCATCCAATCAAAAGCATCATAACTATCTGTCAAGGGTGTACCGAGTATATCCCACTCACCTTCAGAGAAAAATCTTCCTCGTTCGTTCTGAACCACATAAGCGTAGCCTTTTTTCACCCACTCCAAAGCAGACTGCATGGTTCTTTCTCTCAATTCACCATCCCCATAAGTATTGAAATTGTAGGGTGTTCTTGAAAAAATGATGGGTACCTTGTAATCCACCTTTGGACGATAAATATCCGTCGCTAATCGATTTCCATCCCGCATGGGCATCATTACCTTTTGATCCACTATTGCAATTTCTTCAAGCTGATCAAGGATGGATTTCTCCTGAGCAGCCAGCCTTAGAGACAGCAGGAGTAAAAGGGAAACAAAAAGAGTTTTTGTGAGGTTTTTTATCATGATAAAAGCATTTTATGCGGAATTTAAGGATAGGCTCTCATTTTTCAATAGGAAAGTGATAAATGGCAGAAGTAGGAAATTATTTCAAATTTTATTTTCTGCTCAGAGGCTTGATATGATGGATTTTATGAGCTAAGTCAAATCCTCTTCTTTATTATTCCTTTTCATTTCCTCATTAAAGAGTAAATTTGCGTTTCAAAGATTTTGTCATGAGCGATACAACGATGAATCCCCTTAGTACTTGGGTTGAGGTGCCGAAAAATTCTGATTTTACTATTTACAATCTTCCTTTTGGAGTTTTTAAAAATAAAAGATTGTCTCCTAGGATTGGAATTGCAATCGGAGACAAAATAGTTGATTTGAGTGTGCTGGATCAGGAGGGTTTTTTCTCAGACATGTTCCTTCCTGAAGGTATTTTCCTCAATGAGGCGTTGAATGAGTTGATTTCATTAGGGAAAACTCAAACTAAGAAAATTAGAGAAAGAGTACAGGAACTGCTGCTTGCTGACAATGAGAAGCTTCGTGATCATTCGATCCGAGGAAAAGTAATGGTGAATAGAAAAGAGGCTGAAATGCTTCTTCCTGTCAAAATCGGTGATTATACAGATTTTTACAGCTCCATGGAGCATGCTACCAATGTGGGAAAAATGTTCCGAGATCCTGAGAATGCTTTATTACCAAATTGGAAGCATTTGCCAGTAGGATACCATGGAAGGGCTTCTTCCATTATTCCTTCCGGAGTGCCTATCATCAGACCCAAAGGACAGTTCAAAGACCCAGACATGGATGTGCCGGGCTTTGGGCCATCCAGAAGATTGGACTTCGAATTAGAATTGGCTTTTATCACAGGAAAATCTACCAAACTAGGGGATTCTATCGGTACTGAGGAAGCTGAGGATTACATATTTGGATTTGTCCTATTTAATGATTGGTCTGCAAGAGATATACAGGCATGGGAATACGTTCCTTTGGGACCCTTTTTAGGGAAAAGTTTTGCTTCTTCCATATCTCCTTGGGTAGTTACCTTGGAGGCATTGGAGCATTTTAGAACAGCTGGTCCAAAACAAGAGCCCGAGGTTTTACCTTATTTGCAGTGCAGCAATAATCACAGTTTTGATTTGCAATTGGAAGCATATATTCAGCCTGAAAATGTGAAGCAAGCTACTAAGGTTTGTACTTCCAATTTCAAATATATGTATTGGAATGTAGCTCAGCAGTTAGCGCATCATACTGTAAACGGATGTAATATCAATGTTGGAGATATGATGGCGTCTGGAACGATTTCAGGCCCCACAGAGGATTCATTTGGTTCTATGTTGGAGTTGAGCTGGAAAGGAACCAAGCCCGTGAAATTAGATTCCGGCGAGGAGAGAAAATTCATAGAAGACGGGGATACCGTTATCATGAAGGGCTTTGCTGAAAAAGATGGAATTCGTGTTGGCTTCGGTGAAGTTAGAGCCAGCGTATTGCCTGCGAAATAGTTTTGATTGATGTAAATAAATAAGGGGAGCAGATTTCGATTTGCTCCCCTTTTTACTTTTAGTTTTTGCTATAATGTTTTTTCATTCCTTCGAAATCATAATCCGGATCTTCCCCGGCATCTTTCTTTTTCTTATAATCTTTTAAGGCTTCCAAAGCAGGTTTTCTCAATAGTAGAATGGCAATAATATTCAACCATGCCATTAATCCTACACCGATATCTCCAAATGTCCAAGCTACTTGTGCTGTACGTATAGCGCCGTAAAAAGTAGCGATAATGATTAATATTCTCAAAACATGAATCGGCCATTTTTGAGTATCATTCTTTTGCAGATAGCTCAAATTCGTTTCAGCGATATAGTAATAGGCCATGATGGTAGTAAAGGAGAAAAACATCAAAGCAACCGCTACGAAACCTGCTCCAATGGTGGGGAAGTGAACAGCAATCGCATTTTGGGTAAACTCAGGTCCTATCGCAATCCCGGGAAGGTTTTCTACCAAGAAGCCTCCATCAGGGTGCAGTACATTAAACTGACCAGTGAATAAGATCATACAGGCTGTAGCAGTACAAACAAATAAAGTGTCAATGTAAACCGAAAAGGCTTGTACCAAACCTTGCTTTGCCGGATGACTAACTTCCGCAGCCGAAGCAGCGTGGGGTGCAGTACCTTGACCAGCTTCGTTTGAATAAATTCCTCTTTTTACTCCCCAAGCGATTGCCGAACCAAAAACCGCTGAATAAGCTGCTTCTTGGTTAAAAGCAGAGCTTACGATCAATTTCAGTACGGTTGGAACTTCAGTGATATTGATACCAATGATGATAATTGCCAACAAAACGTAGCCCATTGCCATGAAAGGGACAAGAATTTCAGCAACCTTACCAATTCTTTTGATACCTCCGAAAATTACCATCGCAAGAAAAAGGCAAACAACTCCTCCTGTATATTCTACTGGAACATCAAAGGCATTATTGACGCTGAGTGCAATACTATTACTCTGAACTCCTGGCAACAGAAATGACATACTGATAATAGTCACAAAGGCGAAGACCATGGCATACCACTTGACGCCAAGTCCTTTTTCAATATAATAAGCAGGTCCACCTCTGTATTCACCTCCTTTTACTTCTTTGAAAATCTGCCCTAATGTGGCCTCAATGTAAGCTGATGCAGAACCTAAAAATGCGATAATCCACATCCAAAATATTGCTCCTGGTCCTCCAAGCCCAATGGCCGTAGCTACCCCCGCGATGTTTCCAGTACCAATTCTACCGGAAAGAGCTAGCGCAAAGGCCTGGAAGGAGGAAACGCCTTTTTGGGAGGATTTTCCAGAGAAAAGCAAATGAATCATTTCCCGGAAATATCTGATTTGTACAAAACCTGTTCGGACGGAAAAGTAAATACCTGCTCCTAGGCAGAGAACAATGAGTGCATTACTCCAGATTAGATCATTTAAGGTGTATATAATTTGTTCCATTGATGGTTTTTTGGTGAAAATAAAGTCTAATAATGACTAGCCAGAAAGGCTTGATTCATATCCATAAAAGCCAAAGATAAGGCCTTTGGCATAGGATGCCCATTAATTTCAGATAAACGGGAAATCGCATTAGATTCCGGAAAGTAATTTATTTCCAAAATGCATCCTTGAAGATTATTGGAAATGAGATGCTTAGATCTCTCAATTACTCCTCTATAATTAACCCAAGACAGGAAGAATCGTTTGGATAAATTGAATTTTACAGGAATTGACATTGGCGTTCTTAGGATATTTCTTTCATGTTTCTGCAATAAGAAAAGTCAATTCGGGAAACAAAGAGCTGAATTTCCGTTTATATACTTAAGAGTAAATTATTTATTTTAATCTAGCTGCTACTCCGGATCAATTTTGGATCGAGAAATCCTCTCATTGAAGTTTACGACTCAGTTTAACTTCTAATAAGTTCGGGAACAATAGCGGTCTATTTAATCATCATTTTATGGCACACATTGTTAAGATTTTAGATTTATTATCCCTCACCCATGATGTCAAACAGTTTAAAGTTGAGAAACCCGAGGGTTATTCATTCATTCCTGGTCAAGCTACCGAGGTAGCAATAAACAAGGAAGGATGGAAACAAGAAAAAAGACCCTTCACTTTTACCTCTTTACCTGAGGATGATCATCTTGAATTTGTAATCAAATCATACAGAGACCATGACGGGGTAACCAATCATCTGGATGGAGTTATCCCCGGGGATGAGTTGATTATTGATGATTCATGGGGTGCAATTCAATACAAAGGAAAAGGAGTTTTCATTGCTGGAGGAGCTGGAGTCACTCCTTTCATTGCCATTTTGAAGGATTTGAAAAGTAAGGGGGAACTGGTAGGAAACAAGCTCTTTTTTGCAAACAAAACCAGAAAGGATGTGATTTTGGAAAGCTATTTTCATGAAATATTAGGAGAGGACTTTGTTTCCATTTTGGATAAAGAAAAACTTGATGGACATGAACATGGGAGAATTGATATGGAGTTTTTGAAAAAGCATTTAGTGGATTTTTCTCAGGAATTTTATGTCTGCGGACCACCTCCCATGATTGAGTCTGTCAGCACAAATTTGAAGCAATTGGGTGCAAATCCGGATGGAATTACTTTTGAAGAGTAGAAACAGGTAGTGATCAAAAAAAAACGCCAACTCGAAAAAGTTGGCGTTTTTTTTATGGTTTTTAGAAATTATTGAAAGCCTATTTCTTTCAATCCGCCGTGGCTAATTTTAATAGCTTCCATTGGATCCAAACCGAAGGTTTGATCTTGTTCCACTAGGTAATAAACCATGCCGGACTTGTCTTTTTCAGCCAATATTTTTCCGAAGTCAATTGATCCAGTTCCAACTGGCGCAAACTGTCCTTCTGCGTTCATGTCCTTAACATGCCAAGCCTTGAAACGGCCTGGATATTTTTCAAAATACGCCAGAGGATCTGCTCCAGCTTTCGTAACCCAGAAAAGGTCCATTTGATAATTGACATGAGCAGGATCTGTATTTTCCAAAATATATTCAGTGAGGATAGTGCCATCAGCCATAGGCTTAAACTCAAAGTCGTGGTTGTGGTATAAAAGTTTTAAGCCTGCATTAGAGCATTTTTCGCCGATAGTTTTCAAGATGGATACCAACTCTTCTTTAGTGCCTTTCATTCCCATTCCTTCAGGACCAAAGGTAAACATACCCATAGGTGGAACAGGGATGACGAAATACTCGAATCCTGCTGCTTTACTGGCGGCTATTTGTTCATCAGCATTTTCTAAAGTAACTCCGCCCATGTGTGTACTTTTAGGGGTTAAGCCTAAAGATTCTACATAAGCTTTAAAATCTGCTGGGTCCATTCCATAGAATTTGCCATCAGCATATCCAGCTGCCTCGATATATGCATATCCTGCATCAGCTACAGCCTGAAGTGTGGCCTCGGGATCACTGGCCATCGAGTCACGGACCGTGTAAAGTGCTAAACCTCCAAATCTTTCTGTTTCGCTCGTGTTTTCCTCACTCATTTCAGTGCTTTCTTCATTGCTATTTGATCCACAGGAAATTACTCCTATACTCAATAGGATAAGCATTGCCATGTGGAAAATGGATTGTTTTTTCATCTGTTTTTTTGTTAAAAGGTTAGAGCTTTTCTTTGGGTTTTGAAGCTGTTAAGATACCTATTTGAGTTAAATTCTAAATCATTCCCTGAAATCAATTCCTTGAATGGCTTAAATGTGGATTATTCAAAGCCGAACATCAAAGGAAATAAGAAGACAACGATAAAGGCCCAAACGACATATATGGGAAGGTACTGGACTATTGCTATTCCTACTTTTTGAAGCGTAGTTTTTCTATTGACTGACTGAAATAGAAGAGCTGTGACCCACATAAGATGCCCGAGTATCAAAATATTTCCACCTAAAACTGCGGTTCGGTTGGGAGTAAATCCCCATTCTGAAATTCTGAAAATAATGGCAGAAAGAGCAATTCCGTTCACTAGAATAGTGGCTATAGCCAATAAGAATAAGATCCAGGTGGTCCAATTTCTTTCCTTTTGATGAAAATGTTCGGCAACAGAAAAGAAAATCAAAGCCATCACACCAATGAGGAGCAAGTTGAATGTCAACAGGAATTCCCGATCGTTATAAGGGTCTTTTCCCGAAATAAGAATGGCACTTAAATAGGCTATTAACATCAATAAAACCAATGGACTAAATAGCTTTGCTATGATAGGGGAGACCTTATCTACTAATTGAGGATTATTTTTATTAATCAGAGTAGCCAAAAGTGGAATGGCCGGTAAGCCAAAAACAGCGATGTATTCGAAGTAAAATTTTTCAATACTGATACCGATCAAGCTGAATAAGCCTAAAGTCATTCCAGTCATCAGCATCCCTGCTATTCCTAATAATACACTGAGAACCGCCACATCTCCATTAAATCTTAAAAAAGCCAACTTTTGGAGGTTAGGATGAAGACTGTTTCCGGTAAAAGCATAGCCTAACATTCCCCATAAAATAAAAGGAAGATGTAAACAGGCTAAAATTAAAGTATCACTGGAATTCGAATTTGGAAGGAAGTTGATGTAAACAGCTAATAGCACTGAAATGGAAATAAGAATCCCTTTGCTTGCATTGCTCATTTCGTTCTTCCAAACAAAGAAAGCAGTCAGGAAGGGAAAAATGATAAAGCCAATATTTCTTGGGAAAAAAAAGTCTTCAGAGATATTGAAAAGAGCGGGGAATTTTGCGATCAATCCGGCCAAGAGTATACAAATCATGATAAATTTGATTTCATCTTTGCTTCCCCAGGAAATGGATTCTGTTTCATAATTCAATCGCTGGTTCCAAAACTCTCCCAGTTCTGTTTGTAAATTTTGGGGATACAATTCATTGAAATCCCGTTTGAATTGGGATTTGTTGGCCCGGTACAGTTTTTCAAGTTCCAGGGCATTTTGACTGTTTTTTAGAATTTGTTCTTTCATAGTGAATTGAGGTAAGGGGTAAAGAAGTATTTTTAATTCCAATGACCGGTGAAATTGAAGGCAATGACTGAGCTAATCCAAATAGATACAAAATAGATGATGGTGCTAAAAACTACAGCGGCAAATTTTTTCCAACCTTCTGAGAACCAAATGAAACTGCATAAATAAAAGAAAATTCCGCCCAATGCGGCGCCCATTGGGATGATTGAAAGAGGAAGGAACATCCAAGTTTCAAAAACATCCTCCTTCGTCAGAATAATGAACAAAAGAATAGAAAATGGAATACTGGCTCCGATTCCGGCTGCAAGAGCAATTAGTTTGCTATTAATCTGCGATAAACGTACCATATTATTTGAGTTGAAAGTACTTTGTAATTCAAAGTAGATAAATAAATTTTTTTAGCTTTTATTTTCTTTGATTAAATTTTCAAGGAACGTTAAATGAAACTGAAAGGCTTTTTTTCCCTCTTCGGTTGCGGCATAAGTAGTCAAAGGCTTTCTTCCAACAAAGGATTTTTTCACTTCGATAAAATCATTTTTCTCCAATTGTTTGAGATGTGTTGCTAAGTTTCCATCAGTCACATCCAATAGTTCTTTGAAGGAATTGAAATCAAATTCTTCATTGGCCATCAGGATGGACATGATCCTCAGCCGGATCACATTTTCAAATGCTTTATCGTATTTCCCTTTCACCTCAACCGTCGTATTTTACATACATGATCGCACCGTAAATGATGTGCAAAACCCCAAATCCCATTGCCCACAGCACAAGACCATATTCTGGAAAGAATGTGGCTATCAATCCCAAAACCAATTGACAATAACTCAAATATTTGATCTCATTTAGGGTGAAGTTTGAGGCATTGAAAAGTCCCAATCCATAAAAAATTAAAGTTATTGCTGCGACTAAATGCTCTTGTCCTTGTGCATATAGACCTATACAAAGAAGGCCTCCTATGATTACTGGAATAAATAAAGCCCTCATGAACCTTCTGCTTGCTGGAGACCAAAGACTTACTTTAGTCTTCTTACTTTTTTTTCTGCTTAGCAGCCAAGTTGTGAACACGGAAAGTAATAAGACGGAAAGTCCCGTGATCATCACATTGCTGATGACATATTCGGGATTTGTCAGGGAAATGTCTTTTCCATAAGGAGGGTTGGGGTAATAAATTAGGCTGTAAGCAATGCCAGAGCCTATCAGGGCATACACACCTGCTAAAATCCCCGACAATCCACTCAAGGAAAGAAAACGACTGCTTCTTTCCATGATGGATTTTATTTCAGCTAATTCATCTTGTGCTTTTTTCATTTTAAAAGTACTTTGAAATACAAAGTAAAATAAAAAAATAAATAACTCCTACGATTAGCAGGAGTTATTTTTATCAATGGGGCTTATTCAGATTTTTGATGGAAGGTAGTCTTCATGGTTTTCCAAAAATCATTCTCCATGGCTTGGGCGTCAATAGAAGTGTGGACCTTCACGATACGCTGAGTGTTTTCTGGAGGAGTCATAAACTCTTCAACTTTTGACCATTCAGGATTGATCAAAGCTTGAATTATTGCCAAGTCCCACATGATCCAGGTTTTTTTCTCGGGGTCATTTCTGGTCCACCATCTTTTGTGATTGTCCCATCTGGCGATTAAGTAATCTCCCAATTCAGATTTGCCTTTTAATTCTTCATCGGCTTTGGTCTTAGCCAGCTTGAGATGTTGGCTACTAGTAGCTGACATGATGGTCAAGTCAAGGTTGGGTGTGTCAAATAATACGTCAACAGCAACCTTGTCATTTCTGGAATTAAACTCATTTTTATCGAAAGTATTGGCTTCCGGGTCATGCCAGATTCCCAGGTAGTGAACTCTGATCAAAGGAATGATACTTGGATCCTGAACAATAGCAGATGCCACATTGGTACAAGGGCCTAAAATGACCAAATCTAGCTTTTGCCCATTTTTCATTTTTTTGGCTTCCTGAATAATAAAATTGGAAGCTGGGGATACCTGGGGTTCGGTAGGAGAGGTCATTGGGAAATTGGCGCCTACAGGAAGGGGAATGTCAGTTCGATTGGATAATTGAGCCAACCGCTCATTGATAATCTGACTTTCCATCACAGAGGTATCTGTTGCAATGGGGGAAGTGTGAAATTGTGCCGATGTGATCGCTCTGATGTCTAGTTTGTCAGAAGCCATAGCCTGAACTAAGGCATAGAGATCATCGATTTCATTGGCAGTATCTGCGTCAATGATGACAGCTACCTTTTTATCTGCCTGGCTCGTAGTTGAATGTAAGCCCTGAAAAAGCAGGAAAAAGGGGATAAGGAATTGTAAAATCATAGTATACAAACGTAAAGAAAATATTCTTTGGATTTAATTAATGTTTGATGAACTTCAATAAGCATCAAAGTACTTGAAAGCCATTGAGTAAGTTTTCAATTAAATCTTGATTTTTCCTCCAAATCTGATCACTTGACCAAGTTACAAACTGTACAGAACCTCGCTCATCTGAATAATAGTAAGTATCAAACATGAATGATATTCCAGAAAAATTTGCTGCCAATAATCCTCTTAATACTGGCTTCCCATTAACAACTCTGTATTCTACCTGATTGATTGTTACTGGAGATCCGGTATTTCCCTCCATCGTTTTTTTTGCGATCTTTATTAGAGCATCTTTTGCAATAGCTGTTTCTTCTGAAATTACCACGCACCATACATCACTTTCTTTAGCTTGAAAAGCAAACTCTGCATCCTCATTCAAAGTGGCTGCAGGAACTCTTTTCCATTTGCTTTCATCGTAATAAATTGAAAACTGACCATTTTGATTCTGAACTTCTTTTTTTGATAGTTCTGGCTTTATAAAAGATGTCCTAGCAGTATCAACTTTTAATTCATATGAAAAATAATCGAATTGGGATTTTGATTCATTAAATTCTTTCGGTTCATATGACCAGGTCCCATTATTGTAAACATATATAGTATCCCCTTTCTCAGTCACAGCTTTTATTTGAGAGAAAGTACTAAAGGGGAAGTTGAAAATCAGCAGCAATAAAGTACTTGCTCCCAATAAAAATTTGTTATTCATACGTTAGTAAGGTTTTTAAATGATATTTTTATTGACTTCGATTTACTTAGATTTTTTTGAAAATAATAAGGTAGTTCTATGGATTTTTCAAATTCAGGGACTTTCCTTCAATCTATCTTTACAATTTGTCATTCCCTTCCATCTCCCGTACCTTTGCTTATTGATTCAATCAAACTCATATAGACGTGTCTGATAAAAAAGTAAAGGTAGGTCTGGTTCAGCTGAGTTGCTCAGGGGACGTGACCGAAAACATGAATAAAACCATCAAAGGAGTCCGTGAGGCAGCTCAAAAAGGAGCTGAGGTAGTGGTGCTTCAAGAACTTTTTAGATCGCTCTACTTCTGTGATGTGGAGGATTATGAAAATTTTAAACTGGCCGAGGCTATTCCAGGCCCTTCCACTGAAACTCTAGGTTCCTTAGCCCAGGAATTAGGCGTAGTGATAGTTGCTTCTCTTTTTGAAAAAAGAGCCGAGGGACTTTATCACAATACAACCGCTGTATTGGATGCAGATGGAACTTATCTAGGGAAATATAGAAAAATGCATATTCCAGATGATCCTGGATATTTTGAAAAGTTTTATTTCACTCCAGGTGATTTGGGCTATAAGGTATTCCCAACCAAGTTTGGAAAGATTGGTGTATTGATCTGCTGGGATCAGTGGTATCCTGAAGCAGCAAGAATTACAGCTTTGAAGGGAGCCGATTTCTTAGTTTATCCTACAGCTATTGGTTGGCACAAAGATCAGGATGGCTTGACTAATGATGAACAATATGGCGCTTGGCAAACTATACAACGTTCTCACGCTGTGGCAAATGGTATCCCGGTTGTATCTGTGAATAGAACAGGAGTAGAAGGGGATATGCAGTTCTGGGGAGGATCCTTTGTATCCAATGCTTTTGGGCGAGTGACTTACAAAGCCCCTCATTTGGAAGAGGAAGTACATGTAGAGGAATTGGATTTGACCGGTTCTGATAGATATAGAACCCACTGGCCTTTCTTGAGAGATCGTAGAATTGACAGTTACCAGCAAATTACCAAGCGCTACATAGACGAAGAATAAACATGGCAGATATTTTTGAACTTGCCCGAACTGGAGGAGCCACTCCTGCAGAACTGGGATATTATTTCCCCGCAGAGTTTGCCCCTCATCGAGCTATGTGGTTGAGTTGGCCCCATAAGGAGGATTCTTGGCCAGGAAAAATTCATACGATATATCCTAAGTATGCCCAATTTATCAAAGAGGTAGCTAAGGGAGAAAAAGTTCATATCAATGTGCTGGATGATGGGATGAGGCAATTTGCCATCGATCAATTAAACCAGGCTGGAGTGGATATGGACCAAATTAATTTCCACTTATTCCCTACGAATGATGCTTGGTGCAGAGATCATGGGCCGGCATTTTTGATCAATCCCAATGCTGAGCAAAAGAAGGTGTTGGTGAAATGGGATTACAATGCTTGGGGAGAAAAGTATCCTCCTCATGACTTGGATAATCAAATTCCTTTTCGAATTGCTGAGTATTTGAATATTCCTTGTTTCCAGCCCGGAATTGTCATGGAAGGTGGTTCTGTAGAGTTTAATGGGAAAGGAACTTTGTTAACATCCAAAGCCTGCCTTCTGAATAAAAATCGAAACCCTCATCTCAATCAGGCTCAGATCGAAAAGTACCTTTGCGATTATTATGGTGTTAATCATATCCTTTGGGTAGGAGATGGGATCGTTGGAGATGACACGGACGGCCATATCGATGACATAACCAGATTCGTCAATGAAGACACCGTTGTGACAGTGGTTGAGGAGCATAAGGGAGATGACAACTATGACATTTTACAGGAGAATTTGCATTTGCTGAAAAAAATGCGCCTGGAAAATGATAAACAACTGAACATTATTGAGCTTCCAATGCCTAAAGCTGTGATTTGGGAAGGACAGCGTTTACCGGCATCTTATGCCAACTTCTTCATTGGAAATGTGGCCGTAGTGGTTCCTACTTTCAAAGATAAGAATGATCAGAAAGCATTGGATATCCTGAAGGACTGCTTTCCGGATAGAAAAGTCATCGGAATAGATTCTACTGATATCATTTGGGGCTTGGGCTCCTTTCACTGCCTGAGTCAGCAAGAACCCGAGGTTTAAAGATCTATATTAAAAAGAGGCTGTCCTATAAATAGCTCTAATGTGACAAATTGCACTTTTGAGACAGCCTCTTTTTTATTGCCTTTCTATGTACATCACCGCTGAATCTTCTATGTATTTGGCAGGATTAAAGGAAGAGTAAAACTTATTTTTGAGATTATTTAATGGATTATTCAAGGCTGAAATTTTAGTAGTGAATTCAACCGGGAATTTGGTAGCGTCTGAGTACAGTCTTATCAAATGTTCATACTGCTCAATATTAGCTTGCATTCTGGTGGTGAGTTGACCAAATCTCAATCTTAGGGATTGCACTTTGTACATATAAGTCTCGACTTGACCCAACCATTTACCTCGGGTCTCCTGTGATTTTTCCAACAAAGCAATTTTCTCGGAAATAGCTTTTCTGCATTCATTTTTGAAAAATTCCCGATCAGCATCCAAAGTTGCATTGAGATATCTGTTCTGGTATCTGTTTTTATCAATGCCAAAATAGGCCATCTGCTCCTCTAAAAGCTGTGTATTTTCCTTTTGAAGTTGCTCTAATTCCTTATTGATCAACACCCATTCATGATCAATGATGGATTTTTGCTGTTCAAATTGACTGGTCACTGTTAAAATTCTTAGCATCTCAGGAGATCTTTCATACAATTCTTTTTCTTTTTTGCTCAAGTTTCCTACTAAGCTGGTGACACCCGAAATCGCAGTATTGACCATGGTTCCGTAAAGAGGAACTGCTGCAGAAGCCGTTGAAATCAAACTAATGGAATTTTGAAGGACTCCCACCATGGCATCATTTTGACCTTCTTTGGCATACCATTTATCGAATTCATTTTTCCAGCTAGTAAAGGATTTGTATTGCTGGATTTTCCCAATATTTCCCAATTGATCAAAAAAAGACTGGGAAGTTAAAAATAGCTCTACAGGCTGTATATCCCTCTGAATACTCAAGAGCTCGGTAAACGCTAACTGTCCATTGAGGTTGATTTTGGTTTTGGGAGCCTCTTCCAATATTTTCAATCTGTTATCAAGGGCTAATTGAAGTTTTTCCAAATCGACAATTTTGTCCTTATCTGAAGCATTTTTGCTATCTGCCGCAGCAATTTTTTCAGTCAACTTGTTGACAAGCTCTTCGTTTGTTTTGAGTTTTTCATTGAGCTCTTTCAGTTGGTTGTCTCTATCAGTTTTGATTTGTTCAGAGATTTCTGTTTGGGCAAAACTTATTTGTGAAAAGGCTAGAAGAGCCAGAATTACAAGGGAATTGAATTTCTTCATGGGGATGATCAGCTGGTTGATAGATGGGATCCTCATCTGGAATTTAAATAGATCCAGATGCGAATCGAGAACATCACGGAAAAAGCAATTCAAAGGTTTTTAAAATTTAATAAGATTTTCAGGTCTAAAATTTCCTGTATTTTAGTGTTATGAAATTGAAGTTTATAAATAAAAAATACCCTGCTATATTCAACTAGATCAGTTTTTTATACTTATGAAAAATTTCATATTAATAAAATCGTATTAATTATGTGCTTTTATGAATTTTATTTTTACGATAAGATTTAGATTTTCTAAAATTAAAATAATCTAATGTTGTAATTTTGATATATAAATGATCTAATATAAATTACCTCGTTTTTCAATAAAACTTGAGATGCTGTTTAAACCAGATAAATTTATATCTGCACTTATAATACTGCTATTAATCGTTTTTATTTCAAATAGTATTTATGCTCAGTGCAATTCTTGTGATGTGATAATAGATGGAAATAATGCTCCTTCTGGTACTATTCAAAATGGATCTTTGGTTTGTATTAGGGGTGACAGAACATCCAATATAAGTTTTAATAATAGAAATAATATTTCAATCTGTATTGAAGATGGTGCTTCTTGGAATGGCGCTTACAGCCAACTTTCAGGATTAGCCTCTCTTTCTAACTATGGGAATTTGTCAATTTCAAATTCCCCAAATGGTAACTGGAGCATATTCAATTATGGCGTATTGAATTGGAATTCAACTATATCTTCAAATAAATCTATTTACAACTATGGAGAATTGAATTTTGGGAGTGGACTTGTTGTGAGCTCAGCTGCGACACTAGTTTCAAACGGAACTGTGAATTTTTCAGGCCTCACTACATTTAACAGTAACTCCACCATCAAACTGATTGGCATGTCTAATTTTTCAGGCTCAGTTATTTTGAACTCCAATACAATTGTTGAAATAGCTGGGAATTTAGCAATTTCAGGAAATCTCCAACTTAACTCCAATAGTCAAATTATCTCCTTAAATAATAATGTTTGCAATAGCTTAAATGTTGGAGGAACAATTAGCAGTTCAGGTATTATTTCTGGTAGTGGTTTATCAAGTCCCAATTCACCTCTTTTCGTAAATAAGGAACCTGTCGGTAACGGGTTGTCTTATGGAGCGACAATCGGAAGCTGCCCAACCTCCTCCTGTGTCGAAATGAGGAAAATAACTACTTCAAATGGCTTTGATAGAGTCTATATATTCAATTGTACTGATAATTTGATATTACCAGAATTATTGCCTGATGAACAAATTATAGATGTTTCGGTCACTTTAGTAGGAGGAGCAGGAGGAGGAGGGTTTGGTGAAGCTGCTGGAGGTGGGGGTTCAGGAGGAATAATTTCAGAAAATGCTATTTCGCTTCAGGTTGGAAGAGAGTATCCTGTTGCGGTAGGACCTGGAGGGTATGGTTCTTCCCAAAATAATTTACCTGGAAGAGATGGTTTAGAGTCTTCATTTTTTGGTTTAATCTCTAATGGAGGAGGAGGAGGAGGCTCTCAATCATCCTCAGCAAGAGATGGTAGAAATGGAGGCAGTGGAGGTGGAGGTGGCGCCAACAACAATCCAGGAAATGGATCAGGAAACGGGGGAGCAGTAATCGCTGGTAACCTAGGTAACCAAGGCGGAAATGGGCGACGTCAAAATAACAATCAACTGAATGGAGGAGGTGGAGGTGGAGCTGCTACTCCCGGCGAGGAAGGTAGAAATAATAATCCCGGTAGTGGAGGGAATGGAATTTCTTTGCCTATACTTAGTGGAGTCTCTGGTGTTCTCAATGCCTTTGCAGGAGGTGGAGGATCAACTGGGAGAAATCCAGCTCAACAATATGGCAAAGGTACTGGAGGGATATTTCAGTCTACAAAGCTTGGAGGGGATGGAGATCACCTAAATCCCAGTGATTCGAATTCTGACGGTATTGGTGGACATGGTTTCCCTTTTACCGGTTCAGGAGGTGGGGCTGGAAGTGTTCGTGGCGGAGCAGGGTCAGCCGGAAAGGTGATCATAAGAATATCTTATAGGATTCTCTCAATTCAATTAAGTGATATCAGGGCGGTTTGGAACAAAGAGCTAAATCGTGCAGAACTAGAATGGACGGTTTCGGGGGCGACAGAGGATATAGGAATGGTGGTACAAAGGGGTGTTAATCAAGTAAAATCCTGGGAATCTCTTGATAGCTTAGTTATAGTTCCTGGCCAAGAAGATTTATTAAATTTTAAATTTTTAGACAATGATTTGAATAACGAAGAAGGTTTTATTTTTTATCGAATAAAACTACATAGCAAAAACAAATTTGAAGGATATACCAATACCGTTTCTCTCAGATTAGAACCTCCAAAGTTGGATTCAAATTGGCGAATATTTCCAAATCCTGTTGGGAATTCCGAGCTACAAATTACTTATAGAGGAGACGAAAATAAATTGAAGGATGGCGTGATAGTATTGATGTCAGATTATTCTGGCAGAATAAAAAGCTCTCAATTTTTCAATATGGAGGGTATCAAAAATTGGGTAAATGAAAATTTAATCCAATCTGGACAGGGAATCTATTTACTAAAGATTCAGTCTCCTCAATTCACTGAAACATTCAAAATTTTCAAATAAAAATAAACCCTTCCGAAATTTTTTTCAGAAGGGTTATAATTTTCAATTCTTTAGTTCTTTTCCTCAACCCATTTACGGGCATTGATAAAGGCATCTAGCCATGGGGTAAATTCATCATTTCTATCCATAGGATAATGAGCCCAGTTCCATGGCTTCAATGAACGCTCAATATGTGGCATGATCGCCAAATGCCTCCCGTCTTGGGATGCTATCCCTGCTACTGCGTAATCCGAACCATTTGGATTACCAGGATAAGCTTCATAGCTATATTTCATTCCTATATGATACTCACTTTCGGCTTTTGGCAAATAAAACTTCCCTTCGCCGTGAGCTACCCACACTCCTAAACGCTGACCGGAAAGATTTCCCAGCATCACAGTTTTGTTTTCCGGGATACTTACGTTTACAAATGAGGATTCAAATTTATGAGAAGCATTGTGAAGCATTTTTGCTTTGTGAACAGGGTCCTCTGAACCTACGAGTCCAAGTTCTACCATGAGCTGACAACCATTACATACTCCCAAACTCAGGGTGTCAGGTCTTGCGTAGAAATTATCCAAAGCTTGTTTTGCTTTTGGATTGTAAAGGAAAGCTCCTGCCCAGCCTTTTGCTGAACCCAAAACATCAGAGTTGGAAAAGCCTCCTACAAAAACTATCATCTGTACGTCTTCCAGGTTTTCTCTCCCTGAGATCAAATCTGTCATGTGCACATCTTTCACCTCAAACCCTGCAAGCCAAAGTGAATAAGCCATTTCTCGGTCTCCATTCACTCCTTTTTCTCTGATAATAGCTGCCTTCGCCTTTCCTGTTTCTTTTCTGAACGGATTAATACCAGACTCAGCAAAACTTCCTTTCCAATTTGTAGCAAATTCATAAGAAAGTGGCTGATTTTTATAATTGTCGAAACGGTCTGTTGCGAGTTTTTCTCCTGATTGCTTTCTGTCTAAAAGGTAGGATGACCTAAACCAGATATCTCTGTGCTGCTCAATATCCAGACTCAAATCTTTTCCTAGAAAATCAATTTTACCTGAGTTGGTAACTGTTGCCAATTCTACATAATCAATATCTGCCTCAACCAACAGGGTTTCTACAGGATGATCGTCAGGTACCTGAATTAGAATACCTGGATTCTCTGCGAATAAGGCTTTCACCAAATCATTCTCTTCCAGTCGATCAATTCTTACTTCCAGGCCGATTCCAGGAGTGGGGAAGCACATTTCCAATAGAGCAGTAATAATACCACCAGATGAAATATCATGCCCGGCATGAATCCAAGTTTGATCAATCAAATCCTGGACAGCTTTAAATGCCTTGACAAAGTATGCGGCATTGACCACCGTAGGCGTATCTGTTCCCACTTTATTGAGCGCCTGATAAAAGCTGGATCCTGCTAGTTTGAAACTGTCTTTTGAAAAGTCTATGTAAAGAATTCTACTTCCTACAACCGGCTTCAATGCAGTTTTTACAGTTTTTTGAATGTCAAAACATTCACCTACTGTAGATATAATTACCGTTCCCGGCGAGTAAACCACTTTTCCATCAGGATATTTCTGAGTCATGGAAAGGGAGTCCTTTCCGGTTGGGATATTGACGCCCAATTCAATGGCGAAATCAGAAACTGCCTGAACAGCCCGGTATAATCTGTCGTTTTCTCCTTTGTTTTTAGCAGGCCACATCCAGTTGGCAGAAAGAGAAACTCCTTTCAGTCCATCTGAGATAGGTGCAAAAATCAAGTTGGTCAAGGCCTCTGCAATAGCTAATCTGCTACCCGCTTCTGGATTGGCTAATGCAGCTACTGGGGCATGGCCGATGGAGGTAGCGATCCCTTTATTACCTGTGAAATCCAAAGCCATTACGGCTACGTCATTCAGAGGGAGTTGGATTTCTCCTACAGTTTGCTGTGTGGCAACGCGGCCTGTTACTGACCTGTCCACTTTATTGGTTAGCCAATCTTTACAGGCCACCGCTTCCAATTGCAATACTTCTTGAATATACCCTTTGATCAATTCAGGGTCATAGCTTGCCTCTGCGAATGAGGCATTCCCCGATTGATCTTCCAATATGGTTTTTGGAGAAGATCCAAACATATATGCCAAATTCCAATCAACTGGTTTTTCTCCTGTCTTTTGATTTTCGAATTTGAAATGCATGTCTCCGGTGGTCTCACCCACCACATAAAAAGGAGCCCTTTCTCTTTCTGAAAGTTGCTTTAGAGTAGCGACATCTTCCTTGCCTACAACTAAGCCCATTCTTTCCTGAGATTCATTTCCAATGATTTCCTTCGCAGAAAGAGTTGGATCACCTACAGGCAACTGATCAATATGAATAGTTCCTCCTGTGCTTTCCACTAATTCGGAAAGGCAGTTGAGATGACCACCTGCACCATGATCGTGAATGGAAATGATAGGGTTATTTTCGCTTTCAGCCATCGCCCGAATCACATTGGAAACACGCTTTTGCATTTCCGGATTGGATCTTTGGATGGCGTTTAATTCAATGGCATTTGATAATTCTCCGGTGTTGAGGGAAGAAACTGCTGAGCCTCCCATTCCGATTCTATAATTATCTCCACCCATGATCACGATTTGATCACCGGTTTTAGGTTCTTCTTTTTTGGTGTACTTGGCGTTTGTAAACCCAACGCCGCCAGCAAGCATGATCACTTTATCAAAGCCAAAATGCTTGTCGCCTTCTTCATGCTCGAATGTTAAAACTGATCCTGCGATCAAGGGCTGTCCGAATTTGTTTCCAAAGTCAGATGCGCCATTGGAGGCTTTGATCAGGATATCCATAGGAGTCTGGTAGAGCCAAGGTCTTTCTTCCAGCTTGTTTTCCCAAGTTCTGCCTTTTTCTGATCGGGAATAAGAAGTCATGTAAACTGCCGTTCCTGCCAAAGGAATAGAAGCAGTTCCCCCAGCAAGTCTATCTCGGATTTCACCTCCTGATCCTGTAGCCGCACCATTGAAAGGTTCGACAGTTGTAGGGAAATTATGGGTTTCTGCTTTCAGGGAAATGACCGTGTCAATTTCTCTTTGCTCAAAAAAGTCAGCTTGATGTTGGGTTTTAGGAGCGAATTGATGTGCTTTTGGACCTTGGATAAATGCCACATTGTCTTTGTAGGCAGATGCAATTCGATTTGGATGTTTTTTGGATGTTTCTTTGATCAATTGGAAGAGCGTCATGGGCTTTTCCTGACCGTCGATGATAAAGGTTCCGTTGAAGATTTTATGTCTACAATGCTCAGAATTGACTTGGGAAAAGCCGAAAACCTCTGAATCGGTCAAAGGTCTATCGAGTTGCTTAGAAACATTTTCCAAATAAGCGATTTCTTCCTCACTCAAAGCCAATCCTTCTTTTTGATTATAGCTTGAAATATCCTCAATTGATTGGATTGGCTCGGGCTCCAAGTGTATGTCGAAGATCTCCTGATCCAGATTTTCGTATGCATTTTGAAGCATAGGGTCAATTTGGTCCCCTTCGGCTAATGGGAAAAACTCCTCAATTCGCTGGATTCCCTGTATGCCCATGTTGACCGTGATTTCCACAGCATTGGTAGACCATGGGGTGATCATTTCTTTTCTTGGGCCGGAAAATTTTCCTGCTACTTCTGGAGTTTGGATGGGAGAAGCTTCGCCGAAAAGCCAGTTAAGTTTTGCAATGTCTTCTTGGGCGAGAGGTTGCGGAGTCTGTACTGCGTAGACTACTTTTTGAGGTGATTCAAAGAAGAAAATCATGTCCTTGAGCTGGTAAGTTGCAAAGGTAAGGAATTGGCTTGAAGTGTGAAAAGTGAGGGTGGAAATAATCCGTTTGATTGAAGTAGAATTTACGGTTGAAATTATACCCTAAAAGTGATACAGCATTTCTAACTTGTGGAAATACTAATAAAGTATTGGAATGTTTTTCTTTCCTCTGATAACATATTTCAAATTTCAGTTTGGGGTTGGTTTATTTTTAGTTAAAAATTCAACAGTTGCCTGAATAAGCCCTCCGTGTCCAACCGGGAGGTTATGTGATTTTAAGTGAGGAATTTTACTACTGAAACGTTCCAGGTTTTTCGCAGTCACCATTTTGTCATATTTCCCTGTGAAAAGAAGAATTGGTGTTTTTAATTTTCTTGAATTGCGAATGATCTCTCCCAGTCGGAGTTGAATTCCGCCGAATACTTTCCATGTTAAATAAACCTGGGCTCTCTGTGATCTATGTTTCATTTGAGTTTGAACAAATTTTGAAATACTGCTTTCCATGAGGCCAATCTGACTTAATCCATTTACTACAGAGAAAAAGCGACATGGCTTAAATACTATTTGCTTAAATAAAGAATGAAAATAAGCGGGATAGCTACTGATGCTGTAAAATAATCCTGTTTTAATTCCATCAGGAGCAAGAAGAATCATGCTTTGGACATTCTCAGGGAAAAGCTCATAAGTTAATAATGAAAGCTTTCCTCCCATGCTATAACCTATTAAATGGAACTTTGAGATTTCTTCTCTTTTAAAAAGGCTTTTTAAGATTTCTGCCCAAACTGATTTTGTCAAAGGGTTTTCATGGCTTTTCCATTGACTTTTTCCGTGAAAAAAAATGTCAATGAAAAGAAAGCGCTGTTCGGGTTTTAGAATTTTGGAAAACGGCAATAAATCCCTTTGATCTTGGCCAAAGCCATGAAAAATAATGAAAACCTCCTTTCCATCTCCCAGAGATTTGTATGCTAAAGATCCAAATTGACTGTCTAGAACTCTCATTTGATTGTAAAAATTGAAGATAAACTAAAAATGGATGCCGAAAAAAGTAATTTGAAATGCAAAATAAACTATTAAAAATAGATGATATTGTAGTAAATCGAATACTTTTTAATAGTGTATCAATATGAACACAAAATAATATTTTATAAAAAACTTTGGAAACTTTGAACATATTGAAAGTTTCCGTAGTTTTGATTCAAATTTCAAGTAAGTGGAGACGAGAGAAAAAATATTGGATGTAGCGATTGAGCAATTTTCCAGGTATGGGGTACGCAATACCACCATGGATGATATTGCCCGAATGATGGGTATATCTAAGAAAACGCTCTATCAGGAATTCAAGGACAAGAAGGAGTTGGTGAACGCTACATTTTCAGCTATGCTGGAAAGGGATCAAGAGAAAATGGCTTTTCTAAAAGATTCTGGAACTGATGTCATCGAGCATTTAGTGAAAATTTCGAAGATGATGAGGGAGCGGTTGACCAATATTAACCCTTTGGCGATTATGGAAGTTCAAAAGTATTTTCCGGAAGCTTGGAAGGTCTTTGAACAGCATAAGGAGCAAGTTATTATGACAGATTTTGTCAATATTTTGGAAAGAGGTAAGCAGCTTGGGTATTTTAGGAGTGAAATAGATGCTCATATTTTAGCCCGACTCAGGGTGAATCAAATAACCTCTGCTATGGAGCCTTCCAATTTTAATAATGAAAATTACAATTTGGTAGAGGAACAAATGCAAATGATGGATCATTTCCTTCACGGAATTTTTACAGAAAAAGGGCGTGAAGCTTACCAAGAACAACAAGCAAAACTCAGCTAATTAACTCAGTGATGAAAAAATATTTACTCATTATTTTATGTCTCAGCATGCCAGTACTGACTATGCATGGGCAGGAAGTAGTTAGGCTTACCCTTGAAGAAGCTGTGAGCTATTCTCTGGAGAATAATGTCAATGTGAAGAATGCTAAGCTGGAGACAATGATATCCAAGGCTACAGTCAAAGAAACTACTGCGACAGGTTTACCACAGGTCAACGGTAATTTTGACATAAATTATAATCCTGCGATTCCTGTTGTTTTTCTTCCAAATGAACCTCCTTTCGGTGATCCTAATGTGCCAGGTGACGTGATTCCAGCTCGATTTGGGGTCAGTTATCAATCTAATTTGGGGGCCAATTTGACTCAGATGATTTTCGATGGTTCTTTCTTTGTGGGATTGAGAGCTGCCAAAACTTACAAGCAATTGACGGATCTGGATTTGGTTAAAACCAAAGTAGACGTGATTGAATCTGTGAAGAAAGCTTATTTCGGAGTTTTGGTAAATGAAGAAAGAATCAGGCTTTCCAGAGCAAATCTGGCAAGAATCGACACACTTCTTACTGAGACTAGAGCTTTGAACGAAGCTGGTTTTGCAGAAAAAATTGATGTTTCCAGAATTCAGGTTCAGCGAAATAATACTGCTACTCAATTAGAACGAAGTCTTACTGCGCTTGAGATAAGTGAACAAATTCTCAAACTTCAGATGGGGCTTCCGATGGAATACGATTTAGAATTGGGAGAATCATTGTCCCAACTGAATCCTATCGAAGAAATCAATGCCTTGCTTCAGGAAGAGGGAATGGAAAGAGTAGAAGTGAGTCAGCTTCAGACCAATTTGGAGTTGGTGCAACTCGACCTGAAAAACAATCAATCTCAATACATGCCTACGATTGATTTTATTGCCAATGCGCAGAGGGCAGGGGCCGGTAATACCTTCAATACAGTTTTTGACAAGCAAAATTGGTTTGGGAGTTCTTTACTAGGAGTTTCCATGAAAGTCCCAATTTTTGACGGGCTTTCCAAAAGCGCAAGAATTCAAAAAAACAGATTGCAAATGATGCAGTTGGAGAATCAGAAATCTTTTTTACAAGAAAGCATTAAAAACGAAGTCTACACTGCCAAAACCAATTTGAAAAATGACTTAAATATACTCGAAATCCAACGTGAGAATCTGGAATTGGCACGGGAGGTCTACGATATATCCAAAATCAAATACAATGAAGGTGTGGGTTCCAACCTTGAAGTAGTGGAAGCAGATGCTGCGCTAATTGAGGCTGAAATCAATTACTTAACTGCCCTATATGACGGCTTGGTTGCCAAAGTCGATTTGGAAAAAGCCTTGGGTATTTTATCAACAAACCAATAAAAACTACTACCATCCTTATCAGGGAGATAATTATCATATCAATCATGAAATCAATCAGTAAGTTATTACCCCTAACTCTTGTGGTCCTTTTTGCGATAGGCTGCGCTTCAGATGAATCTATAGAAGCAAAAAAAGCTGAGTTAGATAAATTAAGGACTGAGGCGTCCGAAATCCAAGCCTCCATCTTGGAATTGGAAGCGGAAATTGCCAGCCTGGATCCGGAATATGCCAAGCAAAATCAGAAATCTATTTTGATCACTACAGCTCAGGCTAAGAAAGCGGGATTTGAGCATTTTGTAGAAGTGACAGGATCAGTATTGTCTAAGAAAAATGTCATTATCAGTGCCGAGACAGGAGGTAGAGTTTTAGAAGTTCCGGCAATTGAAGGTATGAGAATGACCAAAGGACAGGTTTTGGCTAGAATTGATGCTGAGTCTATTCAAAGGAACATTGAAGAGTTGGAAACAAATCTAGATTTGGCAAAAACTCTTTTTGAAAAACAAAAAAGACTTTGGGAGCAGGAGATCGGTACAGAAGTACAGTTTCTAGAAGCAAAAAATAGAAAGGAAGGATTGGAAAGAAGTTTAGCCTCCCTAAAAACCCAATTGAATAAATCCATGGTGGTAGCACCGTTTAATGGCACAGTGGAATCAGTACAGATTAGATTGGGAGAACTGGTGCAGCCTGGAACTCCTATGTTTCAGTTTGTCGGCGAAAGTGATCTTTTTATTGAGGCTGATATTTCAGAATCTTATGTTGGAGTTTTGACCAAAGGAGATAGTGTGGATGTGTCATTTCCATCCATTGGCAAAGAACTGAAAACCAAAGTAAGTTCTGTGGGTGCTATTATTAATCCAAATAACAGGACGTTTAAAGTAGAGGTGTTTTTACCTAACATTCCACAGGTGAAGCCAAATATGATCACAGTTTTAAAGATTCAAGATTACCAAAACCCATCAAGCGTAATAGTTCCAAGCTACCTCATACTTAGTGATAGCAAAGGAGATTATATCTATATAGTAGATGGTGAACTTGCCAAAAAACGATATATCAAAAGAGGTAGAACATTTAACAATGAAACTGAAATCCTGGAAGGTCTAGAAGGTAACGAAACCTTGGTGGATAAAGGATTCAGAGAGGTAGGAGATAATTTTAAAGTAAATATTTCGCAATTATAATTATGGCTGAGCAACCAAAATCTAAAATTATTCGGGAGTTTGGACTGTCCAGTCTGAGTGTAGATAACTCTACCTCGGTGGTAATATTAACCTTGATTATCACCGTGCTCGGTTTGAGTGCATATAGAACAATGCCTAAGGAGAGTTTTCCTGAAATTGTGATTCCTACAGTTTATGTAGGAACTCCTTATCCAGGTAATTCACCAGTAGATATGGAAAATCTCATCACGAGACCCATTGAAAAAGAATTGAAATCTCTGAATGATGTCAAGGATATCAAATCCACATCTGTTCAGGATTTCTCTTCCATAGTCATTGAGTTTAATCCCGGCGTAGAGATATCCAAAGCTATTCAGGATGTTAAGGATGCTGTTGATAAGTCAAAAAGTGAATTGCCGACTGATTTGGATCAGGATCCGAATGTTCTAGAGATAAATACCTCGGATTTCCCGATCATGAATGTGAATATCTCAGGAGACTATTCGGAGTCAGAGTTGAAGAAGTTTGGTGAGTATTTGGAGGATGAAATTGAAAAACTTGCTGAAATTTCCAAGGCAGACCTAGCAGGAACAGTAGAGCGGGAAATTCAGATCAATGTCAATCCTTATAAAATGGAGGCGACTGGAGTGAATTTCAGTGATATTTCCGGAGCAGTACAATCTGAAAATGTGACCATTTCCGGGGGTAATATCCGAGCCGGTGACTATACCCGCTCTTTGAGAGTGGATGGGGAGTTTTCGGATCCTATGGAGCTCTTGGACATCATAGTCAAGACAGACAATCAAAAGATTGTGTATCTGAGAGATGTAGCTGAGGTCAAAGATACCTACAAGGAAAGAAGTTCTTATGCCAGAAGCAAAAACCTTCCGGTTGTAACAATCAATGTAACCAAAAGGTCAGGGGAAAACCTACTAATTGCTGCTGATAAGATCAAAGCTATTATTGATAAGACCAAGGCAAATCGTTTTCCTTCTGATCTGGAAATAACCATTACCAACGATCAGTCTAAGCAGACGAGATTACAGGTAAGTGATTTGGAAAACTCCATTATTTTCGGAGTAATCCTGGTAGTTTTGGTATTGATGTTTTTCCTAGGGTTTAGAAATGCCTTGTTTGTGGGTATTGCCATTCCACTATCCATGTTCATTTCCTTTCTGGTACTAAATGCCTTTGGAATCACACTGAATTTGATGGTGTTATTTTCCCTCATCCTCGCATTAGGTATGTTGGTTGATAATGGAATTGTGGTTGTTGAAAATATTTACCGATTGATGTCAGAAGGGCTCAGTGCATCCGAGGCTGCGAAACAGGGAGTAGGAGAGGTGGCATGGCCAATCATTACATCTACCGCTACTACATTAGCAGCATTCCTTCCATTGGCTTTCTGGGACGACATCGTAGGCGAGTTTATGAAGTACTTGCCAATTACATTGATAATTGTATTGTCTTCTTCCTTGTTTGTGGCATTGGTGATTAATCCTGTATTGACTTCCCTTTACATGAAAGTGGAGGATGTATCTAAGGATAAACCTAAGCAAAAGTCAATCATTGTAGCAGGAAGCTTTCTGATTTTCTCTACACTCCTATACCTATTAGGATGGACGGCTTTTGGATCTTTGATGCTGGTTGCCTGTGTGTTGACCTTGTTTAATGTCTTTGCATTGCGAAAGGCTATTCGATGGTTCCAGACCGTTTTCTTGGTTAACCTTGAAAATTTCTATGAAAAAGTATTGGATTATGCTTTGCATGGTAAAAGGCCATATTTCTTCTTTGGTGGAACAGTTCTTCTTTTAGTTCTTTCAGTCGCCTTATTAGGTATCAGAGCACCAAAAATCCTTTTCTTCCCTGATAATCAACCACAATTGGTCAATGTTTTTGTGGAGTTCCCTATTGGAACTGATATCGAAGCAACAAATGAGTTTGTGGATAAAATGGAAGACGAGGTGATGGTTACTTTGGAACCTTACCAAGGAATCATCGAATCAGTTATTACTCAAGTTGGTGAAGGAACAGGAGATCCAACAGAAGGACCAAGCAATCAAGCAACGCCACATAAAGCAAAAATAACCATTGGTTTTGTAGATTACATCGATAGACAGGGTGTAAATACCAATAAAGCAATGGAAGATATCCGGGATATGGTTGAAAAATATCCGGGTGTCCAAATTACAGTAGATAAGCAAAGAAATGGCCCGCCGGTTGGAAAGGCTGTCAATATTGAATTCATAGGTGAAGATTATGAGCAATTAATTGCTTTTGTAAACAGGACAAAGGAATATCTGGATAAGCAAAATGTTGCAGGTTTGGAGGAATTGAAGACGGATCTTTCACTGGGAAGTCCAGAGGTAGTGCTGAATATTGATAGAGAAAAGGCAAGGAGATTTGGACTCTCTACTTCAAATATTGCTACAGAATTGAGAACCTCACTTTTTGGATTGGAAGTATCCAAATACAAGGAGGGAGAGGATGATTATCCTATTCAGTTGAGGATGATGGACGAGTACAGATATGATATCAATACGCTTGTCAATAAGAAGATTGGTTTCCGGGATAAATTTGGAGAGAAAAAAGAAGTCCCAATAGCCTCTGTTGCAGATGTAAAATATGGTTCTACCTATGGTTCTGTGAAAAGAAAAGATCTGGAAAAAGTCATCACGATGTTTTCCAACGTCTTGGAGGGCTATAACCCAACTGAAATCAATACGCAGATCAAGAATTTGATGTCTACCTATGAAATTCCAGACGGGATTCAGGTGAAGTTTACGGGGGAACAGGAAGAGCAAGCTAAGTCACAAGCATTCTTGATGCGAGCCTTGGCCATAGCAGTTTCCTTGATTTTCTTGATCATCGTTGCGCAATTTAACTCAGTAACCACTCCATTCATTATCATGGCTTCAGTAGTCTTAAGTACTATTGGGGTATTCTTAGGTCTAGTCATCTTCAATATGGATTTCGTAGTGATTATGACTGGAATTGGGATTATTTCATTGGCAGGTGTAGTAGTAAACAATGCTATTGTACTAATAGACTATACCAATCTTGTCAGAGATAGAAAGAGAGAGAAGTTAGGGGTTAAAGATGGAGAATACTTATCCTATGAAGAATTGGTAGGAAGTATTGTAGAATCGGGTAAGACACGTCTTCGCCCTGTACTTCTAACAGCTATAACAACAGTATTGGGGTTGATACCTTTGGCTATAGGATTGAACATCAATTTTGGCACATTATTGAGTTCTTTTGACCCTCAGTTTTATGTAGGAGGAGACAATGCAGATTTCTGGGGTCCAATGGCTTGGACAGTGATTTTCGGGCTAACCTTTGCGACCTTCCTTACGTTAGTGATCGTACCAGTCATGTACTTGCTGGCAGATAAGTTGAATATGAAGCTGCGTAAGGTGAAAGCATGATTGATTTAAGGTTGGTGGTTTTTTTTGAAAAAACCTCCGGGACAATGTTCCGGGGGTTTTTCGTTTTTAGAAAGAAAATCTTTCGTCTTATTTTAAGCGTATTATTAATTCTTCCCCTGTCTTTGAATTTAAGAGTCCAACATAAGATTCATTGATTCCGACATTTCAATAAAAAATATCTGATTATCCGCAATCATGCCAGTTGCCTTATTTTCTTTGCTTGACTGATTGGATACTTCGACTTCGCTCAGTATAGGCGACCGAAGGCCCAGTCACGGCAGGCAAGCGAAGCTTTTGGATTCTGATCCTTTTAGCAGACAATGAGACGTATTTTGTCAATACTGGTAAGAAAGCGGATATCCATAAAAAATATATTGTAATTAAGGGGCTGTATCCAAAGTGATTTTGTCACATTGAGCGTCCTGACAACCTTATGGGATTGAAATTTAGGCTAAAAGGATAGTAACGGCCTTCAGCTCCTTGCATGACGCCAGGTTGCCTTTCAGACTGACATTAAACCTAATTAAGAGACAGCCCCAATTAACTTTTAAAAAGGTAAATCATCCTCACCTTGCACTACCGTTGCCTTTTCCTTGCCTTTTGGAGAGCCCAAAAGCAGAAAGTCGTGTACTACGATTTCTGTGATATATCGCTTGTTTCCGTCTTTGTCAGTATAATCTCGGTTGGAGATTTTTCCCTCTACAGCAAGCTCAGAACCCTTTTCGGTGTACTTTTCCAGGATTTCTACTTGCTTGCCCCAAATCACAAGATTATGCCAGGTGGTTTCAGTTACTTTCTCACCTTGCTGATTGCGGTACGTCTCATTGGTGGCAAGATTGATCTTACCCACTTTTTTTCCAGACTCTAAAGTCTTCACTTCAATTTTGTCGCCTAGACGGCCGATTAGCTGAACTTTGTTTCTTAGCGTGTTCATAGTTTTTGTTAGTTAAAATTTGACATGTATCGTTTTCGCCAGAGGAAAACTTGATGAGCCAAAGTTCAGTAATAGGTCAAAAATTAGTCGGGAGGCAGTCGATAGTATCCGATAGCAGTCGTTTGCTGTCGGATAATATGCCTTTAAATCGATTTTGGGCTGTCCCTAAATTTGAAATGAAAAAATAAAATCTAAAATTGAAGTGAAAACTACATTGAAGTGAAAACTACCTTAAGGATGGATAAAAAAATCTCAGAATATTTTTCCAGTGGTTGTGGCCGATGCTCCTTATTCCAAACTCCTCATTGTAAGGTTCACACTTGGCAAGAAGAATTATTGCTCCTTCGTAGCTATATCCCCACAACAGAATTGGTCGAAGAGCTCAAATGGTCGCAGCCTTGCTATACCTTGAAAGGGAAAAATGTAGTAATCCTCTCAGCATTTAAGGATTGTATTTTTTTGTCTTTTTTAAAAGGGTCTCTTATGAAAGACCCAGCAAATGTTTTAGAGTTTGCTGGACCTAATAGTCGTATTGGAAAGCTATGGAAATTTGATCATGCAGATTCAATCAGAGAAAACAGAGAATTAATTATCCACTACATCCATGAGGCAATGGAGATAGAAAAATCAGGAATCAAAATTCTTTCTACAGGCACTAAGCCCAAGCTTCCCGAAGAACTTTTAGCGTATTTTAAAAACGATAGCCTTTTCAAAAAAGCCTTCGAATCTTTAACTCCTGGAAGACAGAGAGGATATTTGATTTATTTCAATCAGGCGAAGCAATCTGGTACTAGGATGAGAAGAATCCAAAGCTCAGTTGTAAAGATTATGGAAGGCAAAGGGTTTAATGAATTTTAATACGCTGTTGCCCATTATGCTGATAATGTGTAAATTAAATGATCGCCTTGTTAAAGTTTAAATCGGCTCCATGGAAAAATCTATTGATTGGACCTCTTTCACCCGTAGAATTCATATTCAAAAACCTACTCAATTGGTTTTTGATGCTTGGACTCAAAAACGATTATTAGAAACCTGGTTTTTAGAAATAGCTGAATTCAAAGATTCCAACGGAGTTGGAAGAAAGCCCATTGAAACTGTTCAGCTAGGGGATACTTTTTCTTGGAAGTGGAACAATTGGCCACATCGAGAAGAAGGAGAGGTATTGAATATAAAAAATAAAGAACTCATCTCCTTTACTTTTGGGCCTGGGGGCATCGTTGATGTTCATTTGAAAGAAAGCAAATGGGGAACTGAAGTCACCTTAATTCAAAAACAGATCCCTACTGACGATAAACATAAAATGGACCTTTTCGTGGGGTGTTACGGTGGATGGACTTTTTGGTTGGCGAACCTAAAAGCCTGGATGGAGCATGGCATTACTCTTCATGCTACTGGCTTAAGTGAAGGAGATACAACTAATTTGGTTAATTCCTGAATTACATCTTCCGAATTAGATCAGCCGCTAAGGAAATATTTTCTACTTCGGCGAACCTTTCATGTTTGATTTCATGGTCTATTTGCTCATGAACCCAGGTTATATGAAAAGGTATGTGAATGGCATGTCCGCCTATTTCTAGCACGGGTAGTATATCAGATTTTAAGCTATTGCCTAGCATGACAAAATCAGAAGGAGAAACATCTAAGTGGCGAATGAGCTTTTCAAAATCTGCCACTTTCTTTTCACTCATTATTTCTATGTGATGAAAATATTTTTCCAGGCCTGACTTTTTCAATTTCCTTTCTTGATCCAAAAGGTCGCCTTTGGTGGCTAATACCATCCTGTAATCCCCATTCAAACTTCTCAAAACCTCCTCAACCCCAGGAAGGAGTTCAACTGGCTTTTCCAGCATTTCCCGACCGATTTTGATCACTTTTTCTATCAATGAAATCGGCATTTTATGCTCACTAATTTTCATGGCCGTTTCTATCATTGAAAGCATAAAGCCTTTTATTCCATAGCCATATAATTGGAGGTTTTCAATTTCTGTTCGGTAGAGCTCCTTGATTATCGCATGCTCCGGCATAAAGTCTTCTAGAAGTGAAGCGAATTTTTCTTCTGCTTCTCTGAAAAATGGTTCATTCAACCAAAGTGTATCATCTGCATCAAAAGCAATTACTTTAATCGGCATTAGTTTAAAGTTTTAATCCAACCCAAAAGTACTAATCTCCAGTTTTCTACTGCCCCTTTCCCCAATCCAAAAGCAAAACCATGTCCGCCACTTGGGTAAAGATGTAGTGAGGCCGAAACTTCATTGGCTCTTAGAGCCTGATAGTAAAGGAGGCTGTTTTCTACGGGAACAGCCAAATCATCTTGAGCATGAACCAAAAAAGTGGGCGGAGTTTTGGAGTTCACATTTTTCTCGTTGGAAAAGCGATCGAGGAGTTCTTGTGAGGCATTTTCTCCCAATAGGTTTTTTCTGGAACCCCCATGGGTATACTTATCCTGGAAGGTAATGACCGGGTATACTAAAATGGAGAAATCCGGTCTTGCAGAAATCATGTCTAAAGCATCCTTGTCTCTTTCCAATTCAATTGAATACTGAGTACTTAGGGTGGATGCTAAGTGTCCCCCGGCAGAAAAACCCATTACGCCAACTTTTTCCGGATTGATATTCCAGGATTCTGCATGGTGCCGAACCAGTCTAATGGCTCTTTGAGCATCTAATAATGGAACTTCCTTGGGATTGGTCAAAGAAGAAGAAATCGGAAGTCTATATTTGACAACTATGCCGGCGATTCCTTGTGAATTCAGCCACTTGGCAAAATCTGTCCCCTCCCAATCATAAGCCAAAATTCCATACCCTCCCCCAGGAAATAGTACTACTGCCTGACCTGTGGCAATTTGCTTTGATGGAAGATAAACTTCTATGCTTGGGATTTGCACATTTGAAATTCTCAGAATCCCATTTTGTTGTTGAATTTCCTCAAGCTGACTTTCTTTCTGGAGGGGTGGAAGTCCTGGCCAAAGAGGTAAAATCTGATCTTGGGCAAAGACTGTAATTGCAATTGAAAATAGAATGAAGGTTGAGAGAAGAAGTTTCATGGTTTTCTAGTCTTTTTTTGCTGCAAAATTGAAGATAGGCTCTGCTAAAGCCCATTTCCAATGAGGAGTAGTACCTGGTAGATTTTGCTGATATTGCCCTACAAAAGCTTCCCATTCTTGAACTTCAGGATTGGAAAGATCCATTTGTTCTTTTTCCTCAAAACTGAAATCATCTTTGGTTATTAAAGTCATGCTGAGCCTGTTTTTCCAGCGATAAATACTAATTTCAAGAATTCCGGGTTCTTGAATGCTTTCCAGAATTGGTTCTGGTACAGCTTGATGGCATTTATCATAGGCCTCGATAGCTTCGGGTTCATCTTTCAAGTCACAGATCAAGAGGAAAGTTTTCATCAGTTTTTCAAATTATAAAACATCCAAGTTCTTCTTTCTACGTTGGACTTGGTAGGCGAAAAGGCCGACCACCACAAAGCAAATTAGTGGCAGAAAAAAGGAGAATCGAACTTCGGATACTCCCAAGATTTGTATATCAGTATATCCTGCACCTCCCCAGTCCAAAACTATTCCCTGTAAAGTAGGCATGATTGCCCCGCCTACTATTGCCATCACCAAAAATGCGGCTCCAAACTTCGCGTCTTCTCCCAATCCTTCCAAAGCGATTCCGTAGATGGTGGGAAACATTAATGACATGGCAAAACTGATTCCTACCAAACTGTAAAGCCCTAATTCTCCAGGAAGAAAAATTGCCCCTCCTGTAAAAAATATGGCTAGAACTGAAAAGGAAAGCAGAAGACTGGTTGCTGAAATATATCTAAAGAGGAAGGTGCAAATCCATCTGCCTGTCAAAAATAAAATTAATGCTGCATATCCGTAATTCACAGCATCCGCATTCTCAATTCCCATTGCTTCTGCATATTGGTAGATATAGGTCCAAACCATAATTTGAGCACCTACATAAAACATCTGAGCGATCGTTCCTCCCACGAAATTTTTATGAGAAAAAAGCCTTCGCATACTCGGCCAGAAATTAATCTTCCTGCTATCCTTTGACTCAGGCATTTTAACCAAGGCTATAAGAAGCATAATCCCTAAAACTACCAAACCTAGCATTACATAAGGGTTCCTTATGACCATCAGGTCATTGGTTCTAACCAGTGCTTTGGTAGTTTCTTCCAAAGTGGGGTAAATTAATTTCCCGTTTTCATCCAAGTTATTGGATTGTAAGGCATTCAGAATAAATTGTTTTGCCACGAAAAGACCTGCCAAAGCACCCATTGGATTAAATGCTTGCGCCAGGTTGAGTCTTTGGGTGGCCGTGGCTTCTGATCCCATGGAGAGAATGTAGGGATTTGCTGTTGTTTCCAGAAATGCTAATCCAAAAGTCAAAATATATAAGGAGGCTAAAAAGAATCCATAGCTTTCCCAAGCAGCTGCCGGGTAAAAGAGTAAAGCTCCAAAAGCATATAAGCCCAAACCCAACAAGACTCCGGTTTTATAAGAGTATTTTTTAATAAAAAAGGCTGCCGGCAAAGCCATGGTGAAATAACCTCCATAAAAGGCCATTTGCACCCAGGATGCCTGAACATTATTCAGTTCCAATACTCGCTTAAAAGCCGCAACCATGGGATTGGTGATGTCATTGGCAAACCCCCACAAGGCAAATAAAGAGGTAATTAAAACAAAGGGAATGAGAAGGTTTTTAGGGACTATAGGAGAAGCTGATTTCATAATGCCCGGTCAAGATGAGTATAGCCTCCATCCACAAATAGGTGTTGGCCCGTGATATGGGAAGATTTGGGAGAAAGTAGAAATAGGACCATCGCTGCAATTTCATCAGCGTGAGTCATTCTTTTACCTAAGGGGATTTTTCGGTTTATTTCTTCCAGTTTTTCTTCTGGATTTGGAAAAGATTGGATCCAATTTTCATACATCGGGGTATATACTTCTGCGGGGATCACTGCATTAACCCTGATCTGATAGGGTAGAAGTTCTGCTGCCCACTCACGGGTCAGGGCCAACTGTGCTCCTTTGGCAGCGACATATCCAGATGTTCCTCCTTGACCAGTTACTGCTGTTTTGGAAGAAATATTTACAATGCTGCCTTGACTTTCCTTCAGAGCTGGCAGAGAATAATGCGCTAAATGGTAATAGTGGAATAAGTTTTTGGACACTGAGTTTTCAAATGCCTCCGGATTACCATTTTCCAAACCTACTCCATCATTGGACCCTGCATTATTAACTAAACCGTCTATTCTTCCAAATTTCTGAAGAGTTTCCATAACAGCTTTAGAAGCATCCTCTGCTCGCGATAGCCTGATAGGAAGATACAAAACTTGGTTTTTCGCCAGATCAATAATTTCTTGGGCTTCTTTTTCCGAAGGGTCAATAATCACAGGTATTCCTCCTTCCTCAATTAGGCCTTTTGATATTGCAGCTCCTATTCCTTTGGCGCCGCCCGATATGAGTATCACTTTTTGATTGAGGGAGAGATTCATAGTAAATAGATTTAGGCTAGCTTAATTTGTAAAATTTTTCAGCCGTATCCCCCATTATCCAACGTTTTTCTTCTTTGGAAAGCGTGTCTGTAAACTCTTCAACTACTCCTAGCACTTGCTCATATTCTGCAGCAAGAAGACAAACCGGCCAATCACTTCCAAACATGAGTCTTTGGGGTCCGAATAGCTCCAAAGCAATCTCCAAATAAGGATAAAGCTGATCCTTATGCCAGTTTTTCCAATCTGCTTCCGTTACCATTCCTGAGATTTTGCAATGAATCAGTTCTCTTTCCGCTATGGGAGTCAGGTGTTTTTGCCAATCTTTCCATTCTCCTTTTTGGATAAAGGGTTTTGCAAGATGGTCTATGACAAAAGCTTGATTAGGGCATTTTTTAACTAATTCCAAAACGGCTTTAAGATGCTGGGGGTATACCAGAATGTCATAAGTAAATCCTTTGGAATGCAGGGTCTGTAACCCTCGAATAAATTGCTCTTGAAGCATATAACGAGGATCTTTTGCCTGTAATACTTCACGAAAGCCTTTCAGCTTAGTGAAATTGGCATATTCATCCACCTTTTCAGCTAAGCCTTCCGAAGTCAAATCTGCCCAGCCAATCACTCCCAAAATCCAGGGATTTTGATCTGCTAAATCCAATAAATAATCTGTTTCTCGATAGGAATCGACAGCCTGAACTGCAACACAGCCATCCAAATGAAATTCATCTAGCAATGGCTTTAAATCGCCTGGTGAAAAATGTCGGCGAATCCTCTTCATGGAGTCTTCAATCCAGCCATAATCTTTGGGCTTATACTCCCAAAAGTGCTGATGGGAGTCGATTCTCATGCTTCAGGATCATTGATGGCCACTTGTCTGGAGATTCCAAGGCCTTCTATTCCCAATTCTACCACATCACCATGCTCCAAATATTTGGGTTCAGGCTTGAGTCCCATGCCCACACCCGCTGGAGTACCAGTGGAAATCACATCACCAGGCAATAAGGTCATGTACTGGCTGATATGAGATATTATGGTTGGAATGTCAAATATTAAATCTGAAGTTGAGCTGTCTTGAAGAATTTTCCCATTGAGTTTGAGCCATAATCTCAATTGGTGGGGATTCGGTATTTCTTCTTTGGTGGCCAAAAATGGCCCTAGTGGGGCGAAGTTGTCTGCGCTTTTTCCTTTTACCCACTGCCCACCATGATTGAGTTGGAAATCCCGTTCACTTACATCGTTGTGGAGGCAATAACCGGCAACGTAATCCATGGCATTTTCAAAGGATACGTATTTTGCCCTTTTCCCGATGATTACGGCTAGTTCTACTTCCCAGTCGGTTTTTTTGGAGTTTCTTGGTATAAAAATAGGGTCATAAGGTCCGGATAGGGAGGAAGTGGCTTTCATAAATAAAATAGGCACCTCTGGTACTGCCATTCCTGCTTCTGCAGCATGCTTTTTATAATTTAAGCCAACACAAATTATCTTGGAAGGTCGGGCTATAGGAGAAGCTAATCTGGAGTTAGCCGGTATTTCAGGAAGCTTAGATTGATTGGCATCCAGCCAGACTTTCAATCTTTCCAGTCCATTATGGGTCAAAAAGGTCTCGTTCCAGTCCTCTCCAAAGCTGCTGCAGTCTAGATTTTTTCCTTCTGAATTTTGGATTCCGGGTTTTTCTTGTCCCTTTTCTCCAAATCGGATAAGTTTCATTCAAATAGGTTTAGGTTATGATCAGGTTTATTGCTTACATTTTCAGGTTTTGAAAACCTCCGTCAATAGTGAAGTTTGTACCAGTAATAAACGTAGAATCTTCGCTACAAAGGAAATAGGCAAGGGAGGCGATTTCTTCTGGTTTCCCCATCCTTCCTATAGCTTGTGTGGAGGCAAGTTTTTCGAACATTTCTTTTTCTTTTCCGGGATAATTCTTTGCCAAAAAACCATCAACGAAAGGTGTATGGACTCTGCCAGGGGATAAGCAGTTGCAGCGAATTCCCTGATCCACATAGTCCCGCGCAATACTCAAGGTCATGGAAAGAACTGCACCCTTGCTCATGCTGTAGGCAAAACGGTCTGGAATCCCCATGGTAGCTGCCACAGAACAAAGGTTGAGGATGGCTCCTCCTCCTTCTGATATGAGTTTTGGCAAAGCTGCTTTAGTGACCAAAAACATTCCCTTCACATTGACCTGAACTATCCGGTCAAAATCTTCCTCACTTGTGCTGTCCAGTTTTCCAATATGGGATATGCCTGCATTATTTATGAGGGCATGAAGTTTCCCTGAAAGGGTTTGGATTTTTTGATTGATTTGATCCAAAGAGGTAATGTCTACATGCCAGAAGGTAACCTGATGTCCTTTTTCTCTTTCTATAGCTTCTGTCTTTTGACCTTCTGTAGAGTTTGTATCAATGAAATAGACCCGAGCACCTTCTGTAGCAAATTTTTGAACCATTGCTAAGCCTATCCCACTTGCTCCTCCGGTAATCAGGACTTGTTGCTCTTTCATTCTCAGGTTGTTTTCAGTTAGGATTAGATTCCACGATTAACTGATTGATTTTTTGGATTATGTCAAAAGTTAAAGGTTTTTCAAAAAAACCGGCTACGTTTTTATACCTCTTAGATTTACTTGGATTCTCGGAGTTTACAGAAGAGGTGATTATAAAAACTTTGGAACGGAACCTTTCATCATTTTCCATTTTGTCCAAAAAGTCCCAGTCTTTCAAATCTTTGAGATGTAGATCTACCAGTATGGTAGGAGGCTGATTGAAGGTTGAATTTTTAAAAAAAGTCAAAGCGTCGCTACCTTTGATAAAGGTGGATATTTTTAGATTTGGATTGATTTTTAAGAACATTTTTTTAAGAATCACCAATAAAATATCGTCATCGTCGATTATAATAAGTTCCTTATTCATAGGCTTAGGATTCATTATAAATTCCTTCTGACTTTTTGCTAATGTCTCTAATGATTGCATCTAATTCTTCAGCCGAAAGTTTGATATATTCTATTAATTTCTGATTGTCCTCATTTAGGTTATCATCCGAACTTTCCAAAAGATTAACAAGTCCCATCAATCTAGCCAAAGGTGCTCTGACCACATGCGACTGAATCCATGCGATCTCCTTAAAGGTTTGATTTTGCTCTTCTATTTTATGGATATACTTAAGATTTTCTGTGATATCGTTGATTAAGACCATTCCAGCATCCTTATTATTGATTTTTATTTTAGCTGGACTTCTTTCAATATCCATGAGCTCCCCATTTTTTTTGAGGTGTCTGGATATTTTCTTGTAGTTTTTTCCATTCTTTTTCCAAAATTCTTCGACAGCAGAAATTAAAATGGCTTCATCTTCTTTAGGTCGAAGATCTTTTAAATCCATATTTAAGAATTCTTCTCTGCTGTATCCATACTTTTGAACAGATGCCTCATTGACATCTAAAATTTTGAGAGTTTCAAAGTCATAGACCAGAATAGGAGAGGGGTTTAACTGGAAAAGATCTGCATACTTTTTCTTGGAGTCTTTTAATTCAGAGATAAAATTTACCCGCTGAATATTATAGATCAAGCTTTTGTAAAGTACTGCAGGAGAGAGGTCATCTTTGATTAAATAATCAGAAGCTCCTAAAGCAAGAGATCGGCTTCCGAATTCCAGGTCTGCAAAACCTGTTAAAACGACAACCGGAATTTCCTCAGCTCTGCTTGTAATTTCCTTTACCAATTCCTCTCCTGATTTATCAGGAAGGGATAGGTCCAGGAATACCAAATCGTAAACTTGATCATCTTTTTCAAGTAACTCTACTGCTTCTTTGAAATTTTCAGCATGAGTCGCTTCAAGATGTAGGATTGACTCTGACAAGTACTCCTCTAAAATAACGAAGTCTCCGAGATTATCTTCAATAACTAAAATATGGTAGGGTTTTTCATCCTTTTTCATTACGCGCTGGTTTTTGGAAGCTTTACTACGCTTAGCCAGAAATCTTCAATTTTACTGACTACTCTGAGAAATTCACTGATTTCAACGGGTTTGATTATGTAGCAATTTGCATGTAAATCGTATGCTTTGAAAATATCTAATTCCGAAGAAGAAGTGGTCAAGACGATTATTGGAACTTGTTTTAATCGCGAATCTCCTTTTAATACTTCCAAGACTTCATGTCCGTTTTTCTTGGGAAGATTGATGTCCAATAAGATTAAATCAGGTAAATTATTTGGATTCTCAATCACTATTTTTTCCAGTTTTTCAATGGCCTCAGCACCATCTCTCGCAAGAGTCATGTTGTTCAGAATTTTGGCTTCTTCCAGTGCATCTTGGATGAGGATTATATCACCTTCGTTATCCTCAACTAGCATGATGTTAATAGGTCTGATCGTCATATGCTCTCAATAATAAATGAAATTTACTGCCTTTTCCAGGTTCAGAATCAAGCCAGATTTTTCCACCATGCTGTGAAATCACCTTTTTGCAAATAGCCAGACCGATTCCCGTTCCGGGAAATTCATCTTTTGTATGAAGTCTTTTAAAAATATTGAAAATCTTTTGATAATACTCTTTATCAATGCCGATTCCGTTGTCTTCTACAGTAATTCTGTAATCGGATCCTTCTTTCGTAGAATATATTTTAACAACAGGTTGAACGTTCTTCTTCTGATATTTCAAAGCATTCGAAATGAGATTGATAAAAACGCTTTTGATAGGGCTTCGAATTCCTAAAATATCGGGAAGTGAGCCTACTTCCAGTAAGGCATTATGTTCTTCAATCACTTTTTGTTTTAACTGGATAACTTCCCCAACCACAGAATTTAAATCTACTTTGCTGAGCTTGGAAGGGTCAAAACCGATTTGAGCATATTCCATCATATCGTCAATCAGTTGGCTTAGCCTCTTAGAACCATCTACTGCAAATCGGATATATTGAATTCCTTTTTCGTCTAATACATTTTCATACTTTTTTTCTAGAAGCTGAAGAAAGGAGCTAATCATTCGAAGAGGCTCCTTCATATCATGCGAAGCCACCGAAGCAAATGATTTTAATTCTTCGTTGGCAGATTGTAGCTGAAGATTAGTTCTTTTGATTTCCTCCTCTCGTAGTTTTTTATCAGTGATATCCACGTGAGTACCAAACATCATCAGGGGTTTTCCATCCTTGGTCCAGGAGAAAATCTTTCCTCTATCCAAAACCCAAATCCATCTTCCGTCTTTATGCTTCATTCTGCACTCTGCCTCATAGGATGCGGTTTCACCCTTAAAACATTTTTCCAGCTCTTGATTCGATTGCTCGAGATCAACGGGGTGTGTGTAGTCTATCCATGTCTGAATACTTAATGGGGCTAGTTCTTCTAGTGTATATCCGATGATGTTTGCCCAAGTTTCATTGTAAACAGTCTCTCCTGTCTGTACATTCCATTCCCAGGTTCCGGCTCCTGTTCCTTCTATCACATTACTAAGTCTTTGTCTTTGGTCTGCAAGTTCTGTTTCAGCTATTTTTCTGGCAGTAATGTCCTGCGTAGAACCAATCATCCTTATTGCTTTGCCTTTTTTATTTCTAATAATCAGTCCTTTATCGATTATAAAAAGGTATTTTCCATCAGATTTTTTTACTCTAAATTCCTGGGACCATTTTTCAGAAGAGCCTTCCAAAGCATTTTTTAGATTGTGTTCAACCTCATTTAGATCATCGGGGTGAATAATAGATTTCCAGAATTTATCATTTAAAAGTGACTCCTCTTGATTATATCCCAATAATTTTTCGAAATTATTGCTCCTAAAGGTGTAGTCCTTCTCCATGTCCCAATCCCAGATAATTTCAGAAGTTGCTTTGGTTGCTAGTTCAAAACGCTGATTACTGAGAAGCAATTCTTTAGTAGTTTCTTCTACCTGCTTAATGAGTTTGTAAGGTTGTTCTGCAAGCTTAAATATTAAAAACCCCAGAAGGATTGAAGATATAAACCTAAAAAGCGTATTAGGAATAATTGATATAAATGCATTGCTATTGATCAGCTGAACTTTAATAATCCAGTTACCACTAGGGATATGTAATTCTTTTGTCGGACCGTCAGATTTGGAAAAATCAGTTTCGAGTAATGAATAAACATCTTTTTTTATTGGATCTGTTTTCAAAATGTCAATTGCATATTCTGAACTGGGTAAATAGCCAAATAGGACTTCATCCTGAAATTTGTACCAGTCAATAATAATGGCAGTAAATCCGTCAAAAACTCCATTTCTATAAAGTGGAAGTCTACCTACTATTCCTTTGCCACCCTGCTTGAGGTCAAAGGGGCCCGCAAAATAGAGTTCTCTTTGCTCGATTGCTAAAATAGCTTCATCACGTCTATTGGGATCTTTGAGGATATCAAATCCAATGACCATTTCATTTCCGACCAACGGGTAGGTTGCTACGATTTTCCCTGAATCTAAGACTTGAATTTGATCAATGATGTCAATATTGTCGATAATGCTCCGGCCAACTTCCCGGAAGTTTTGATCCAATCGATCTGTCCTTACTAAATAGGCAAGAATATTTACAGCTGAATTTGCAGAGGATATGATTTTATCGATTCTATCTTCCAGTAATTCAGCAACATTTTCAATGTCCTCCTTTTCTTCAATGAGTTTAAGCTCATACTCCTTCAGAGTAAGATATAATCCTGCTCCGAAGGATAAAAGAAATACAAAGAGTCCTGTTAAAGTAGGAGATTTGAAGAAAATACTTCTAATCCATTTGATCATTCGCTGGGTTTTTGAATTGTGAAATAGAAAGTCGAACCTTTAGAAGGGGTAGAATTCACCCATATTTTACCCCCATGCAGATCGACAATTTTTTTACTGATTGCTAGCCCTATTCCTGTCCCAGAATAGCTTTCTTGAACATGCAATCTTTGAAAAATGATAAATATTTTTTCCAGATAGTCTTTTTCAATTCCTATCCCATTGTCTTTGAAAGCAAACTCCCACTCGGACTTTTTCTCTTTTGCTGAAATCCAAATCTCAGGCTTTTGTCCTTCTGGTTGGTATTTGATAGCGTTGGAAATAAGGTTTTGGAAAAGCTGAACGAGTGTGCTTTTATGTCCAAATACCTTGGGTAATGGAGAAATATGGAAGATTGGATCCTTTTTCTGTATAGTTTTTTTAAGGAAAAGCTTAGAAATATTCAGGATTTCTGATGATTCAATCCATATTTTGGATTCTTGAAAGTTATCCAGTTTGGAGAACTCTAATAGATCTAAGATGATTTGTCTCATCCTCTTAGCTCCCTCTACGGCAAAACGAATGTATTTTTTTCCTTTTTCGTCTAGTACTGTGTCATATCTTTTTTCGATCAATCCCAAAAAGCTGGAGATCATCCTCAAAGGCTCTTGAAGATCGTGGGAAGCTACATAAGCAAATTGCTCCAATTCTTGATTTGAAAGTTCCAGCTCTTTATTGGCCTTTTCTAAGGTTTTATTTAATTGTTTAAGCGAGTTTTCATAATCCTTTTGAGCACTGATATCCTGCACCGCACCAACTAATCTGGATGGCTCGCCGTCTTCATCTCTCACTATCTTTCCAGAGTCTAAGACGTAGGCATATTCAGTTTCATTTTTCTGAAACCTGTATTCGATCTGAAAGTCTTTTTGATCCGGCTTTTCCAAAATTGATTGGAGATGAGCCAGTACTTTTTCGCGATCTTCTGGATGGATTCGTTTTTCCCATTCTTCCACATCATTTTTCTTTTTGCTAAGGTCTACTCCAAATAGTTTGGAAAAACCTTCACCCCAGAAATGATATCCTTTTTTTACATCCCAGTCCCAAATGGTATCATTGGTAGCTTCCGAAACCATTTTGAATCGCTCATTCATTAATTCGAGCTCCTGTTCTCTTTTCTTTTTTTCTGTAATATCTCTTTGAATCCCGATCCAGTGGGTGTACCACCCGGTTTCATCAGCAACAGGAACTACAATAATATTTACCCAGAATGGAGTACCGTCTTTTTTATAATTTATTATTTCCACAGAAGAACTTTTCCATTTTCTAAGTTCTTTTCCAAATCTTTTCATTTTCTCCAAATCTGTATCTATTCCTTGGAGAATTTTAGGTGTTTTTCCCAAGATTTCATTCTGGGAATATCCTGTCATATTTTCGAACGATTTATTTGCGTAAATAATTTTGTACCCTTCTTCATCTGGGTCAGCATTGGTGAGAAGAATTGCATCTGTGGTATTAGTGACTACTGATTCCAATAATTTCAGATGATTTTCACGTTCCTTTTCTTTGGTGATATCTTGTAAAGCCCCAACCATTCTAACCGGAACTCCTTTGGTGTTTCTGATGATGATGGATTTTTCATTCACATAGGCATAGGATCCATCGAACCGTTTGAATCTATATTCACCGGACCAGAATTTTTGGTCAGGATTTTTTCTCGCCTCTTGAATACTATGCCAAATGTCTTCGTAATCCTCTGGATGAATACTTTCCAGCCAAGCGCTTTCACCCACTTGATTTTGGGATTCTGGATATCCAAAAAGTCTGTGATACCCTCTACCCCAGAAAATGGTACTTTTTTCTAGATCCCAATCCCAAATAGCATCAGAAACGGCTTCAGATACAAGTTTGAATCTATCATTACTGATTTTTAAAGCTTGCTCTGCCCAGTATCTTTCTGTATCATCCATGACAGTAGAGATCATCAAATTCAAATCAGGAACAGGGATGTTTTTGGCATTGACTATTTTCTCCTGACCATCCTGGGTGGTGATAATTATTCCCCTCCAGGTCATTCTTTCAGGATCACCACTTTGGATGTCCTCCATGATCCGGTTTTGCATCCACTCTCTATATTCAGGATTCGGGTAAACCTTTTGGAAAAAGGATTCCACGCTGATTATTTCCTCTTTTAACCAGCCATACACTTCCTCAAAAGCCTTGTTCATATAGGTGGCTTCCCCATCACTGATCTTGTTGACAGCGATGCCCAAAGGAATATTATCCAGAGTGGATTCAATGAAAAAGTTTCTATCTTTCAGTTTGATTTCAGTTTCTTTTTCCTTGGTTATTTCTTGAGCTGTTCCTCTAAATATCTGTTCTCCATTTTTATCATCCTCGATGAGTTCTCCTAATTCGTGAATGAATTTTATATGACCCTTCGGGGTGATGATGCGGTAAACTACATCTAAACTTTTCTCTTTGGTAATTGCCCTATTTCTATGATAAAGGAAGTTCTTCTTATCTTCCGGGTGAATGCTTTCAAAGAAAAAATCAAAATCGAGATCGCCGTCCGATTTTTTCACTTCCCAGATTTTGTACATTTGATCCGACCAAAATACTTTATTGGTATCCAGGTTGCTTTCCCAGTATCCTAATTTGGACATTTCCTGTCCTTTCAAGAGACGTTTGTTTAGCTGTTTGATTTTTTCGGCAGCATTTCGCTTTTCAGTGATATTTCTAGAAAAACAGGCTAAACCTACCAACTCTCCCTTGATTTTGATCGGGTTGATTTTGGTTTCGTAAATACATGGAGTTTTCGAATCTTTAGTTTTTACGACATCTTCAACTTTGATTTTTTTTCCAAAAAGTGCTTTGTCGTAATGGCTTTTCCAGGTTTGGACGTAATCTGGACCAAATTTCTCAATTGAAAGAAGATTGTCTCCTTCCTTGATCTCCCAGTTTATACTCTCTTGGATGATTTGTTTAAATGCAGTGTTAGCACTGACTAATTTAAAGTTACGGTCTAAACTCCAGATTAAGTCAGGAGAAGTATTGAGAATAGTTTGAATTCGAAAATTATCCTGCTTCCTGGATTTTTTTATTTCTTCCAATTCGGTGATGTCTCGGGCAATTGCCAAAACATCATCAGTGCCCTTTTTCAGGGATGCAGACCAATTAAAATGAATCAGTTTTCCATCTGAATTCAAATATCGGTTTTTGAAATTTTTTATCTTAACCCCATCTCGGATTTGATCACTTGCTTCCCTTGTTTTTTGTAAATCAGCAGGATATACAAATTCCGTATACTCCCTTCCAATGATTTCTTCTTTGGAATAGCCCAAAGTTTCTTCCACACTTTTAGAAATTTTGGATATCACTCCATCTTTGTCGAAAATAAAAATCAAATCAATCGAATTCTCGAGGATGCTATCTAATTCGTCTGTGGTTTGGATTAATTGATTTTCATTCAGCTTTAAATCAGTGATATCCTTATAGGTGCCAATCAAGTAAAGAGGCTTACCATGTTCGTCAAAACTAACCCTACCTTCGGATTCAATGTGTTTGATATCCCCATTTGGTAGGGTAATCCGCTTTTCTAGCTTGTAGGGATTTCCTGTGGTAATTGAATTTTCAAAAGCTTGTTTTGCTTCTTCTCGGTCCTCAGGATGAATAATGGACCATCTTAGTTCTGTGCTGGGAATTGTATTTTTCGGATTGAGTCCGCAAATCTTGAAAAATTCCTCAGACCAATCATTTTCTCCGGTTTGGATATTTAATTTCCAAATGCCTAGCCCGTTGATATTTTTAATAGCATCGACAGACTTTGTATTTTTTGGATCAGATTTCTCAGAAGAAGTTTTCTGAGAGCCGGATTGGGTGGGGTGATTTTTTTTTGCAGGGCTCATCAAATACAGTATGGATGATTATAATTTACACTTAATATTTGATTTTATAAAAACTGGATCATAGCTCTCAGAGCTTTACAGCTTTATAGCTTTTCCCGATTTAACTGATTCATCACAGGCGAATGCTATTTTTAAACTATTCAATGCATCCAATAGGTGGTTACTCAAATCTATATCTTTTTGGATGGCTTTTAAGAAATAACTTTGTTCGCGATTGCATAACTCTTGATGGTTGGGTTCATCCTTCATATTGATCCATTCGTCAGCCTGTAGAAATTCATTTTGATCATTAATGGCTGCATGATGTACTCTGATGGATTCTGTTTTAGTATGAGAATCGACATCATCTGATTTTCCAGCGGCCCCTGCATCTTTGGCTACAATGGAAACCGATCCTTTTGGTCCGAATACATCTTTTATAAAGAAAGCCGTCTCTGAAATCATGGGGCCCCAGCCTGCTTCATACCATCCCACTGATCCATCCTCAAAGCGTATTTGTAGCTGACCATAATTGTAATTATCTGAGGCTATATCATCTGTAAGTCGAGCTCCTATAGCTGTAACTGATAGCGGTTTTGAGCGGGTCATTTGGCACATCACATCTATATAATGTACGCCGCAGTCTACAATAGGACTCAGACTTTTCATCAAATTCCTATGTACATCCCACATGTATCCATGACTTTGCTGATTCAAGTTCATTCTCATGACCAAGGGCTTTCCTAATTTCTGGGACTCTTCAATAAATTTGATCCAAGATGGATGATGACGGAGAATGTAGCCTACTACTACTTTTTTACCTGTTTCATTTGCTTTTTGGATAATCCTTTCGCAGCCGGTGACAGTATCTGCCAGTGGTTTTTCTATAAAAATATGACAGCCTGCTTCTAAAGCTTTAAGGGCAAATTCCTCATGGGTATCAGGATAAGTAGAAATACAAACAGCATCCGGCTTGCTTTGGGCTAATGCATCCTCATATTTATCAAACAGCGGATAATTTGACTTGAGTTTTTCATTGAGGCGATTTTTACTTTCTCCTCGTGCCACCAGTCCGCAAATTTCAAATTCTGGCATTTGATGGTAGGCTGCTGCATGAGAGGCTCCCATGTTTCCACAACCGACAATCAGGATTTTAATTGGGTTCATTTCAATTGTTGTTTTTCAGTTGAGCTAGATCCTCCAAGTTAAGATAAAGGACAGAGACTTTCATGGTAATCGGTATGAGCGGTTTGTCATCAGAATCCCGCTCCACATGGACAATTTGGTCAACCACATCCATTCCCTTGATTACCTTTCCGAAAACAGTGTAGTCCCCATCCAATCGATGTAGCCCCCGCGTATTTTGTACTATGTAGAATTGGCAGCGGGCGGAGAGTTTGTCCGGGTTATTATCTCTTCCCGCTCCAACTGCTCCATATTGATGTGTAAGGTCGGGATGAAACTCTGGTTCGAGTAAAAAATCAGGATCATTAAAGCCTTCAGGGGTATCTGGGCAGCCTCCTTGCGCTACAAAATTTGGAATGACCCTATTGAAAGTCAGTGAATCCCAATAGCCAGCCTCCGCGAGTTCTATAAAGCTACTCTGATGGTTAGGAGTTTTATAGTCAAGCTCAATATATATCTCTCCAAAATTGGTTTGAATATAACCGATTGGGATGGTGTCTAATCTTTGGGCAAACAGATTAGCTTGAATAATAAAAAGGGCTACAAAGCTCATTATCAATAAATTCCTCATAGATAAAATTAGTTGAATTTGAATTATATCATCGGATTTTTGCTGTTGAAGAAAAGGAATCTGTTTCTTTTCAAATCCAGAGATTATTTGATGATTTTAATTTGGAAACCTACCCAATATACCACTTATTTTACAGCATGAATCACCCTAAAATTAGTACCGAATCACTCATTCCTGAGAATGAAATGGAAAGGTTGATGGCCTTAAGTGAACTGGACCTAGATTTTATGGATCTGGAAAACTCGCTATCTGATCTGACCAAGCTTGCAGCTAAAATAGCAGGAACTAAAGTCTCTTTAGTTAATTTGATAGATCACTTCACCCAATGGAGTGTATCTTCTTTTGGTATGGATGTAAGTCAAATGCCTAGAGAGGAATCTATTTGTCAATACACAATTTTGGACCCGAAGAAGTCGGAATTTGAGGTGAAAGATTTGTCTGCAGATGAAAGGTTTAATGATAGACCTTTTGTGATTGGACATCCAAACTTGAGGTTTTATTACGGGATTCCTTTGAAGGTCAATGATGAGATAAGTTTAGGAGCTTTGTGCGTTCTAGACACTGACTACAAGCAACTCAGTCCTGAAAAAAAAGAGATGCTTTCTATCATTGCCAAAGAAGTTGTCAATCGCCTTAAAATTTATAAGGCTGTAGAAGGCCTTCAGAAAAAGGTACACGAAACTCAGCAAGTTAAGAATAGAGTTGCTCATGATATCCGGGGACCTTTAGGAGGTATCATTGGCTTGGCAGAAATCATTCAATCCCAAGGAAACCAAAATAAACTGGAGGAGGTGTTGGAGTTTATCAATCTGATCCAGAAAAGTGGTAAATCCTTGCTGGAGTTGGCGGATGAGATTTTATCCCAAGATTATGGACTAAGAAAAGATAAAGAGCTTAGGAAGCCGACCGATGCAGAGTTTACTTTGAATTCCCTGAAGGCAAAGATGGTTAATATGTTTGAGCCTCAAGCATTGGTGAAAAATATCGATTTGGAAGTTCAGGTAGAATCGCCAAATGCGGAGGTGCCTTTTCCGAAAAATAAGATTTTACAAATTTTAGGTAATCTTGTTTCCAACTCCATCAAGTTTACTCCGCATGGTGGGGAAATTAAGGTGCTTTGCGATATGGAGATTATTGGTAATGATAAAATATTGCTATTTGAAGTGAAGGATTCAGGGGCTGGAATGAGTCAGGAAAAGGTAGATGAGATTTTGTGTGGTGAGGGCACTTCTACGAATGGTTCTGCGGGGGAAACCGGCTATGGGTTTGGATTGAAATTAGTGCTACATCTCGTCCAAGGTCTAAAAGGGAAGGTGGAGCTCAATTCTTCGCTTGGCGGAGGAACTCAATTCAAAATCTTACTGCCCGTCACATAAACTTCCGAAGCGCTCAGATTTCACTGAGCGCTTTTTTTTTGATTATTCACCGGGTTGGCATACATAGACAGGAAGTTTTTGACCACATCTGGGTCTTTGGTATCTATTTTATTTTTGAATCTATTTTCAAAAGCTGTCTTCTCTTCCTCCGTATACTCATCAGAATACTCTTTTTCACCATATAGCAAATCATGAGCAATAAAATTGCTTGGCCATAACTTAAAGCCATTCCAAATTTGCAAATCGATCAATCGACAAAGTTGATTCAGTTTCTCGCTGAGATTATTTCCTGATTGCGCTATTTCTTTGATTTCCTGATCCAAGACAGCATTCACTTGGATGTGGATTCGCTTTTTAGTCCCGATAATTCCTCTTAAGAGGTTGAGGAAATCTTCATTTTCGCTTTTAATGTATTTTTCATCTCTTGCTTTGGCAAGGAGTTCAGGCATCTTCAATACATCTGTAGGATCGTATTCATAAGAAATAGAAACCGGTACGAGCTTGATTTTTTCAAAATAAGAAAAAGCATCTCCCTCTTTTTCCGCCAGGGTTAGCATTTTCAATACACCCTTTTGAGTAAAGTCATTTCCGTCTTTGGTTCTACCTTCTCTTTGGGCTGTCCAAACGCTTCTATTTTCCTGAAGCAGTGATTTTCTGATATAATCAGATACCAATTGTGAGCTTTCTAGGAGTTCCCTTCCTTTTAAGCTCCTTTGGATTGCAAAGTTTCTGTTTAATCTGGAGAGCGTATGTAAGAATGGTTTTTGAATCAAATTGTCCCCAATTGCAGAGGTGGTCATCACCAAACCATTTTCGTAGAGGCAGGCATTGAGCAGAGAAGTATCCAGGATGATATCCCGGTGATTGGATATAAATAAATAGGCAGTGTTGGGCTCCAAAAGCTCAAAGCCACCGGTGCTCAGGCCATCTGAACTTTTTTCCAAGACCTTCATCAAACCAGGATAAATGAAGTTGATCTGGAAATCTCTCAATGAATGGGTATGCTTCATTAATTCCTTCCAGTTTTTCTGATTATCCTCAGGAAAAGTAAATCCCATCATTGCTTCCAGCATTGGGTCATCCAGGATTTTCCTGATAGCTGCATTAGCTTCAGCATCATAGTAAGGCCTTATAGGATCAAATTTGGACATAGTTTTGGGTGAAATATGTTTTGCAAAAAGCAAAAAATAGTCGAGAATTCTAAGGTGTTTTTACCATTTCGGGATCTAGTGTTGTCTATCTATTGTCTGATCAGGTATTTATCGAAAAATAGCATATGAACAGGGAGCGCTTCTGTCCAGTACTTCCAAGTGTGAGCACCCGGTCTTTCGATATACTCATGTGGAGTACCGTTTTCGAGTAATAGAGCATGCATTTGTCTGTTGGTATCGATCAGAAAATCATCCACTCCGCAATCAATAATTAGGGCCAAGCCATTTTCCTTCATTTGTTTCACCCATCCTACGGCAGTGTAGGGATTGAAGTTTGGTGCTTCATAGTTTAATTCCTGACCAAGCATTTGTTTTTGCCCTTCAGCTCTTAAATTCCTGAAATCATCCTGTACTTTCCACATCCTTGTATCAATATTCATTACCCCACTCATACTCCCTGCCGCTACAAATAATTCAGGATATTTGGCAGAAAGCAATATCGCACCATGTCCTCCCATGGAAAGTCCAGTTACAGCTCTCGACTCTTTTTTTGCCAAGGTCTTGTAATTAGAATCTATGAAAGGGATCAATTCTTTAATAAGGTATGTTTCATATTTCACTGAATCCATTTTGGGACTATCATAATAATAGCTGGCTGGTCCCACACCTGGAGTTACTATGATTACCTGGTATTGATCTGCCATTTTACTAACGAGGTTTTCCTCGGTTACTTTTTCATGCCAGTCCGAAAAGGCTCCACTTCCGCCATGGAGAAGATAAAGCACAGGGAATCTGCTCTCAGAATTTGAGTAATTTTTAGGAAGTGTAATCGCAGCCTTCAATGTTTTTTTCATGGAAGGGCTATAAACCTCGAATGTTTCTACTTGTGCCTGCGAAAAAGCAAGAATCGGAAGAAGAAAGAAAATGAGTAGAAGTTTTTTCATGCTGTAGGTCTAATTTTTATTGAAAATACGCATAAGTAGAGTTTATCAGAAGGTATATTTTGTCGAAGGACAAAATTCTATTCGGCTGGAATTTGTATATTCCTATATTAAATATTATGGATATCCGCTTTCTTACCAGTAACAACAAAATACGGCTTATTGTCTGCTAAAAGGATCAGAATCCGGAAGCTTCGCCTGCCAGTATTCTAAGGTTTAAGCAAGAAGATTTTCAGTTTTTTTTCATGCGGCATATTTTAATATGTCTACATAGCTGGAATTTCGGTTGACAACAGCAAAAGCCCTTGCAATAAGTTTATTTCTGATAATATTAAGTGTGCTCATTTTGCTTTTCCCTTCACCGGTTCTTCTCTTGTAATAGGTCTTCATCTCAGTGCTGTATTGGATGGCTGTGCCTGCACATAATGTCAGCAGTGTTTTAATTCTCTTATTCGCCAGCGGACTGGTTTTGGTTCTCCCTCGATAGGATGTACCTGACTGGTTGGGAAACGGTGCTGTTCCTGCATAACTGGCAAACTTTCTCCAGCTATCGAATAGGGTAAACCCTTCTGTTAAGACGATAAGTGCAACAGCTGTCTGTGGGCCTATGCCCTTGATAGAGTTAATCAGCTTATATTGGTTCATTAACAGTTCATCTTTGCGTAAAAGTTTGTCTATTTCTTTCTCTACGGTTTCGATCTGTTTATCTAAACAAGCGATTACTTCGGTATTGGATTTTTGATAGACTTTTAATTTGTTTTCTGAAACTACAGCTTCATATTCTTTGATACGGGTGATGTAAGCTGCTCTGTCTTTTACAAGTCGCTCTCTGTAATTAAACAGCTTTTTGAGATCCTGGATGACCTTTTTGGGAGGAACAGTGGGGATAATCTTCTCCTGCTTTTCATAAAGATATTCAGCTATGTCTTTAGAGTCTGCCTTGTCTGACTTACCTCTTCTTATTCCCAAGGATCGCTTTAATTCAAGTCCTGAGATGATATAAAATGGTAGGGAGTGCTTTTCAAGAAACAAAGCAAGTTCTGAAGAATAAATCCCAGTGGATTCAAATCCGAAAAGCAGTTCTTCTGCGAGTATTAACCCAGAGTTTTCCATTACCCATTCCACCAGCTCCTGGTAACCTTTCTCATTATTTTCAAAGACTGCGTGGCATTGGTTGATCTTCAGATAAGCATCAAGTGTAGATTTACTTACATCGACTCCAATAATTGATTTGAATTTCATAATTTAGACATTGAAGTTTAACAAATGAGAGTTGCGGAAACTAAAACCTTTAACAGGCCTAAAGCCTAAAATTCTAACTGGTTACTGGCAACTCAACTAAGAATGGGGACTGATACTGGCAAGAGGTCGCTAGCCTAGCCGTGGCGAAAGTTCACCCCATTCTTTTTCAATTTATTCAATATCTGAGTCACTTAATAATCGTAAAGATATTAGCTCTGATTTTCTCAAATAATTCTACTTTGCAAACCTAAAGGCCGTGGCTGGGTC
>NZ_VLOG01000063.1 GCF_007655305.1 Algoriphagus algorifonticola
AATTAAGCTACAAAAGCTTCCTTGTCCTCCGTAATTCGTACTTCGTAAATCTAAAATTTAAATAATCCTCTGTGGTGAAAAAAGCACGCAGCAATGTAGCATCGTCATTGCGATCCGCCGCGGCGGAGAAGCAATCTCTTAGAAGCCAGAAACTTGATCTTTTGGGCTAAGCATAAGCATTAAACTTTTAACTTTACCTAATGACCGAATCTCAAAAACACTTTTTGCAATTAGCCATCGAACTAGCCCAAAACGGGATGGAAGCTGGGCATGGAGGACCTTTTGGTTGTGTAATCGTCAAAAACGGAAAAATCATTGGAAAAGGTTCAAATAGCGTATTGAAAAACAATGATCCTACAGCCCACGCAGAGGTGGTCGCTATTCGGGATGCCTGCAAAAACCTCCAACATTTTCAGCTCGAAGGCTGTGAAGTCTATACTTCTTGCGAGCCCTGCCCCATGTGTTTGGGAGCTATTTTCTGGGCCAGGCCGAGTAAAGTCTTTTATGCCTGCACCAAAGAAGACGCAGCCGATGCAGGATTCGACGATGATTTTATCTATGAAGAAATCAAAATCGATCCAGCCGACCGAAAGATTCCCATGCTCAACGGAATGCGGGAGGAATCCCAAAAAGTATTCGAGCTATGGAAGAAGAAAGAGGATAAGAAGGTGTATTAAAGGTTAGAAACGAAATTAGAGGATAGAATTTAGAAGCGAGAGGCAAGAAGCAAGAAATTTTGGTAAAACTGTTGTTTTCAAAAAGCATTATCAAGATTTGTTCAGCACAGAAAACAAAACCCGATCCTTTCAGACCGGGTTTTTAAAATACTTTTTAACTACTACTTATCTAGGGGTACCAAATATTAATATTGGTTTTTCAGGTTTCACATCAATTTTGAAGGCATTTGATAAAATCGAAATATTTTCTGAATTCATCATTTCAATTTGTTCAGGATTTAAAGAATAAATCATCTCATCTCCTTGATTCCTGCCAACTAGTACTAAGTCCACTTTTACACCATCGATGGCTACAGCTTTATACGTTAAATTCTCTCCATCTCTTTTCTTGATAATGGTATGAAGATATTCTCCATTTTGAAAGGAGCCTACATAATAGGAAGTAAAATAAAAGTTGGGAGATTCCACCAAAGAGAATGAATGTGCTTTTTTATTCACATCATTTTGAATTAACTCAAACATTCTGTTCTGGTCATTTGCTATTTCTTTTATTTCATCTTCCGAAATCTGATACCTATCAAAATCCAAAAAGACATCTTCTTCTCTGGAAAAATCAGTTGTGTACCGTTCTATTTTTCGGCTTAAAGGATAAATAACAGAAATCCTATCATTGACAAATGTCATCGACCTGTCATTTCCAAAAGCTAAACCATCCAATTCATTTTCAATTGGAACTTTCAACTCTAAAGACTCAGTAGATAAGTTTAAAACCAAAAATTTAACACCCGGCGATCCGCTGGTGAAAAATACGAGGCTTTCAGAATCCAAAAAATCAAAGGAATTAATCGAACTCATCAAGCGCCTTTTCATAGACAACTCTTTAACCGAATTACCCTTTGAATCATAAATCAAAACCTTTGCTAATCCTCGGTCCAAAATAGCAAAGTCCTCTCCATTTGGATGAATTTTCAAGTCCCAAATAGAACGATATTCGCCAGGCCCTTCCCCTTTTTGATCCATGAACAGGCTAACTTTACCTCGAGCGTCAGAAATATAAACCCTCTCCTTTTTGGTGTCTGTGAATAAAAACCCTCCTTGATATGGCATCATTCGATAAATCGAAAAAAGCCCTGTTTCCCCTTGTAGTGTAAGTACCTTAACTTTTCGGAAAACTTGGTCTAAGGAAATGATTTTAGCCTGTGGCTGTACACTAATTTGTTTTGGTATAATAAATTGCTCATTACTTTTACAACCTAACCCAACAAATATTAAAAATCCAATAAATCTTAATGTTTGCATAATTTTATATGGAGCATTTTTTTATCCAAAACCTGGTGCTGCCTGATCTTCATCTTCCGCACATTCTTTTGTGCAACCCTCTGCGATTTGGCAACTAGCCTCGCATCCTGATTGTGTTCCATAACAATGGTTTTCTCTTGTATAGGTAGTGTGCCCATTAGACCATGTTTCTGTGCAAAAATATCTTGTTGCGTCGGCAAAAGAACTATTTTGAATATACAGACCAAAAAATAGAAATAGAGTTAAAATAATTTTTTTTCATAATCTTTCTTTTTAATTGTTTTCGAAAGAAAGAAAGAATAAAATTTTTAATAAAAAACCCGATCTTTTCAGACTGGGCTTCGATTGATTCTAATAATTCGGATAATTTTCAAATCACAAGAGTGAATAGGAAAACCCAACACAAATATCCAATTCAACATTCCCTCCCTCTTCATTTGAAAGAGAATAATGGAAAGTAGGACTATACCAATCCCGATTCGTGATCAAGGTATCCACTACACCAGCCGGAAGGGAAAATTCATTGAATTGAATATCATGATCCACTTTCCCTTTTAATTTGATCCAAACTGAGTAAATCCTATCATCCATCTTCAACCCACTGGGAATAGAATCCTGAATTTGAGCTTCAGAAGTAAGGACTGAAATACACTTTTCATCAGTGGTCCTAAGGCAGGAGGTGGTAAAGAGTAAGACAAAAAATGCTGTTAGTTTCAATTTTGACATATTCTAAAATTTAAAAGTCCTTTAACCCAACTACTACCACTTTTTCCCAAGCATCTTGCGTTTTCTTGTATATAGCAAAGCCTTCAGAGCCATCCATCCCATCTAAGGTATTTGTTTGAATATATAAAAAAACATAGTTGCCATTTTGGTAGAAAATCGGTTTTGAGATTGCAGTATATGTTTGAAACTTTCTTAATAGTTCATTTGAGTGTCTTTTTATTAACCTGTCAGAACTTTTTGAAATTAGTGCCCTTAGTTCATTTTCAGAGATAAGTTCAATATTCGAACCCAAAAGCAAGGAATCAAACTCCAATCTTTCTTTAGAGTGATCAAGAATATAAGTCCAATCTTCTTTACTCAATACTTCATCTAACCTCTTGGATGAAAGCCCATCCAATTCCTCTAGATTATTCATGTCAGTTGAATTCTTTAAATAATCTTCCACCCAAGAATTATCTGACTCAGACAACAGTAAAATTGATTTTGCTTCACTTCTTTGATTTTCTTGTGCAAATAACCAATTAACAAACGGGTAAATCCTCTTGTCTAGGTTGGCTGTTGACCCTTTCGGAGTACACCCCGTACTCACATATCCGAATAAAAAAACAAAAATATAATTAATTACAAGCGATTGTACCAATTGACGATGTTCCATTTAATTCAGAGTAATAAATATTTGAAATACGATTTTTTTGGCTGATGCTTAGCTTATTAAACACATCAGTATCAGTTAACCCAGCCCATGCCATATCAATGAAAAATTCATTATTAGATAAAACAGAAGTAGGATAACCTAACCCTTCTGCAAAATTACGTAACTCAAGAGCTATATCATTTAAAAACATATTTTCTACAAATAAGTTATGATGAATAGGATTATAATTTATATTACTAGGAATATTATATTTAGCTATATAATAATTTAGCAGAGTATTTAAATCTTGGTTTTCTGTCGGAAAATCTTCTAAAAACAAAAAATAAGCATGTAGCATTTCATGTAGGACTGTTCGAGCTATAGATAAATCTGTAGAATTTGAAATAATTGATTTATTTAAATTAATAACAGCTTCATTATTTATTAGTAAAGGAGAAGTGCAACCAGCAGATGAATTAGGACAATTACCATATTGAAATTTTACATTGAAGTTGTATGGTGGAGGTAATGAGCCTGAAAATTTTTCGAAAATCACACGAAATTCAGCCTGAGATGAACCAATCAATTCATTTATAAGAAACTGATGACAATTTGACAACTTAGTTAAATCAATTTCCTCCTCCTCACACTCTACAGGTACATCCAAAATATTCCCTTCAGGTTGCTCACATTCATTACCGCTTGGCGGAGTACCTCCTCCGCCGCCACCCGTATCAGGATCCATGGGCGAAGGAGGAGCTAAAACATATTCGCACTCAACTCCGTTGATATCACGACCATCTTCCTGGGGAGTGGTACAGCCAATTCCTTCAAAACAGGTGTAGGTGTACCATGTCGTCTCTATTACATAACAATAAAGTGTACCTGATGAAATTCTCGAGGATTCACTTTTGGTTTTTGATTTGAATTCTTTTAATCGGTGTGTTTTGACTCCATTCTTTATACGCCATCCTCCAATAAAATTACCGTTCCATCGGTAAAATCGGTAAACTCCGGAAAATTCTTCGGGAATAGATTGATAAGCACCCCGATGAAAATCCTCCTGCTCAAATTGGAAATTTGGGTCATCCGGATAAATGACCAAAAAATAAGGAATATAAGTTCCATTTTCTTTTGGGTACAACAGCAAGGTTTGAAGCACTGAATTTTTAGACAATTCTTCCGTTTTCAAATGACTGGGAATGTCAATTTGCTCAAAATTAAACCTTACTTCGATGACTTTTTTCCCATCAGCTTGTCGGTAAATCTTGGATTGACTCCAATCGGGCTTGCCTTTAGCTTTAGACGATTGTCTTGCGTTTTCAGCAGGTTGGTACTCCTTATCAAAGCTTTCATACCAGCTCTTGGCTGCTTCAATCTCAGGATTGATTTTTTGAAAAGCTTGCTCATTTTCATCTTCCAGGCAGGAAGATAGAAGCAATACCCCCAGCATCACTGCCCATACACCACTCCATTTAAATATTGGTTTGGTTTGGTTTGGTTTGGTTTATAAAACATATTTATTAAAAGTTTAACAATCGCAAAAAATAGTTTTCAATCGAAAAATCCAAGAAAAAAATCATAAAATAGTTAGTCCAATGACTAACACAATTTTATCACCAAAAAACCCGATCCTTTCAGACCGGGTTTTTCAGATTTCTTACTTTATACTTCTGCATTTATCTTCTTCCCATTCCAGGCATCATTCTACTCATAGCAGCTTTGGCTCCGCCCATTTTATTCATTTGCTTCATCAGCTTGCGCATATCGGCAAATTGCTTCATCAGATTATTCACTTCAGTGATTGTTCTTCCCGAACCGTCAGCGATTCGCTTTCTCCTGCTTCCATCAATCACATCCGGGTTTTCTCTTTCCAAAGGCGTCATACTGCGAATGATCGCTTCGATCGGTTTAAATGAATCATCATCTATATCCAATCCCTTCATCGCCTTACCCATTCCAGGGATCATCCCCATCAAGTCCTTGATATTTCCCATTTTCTTCACCTGCTCCAACTGAGACAGAAAGTCATCAAAATTGAAGTTGTTCTGACGGATTTTAGCATTGATTCTTTTGGCTTCATCCTCATCAAAAGACTGCTGAGCACGCTCTACCAAAGAGATCACATCACCCATACCCAGAATTCGCTGGGCCATACGATCCGGATGGAACACATCCAGATTCTCCATCTTTTCACCGGTGGAGATAAATTTGATAGGCTTATTGACCACGTGACGGATGGAAATAGCAGCACCACCTCGGGTATCACCATCTAATTTGGTCAATACCACCCCGTCAAAATCGAGACGCTCATCAAATGTCTTGGCAGTATTCACAGCATCCTGACCTGTCATAGAATCCACCACAAACAAGGTCTCAGAAGGCTTCAAAGCTTTTTTCAAGGCCTCGATTTCATTCATCATCTGCTCATCCACTGCCAAGCGACCTGCAGTATCGACAATCACCGTCTTTTTCCCGGTCTTCTTCGCATAGGCAATCGCATTGTTGGCAATTTCCAGCGCATTTTTATTCTCAGGCTCGGCATAAACCTCCACGCCGATTTGCTCACCCAAAACTTTCAACTGATCGATCGCAGCCGGACGATAAATATCGCAGGCTACTAACAAGACCTGACGTCCCTGCTTTTTCAAATAGCTTCCCAGTTTTCCGGTAAAGGTTGTTTTACCAGAACCCTGCAAACCGGAAATCAAAACAACCGCAGGCTCTCCGCTGAGTTTGATATCCGCCTTGGTGCCGCCCATCAATTTGGTCAGCTCCTCTTGGGTGATTTTCACCAATAATTGGCCCGGAGATACAGAGATCAACACATCCCGCCCTAAGGCTTCGGTCTTGATGGTGTCAGTGACTTCCTTGGCTACTTTATAGTTAACGTCAGCATCGATTAGGGCTCTTCTGATTTCCTTAACCGTGGTTGCAACGTTTATTTCGGTGATTTTTCCGGTTCCTTTCAGGGTTTTGAAAGCCCGGTCCAGTTTCAAACTTAAATTATCAAACATGTGGTTATTCCGCTATTTGCTGCAAAAGTACTAATTTTCACGCCCCAAGGAAAGTCTATTTGCGCTAAATCCCACGGGCTTTTGGCTTTTAATTCCTAATTTGCACGCTTTCTGTCCATTTTAAGAAAATCACCATCCATGCAGTTGAATTTTCAAAAACAAATCCTCCCGCATCTAATAGGCGTTGGGGTGTTCTACTTACTGATCGTTTTTTACTTTTCTCCATTGGTTTTCGATGGAAAAGTCATCTTCCAAAGCGACATACTTCAATGGGAAGGGTCTGCCAAGGAAGTTCTGGATTATAGAGCCGAAACGGGTGAACAGGCACTTTGGACCAACTCCATGTTTGGAGGTATGCCGGCTTATTTTATCAGTTTGGAATTTCCCGGCGACATCACCAATGCACTGGTATCTGTTTTGACTTTAGGTCTTCCACACCCTATCAACGGTCTGTTTTTCGGGATGCTGGGCATGTATATCTTATTGTTGAGTTTTCGTGTTCGATCCATATTCGCCATTGCGGGAGCTATCGCGTTTTCATTCAACACCTATAACCTACTTTCCCTAGAAGCAGGGCATAATGCGAAAATCTGGGCTGTTTGCCTGATTCCGCTGATTCTTGCGGGTATTCATTTGGCCTTTGAAAAGAAGCATATTTTGGGCGCCGCTTTATTGGCTGTCGGCCTTTTGCTACAACTTAAATTCAATCACCTTCAAATCACTTATTATACCTTAATCGTCTCAGTGATTTATGTCTTGGTAAGGCTTGCTTTTGATTGGAAAAAAGAAGGAATCGCACCTATTGCAAAAGCGATTGGATATCTAGCTATTGGAGCCATTTTAGCAGTTGGCGGGAATTTGGGAAGACTGGCTACCGCCTTGGAGTACAGTCCATACTCAACCCGCGGAAAAGCGACTTTGGAAACGGAATCTGCCGGATTGGATAAGGATTATGCATTCAACTGGTCCAATGGTAAACTGGAAACACTCACTCTTTTGGTTCCTGATTTTTACGGTGGCGGAAGTCAAACTCCCCTTCCCAAAAATTCAGAGGCTGAAAAAGCCTTACGAAACAATGGAGTGGACCCTGCACAAATCAATGGATTTATTAAATCTGCTCCAACCTATTGGGGCGATCAGCCATTTACGGGAGGTCCTATCTATGGAGGAGTGATATTGGTATTTCTGGCAATCCTGGGTTTTTGGGCTGCTCCAAAGGAAAGCTTGATCGCTTTCGGAGTCATCATCATTTTTTCACTGATGCTTAGCTGGGGCAAGAATCTAGCTTGGTTTAATTACCTCCTATTTGATGTACTTCCGGGATACAACAAGTTTAGGGCTGTGTCCATGGCATTGGGAATGACGCTTTTTGCCATACCTGTCTTGGGAATGATTTCTTTGGAAAGGTTGGTTCAAAAAGGTGACTTGAAACCCTTGTACCTATCGGGTGCCATTGTAGGAGGCCTGGTATTGCTTTTGGCAATAGCCTCAGGTGCATTTTTCCGTTTTGAGGGGGCAGTAGATTCAAGCTTACCGGACTGGTTAGCTTCCGCTTTGCAAAAAGACCGTAAAGCCATGCTCTCTGCATCTGCCTGGAAAAGCTTTGGCTTGATTGCAGCTGCTTTTGCCTTGGTTTATTTCAGAATCAAAGGAAAAATATCGGACATGATTCTCGGAGCAGCTTTGATTCTTTTAGTCAGCATAGATTTGTGGAGTATCAATAGAAGGTATTTAAATGAAGAATCATTTCAGGGAAATCCATCCCGACAATTTTTCGCGGAGACTCCTGCAGAAAAGGAAATCACTGCGGATCCTGGATACTTCAGAGTTTTGAGTCTAACGGAGTCTTTGACGCAAGGAGCGAGAACCAGCTACAGGTTATATAGCTTAGGTGGGTACCATGGTGCCAAACTGAGACGCTATCAGGATTTGATTGATTATCAATTGCAAGATGAGATTCAGTCCTTTGTTGGAAAAGCCCAGGAAGGCACTTTCGATTGGGATGGCATTGGAGTTATCAATATGCTCAATACCAAATACCTGATCGCGGGAAAGGAGGCTAATGCAGTTTTCCAAAACCCGGAAGCAAACGGTCCTGCTTGGGTACCGCTTCAAGTTTCTTCTGTTGCAAGCAATGAAGAAGAAATAAAGGAAATTGGAGAGATTGATACCAAAACCCAGGCTACTTTGAATACCGGTGAGTTTGGGGAAGTTGCTGGAGGAGTAGGTCAAGTCACTTTGACCTCTCAAAGCCCCAACGAACTCCGGTATCAAGCAGAAATGGATCAAGCGGGATTGATTGTTTTCTCCGAAATCTATTATCCAGAAGGCTGGATTGCTACCATAGACGGAAAGGAAACTCCTATCCTGCGAACCAATTATTTATTGAGGGGGTTGGATGTACCTCAGGGTAGTCATGAAATAGTCTTTACCTTTGCCCCGAGTAGCTATCTTTCCACAAAAACTCCAATGATCATTTTCCAGTACCTGATTTTGGTAGCTTTGATCGGTGGAGTAATGATGACATTCAAAGAGAAAAATGGAAGATCCTAAAGATAAAGTAGTCAGTTTTTACGACCAGTTTTCCGAAAAACAGGAAAAAACCGGAATCAATTCCCGGCATCTCAGCATTTTGGATAAGGTGGTGATGGCTGGCCTGAAATCACATCACCGAGTTTTGGAAGTTGGATGTGGGATCGGAACAGTATCTTATTTACTGGCCAATTTGGTCAAGGACGGAGAAGTTTTGGCTGTAGATATTTCCCCAGAAAGTATTGAAAAGGCTAGGGCTCTATGGAAAGATCAAAGCAACCTGAAGTTTGAAGTTTCGGATATGTCTGATTTTCAAAAAATAGGGCAAAGCTTTGATTTCATCGTATTTCCGGATGTTTTGGAACATATTCCTGTGGACCAGCATCAAAGGCTTTTTCAGACTATACAACAACATGCCAATCAGGACTCTGTAGTTTTCATCCATATTCCCTCTCCGCGTTATCTTCAGTGGATGATTGAAAATGAACCAGAAAAACTTCAGGTAATCGATCAGCCTTTAGACTCAGGCGATCTGATCAAAAGTCTCACAGCAAATGGTTTTTATTTGGAGAAAATGGAAACATATTCCGTTTTCTACGAAGAAAAAGACTATCAATATTTCGTTTTCAAGGCTACCAAACCTTTGGAAAAATCAACTCCCCGCAGCAAGTGGGAAGTATTAAAAGAAAGAATCAGCATTCGCCTGAAATACGGCATAATCAAGTAAGAAATGAAAATCACAGAAAACGCAGTGGTAGGATTAACCTACGAACTAAAAGTTAGCAAAGTAGAAGATGATATAGAATCCGTGCCATTCAGCGTGGAAGTGAGAGATGAAGAAGATCCATTCTACTTCCTTTTTGGACAAAGTGGACTTCCGGAAAAGTTTGAAGAATTATTAGCCGGTAAAAAAGAAGGGGATGATTTTAACTTCAGTCTAACAACAGAAGAAGCTTATGGAGAGCCTGATGACGAATTGTTGATCACTCTTCCCAAAGAGCAATTTTCAAAAGAAAGAGGCTTTACGGAGGAAATGATCAAAGAAGGAGAGTTTTTACCCTTGATGGATGAAAACGGTTATTCCATGCAGGCAAAGGTTCTCAAGGATTTAGGCGAGAATTTATTATTGGACTTTAATCATCCATTGGTGGGTTTTGATCTGCATTTCGAAGGAACTGTAATCGAGGTGAGAGAAGCTACAGAGGATGAGCTTTCTCATGGACATGTTCATGGAGAGCATGGAGAACATGAGGAAGGCTGAAAGATTAATTCAGAAAGCTAAATTTTGAAAGCTGAAAAATAGGCAATTGGCAGTACCTAGATTCTATTTGTAATTATTTACTCAAAAGGCTTCGACTCCGCTCAGCCTGACCTCGAAAGGGATATCAGCCAATTAGTGAAACTACTCGAAACCCTCCAAGGGATATTTAACCTTTGGAGGGTTTTTTATTTTTTCAAAACCATTACCTTCTCTTCATCCCAAAGCAAATACACCCGATCGCCTACCTGGTATTTTCTTGCAGTGTCATCCACTTCCCAGATTTCTCCACCATTTTTTAATTGAATTCGAAGGGAATTGTAGTGGACCAAAAAACGGGAGTCTACCACATGCCCCAACAAACCTCCCTTAGTCCTCAATTTGACTTCATTAGGCCTTAAATAATTATTGATCCTGTCAGGAATCAAATTGATTGGAGAGAAAAGCCGGGCCACATATCTCGTCTTCGGATGCTCACAAAGTTCTCGAGAATTCCCCTGTTGTATGATTTTACCTTTCTGAAGAATGATCAGGTTATCAGTTAATCTAAGCGCATCATCCAAATCATGGGTCACGAAAATCACCGAGGAATTCATTTCCTTCAAGGATTTACCCAAATCTGCTATTAATTGATGCTTTTGAATGGTGTCTAAAGAGGAAAATGGTTCATCTAACAATAAGACCTCAGGTTCGATGGCCAAAGCAGAGGCTATAGCTACTTTTTGCTGCTGTCCTCCTGAAAGTTGTCTGGGAAGTCTTTCTCTGAATCCTTCTAGCCCGAACTGTCGAAGCAAGGTTTCAAGCCTGTTTTTCGCATAAGCTTTATCATAATGCAAAAGAGGCCGGAGTATATTTTCCTCCACCGAACTATTAGGATATAAGTGATAATCCTGATGGATCAACTTGACTTCATCATATCCTGCAACCAGCTTTTTCTTAGGGTTGAGAATTTTTTCACCATTTAATAATACCTCTCCCTCATCCTCTGTCTCCAAACCAGCCATGATTCTTAGAAGTGTTGATTTTCCAGAACCACTTTCACCTACTATCGAAATGAAATCTCCCTTTTCCATCTGCAATGAAAAATCCTTCAAAGCGGGAATAGATTGGTAAGATTTACTGAGTTTTGAAACTGAAAAAAATGTCATGGTAGGATTTCGGCTTGTAACTTCTTTGGTAAGGAAGCAAATATCAACTCATAAGATTGGTCTGCCAAATCTAAAATCAATTGATCGGGAACCTCACCCAAAACAGACACTGAATTCCACAGCTTTTTATTCATGTGGTATCCAGGAGTAATTCCAGAAAAGCGTTCTCTTAGCTCAATAGCTTGCTCTGGATCACATTTTAAGTTGATAAAATCAAATTGTTCTATGTCAGTGATTGCAAAAATCTTCCCTCCCACTCTAAAGCAAAGCGTGTTAGCATCGAAGGGAGTATCTTCTGATACACCCGGTTTGGCAAGGCAGTATTCTCTGAAATAGGCTAAGGTCAAGGAATGTTTTTTTATCAATTTACCTTTTCAGAGTTTATCTCAGGAAAAATTCCTTGAAATTTTTCAATATTCCCTCCACCACTCTTTCCAGTGATTTTCCTCCACGCTTCTCAACTCTCCTATTTGAGGGATCACAAAATCCATTTGCCGGCTTTTTGCAGTTGCAGTGAAAATTTCTACTGGCTCTTTCCAATGATGAGGAGCTAAAGTAAATCCCGCCCAGTGCACAGGCATAATCTTTTTTGCAAAAGCATCTTGGGCAGCAAAAACTGATTCATCCGGAAATAAGTGAATTTGTCTCCAATGTTCATTGTATTGCCCACATTCCATAAATGCGAAGTCAAATCCACCAAAATGCTCTCCGATTTTCTGAAAGTGCTGACCATAGCCTCCATCTCCACTAAACCAGATGGATTCTGCTGCAGTCTGAAAAGCCCATCCTCCCCAAAGACACTTTGCTCTGTCCGTGAGTCCCCGCCCTGAAAAGTGTCGTGTTGGGGTAAAAGTAACTTTCATACCTCCCAGCTCCTGCTCCTCCCACCAATCAAACTCGGTGATCAAGGCTGAATCCACTCCCCAACTGACCAAATGCCTTTTCAATCCCAAAGCCACAAAATATCGCTTGGTTTTATTTTTCAGCTTCTTAATACTTTCAAAATCCAAGTGATCATAATGATCATGAGTCATCAACAAGAGATCAATCTCAGGAAAATCATCGATCAGATCCAGGCTATCTTTCGAAAATCGTTGGGTAGTGATGGGTCCGATGGGAGATGCATCTGGCCCAAGCATAGGATCGATCAACATATTCAATCCGTTGAGCCTCATGAATACCGCAGAATGACCATACCAGGCATACATCATCTTCTCAGAAGTATCCATTAGTTTCTGATGATCAAAATTCCTGATAGGCAGTGGCTTATTAGGTGTTCTATCAGAACGACCACTTAATTGCTGGTACAGGATTTTAGGAAAGTCTTTCAGGCTAATACTCATACTGGTATCCTGTAAATTCTGAAATTTACCATCGCTCCAGTTAGGCGATTGCTGATATCTATTTTTGAGTGAATCTGTCACTCTTCCTCCAAATTGACGAAAAGGCATGGCTTAATTCAAGTTTCTAAATTCCAGAGGCGACATTCCAGTCTTACTCTTAAAAAGTTTGGTAAAATGCTGAGGATACTCAAATCCCAGTTGATAGGCAATCTGAGATACCGCTTCTTTGGTTCCCAAAAGTGAATTCTTCGCCCTTTCAATTAGAATATGATGAATATATTCCTGTGCATTTCTTCCACTTTCTTTTCTTAACAAATCACTCAAATACCTGGATGACATATTCATTTTTTCACCTAAGTATTTGACCGTCGGAAGCCCCTTCTCTCCGGGCATTTCTGAATCAAAGTATTCCCGAAGGATTTTTTCAAATCGACTAACCAAATCCTGATTGAGGTTGGTTCGGGAGTAAAATTGCCTGTCATAATATCGCAGACAATACCCCAATAGCAATTCAATATTCGTTAGAATCAAATTTTGACTGTGCCTATCGATAGGTTGCTTTAATTCAAGTTCAATTTTTTCGATCAACTCTGACAATGACTTTTTCTCCCCATCTGACACATGCAGAGCCTCATTTGTCTCATAATCAAAAAACCCATAGGTATGGATACTTTCCCCCAAATCACTTTTTCTTATCAAGTCTGGATGAAATAAGAGCAGCCAACCTTCGGAACTTGGGTTCATCTCCTTATTTCCAGCAGTGAGTACTTGGCCAGCTTTGATGAAAGCTAAAGTGCCTTCCCTGAAGTCATAAGAACTTCTTCCATATCCCATTTCGCAATCCATTCCTTCCTTTTGCCAGATTTGGAATAAATCTATCCTGATTTTCATTCCTTCTTGAATCTGCTCTAGCTGAATATCTTTTTGCCTGACCACAGAAACCAACGGATGAAGCAGTTTGGGTAAGCCAAGAACCTGATGGGCCTTTGATATGGAATCTATGATAAAAACCTCTTTCACCCTTTTACTAAATTATGATCAATCATCACCTGAAATGAATCCACCATTGTTTCCTCCAGCGATCTATAGCTCACTTGAAGTTCTCGGATACTTTTAGAATTATCTGCTTTCCAGGCTACGTTTACGTTCTTTTTTACAAAATCTCGGGTAATCATTTTATTGACAAAAGGTCCGACCAGCATCAATAACCATTTGGGCAGAGCTTTCTTTGGAACAGGATATTTATCCCCAAAGTGCTTGTGGAGAATTTTTGCGGCTTCCAGCATATTGGTATTGTGTGCAGAGATAATATTTCTACCATTTGCCTCAGGAAGCAAACCTGCATTCAAATGTGCTTCTGCCAAATCCCGAACATCTACGATCCCCAAACCTAAATTTGGAACCCCCATTTTCATAGTGCCGTCACCCAACTGTTTTAAGATGGTATAACTCTCTGAAGTCGCTGTTCCCGGATTTACTGCCGGTCCTAGTACCAAACATGGATTCACCACCACCAAATCCCATTGAGACTGGGATTTAACAATTTTCCATGCCTCTTTTTCTGCCAAAGTCTTGGAATAGGAATAAGGTTGATAATCCAAAGAGGCAGTTGTATTCCATATTTCCTCAGTCAACATTCCTTTCGGTGTATGAGCTACTTCGCTTGCATCGGTATAAATAGCTGCGCAACTGCTGGTCACTACCACTCTTTTTACCGAGGCTGTTCTATTGGCTTGCTCCAATACATTTCTTGTCCCATTTACGGCCGGATCGATCAAGTCTTTTTGAGGGTCTTTATAATTGGAGGTAAATGGAGAAGCGGTATGGAAAACCAATTCGCAATCCTTCATGGCTTCCTCATAGCTTCCTTCATCCAGTAAATCAGATTTAAAAAACAGGATTTCCCCGGGTGTATCCTTTGCCAAATCCCTCAAATGATTGGTTTTTTTGGCGTTTTCAGGATCCCTTACAGCTGCATGGACGGTCATTCCTTTTTCAAGAAGCTTTTTAACAATCCACCCGGCAACAAAACCCGTTGCTCCTGTAACTAAAACTGGTTTGGATAAATCTATTGAAGTCATGATTTTTCGATTTTGATAGAGTACAAAGGTCTAACAAGCAAAACCCAAAAAAGTATACAAATTGCTGAAAGACTTAAACAAATTGCATGAATCTCACAATATCGCATTATTCATATTCATTAATTAAATCAATTAAACCTATCCTTAAAGGCTTCAAATCGACATTTTGATTCTGATTTGAAAACCTTAGAACCAAATCAACTTTTATAAATTCCTTCAATATTTTTTTGTAACCGATCTGAGAAGGGACTATAACAAGTAATTTTTGATTCTTTAAGTACTTTAATTTTCAAAGGATTTTCATTTACCTAATAAACCCTTAAATTGAGGGAGTTAGCATCAAATCACCGTCCATGACCATTGGCCTTTTAAAAGAACCCGAGGGAGAACATCGGGTTGCCTTATTACCTGAAAGTGTAAAAAGCCTTATTTCCTTAGAAGTAAATGTGTGGGTGGAAAGCCAAGCTGGAAACCATGCTTTCGTTTCTGACACTGATTTTGAAAAATCAGGTGCAAAAATCTTCCAAAGGGAAGATGTCCTAAAAGCCGATTTGATCCTGGGAATCAATCCACCAACTTCTACAGAATTGGAAACTTTGAAAGCGGAACAAGTACTTGTATGTGTATTTCAGCCTCTTTCAAATAAAGGTTTGGTGGAAAGATTTTTAAAACTGGGCATCACGAGCTTCTCTATGGATAATGTCCCCAGAACTACCCGGGCACAGGCGATGGATATACTATCTTCCATGGCAACGGTGGCTGGATACAAGGCTGTTTTGATGGCAGCATCTCATTCCCCTCGTTTCTTCCCCATGTTTATGACCGCTGCTGGAAGCATCATTCCTTCCAAAGTTTTGGTCTTAGGTGCCGGGGTGGCAGGACTGCAAGCCATTGCCACTGCAAGACGCTTGGGTGCAGTTGTGGAAGCTTTCGACGTGCGTGCAGCTGCCGAAGAGGAAGTGAAAAGTTTGGGAGCCAAATTCATCAAAGTGGAAGGCGCCAAGGATGAAGCCACAGCAGGAGGATATGCTGTCGAACAAAGCGAAGAATACAAAGCCAAACAGCAGGCATTGATCCAGGAGCATGCTAAGAAATCAAATATCATCATCTGTACCGCTCAGATTCCCGGCAGAAAAGCTCCTCTATTGATCACCAAAGAAACAGTTGCCGAAATGGTTCCTGGATCGGTCATCATAGACTTAGCTTCATCCTCTGGAGGAAACTGCGAGCTTACCCAAGACAATCAAACCATCAATTCCAATGGAGTCAGTATCCTTGGAAACTCCAATTTACCGAGCACCATGCCTTTGGATGCCAGTAAAATGTATGGAAAAAATATGGTCAATTTCCTCAAACTGATAATCGGAGAGTTTGGCGCTTTAAACCTGAATTGGGATGATGATATTGTTTTCAACACCTGTGTCACTCACCAAGGAAGTATCCAAAGCGAACGCGTAAAATCAATCCTTTTCCCCAGAAATCCAGTCTAGACTATGGAAGAATTATTAAGCCTTTTTTATGAAAACAGGGAATTCATATTCCTGATCATCACCTCGGTATTTCTGGGAATTGAAGTGATATCGAATGTTCCCGCTGTTCTTCACACTCCCTTGATGTCTGGCGCCAATGCGATTCATGGGGTCGTAATCATCGGCTCTATTATCATCATGCTCCAAGCAGATCCCAGCAACTACTATGCATTAATTCTGGGCTTTTTAGCAGTTATTCTGGGTACGCTGAATGTGGTGGGTGGATTTGTGGTCACCAACAGAATGCTCGAAATGTTTAAGAAAAAATCCAAGTAATATGATGACAGATTTACTAGGACTCAGCATTTTGGAGCTTTGCTATATAGGCGCTTCTATTACGTTTATTTTGGGTTTGAAAATGCTCTCCAGCCCGGACAAGGCAAGAAAAGGGAATTTAATTGCCGGTTATGGAATGGGTTTGGCAATTATAGCAACCATACTTTTCAAAGAAGAACTTACTGCCGATAAATGGCTCAACTATACCCTTATCCTGGCTGGACTGATCATTGGAACTGTCATTGGCACCCGAATGGCGCTCAAAGTAAAAATGACTGCCATGCCCCAGATGGTTTCTTTTTTCAATGGTATGGGAGGAGCCTGTGCTGCAGTCATTTCTCTTGTTGAATTCGATCATTTACGACATGGTCAGGAAACAGAATCAGGGATGCTTTTGGTAATTCTCTTGGGCTTGATTATTGGTTCGGTATCCTTCTCTGGCTCTATCGTAGCTTATGGGAAATTAGAAGGAAAAATCGGAGACAAAGCGCTTCCTGCAGGCCAATTCATCAATATTGCTCTGTTGATTTTATTATTTGGATTAGCTGCCTGGATGGTGGTAGTAGGATGCTCAGAAATGAGTTTCATCTATGCCTTGTTGTTTGCCTCTCTGCTTTATGGAGTTCTTTTTGTGATGCCAATTGGAGGTGCTGATATGCCGGTAGTCATTTCCTTGCTAAATAGCTTCACTGGAATGGCCGCTGCATTTGGAGGCTTTTTGTATGGGAATCAAGCCATGCTGACAGGAGGGATTTTGGTAGGTTCAGCAGGAACTATTCTAACTGTACTCATGTGTACCGCTATGAATCGATCCTTGACCAACGTCATAATCGGATCTTTTGGAGGTGGTAGTAATAGCTCTTCCGGAAAAGAAGGAAGTCATGAAACTGTCAAAGAAATATCCGTCACTGATGCCGCAATTTTGCTTGCTTATGCCAATAAAGTAAGCGTAGTACCCGGGTACGGTTTGGCTGTGGCACAAGCTCAGCACACTGTTCATAATCTGGAGAAAATTCTGGAAGAAAAGGGAGTAGAACTGACTTATGCGATTCACCCTGTAGCAGGAAGAATGCCTGGACATATGAATGTATTATTGGCAGAAGCTGATGTTCCCTATCCAAAACTTTTGGAAATGGAAGATGCCAATGAATCTATGAATAGTGTCGATGTTGTGTTGGTCATTGGAGCCAATGATGTAGTCAATCCAGCTGCAGAAAATGATCCTAATAGCCCTATTTTCGGAATGCCAATTATCAAGGTTTGGAATGCCAAAAATGTGATCGTTCTAAAAAGATCCATGGGCAAGGGCTATGCAGGCATCGAAAACGAACTGTTTTTCCATCCGAAAAACAGGATGCTATTCGGAGACGCAAAAGATTCACTTGAGAAATTGATAGCTGAGGTTAAAAACCTATAAATCTATTCCTTCCAGGCTTTGATCAAACCGGGAAGCATCACCAAGGCGATAATCATCAAACCAAAAGTTTCTCTGGCTTCCTCCATTTGGGGAGTTTTCATGCTGAGATTCTTTTGTTCCAGTTCCTGTACAATCCAATCGCTAACAGACTCAGGCCAAAAATATATGGCTCCTACCAAGCAGGCTACCACTAATACAGTCAGGGGAATTTTTGGGAAAATGCCCCGAAAGCCTAAGAGGCAAAAGATAATAGCTACAACATAGGTACTTACCCAGACTTCGGGGTCAGGGTCATTGAATTGCCAATATGCAAAAAGGGCAAATAATACTGCCCAAGCAGCGTAAAATATTTTTGTGATATTCATAGAAATTGGGAAAGATAAACTAGGCTACATCCACACACCCAGAAAAACCTCCTGCCGCGACTTTATAGCCTCTATAATCCACCATTACTTCTTTAACCGTGGTAAATCCATAAATAGTCTGGGATTTCATGAGGTTAAAAAACTCTTTCTCCTGTTCAATTTCAGAATTAGCCATGGCCATCAAAATCTCCTCCCGTTCTGCCTGTTCTTTTTTCAGAAAGTTGGTTTTATCCAAAGCCTCCAACTGATTTCTCAACAGCAGATGGGTGTCTTCTTCATAGCAATATTCGAAAAGACGCAACAAGAATTTATCCGTACCTGTGCTCATAGCGCCGATGGGCTTTGCTTCAGGAGTAGGCGTTTTAGCAGGAAGTCCTTCCGGAATAATCGTATCCGCTATGGCCGAAATCAATTTTTCCTCTTTCCAAGTAAAGAAGCCTTTGTGAGTCAATTGGTCTACCAACTCCCATTTCCAATCAGCAATTGCCAATCCTGCGATTCCAAGTCCTGAGGCGCCCAGGATTTTTAGAGATTTTCTTCTGTTCATAGCAATAAGGATAGATTTTCAAGTTAGGTTTTTTACAAATCCATTCAAAAATGAGGCTTGATAATTCCACCAATGGCAAGAAAAAACTCCGACCTTAGGCCGGAGTTGATTATTATCTAATTTTTTATTTTCTGTAATCCAACGGAGCTGTTCTATCTCCAACCAAGGCATCGTATTTAAACCCTTCTCCTTGTCTTCTTTTCAGCTCAGCCTGTGCTTCTGAAGTTACTTTTGGATTTTTGAATATATCTGAAGCTGTTAAAGCTAAGGTCTTTGCGGCGATCATCATACCTTTTTGACCAATGCTCGTTCCACCGGCGGCTACAGCCTGCCAAGTATGGGCAGATGTACCCGGCACCCAAGTAGCAACATTCAATCCGGCCGTAGGTACCAACCAACTCACATCTCCTACATCAGTAGAACCTCCAGAACCTTTCTCATTTACCTCAAATGGAGCGATTTTTTGGGCATCCTCTGGAGAGGTATTTACTCCGGAAGGAAAGGTCTTAATAATATCCTGAGCAAATTTTGTCTCTTCCGGGCTGTACTTCAAACCACCTACCATTTGAAGGTTTTTATGCATAATTCTGGACAAAGTCTCATTAGGGAGAAGATTGTAAACTCCATTGATCACCTCATACTCCATTTTAGTCTGTGTGCCTTGCGCAGCACCCTCAGCGGCGGCTACCATTTTGGCAAAGATCTCCTTAACCACTCTTGCATTCGGGTGTCTCACGTAATGATAAGATTCAGCAAATGCTGGAACTACGTTTGGAGCTTCACCTCCACGGGTGATTACATAGTGCATCCTTGTTTCTTGTGGTACATGTTCACGTAAAAGATTAACCATGAAATTCATCGCTTCCACCCCGTCTAAGGCAGATTTTCCTCTATCAGGAGCTGCAGCAGCGTGGGAAGCTTCACCGTAGAATCTGAATTTGGTAGAAATATTAGCCAAAGATGAACTGGCAGAAGCATCATTTTTGGATCCAGGATGCCAGTGCAACATCGCGTCTACATCCTCCATAAGCCCTGCTCTAGCCATGTACACTTTTCCTCCACCGCCTTCTTCAGCCGGTGTTCCATATACACGAATAGTTCCGGTAATTTTATTCTGTTGCATCCAGTCTTTTACGGCAATTCCTGCAGCGACTGAGGCCGTACCAAAAAGATGATGGCCGCAGGCATGACCGGCTCCACCTTCCACAACTGGTTCTCTAAAAGGAGCTGCCTTTTGGGAGACTCCAGGCAAAGCATCAAACTCCGCCATAATCCCTACCACTGGAGCTCCTGAGCCAAATTCCGCCACAAATGCAGTAGGAATATCAGCCACTCCTGCTTTAACACTAAATCCGGCATCTTTTAAAGTCTTTTGCAAAAGCTCAGAGCTCTCAGTTTCCAAATATCCCAATTCAGGATTGGACCAAATTTGCTTGGAAATCGCACCATAAAATTCAGCCTTTTGATCCAGGCTATTCAAAATTGTTTTTTCCTGTGCCATGGAAAAATTAGCCCAGAGCATAGCAAACAATAGAATGTATGTCTTTCTTTTAGATATCATAAATTTAGTTTTGATTAATTGGTAAGGTTAGTCGAAAATACGGCTGAAATACAGCTCAGGCAAAGATTTTTACAGGAAAAAATAGAATCTGCATTTAAGCAGCTTGATCAATTCTTTGAAAAATGCCATTCTAATATTCAATTATTTTTTCATTTACAGAAATATTGATTTTATACCCAAAAATTTCCATCTAATTTTTATTATTTGTACTTTTCTGATAACCAAACCTTTACGCACCATGAATAAATTATTTAAAATCCTAGGCTGGATGTTAGGGGCAATTGTTTTACTTCTTCTTTGCGTTTTCGCCTACCTCAACATTGTTTTTCCCAAGGTATCACCTGCAGAAGATTTGAAAATTGAGTACACCGCTGACCGAATCGAAAGAGGAGCTTATCTCGCCAATCATGTAGCCGTCTGTATGGACTGCCACTCTCAACGGGATTTCTCATTATTTTCGGGTCCTCCTGCCCCCGGAACACTTGGTAAAGGAGGAGATAGATTTGATCACGGGATGGGTTTCCCAGGTGTATTTTACGCCAAAAACATCACTCCATTTGGGATTTCAGACTATTCAGACGGAGAACTTTATCGACTCATAACTACCGGAGTGACCAATGATGGGAGAGCTATGTTCCCACTCATGCCATATAAGTATTATGGAAAAATGGATCCTGAAGATATTTATGACATCATTGCCTATATACGTTCATTACCAAGTGTAGAAAGTGAAGTTCCTGATTCCAAAGCAGATTTTCCAGTAAGTCTAATCCTTAACACCTTACCAAAAGATCCCGAGCCAATGAAAAAACCAAACCCGGCTGATCAGGTGGCTTATGGAAAATACCTTGTGAATGCTTCAGGCTGTATAGAATGTCATACTCAAGCAGACCCTCAAGGAATGATCATTCAGGAAGTAGCATTCGAAGGAGGTAGAGATTTTCCTTTTCCTGATGGGTCAAAAGTAACCTCATCCAATATTACTCCTGACCCTGAAACAGGGATCGGAAATTGGGACGAAGCAACATTTGTTCAAAGATTTAAACAATACACCGATTCAGCTTATGTGATCCCTCAAGTTCCCCAGGGAGAATTTAACACCATTATGCCTTGGACTATGTATGCCGGAATGACAGAACAAGACCTGAAAGCGATTTATGCTTATCTGAGAACACTCGAACCCAAACGGAATCAGGTAATTCGCTTTACAGCCTCAGCCAACTAAGCTAAAGCCCTGAAGAAATTCAGGGTTTTCTTTTGCAATGTGATCCTAATCACAAAACCCAAAGACTTTTTGGATGTATTTTAGGGTCTAAATGGGAAGACTGACCCTTTCCAAAAATCTCGTATTCAGAGATTTTCTTTACCATTAACCCAAAAATAACCATGAAAGCAAGTAGAAGAAAATTCCTTTCCCAACTGGGAGCAATCGGTACAGGAACAGGCCTTCTTAGTCTTGGCAGTCTTCCTGCTGAAGCTGAACCTAAAGAAAAAGACAAGAGCTCTTTCACCATCAGTATTTTTCAAACCACGGATGTGCATTGCCAAATCCATCCACATGATGAGTTATTCTGGGAAAATGATCAGGCTGTCTATCGAAAAACGGGAGGATATGCCCATCTCAAAACATTTCTGGATAAGGAGAAAGCAAAAGCTGAACACAGCTTTGTCATAGATACGGGGGATATGTTTCAAGGCTCCGAGCTATCTGTAAGGACAACGGGTGAAGCGATGGTCCCTCTCCTCAACGAAATGGGTTATGACCTATACCTTCCCGGAAATTGGGAGGTGATTTATTACAAAAAAGCCATGCAGCATTTATTGGGTTCGCTTCATGCCCCAAAAATCTGCGCCAATATGTATCACGACCTGGGAGAGGAGACAAAAGGCGAGCTGATCTTTCCTCCTTACCATATCTGGACAGTAAATGGTGTCAAAATAGGTTTCTTGGGGTATACCGATCATTTGGTCCCTATCCGACAGTCCCCTAACTACAGCAAAGGGATCATCTATACCAAACCGGAAGAAAATCTAGCTCACTACGTGGATGTCCTTCGGAATCAGGAGAAATGTGCTTTTGTAGCGATTATTGCCCATTTAGGTCTTTCACAACAGATTCACTTGGCTAATATTCCGGCTTGTGAGGGAGTGGATTATATACTCGGTGGAGATACCCATGAAAGAGTAAGAAAACCTATTCAATCAAAATATGCCAAAGTGGTAGAGCCCGGCGCTTTCGGTTCATTTGTAGGCAAGCTGGAATTAAAAATTCAAGATGGAAAGGTGGTGTCTGATCACTATGAATTGCTGGAGGTATCCGCAACAGAAAATAAAGCCGACCCAAAAATATCTCAACTCATCAAGAATAATGAAGGACCTTTTCAAGAGGATATTTTTGAAATTGCCGGATATAGTACTCTTCCGCTCTACCGGTACTTTGTTATAGAAAACCCTATAGACACCATGATTCTGGATGCCGTGAGTTGGCAGGTTCCAGAGGTAGATATAGTCCTTTCAAATGGTTTTAGGTTTTGTCCTCCCAACACGACTCCTGACAAAACTGGAAATATCCCCATCACCAACGGATACATTTTCGATATGCTGCCCGTGGATTCTATGATTCGTACCGGTAAAGTAACTGGACAACAAATTCAGGAATGGTTGGAAAAGGAATTGAACAATGTATTTGCAAAAGACGCATCCAAACGATTTGGAGGATGGGTCATCAAATTCAGAGGAATGGAAATCGAATTTTTGGCTTTTGGAGAGGAAGGTCAACGGGTTCAGAAGGCATTGATTCATGGAAAACAAATTGATCCTGATAGAGTGTACAGCATTTGTGCCTGTGAAAGAGATGGAGACCCTGATGATATGCTTTGCCGATTCAAAGGTGTCATGGAAACAGAAAACACTGCCTATACTTTGCATCAGGCGATGAAAAATTATCTGGCAGCCAATTCGCCGGTAAGTCCTATCGCCCCCAAATCTGCTGTGGCACTCGATGCTCCTCCTACTTTACTTACCCAGGTTTACGGCGTAGATTATCAGTTTAAATAAATAAGTTGCTTTTTCACCCTATGAGGCTGTCTCAAAAGTGCAATTTGTCACATTGAGCGAAGTCGAAATGTTGGCCACAACGATAGAAATGGCCTTCGACTCCCTGCCTGCGTCAGACAGGCGCTCAAGCTTACACTAGAGCTATTTATGAGACAGCCTCATTTTTGTTTTACGAACAAGCTTGTACAACTGACGTTAACCTTCTAATTTCCCGATTAAAATCTTCTCTATGCGCATTGACCATTCATTTGGCAGTTTTTTACTTTTTATAGTATTTCTGAGTTCATGCAACTCGGTCCACCAAGAGTCCGGCTGGGACAGTTCACAGATTCAAATAGCGAGAGACGATTTTGGAGTTCCCCATATTTTTGGAAAAACCGATGCAGATGTTGCTTATGGCTTGGCCTGGGCTCATGCGGAAGATGATTTTGAAACAATTCAAAAAACCATGCTTGCAGGCAAAGCCTTGGTAGGAAGAGTTTATGGAGAAGAAGGGGCAGCTGTAGATTTTTTTGTTCAGCTATTAGAAACCCAAAAAATAGCTAAAGAGAAATACGAAAGTTCCTTTTCAGCCGAGTTTAAAAAAGTCTTGGAAGGCTATGCTGCTGGCATCAACGATTATGCATTGCAGCATCCAAAAGAAATGCTTTACAGTCGTGCCTTTCCGGTGAGCACAGCAGATATCGCTTCAGCATATATTTTGTCATTGGCCCAAATGTCGGGGGCTGACAGAGCTGTTCAAGCTATATTTAGCGGTGAGGTGACGCTACTTCTTCCTGATCCAAATCCCAAAGGTTCGAATGCAATTGCGATTCATTCCGATAGAACGGATTCAGGAGAAAGCTTTTTGGCTATCAACTCACATCAACCGCTAGAAGGACCAGTCGCTTGGTATGAGGCACATTTGCATTCTGAGGAAGGCTGGAACATGTTGGGAGGTTTATTTCCTGGGGGAGCTATGATTTTCCATGGAGTCAATGAGAATTTGGGATGGGCACATACTGTCAACTTCCCGGATCTTCTGGACTTGTACCAATTGCAAAGCAATCCCGACAACCCTGATCAATATTATGTCGATGGAGAATGGCTGACATTGGAGGAAAAGACCATTTGGCTCAAAGTAAAATTATGGGATTGGCTCACGATTCCTGTCCCTAAAACCATCTGGAAAAGTATTTACGGCCCAACCTTAGTCACTGATCAGGGAACTTTTTCCATTCGATTGGGTGCCTTAGATAGAATCGGCGCACCAGAGCAATGGTGGAGAATGAATAAAGCTAAAAACTTTACAGAATGGAAATCCGCCATGGAAAGAATGGAATTGACCAGCTTCAATACAGTCTATGCGGATAAGTTTGATACCATTTTTTATGTCAGTAATGGACTATTGCCTATTAGAAAACCTGGGTATGATTATACCGGAACTGTAGCTGGAAATACAAGAGAAACTCTTTGGACTGCATACCATGACTTTAGAGACTTACCTCAGCAAGTAAATCCCAACTCAGGATATCTCTATAATACGAATCATTCCCCTTTTAAAGCTTCTGCTTTTTCGGATAACCTAAACCAAAATGATTTCCCCTCTGAGATGAATTTTTCCAAAAGAGATAATAACCGCTCACTGAGATTTAGGGAAATCATGCCGGATTCAGGAAAAATCTCTTGGGAGCAATTTGAACAAATAAAATTCGATCAAAAACTTCCTAGTCAACTTGCATTTAGAACTAATATGCAGGCTATGTTTTCATTGGATAGCGCTGAGTTTTCTGACATTGCTCCTCAAATACAAGTGCTAAAAAACTGGGATAAATCTGCCGGAGTGAAAAGTGAGGGAGCTGCACTTTTTGCTTTTGTCTATTATTACTGGTGGGATCAGTTTGACAAAATGAGAAGGCCTTTTGAAACCACGCTTACAAAAGAAGAAGCAGCAGAAGGTATTCGGGCTGCCAAAGCGCATTTCAAGGCGCATTTTGGAAAAGAATTGGTCGGTTTGGGCGAATATCAAAAGCTGGTAAGAGGTGATAAAGTGCTTCCTCTTTGGGGCCTGGATGATGTGATTGCCGCCATGCGATCGCAGAACTGGGAAAATGGAATGCGGAAAGGTGTACAGGGAGAATCCTATATCATGATGGTCAAGTTTGGAGAAGGCTTACCAAAAATAGAAACCATCAATGTATTTGGTGCCAGTAATCGTCCTGAAAGTCCGCACTATGCAGATCAAATGGAGCGATTTTTAGCAAGGGAATTAAAGCCTATGACACTGGACAAGGAAGAAGTCTTGAAAAATGCTCGGGAGATTTACAATCCTGGAAAAAGACAAAACCCTTAAACCAGCTTCAAATCATAATTTCTGAATGCATCCAAAACCGGGTCGGTGGGATGAAGTTCCGTGACTAAGGTATGAACAGCTGTCAGATCACAGGTCTTGTATTTTTGCACAGTGTGTAATTTATCGGAGACAGAAAGTATGATTGTCTTCTTGGCAGCACGGATCATGGCCTGTTTCACTTGAATCACCTCCCAGTCAAATTCTGTCAACCCATGCTCTGCATCCAGATAGCCTGTTCCCAAAATACAAAGATCTACTTTCAGCTGGTTGAGGGAGTTTACTACAGTTCCTCCTACGGCAAATTTGGCTTCGTGCAATAGCTTTCCTCCCAGAAAAATCACCTCAACTTCCGGTAATTCCAACAATTGCATGGCGACATGCAAACTGGGCGTGAATACAGTTAAGGGAAGCCTTCGTGGAATCATTTTGGCGACTTCCATATTGGTCGTCCCTCCACTCATCAGAATCACCTGACCTTCAGAAAGCAGGGAAACTGTCTTTTCAGCAATCCGGATTTTTTTGGAAAGAAGATAAATATTGCCATCATCCTTACTGAAGTTCATAAAACCAAAAGAAGTCGCTCCTCCATGGACTTTTTTAAGTTTCTTTTCCTTTGCCAGCTCTTTTACATCCCGCCTAACCGTATCAATTGACACATTAAGCGAATCAGAGAGGTCTGTCAGCAAAACTCTATGATGTAAATGAACCTGGTCTAGGATATACTTTTGTCTTTCTTCTTTTAGCATGGAATCGGTGATAAAAACGTAAGCTACTAAAAACAGCAAAAACTTGCAAAAGTATAAAGGTGCTCGTTAGTGCTTGCAAAAAATTGCGCCTAATCATTCCCAAACCTGCAATATTCTAGGTAGTTTAGCTGTTGAAAAGACCCCAGCCTGCTATGAACCTGAACTTGAAAAAATACAGTTTCAACACGATTTGTCTTTCTTTCATTGCCTTGCTTTTTTCAGCTTGCAGCCCTCAGGCTACTTTTAGAATAGTAGAAAAGCCAATCACCTGGAATGAGACAAGAGAGCAACTCTCACTTCAATACTTAAGAGAAAGGCACGGCCTGGATAAAGAACAAGCCACCATCAGCCCTCAAATGGTGGTTGTTCACTGGACGGCAATTGATAATATAGAGGTCACTTTTGACGTTTTCGATTCACCCACTTTGGGAGGTAGAGAAGATTTGACGAGTGCCAGTAATCTAAATGTCAGTAGCCAGTTTTTGATTGATAGGGATGGCACCATCTTTAGACTTCTTCCTGACACCACCTTTGCAAGGCATACGATAGGGCTTAATTACTGCGCAATAGGCATTGAAAATGTGGGAGGGCCTGAAGCACCTCTTACTAAAGCTCAATTAAAAGCCAACGAGAATCTAATCAGGTACCTTAGAAAAAAATACCCTTTGGAATATGTCATCGGTCATCATGAATATCAACTTTTCCAGGAAACAGAATTATGGAAAGAAGCAGACCCTGACTACAGAACTATCAAAACAGACCCTGGAGATAGTTTTATGAAAAAACTTCGAAAAAACCTTAGTGATCTAAACCTCAAACCCATCCCTACTACCTATTAATTCTATGCTTAGAAGCACCTCTTCATCCCTGCTTTTTATTTGTTTTTTGCTGATTTGCTTTTCTGCCTGTAAAACTCAGAAAAAAGTGGCCACCCCGAATAATGGTTCAAAACGGGCTGAAATACCTCAATCTGAGTCCCCAAAACAAACCCTTCCGGTAAAGGAGCTTCCCAAAGCACCTGTAACCCTGCAACCTTTGAGTTATCGTTTACCGGAAATGCCCAGGGAGTTTCGGGGTGTCTGGATTGCCACTGTCGCAAATATTGACTGGCCCATTTCTTCAACTGATTCATGGGAAAAACAAAAGCGGGATTTTATTGGACTCTTGGACTATTATAAAGATTTGAACTTCAATGCCGTAATCGTTCAGATTAGGACTGCAGGCGACTCTTTTTATCCAAGCAACTATGCACCTTGGTCAAAATACCTGACTGGAAAGCAAGGCAAGGCTCCTGCTACCAGCGAAAACCCTTTGACATGGATGATCAAAGAAGCTCATGATAGAGGTTTGGAATTTCACGCTTGGCTAAATCCATACCGAGCGACCATGGATCTGAAGACTGAGGAACTCAGCCCGGAACATGACTTCAACCAACATAGAAGCTGGATGCTGAAATATGGCAGTAAGTGGTACTATGATCCAGGACTTCCAGAAGTGAAAGAGCATTTGCTTAAAATCATCAAAGAGGTCGTGGATAATTACGATATCGATGCTATTCATTTTGATGACTATTTCTACCCTTACAGAGAAGGGAAGTTGGAGTTTCCGGATAAAGCCTCCTATGATAAGTACAAAAAACCAGGTCAGTCTCGGGATGATTGGAGAAGGCAGAATGTCAATGAATTGATCTTTGCACTCAACCAAACTATCAAAAACAGTAAGCCTTGGGTTCAATTCGGTATTTCTCCTTTTGGAGTATGGAGAAATCAAAGTAAAGACCCAAAGGGTTCTCCTACTCAGGCCGGTCAAACCAACTATGATGATCTCTTTGCAGATGTACTGCTTTGGATGAAAAATAAGTGGATTGACTACTTGATTCCACAACTTTATTGGAGCATGAATCATCGATTGGCTTCCCATCGAGCCTTGGCAGACTGGTGGTCCAATAACAGTTTTAACGTTCCAATTTATATAGGACATGGACCTTATAAAATCCGCGAAGATTCGGATGAGGCCTGGAAAAATCCAGCTGAGATCAATACCCAAGTGAATTATGCCAGGACCTTACCTCAGGTACATGGAAGCGCCTTTTTCTCTGCAAAATCCATTTATCAGAAGAATCAAGACATCGCCAAAATGTTGAAGAATGAGGTATATGATAAACCTACACTCCCACCTTCATTTGAACCTAAGCAAAAAGCGATTATAGAAATCCCGGTTGTTTTAGACGTCAAATCAAACCTGAATAAAACTCAAATCAGCTTGGAGAAGCCACTGGATCCCGCCATCCGATATGCCATGGTTCAGGGAGGAAATGATTTGGCTAGCCTTCATGATGCAGTGATTCATACAGCATGGGTGGGTGGCTCTAGAGCACGATTCCTGGAAGTGGCCAGTTTAAATACCGAGTATTTGGCGATTCGATGGATTGATCATTATGGAAGAATAGTACAAACCCAAGTATTTCAAACACCCAAATTATCACGCCCATGAAAGACATGCTTGTCAGGTTAATTGGCTTACCGGATATTCTGGAGCTTCAAAAAAACTTAGAATCCAAGGAGAAAATCACTTTCAGAAGAGCCATTGCTCCGGAAAAGCACTTGGTGAGTGAATGGGTAATGCAAGAGTTCGGAGCTTATTGGAAATCGGAAGTTGAGGTAGCCTTTAGCAGACAGCCGGTCTCCTGTTGGATTGCTCAGCGGGGAAATCAACTCTTGGGATTTGCTTGCTACGAGAGTACAGCAAGAAATTTTTTCGGACCAACAGGTACTTTGGAATCTGAGCGAGGAAAAGGAATCGGTAAAGTATTATTGATCAAAGCGCTCGAATCCCTTCGGGAAATGGGCTATGCTTATGCCATTATTGGAGGAGTGGGGCCTGCGGAATTTTATGAAAAAGCAGTAAATGCCAAGGTAATTGAAGGCTCTGATGTCAGTGTTTATGAACGATTATTAAGAAAATCATGAGTCAAACCAAACCCAATTACCCTTGGATGTGGGTACCATCCCTTTACCTGACTGAATCGATTCCTTATGTCATTATTATTACTGTTTCTGTGGTAATGTATAAAAGCTTAGGGATCTCCAATGCGGATATTGGGCTTTATACCTCCTTTCTTTACCTGCCTTGGGTCATCAAACCAATTTGGAGCCCAGTTTTGGAATTGGTAGGAAATAAGAAAAAATGGTTTCTCAGCATGCAATTGGTGCTGGCTTTGGTCTTTTTGGGAGTTGGATTGACGACCGGACTCAATCAGTTCTTCACGATAACTTTGGCCTTTTTCTGGATGGGAGCTTTTGCTTCAGCCACGAATGATATAGCTTCCGATGGCATGTATTTGATCGCCTTGAAACCCGATCAGCAAAGTTTCTTTGTGGGATTGAGAAGTACATTTTATCGAGTAGGGATGATCACCGGACAGGGTTTGATTGTCATTATAGCAGGCAATTTGGAAGAAAGCTTGGGTGATCCAACCAAAGCCTGGTCATGGACCATGATCATTGTGGCTGGATTGATGTTGACTTTGACGTTGATCAACTTTTTTGCGACACCCAATGTGCGGGAAGTTCGGGTTAAAAGAGAAGATCAACCTAGCTTCGGGAAGGTATTTGGGACCTTTTTTACCAAGAAAAATATCGGTATCTCTCTCGCCTTCGTGCTTTTGTATCGATTGGGAGAGTCCCAATTAGTAAAGATGGCTTCTCCCTTCTTCTTAGACGAAAGAACGGCAGGAGGCTTGGGATTGAGCGTTACGGATGTAGGCTATTTATATGGTACTTTGGGAGTAATTTCACTTTTGGCTGGAGGAATTATTGGAGGAATTGTGATTTCCAGAGATGGATTGGGCAAGTGGATGATGCCAATGGCCTTTGCGATCAATGCACCGAATCTGGGTTACGTGCTCCTGTCCTGGCAGCAACCTGACAGCTTTCTATTTCCAGCCATAGTAGTCATCATTGAGCAATTAGGCTATGGTTTTGGGTTTGCTGCATACATGGTCTTTCTGATTTATCTGGCAGAAGGTCTTTTCAAGACCGCCCATTATGCCTTAGCTACAGGCTTTATGGCCATGGGAATGATGTTTCCCGGGATGCTTTCCGGCTATATGCAAGAATGGTTGGGCTATCCCGGCTTCTTTGTATGGGTGGTTTTGGCCACCATTCCAAGTTTTGTGATGGCCTATGTGGCGAAGTATCCGAGGGAGTTTGGGAAGAAATTAGAAAGCTAAAGTCAGAAAGCTGGAACCTCAGCATTGAATATCCAGTCTTAAAAGTTTAGAATATCGAACGCTGAATAATGAATATCGAAGTAGGCAACTCAGTCGAAAAAGACGAATATCTATGAGGCTGAGCGGAGTCCTTGTCAGGCTAAGCGCCTGTCTGACGGCTAGTCAGGGAGTCGTTGTCAGGCTGAGCGGAGTCGAAGCCTTTCAAAATACTATTTACCAAGGGATTAAATAAAATAGATAAGGACTATTCACCACTTTAGCTCTAGACCTTTACAAAATTCACAAACGAGACCTCGACTCCACTCGGTCTGACACTAAATCCAATTTCTCAATACGCCCTGGCGGACAAGTACTTACAATTTTGAAACATTTCAATTAGTAGATGAACAAAAATCAAAAAATAGCCCAATGCTTTTCTCCTGCAGCGTTTATCCATGATTCAGAGGAGAATTATCAGGCCATAGAAAAATTGATTCAGGAACAGGAAATCGGTGGGCTGACTTTTTTCCACAGCAGACATTCCGCTGCGGCCAACTTTGAAAAAAGAGCAGAAACCTTAGACGTATCGGACACTTTTGAAAAATTAATCAAGCTAATTAACCGCTACCAAAAACTTTCCAAAATCCCGCTATTGATCAGTATTGATGGAGAATATGGTTTGGCGATGCGGATAGAAAAGACACCTCAATATCCGTTTGCAATTACCTTGGGAGCTTTGAAAAAAGATGCTGAAAAATGGGTGGAAGAAGTAGGCTATCGCATGGGAATGGACATGAAGCGCTCCGGAATTCATCTCAATTTGGCTCCCTGCGCCGATGTGAATACCAACCCAAACAATCCCGTGATCGGCTATCGCTCTTTTGGAGATGATGCTGAGAAAGTTGCCAAACTTTCCTTTGCAGCTTATTCAGGGATGAAAAAAGCTGGAATAGGAGCTTGCCTGAAGCACTTTCCGGGACATGGAGATACGGCGGTGGATTCCCATTTGGGCTTACCGATTTTGCATAAAAGCAAGGAAGAGCTCGAAGCCGAAGAGCTTTTACCTTTTCAATATGGAATCCACCGAGGTGTGGAAATGATCATGGTCGGGCATTTGGCAGTTCCGGCATTAACTGGAGGGAAAGACATTCCGGCCAGCATTAGTCGCGAATTGATCACTGATTTACTAAAGGGTGAAATGGGCTTTAAAGGATTGGTCATCTCCGATGCTTTGAATATGAAAGCAGTGGCTAATCTATATCAAGAACCGGGAGAATTGGAATGGCAGGCTTTCCAAGCGGGAAATGATATCCTTTGCTTTTCGGATCATGTAGCAGATGGGATTGAAAAAATCTCAGTAAATGCCTCCAATGAAGAAGTTGATGTGGTTTTTGGAAAAGTTATGGAATTGAAAAAGCGCTTGGGCGTGATGGATTACAAGCCGATAGAGGTTCCTGCTTTAAATTGGGACCAGCACTCCCGACTTCAAAAAGAGCTGGCAGAAAACTACGTTTCGGTTATTTGGGGAGAGATTAATCAGGCTAAACTTCAAGCTTTGTCAAAGGCCGGAAAGTTGGGATATAAAGAATTTTTTACTCAGACAGCAAGTCACTTTTCTCAGAATTTAAATCTGGATTTTTGTGCCATTGAAAAGGCAGAAAAAGTGATTTTAGCTCTTTTTGTTCCCAGTCACAAGCCTTTAAATCAATTTGGAATGGACCAAGATGTACTAGATGAGATCAAGGCTTTGGCAAAAAGCAAGCCTTGTATTTTGGTTCATTTTGGAAATCCACTTGCCATTAAGTATTTGGGAAATCAGGAAGACTATGAAGCTGTGATCTGTGCCTATCAGAGATTTGAAGAGGTGCAGGAGGTAATGGTGAAAACTCTCAAATTGTTTTGAGTCCCTTAGAGGGCTGGAGAAAATTTTAATATATAGGACCATTTTTTTAAGTGGAAACTATTCCTTGTATTTTCCCACTAGGATATTGTATTTTTTATAAATATTTTGAAGGTTAAATCTCTTCAATATGAAAATTCATCTATCCTTTTTTATTGCTGCTATTGTTTTTTCAAGTTGCAATTCTGTAAAAATTCCAAAGACTTTAGGGGATACTTCAAACGCTAGCTCTTACGGATATCATCCTATTGACCCTTTGCCGGTCTGGACTGAAAACCTCCAGGAACGTGAAATTGATAATGGAGTACTTTTAGGTTCTATGCCTGATGAAACTATCCGCCTTGCAATAGCGGAAGTGACCTCAGATGGAGCATTAAAGTTTGGCTCCACTTCAGTGGGAGTCGCCAACCATAATTATGTAGTCATTTTAGATTACATCAAATACAGCACTGACTTCTTCCGAGTAGAGTTTATAAATGAAGAAAAAGGTGAATTCAAAGTGCTTCCAAGGTATGAAAAAAGTGAAATAGAAAACTCTTATGACCCCATCATCCGATCCACCGACGATGGAGATGCAGTAGTTCCAGTTTATGTAGGTGTTGGATTGAGACTAACTGCCAATATCATGGTGAATAAGACTGGAGTAGATTTGGGAAATTTATTTTCGATTGGAGCCAATGCATCTTCCAATAATATCGCTGGAACTTTAACTGTGCAGACCTTAGGGATCAGCGGAGATAATATTTCATCTATCATACCTATGCCTAGTGAAATCAATCCTACCACTATCCAAAATGCTATTCTAGCCTTAGGTACTATCAAAGCCAAATTATATGATCCCAATACAGTTATAACACCTCGGGCCGTAGGTGTCTACAACTATATAGGAGGCTCCTCCAAAACCATCAACAAGTTCGTTTCCTCTATTTTAATAGAGAGACCCAAACTGAGTATTTACTAAGAAATGTCTTTTTGATAAAGGGTTTTAATCGAGCATCTATTCCTTTATCAATGAAAAAAAACAAATAAAGTCTCTAATTTTCAATAACTTAATGATCATTTTCTAGAATTTGAATTGAGAAAATAAAAAAAGAACTAACCCAATAAAGCCCATGGGACTAAATCGATATAAGAGTCTTTATCTATGGATGTTTATTCCGATGGTATTTATGCAACTGGGAATTTTCAGGGATTATTGGGGCGATTTCACAGATAATGCTTGGTCCGTTCACATACATTATATCACAGGAACAATCTGGTATATATTTTTAATCGTTCAGCCATATTTTGCCACTCATGGTCAATTGCCCCGCCACAAGACTAATGGGATCATAGGGATGTTTTTGGCAGGAGGAGTTGCTCTCACAGCTCTAAGTATGATGCATCGGGACATTGTGACTACCGAAAGATCCCTGACAAACCCAGAGCAATTTGGACCTTTCCAACCTTGGTTCTTTTTTGGGGTGGCAGCAGTTGAAATTGTGATGATTACTGCATTTGGATTAGCTGTAATCCAAAGTATCATTCATCGGAAAGAAACAGAAAATCACGCTTGGTGGTTGATTTCGACAGTTTTCCTGATTATGATGCCTGCCTTGGGAAGAGGAATTCAAAATGTCTACGTAGGCTTAAATATTGAAAGCTGGCCAGAAATTGACATCATGCTCCCATTATATTTCACTCAATTTTTGATACTGGGCATGCTTCTATTAGGTGCATGGAAGTATGGAAAACTGAAGCATCCCGCCACTTTCCTAGCTGTAGGAGTTAATTTATTTGTTCTCTTACTGGAGCCTTTAGGAAGATCTGAGAGCGTTCAAGAATTTCTCAAAATGATCATCAAAGGTTAAGGTAGAAGAATAAGATAAAGTCCTCGGGCTTGAAGGTTTTTAATATTTAATCCTCCACCGAAAACCTATACTCAATTCTATGCTCATATTTTTCTCCCGGATTTAGAATAGGGCTTGGGAAATTTTCATGATTGATCGCGTCAGGCCAGTTTTGGGATTCCAAACAAAAACCCCAGTGCTTTTGGTAGGTTTTTCCATCAGCTCCAGCAAAATTTTCAATGAAATTGCCGGTGTAAAACTGCACTCCCATATTATCAGAATACATATCCATCACACGCCCACTTGCAGGATTCTTGACTCTTACAGAATGGATCATTTCATCTGATGGTTCTTGTTTCAAAATCATATTGTGATCAAAGCCCCCTCCATTGGCAGCGATCTGATCACCAAGTTTTTTGGGTTCCCGAAAATCAAAGGGCGTACCTGACACATCTTTGATTTCACCTGTAGGAATCAAGCCTTCATCCACAGGAGTGTAATAATCCGCCCAAAACTGAAACTCATGATCCAACACATCGCCTTTAATTCCAGAAAGATTGAAGTAAGTATGATTGGTCAAATTAACAATGGTTGGCTGATCAGTAGAAGCCTCAAAACGGATACGGATCGTATTATCAGGTGTCAGCTCAATCCATTGGGTGGAAGTTAAAGTTCCTGGATATCCTTCCTCTCCATCAGGACTTACATAAGTCATTTTAACTCCCAAAATCGAATCGTTGGTATACGGCTCTGCATCCCATACTTTTTTGTTAAATCCTTCCACACCACCATGCAGATGGTTTTCTCCATTATTGGTTGCCAAAGTGTACGTTTGCCCGTTGAGAGTGAATTTTCCTTTCGCAATTCTGTTCGCCACTCGTCCAGCAGTCGCACCAAAGAATGGATTAGGTTTGGTAAGGAATTCAGGAATTGAGTCAAAAGTCAATGCGATATTTTCAAGATTACCCTCTTGATCAGGAACGAATATTTTTGAAATCAACCCTCCAAAGTTGGAGAGCTCTACACTCATGGTTCCATTATCTAAGGTGTATCTAAACACATCTTTTCCTTGCCATTCGGCTACTTTTTCAGCTTTGATCATTAATTCGAGTTCTTGGGTAATTGTTTCTCTATGGGGTTGAGAATCGCAAGATGCGAATACCCAACCAAAAAATAGAGAGAAATAGAAGATGGATTTTTTCATATTGTCTGGGAGGTAAATATAGGTTTTTGAATTATTGTTAATTTAAGGTAAGACCTCTTTCAGCCAATTCGAAAAAAGCCTTGCCCCAGAAAAGCTTCTTAATGAAAGTCATTTTCACAGGAGTTGCGCTCCCTGCTTAACCTCGTTTTAGCACTGCCAACTGTAACTGCCTCTGTCTACTTTTTGAGATTTCATACTTCCGCTAATGTAAGACTGCTTCACCCGATCCAAAGCTTTTTCTTTTAATATGATATACGAGATACTCCAAGTAAATCATCCTATTAAAAAAGCCTGATGGGTTCGCAGTGACGACTCTGCCCCTGCCTACTTTTTCAGACTTTAGATTTCAAACTTCTCACTTCTCTAAAGCTTCCTTTCATGATTCTTCTCAATCCTATCCAATTCTGCCTGTAGCTTTTCTCCACTGATCCATTGCCCTCGGATCATTACACCCAAAGGTTTTTGCATAGTATTTAGGTCTTCCAAAGGATTGTTTTGAACCATCACAAAATCAGCAGCCATTCCCTTTTTGATCATGCCCCAGTCATTTTCTTCTCCCATGTATTTTGCTGGTTCGACCGAACCAGATTTTAAAATCTCATAGTTGGACATTCCCGCCTCTGACATCAGTCTTATTTCATGATGAATAGAGAAGCCCGGAACATTAAATACCTGAGGAGAATCCGAGGCCATAATCATGGGTACTCCCGATTGATGTAACTCCATAAATAATTTTCTCCGAAACTCGAGGTAAGGAGCTACAAACTCTTTGTCTAACATTCCGGCTCTTTCCATTTGTTTTTTGGCATTAACCCACTGCTGTATCAATGGACCGGGGAGGTATTTCATTTCTGGAGCCTGACGAAATTCATCAGCCGGGATATAGCCAAAATATCGGTCAAAAAGGGTTAAAGTGGGTGCTAAATAGGTTCCCTGATCCAAGGTCATTTGGATCAAGGCGGGTAATTTTTCCATCTGGACCTTGCCAACCAATTTCAAATTAAAAGGCCCGGAAGTGGTAGGATCAATTTCCAGATTATCTGGCAAAAGTCCTTCCATATAGCCGTCCATATGCTCAATGGACTTGAAGCCGCTTCCCAAAGCATTTTTTATCCCAACTGCAAGCGGAACATGCCCTCCAAAAGGAATTCCTAATTCTTTGGCGGTTTTTGAAATTTCCCACATCTCATCCAACTCCACTCCGGGATGGATTTTTAAGTGATCATAACCGGCTTCTTTTTGCTCCCTTACCATCTGTGCCGCCTGCTGCGGGCTAGTTACAGAGTTACCATTGAAAGAGGGCCCTGAAATATACACTCTAGGCCCGGGGGTTTCACCGGAATTTACTCTTGCTCTCAAATCAATATGGGAAGGATGACCAAGCATGCTACGAATTCTCAATACTCCATTGGCAAGATAGAGCCACATAGACTCCTCCTGAAGCTGAGTGTTTCCGTCATTTTCAACAGGAAGATGGGCATGGAATTCCGCCAATCCCGGAAATATATAAGCGCCCTGTCCGTCTATCAGATTTTCGCTATACATCCTGGGAGTTTGTGCAGTGAGAGGAATAATCTGGTCTATTTTTCCATCTACAATGTACACTGCCTGGTTTTTCAATACCTCTTTCCCATCCATACTCACGATATGAACATTGGTAACCAAAGCTTTCTGCGCAAAAGCATAAACGGACGAAAAACAGAAGAAAAATAGCAGGTATATTCTTATTGGCTTCATGGCTTTAAATTTTGGGTTAATATGAATTTCGCGTTTTCTCAATTCCTTTCCAATCCGATCCTGTAAAAGCTTAATTATCCAAATAATCTAAGGCTTCCTGCAACATCTCTTTGGGAGTTTGATCAATGGAAAGTTTCAATCCATAGGCTGGCTCTTCCCAAGTGGCAAACTGAGAGTCCAGCATTTCCGCCTTCATGTAATGGTTTTTCCTCGCCAGCATTCTAGCCCAGATCAAATCCCTATCTCCTTTCAGATGAATCCACTTAACAGATGAATCCACTGCCAAAAGTTTCCGATAGCTTTCTTTCAGGGCAGAGCAAGCCAATACACAACCACCATCAGCTTTGGATTCCATGAGTTTGCTAGCCAAAGCTTCCAGCCAGGGCTGCCTATCCTTATCATTGAGAGGAATGCCCTGACTCATTTTTGTAATATTTTCTGCAGGGTGGAAATCATCCGCATCGTAAAAAGGCAAACCCAAATGGGTAGCAAGTGCAGAACCCAAGGTTGTTTTACCGGTACCTGACACACCGGTGACAATGATTAACATAAAGCTTTATAATTTTCTATTCTCCAATCCTAAAGATTAGCTAATTTGGGGAAGATGAAAAGCGGGACAACTTTTATTTCAGATCAATTTTATACCAAACATGTCAGTGACCTACATTTCCGTCACTTACGCATGGCCAAAGCCTCCACATCTATTCAAGCCTGTGCAGCCCAAATGGCAAAAGAGCAGGTATCCTGCCTATTTGTAGGGGAATCTCCTCAGCAGATTCAAGGCTATGTTACCGACATTACCCTTAGGGATCAGGCTTTGGCAAAGGGCTTGGCTTTCGATACGCCTATTCAACATATCATGGAACACACCATGGTATCTATCCATCCTGAAGCTACGCTCGTAGAGGCGCTTTTATTAATGTTCCGAACCAAATCCCGCTATTTGTTGGTCAAAGAAAATGAGCAATACATAGGCTGGATTAGCAGAACCAAAATTCTGACAGAGCAAAGTCAGGGGCCCTTTATGTTCATCCAATCCGTAAAAGAAGCGAGGCAAATCACGGAATTGAAGGATAAATGGCAACGAATGCCGGAAATTATTCACCTCTTGCTTTCAAGAGGAATGAAAGCGGGAATAGTCAATCAGATCATCACCACCGTTGCAGACACCATTACGCAGCGAGTCATCGAGCGTGTCATCAAAGAAATTGGAAGCCCTCCTGCCAAATTTGTCTTTTTTGTATTGGGAAGTGAAGGTAGAGGTGAGTTGACTCTGAAAACGGATCAGGACAATGCCATTATCTATGAGGATAAAGCGAATGAACAACGAGAAGCGGTTCGGGCCTATTTTCTGGATTTTGCCACCCGGGTTTCTACGGCTTTGGATCAGATCGGAATTGACTTTTGTGATGGAGAACTTATGGCAATGAATCCCAAATGGACTCATTCGCTATCCCATTGGAAAAGAAATTATGAAAGTTGGATCTCTGATGCCTCACAGGAAACAGCCATGAATTATTCCACCTTTTTTGATTGTAGGGCTATTTATGGAGAAGAGAATTTATTACAGGAATTAAAAGACTATATGGGAGAACTCCTCGAAAAAGCACCTGAGCGTTTTTTTATCAATTTGGGCTACAATGCACTTCAGTACGAACCTCCACTGACATTCTTTAGAAATATAAAAACCGAAAAAATTGACGGTGAAAAGCAATTGAACCTAAAACAAACCATGCGTCCCATTGTGGATTTGGCGAGGGTTTTTGCGCTCAAACATAAAATCCATGAAACCAACACGGTTCGAAGGATAGACTTGCTTAGGCAAAAAGGGGTATTTACCATGCCTGAAACTCAGGAATTAATCCATGCTTTCAATTATTTGATGTCTCTCCGTTTGGAAAATCAGGCAGGATTAATACTTGAGAAAAAGGAAAAACCTAAGAACTTTCTAACCCTTGACTCTTTAACTAAAGTTCAATCAGTCACACTGATAGAGATATTTAAAGTTATCAAGGATTTCCAAGCCAGAATCAAGTTTTCATTTACGCGAAGTCTATAAATTTCAACTCCCTTCGACACTTTTATAAATTTTTTATTAAAGTTGTTTTTTATTAGTGAAAGTTTTTTAAATTTGTTCAGACAAATAATTTAAAGCTCTGCAAAAGGTAAACAATAGTAAATTTTACTTTTTATTGATTTTCCAATTATTTTTTGGAATACAACCGATTGCTTATTTTAATTTATTTGGAATAGAAGAAATAAAAACCGATAATAAATCTTAGAAACCCTTAACTGTCTCACCAGCATGCTCAGTAAGTACCCACTATCCGAAGTAGAGAAAAGCTTCTTGCAGGAATCAGGAGTAGAAAAAATTTCCACACTGATTCCCTACTTGACGGTTGACAATTTTCCCAAATTAGGTTTGCTTACCGCCTGCCGGTTTTTGGAATGGGCGGCAGCCAATCCACAGGGCGTCATTAGCTTACCAACTGGAAAGACACCTGAATTTTTCATCAAATGGACTCAGTATTTGTTGGAAAACTGGGACAGCAAAAAAGGCAAAGACATCCGGGAAAAGTATGGCTTGGGAGCTACCAAAAAGCCTGTCTTAAAGGATTTGACTTTTGTGCAGATAGATGAATTTTACCCCATTTCATCTTCCCAGCACAATTCCTTTTACGACTATGTCAATAAGTTTTACATCCAGGGATTTGGGCTTTCCAAGGAAAAAGCAATTCTCATCAATTCGGATGAAATTCCTTTAGCCAATGGTCTGAGCTATAAAGAAGTCTTTCCTGATCTGAAAGTAGACTTGAGCTTGAGATTTCGGGACCCTCAAAACGAACTGGAAAAAATTCAGCAAGAATCCATTTACAAAATCGACCAATGGTGCGGAGAATATGAGCAAAGAATCAGAGAATTAGGTGGAATCGGATTTTTCCTCGGTGGAATCGGGCCGGACGGACATATCGCTTTCAACACCAGGGGCTCTCATAGTTACTCAGTTACCCGCTTGACTGAGACCAATTTTGAAACACAGGCGGTAGCAGCCGGAGACTTGGGCGGCATTGAAGTGTCCGCCAACAGATTGGTGATAACTATCGGCTTGGATACTATCGTTTACAACCCGGAAGCTGTGGCGATTATTATTGCAGCCGGTGAAGCCAAAGCCGGGATAGTACGGGACTCTCTTGAAACCCCGATGAATAATGTATTCCCTGCTACCGTTCTTCAAAAGTTGAAAAACGGGCGCTTTTACCTGACCAAAGGAGCGGCAGTCAAATTAACAGACTCCCTTGACAGCTATTATCAAAAGGGAGAATGGACTTTTGAAAAAACAGAAAGAGCAGTGATTGAGCTTTGCAAAAAGCTGAATAAATATGGACACAGGCTAAACTTGAGTGACCTGAAAGCAGATAAATACTGCAAGTTGATCCCTGATCTTTCAGAAGAAACTGTCAGCCTGGTGATGAAAAGTGTAGAGGATAAGCTGGCCAAAGGATTGGAACAGGAAAAAAACCAAACCTTGCTTCATACAGGACCACACCATGATGACATTTCATTAGGTATCCTTCCTCACATCACAAATCAATTGCATGAACCCAGCAATGAAGCCCATTTCTCTGTGCTGACTTCGGGCTTCACAGCTGTGACCAACACATTTGTCATTGATACACTTCAACACACCAAAAAATTATTGGATGATAACAAAATCCAAATGGTGAATTATGAAGACTTTTTCGAGGTGGGATACAGTTTGAAAACAGACAAAGATGTCTACCACTTCCTGACAAATGTGGCTTCCGAAAATGCTGAGGCAAGAAAAAGAGGACTTTGTCACCGGGTCGTAAGAGCTTTGGTGATTATTTATGAAGTTAAAAACAAGGCTCAGCTCCGGGAAACTATCAATGATGTCATCAGTATTTTGAGAAAAAGTTATGACGGAGAAAAAAATCCATCCAAAATTCAAAAGCTGAAGGGCATGATTCGGGAATTTGAAGAAGAGTTGGTTTGGGCTCACTTTGGTGTACAAGTTAAGAACGTTCATCACCTCAGACTGGGCTTTTATACCGGAGACATCTTTACCGAACAGCCTGATAAAACGCGGGACGTAGAACCGATCGTGGAATTATTCCGAAAAGTTAACCCTACGAAGATTAGTTTAACACTGGATCCTGAAGGTTCAGGTCCTGATACCCACTACAAAGTACTGCAGGCTACGGCAGCAGCAGTCAAAAAATGGGGAGAGGAAAAGGACCTCAGCGAATTGAGAATCATAGGCTACAGGAATGTTTGGTTTAAGTTTGAACCCCACGAAGCCAATGTCATCGTTCCGGTTTCCCTGGGAGACATGTCTGTGATGGAAGACTCCTTCACCAATTGCTATCTTTCACAGGTAAATGCTTCTTTCCCTAGCTATTCCCATAACGGAAAATTCAGCACTGTAGCCAAACGTACCTGGGTGGGACAGCTCAATGATATTCAGTTATTGTTAGGGAAAAACTACTTCTACCTGCACGAGCGAGCCAAAGTTCGGGCTAGCCATGGTCTGATTTTCTTCAGAGATATGAATGTGGAAGAATTCCTGGCTACCGCGAGAGAACTGGAAAAATCTATTGAAGGAATGCTCTAAAAAGCATTTCTTCGCACCCGAGTACATCAAGCAATACGATTTGCTTTCAACCTATTAACCTATTTAGTCACTATTTTAACTCGAGGAATGCAAAAGGCCATATTGGGATTAGATATTGGAGGCACCACTATCAAAGGTGGAGTGCTGATTAACGGACATTTGGAAGATATCCGCACTATCCCTACACCGGCCAAAGAAAGCCAGGAATTTATCCTTGAAACCATCGCCATTTTTATTGAATCCTATTTGCATCATGATTTGGAAGGTGTAGGCATAGGGATTCCGGGCTTGGTGGATGTAGAAAAAGGCATTGTGCTGGGACTGGCAAATATTCCGGCTTTTCAGCATGTAGAGCTTGGTAAATTTCTTACAGAAAGAATTGGTAAGCCCATTTTCATCAATAATGACGCAAACTGTTTCGCTTTGGGCGTCCATAAGTTTGGCGTAGGGAAGAACTATAAAAACCTGGTAGGAATCACTCTGGGAACCGGAGTGGGAGGAGGAATTGTAATCAATGGGCATTTGTATTCCGGAGTGAATTCAGCTGCCGGTGAATGGTGCAGCGCTCCTTATTTAGACCATAATTTCGAACACTATTGCAGTGGCAAATTCTTTCATAATTATTATCAGACCAAGCCTAAAGCTATGGCCAAAAAAGCCATGGCCGGGGATCCTGAAGCTATTCAGGCATTTGAAAAATTTGGGCATCACTTGGGAGAGTTGATCAAGCATATATTGTACGCTTTGGCTCCGGAAGCTATTGTGTTAGGAGGATCCATTCGGAAGACTTTTCCTTTATTTCAAAAATCCCTGTATCAGTCTTTGGAGAGCTTTGGATATCCTACCGTTTTAGAAAATCTCAAAATCTTATTGTCCGAATTGGACGAAACAGCCATCCACGGTGCAGTAGCCCTGGTGGACGTTGAACCTGAAATTGTGAATACTTAAGATATAAAGTTGGTTTAGTAAGTGAAAAAGGGCGGTTTCTGATAGGAATCGCTTTTTTTATTCCGATCGAAAGGCTTCCCAAAAGCCTGGCTTAAGCCTCTTATTTCTATCAAAAAGCAAAGGAAAATTGGTTCTCCCTCTTACAGGCCAATTATTCAGCCAGCTGCTGCCATCGTGCACCCCCCAAAAAGTGACGCGACTGATTTTATCTGAATGCTTTCGAAAGAGCTGGAAAAGAGATTGGTAGCGCCTGACCAACTCTTCTTCTTTTTCGGGTGTAATTCCATCTTTAAAAGGATTCCAGCGCTCGGATTCTGCAAAAGAAATCTCCAGATCAGCTCCGTCAAAATCACTGGGTCTTGGAAGGATGTCCACATCCAGTTCTGTTACCATCACATCAAAACCAGCTTCATGGATGTCCAGAATTGCCTGCTCTATTATGTCCAAGCTTGGAAAATCCAATCGATAATGTCCCTGCATCCCTATTCCATCAATTCGCACTCCCTGTTTTCGAAGAGCTTGAGCCATTTCCAAAATCGCTTTGCGCTTTTCCGGTTTCCAGACATTGTAATCATTGTAATAAAGTTCTGCATTGGGATCTATCTGATTTGCCTTTCGGAAAGCCTGTGCGATATAGTCCTCTCCCAACACTAGATACCAGGAGGTCTTTCTCCAAGTTCCATCATCCTCAAAAGCCTCATTGACCACATCCCAGGCATGGATATCCCCTTTGTATCTTCCCACTACGGTTTCTATATGATTCTCCAGTCGCGTTTGAAGCAATTCAGCATCTATCAATTGTCCCTCCTGAACCTGAAATACCCAATCAGGAACCTGCTGATGCCAGACCAGTGTATGCCCTACCAAAAAAGCCTCCAGTTCCTTGCCTTTGGCCACAAAAGCATCCCCAAACTCAAAGGAATACCTACCCTCTTCTGGATGTACCCTGCTCCACTTTAGGCCATTCTCAGGTGTAAGAGAATTGAAATGCAAATGCAATAAGGAATCTGCTCCTTCTTCCTCTCCGGTGACCTGTCTGCCATTGACGGCTACACCAATTCTGAAATCCGAGGAAAATTCATCCTTTAAACTTTCCAGCTTAGGCTTCTGACAGGAGAAATTGAGCAGGATCAGCATTACCAAATAGGTTGGAAGTATAAATTTTTGAGAATAGGTTGCTAGCATGTTTTAAATTAGCAAGTCTACTTTAATATTCACTTTCCATTCATCCAATTATTCCTTCGTCTTTACAATCAAAGCAAAATAATTTACTCCATATGTCAGCTAATCATCTTCAAGTCGCTCTAGCCCAAATTGCTCCGATCTGGCTCAACAAGTCACAAACGCTGGAGCTAGTCAAATCCTGTATGATAGATGCTTCCAAAAAGAGAAGCGAATTGATCGTATTTGGAGAGGGATTGGTACCGGGCTATCCCTGGTGGCTTTCCATCACCCATGCTTCGGCTTGGGATGATCGCATGCAAAAAGAGATCTTCGCCCATTATGCCAGACAGGCAGTTCAAATAGAAAGTGGGGACTTAGAGGAGATTCAGACATTGGCCAAGCAGCTTCAACTCGCTGTCTATTTGGGAATCATAGAAAGACCACAAGATAGAGGCGGACATAGTTTGTATTGTTCGCTAGTTTATATTGATGCACAAGGCCGGATCCAGTCCGTTCATCGGAAGCTACAACCCACTTACGATGAGCGACTGGCTTGGGCACCAGGTGATGGGCATGGGCTTCAGGTGCATTCTCTAAAAGATTTTACTGTAGGCGGACTCAACTGCTGGGAGAACTGGATGCCTCTAGCGAGAACAGCCTTGTACGGATTGGGTGAAAACCTGCATGTCGCAGTTTGGCCGGGAGCAGTCAGAAATACCGAGTTGATCACGAGAATGATAGCTCAGGAAGGAAGGTCATTTGTTATTTCGGTTTCCAGCTTGATGCGCCAATCTGATTTCCCCGCAGATACTCTTCATTTGGGGGAGATTCTTAAGAATTGTCCAGAAGTCTTAGCGAATGGCGGCAGCTGCATAGCCGGACCGGATGGAAAATGGGTTTTGGAGCCCAGGGCCGACTTCGAGGGACTCTTATTTGCCGAACTGGACTTTAACCGGGTGCTGGAAGAGCGACAGAATTTTGATCCTGTAGGACATTACTCAAGACCAGATATCTTAGAACTAAGCGTGAACAGGCAAAGGCAACATTCGGTAAAGGAAATGAACAAGGATTAATTTAGTGAGATTATCCGACAACAAACGACTGCAAACGACAACAAACGACTGCTATCGACTACTGTCGGATAATTACCGGCTATCCAGATAAAAAATATTTTTCTTGGCAAAAAAAAGCCATGAACAAGATTATAGTATTCAAACCTCAGGCAAAAGCCAGCAGATTTAAAGTTTTTATCCCCTATGAATTAGGTAAAGAGCGGGAGGCATTCAAAAAGCTCAATACCAGCTTCTATCATGCTTCTCAGAAGCTCTGGAGTCTGGTGAATACTCCCGAGAATCTGCACCAAGTGAGGAAGCTATTCGGTGAAAAGCTTATTGAAGCGGATAGGGAAAATCAGGTACAGTCCCAACCTGTTTTTTCCCTTTCTGAGCGAAGCCAGGAAGCATTGGATCAGCTTCGGCAAAAACTCACCTTGAAGGCCTACAGTCCAGCTACTTTGGGGAATTATTCCACAGCCTTTGCCAAATTTTTGAGATTCTTTGAGCAAAGGGAGCTAACCTCGATTACCAAAGAGGAAATAGAAGGATTTATTTACAATCAGATCAACAAATACAAAATTTCAGAATCAGCTCAGAATAGTCTGATCAATGCGATCAAGGCTTACTATGAACACGTCTTGGGGAAACCCAGAGAATACTATGAAATCCAGCGCCCTAAGGCTTCGCAGACGCTTCCCAATATCTTAAGCAAGGAAGAAATCGCAAGAATAATTCAAGCCACATCCAATCTGAAACATAGAACGATCCTGCTTACCATTTACAGTGCAGGGCTCCGGATCAGCGAGGCAATTCGCCTTCGGATAAGGGATATCCACTCAGACGAAGGCTATCTTTTTATCAAGGGGTCTAAAAATAAAAAAGACCGAAAAACTGTCTTATCGCCTATTTTGCTTGGGGAATTGAGAAGGTACTACAGACAATACAAGCCTTCCTATTGGTTATTTGAAGGGCAGGAAGGAGGCCAATATTCGGTCAAAAGCATTCAGAATATTTTCAGGGCTGCAGTACAGAAAAGCGGAGCCAATCCATGGGCAACGGTTCATACACTTAGGCATAGCTTTGCAACCCATTTATTGCAGCAGGGGACCAATCTGAGGATGATCCAAGTTCTGCTGGGTCATGCCAGTAGCAAGACAACAGAGATCTATAGCCATGTTTTGGCCGTTTCCAACAAAAATGTAGTTTCTCCGCTTGATCAAATCACCGAATTGATTAATTTGACCTCAGAAACAGCCGGCAAATCCACTCCGCACATAACGGATATACACGAAACTGGGGAGGGGAGTTAGATTTATACGGATGTTACCGGCAAGCGTAAGGACGCAGCACCATAATCAAACAGGGCTGAATATCCGAACTCTTGCACGGGTTAGGTGTATTATCTTCAACGGCAAGCCACCTAATTTTACCAGCGTATCTTATTTCCGCTCCATTATCTTCAAGGAACGAAATAACCCGAACCTGATAAATGGGAAATATCAATACGCTGGTATTGCCTTTGTCCCTTTCCGCAAGTGCTTTTCTTGCCCAAGCCATTGGGCCTATTTTGCGTTTACCTGGTTCTTTTGCCATTCCGGTAAATGGTGGGTTTACCCAATTGCTTTTGCCCCAATCAACTTCAAGTCCATCAAAGCCATCAGGCCGTGGAAATGGGCAAGGGTCAAAGTCAAAATTGAACTCGTCATTTAATGGTTTCAATTTATCAGGTGGCATCAGCCAGTAGTGTCTTTGGTCGGACCTGTTTGACGTATCAATAAATTCGGGACCGAGAACGCCAGCCGGTAACACTGCATACCCGGCAATGGGGGCTGACGTGCTACTTTCGGCATTTGTGCTATTATCAAAATTTAGTTCTAATTTCATCGTTTGTGCTTTTAATTCCCCCACTGCGGGTATGCTTTTACGTTGTG
>NZ_VLOG01000064.1 GCF_007655305.1 Algoriphagus algorifonticola
CCTAAACCATAAAAAACTATGTGATCTTTGTGGCCTATGTGGTTCAATAATTTTCCCGCAGATTAGATTCGCAGATTAACGCAGATTATTAAAAATAAAAAATACTTCCCTTATCAGGAGGAATTACTGAGATCTAATCTAATACTTAAGCCCAGCAGTGCACTACTCAACTTTTTAGCTAAAACCATGAAATCTATGTGACCTTTGTATACTTTGTGGTTCAATACTTTTCCCACAGACCAACGCAGATTTATAGTTAAAGAATAAAGGAAATTTAACGTCCCAAAGGGAGAAAATCTTGATTTAATGGAAATAAAAAAACGGCTGAGTTTCCCCAGCCGTTTCAAATTATTTCAGTTTTTTTAAGGCTCCAATGCTGCTACACCCGGAAGGACTTTCCCTTCCATATGCTCTAACAATGCTCCTCCACCGGTGGATACAAAGGAAACTGCTTCTCCGTAGCCAAATTTATTGACCGCAGCTGCAGAGTCCCCTCCGCCAATCAAAGAGTAAGCTCCGTTTTTAGTAGCCTGAGCTACTGCTTCTGCAATTGCTTTGGTTCCCTTATCAAAAGAATCCATTTCAAATACGCCCATAGGACCATTCCAAAGAATAGTTTTGGACTTTAATACAGTCTCAGCAAAAAGTTCACGGGTTTTAGGCCCAATATCCAAGCCCATCCATCCATCAGGAATCTCACCACTTGTAGCCATTCCCTGCTCTGCATCATTTGCAAAGGCTTTTGAAATCACTGTGTCGACAGGAAGGATTAAATTCACTCCTTTGGTTTTTGCCTTTTCCATCAATTCCAAGACAAAATCCATCTTGTCTGCCTCCAATAGAGAATCCCCAATGGTGCCTCCCTGAGCTTTGGCAAATGTATAGGACATACCTCCACCAATTATCAGGTTGTCTACCTTATCCAATAAACGCTCAATGATCAAAATCTTATCAGAAATCTTAGCTCCTCCCATAATAGCAGTATAAGGGCGCTCTGGATTACCCAATACCATATCTGCATTCTTCAATTCAGATAGCATCAAATAACCACAAACTCTGATGTCAAAATACTGGGCTATTACTGCTGTGGAAGCGTGCGCTCTATGGGCTGTACCAAAGGCATCATTCACATAAATATCTCCCAAATGAGCTAGTTTCTTGGCAAATTCCTCATCGCCTTTTTCTTCTTCTTTGTAGAATCGTAGGTTTTCAAGAAGCAATACCTCTCCCCCTTTCAATCCCTCTGCAATATTTTTAGCTTCATCCCCGATGCAATCAGGAGCAAATTTTACAGATGTGCCTAAAGCTTTTTCCAGAGCAACAACAATATGTCTTAATGAAAACTTATCCTCAGGGCCAGACTTTGGTCTGCCTAAGTGGGACATCAAAATCACAGCTCCTCCGTCTTTCAAAATCTTATTTATAGTAGGGACTGCTGCCTGAATTCGGGTATCATCCGTAACATTATTATTATCATCCAAAGGCACATTAAAATCTACCCGGATTAATGCTTTTTTCCCTTCGAAACTGAGGTTATCTACATTCTTGATTCTTGGATTCATAAAATTGAATTGAATTAATTTTCAAAATATCATCAAAATAGGCCTGAATTTATCAAAGTTTCAGGCAAAAAGCGACTTTCTAGAATGATGAATTTGTAAAGTAGACTGTTTTTACTTGGCTGCAGCTCGATTCAGTCTATCGTTTATCGCCTTGCCTAGTCCCTGATCTGGCATTCTTTCTGCCAAAATCAAATCCAAGTCTTGCTCATCCAAAGCTCTCATTGCCGCAAAAAGATTTTGTGCAGCTTCCTTTAAATCCCCTTTTTCACTCAAGATCATTTGGGATTCTATTGGCAAGTTAGAGAAGGTTCGCTGAAGACTAAGAATTCCCATTCGTACCTTTTTATTCTGGTGATCTTGGATCAATTGATCCAAATCTCCAAGAATAAAAGGTTTGGTAGGGGCATAATGACTTTCTAACAAACCCGGCGCAGCTGGATTACTTGAACTGTGGGTTTTAATTTGAACTGGCCCGACTAGCGCTTCGATTTCCCTGACGTCCAATCCTCCTAACCGGTAGATAAAGATTTGTTCATCCTCTATGCCTACGATAGTACTTTCCAAACCCACTTTACAGGCACCTCCATCCAAAATATAGGGGATCTGATCGCCCAATTGCTTTTGAACATGCTCAGGCCTTGTCGGACTGATATAACCAAATGGATTAGCACTGGGAGCAGCTAAAGGAAATTCCAGGCTTTTTAAAAGCTCCAAAGTCAAGGGGTGTGAAGGAATTCGAACAGCAACCCGATCCAAACCCGAAGTGACTAAATCTGGGACTATAGCTTCTCTAGGGAGCAATAAAGTCAAAGGTCCCGGCCAAAACTCATCGGCTAGGATTTTTAATTTCTCGGGAATTTCGAGCACCCATCTTTTGATCTTCTCCATTGAATCGGAGTGTATAATCAAAGGATCAAAGGAGGGTCTTTTTTTAGTTTCAAAAATGGAAGCCACTGCATCGGGATTTAATGCATTTCCGGCTAAGCCATAGACCGTTTCAGTTGGAATACCTACCAGCTTTCCTGCCTCCAATAAGGACTTAGCACGAATAATATCTTTTCCGATTTCAGCCATTTAATTGCAAAAATCGTCAATCCAGGATTTAGCATCTGTATAACCCAAGGATAGAGCCATTTTCAAGTCGGCGCAACCTTCTTCTTTTTCACTCTCACCCAAGGCACTCATTCTGGTTACACCCAAAAGGTAATATGCAGCTCCATTTCTTCCATCTAAATTGACGGCATTGGTCAAAGATTCCATTGCACCAATCGGATCATTATTACCAATTTGAGCTTTACCTCTATTGAAATACACTAAAGCTTGGTTGGGATTCACTTGGAGTGCAGCATCAAAATCCAAAATAGCATCTTCATATGCCTCCATTCCCAAAAGAGCCAATCCTCGGTTATAATAAATATCTGTCTGAGAAGGATCTAAGCCATTTGCCATGTTGTAGTCAGAAACTGCCTCTTTGAAATTCCCCAATTCCAAATTGGAATTTGCCCGATTAAACCACGGCTTATATGAGCTGGAATCAACTTCTATTGCTTCGGTAAAAACAGGAATAGCTTCTTGATACTTCTGCTGTTGAAAAAGCGCCACTCCCTTTGCGTTGAGAGCAGTTGCATTAGATGGGTTTTGTTCCAGCGCTCGATCGAAATATGAAATAGCTTCAGCCCAGGCTTGACCATCCATTTTTTCCATTCCAGCCTGCATCAATTCCTCTTCGCTAGGGCTGCAACTAATTAGAATAAAAGCTAATAAGCCCAGTAAATATAAATTTCTCACGTGATTCTGATTTAAGGCGCAAAGATAGGGAATCAGGCCTGCTTTTCAGGATTAAAAGCCAATTTAGCTCTATAAATTTCAGGAACTGGGGTGGGTTTCATGGTTTTCATGTCTACCGAAACCATGGTGCAGATACATTTAGCAAATAGGATCTGTTGTCCTGATTTATCATTTCCAAGCAAATATTGCTCTAAGACAAAAGAACTATTCCCAATTCTTACACATTTCACGAAAGCCTTAATTTCATCTTCCAAGTGAATGGGCTTGAAATAGTCCATTTCAATCCTAGCAACCACTGTACCTACTTCCATGATATTCCAGCCACATCTGCTATGCAAAAAATCAGCTCTGGAATGCTCAAAATAATTAAAATATACGCCGTTATTGACATGCATGTACCCATCAATATCCGAGAAGCGGATTTGAATTGGGGTAGAAAAATCAAACTCTTTCAAGAGATGATCAATTTCCATATACTCAAAGTAAGATTTCTGATTTACTGGTTTTTTCCAACATTCTCAGGATGGAAGGATTGTATCCGATCATATCCACGACAGAATCAAAAGTAAACCAAGCAAGAGAAACACTTTCATTGCTAATCACCAATTTATCTGTCAGGTCGGCTTCAATCATAAATCGAACATCATAATGAAAATGCTCTGGTACATGAGGCCTTTCAGGGATGATATGCTTATCAAGGTCAAAAATGCTGTTTTCTACCAGACGAAGATTTTTCAAACCACTCTCCTCCTCAGCTTCTTTCAGGGCAACTTCCATTAGGTTTTCATTCCCATCTGCATGTCCTCCTAACTGCAACCATCTACCTAGCTTTTTGTGAAGCGTCAAAAGGGTATGGGTTCGATCAGGGTTTACGATCCAGGAAGAAGCCGTAAAATGGCCTGCCAATCGCTCTCTGTTGAAAGCTATTGGATCTTCTGTCAGTTGAATAAAATCCTGAATAAAAGCCGATTCCTCCTCGTAGGGAGTTCGGTATTTTTCGAGTTGTTCTTTAAGTGTTATTCTGTCCATCAGGTAGCATTGAATAATCGATCCATCAATTGGTCGAAGGGTTTCGCATTTTGGTATAGCCTATCCGAATAGACAGTCACCAATAATTTTAGGTAGCTGGGTTGATTGTCAATAGTCACCTTTTCTATGCTGACATTCCCATATAACTGAGAAATCAGCTCATTTTCTGCAGGAGCTTGCAAGGGAGGTTTGAGGTAAAACTTTTCGGTAGACTTCACCTGTTCATTGATTTCCTCTAATTTCCTGTCCAAACTTACCTGCTGATATCCCAAAGCTAAGACTCGTCGGGAGAAAGCCAAGAAAAGATTGGAAAAAGATTTTTGGGTCAAAGGGGAATCATAGGTTACTGCAAAGCCATTTGCATAAGGAGATTCGAATACATGCACTTGGGGACTTGCGTTTATTTGGGCTCTTTTCAGGTGGTAATTTTTGTAAATCAAATTCATCAGAGTAGAGCCCTCTTCTGACTCTAACCAACCATCAATTTCATCCAAATCTTCTGGCTTTATTGCAAAGTTCTCCTTTACGTTAACCGGAGCTTTGCCCGATCCTTTGAAGACCTTACCAAATAAATCATCCAGAAAATTACCCATATTAGTCGATACTCAAAGTTCCATTTTTGTGCTGCCTTATGACCCCTTCATCAGTGAGCTTTCTCAAAAGCTCCAATGTAAATTCGCTGGTAGAAATTCTCAGGCTTTCCAATAAACCACTCTGAGATAACTCCCCATTACTTCTCAAAGTTTCGATAATCTGCTTTTTCAATTTTTTCTCCACCCAGGCAGGATCCTCCATTTTCTTATTTTCCACACACCAATCGCAAATCCCACAACGTGAATCGCTCTTTTCTCCAAAATATTCCTGAATGAATTGTGTTCGACAAATCACCTCCTGATGAGCGTATGCAACCATGCTCTTAGCTTTTTCCAAAGTCAACTCTCTGCGCAAGGATATTCTTTTCGTATTCAATGGCAACTTGGCAGCATCATACCGAGAGGTAATAAAAGTAATCTGGGGCTTATCCTTTCTTTTCTCATAATCCACCACTTCCATTTGCCCTAATTTCTCCAAGGATTTAATGATTTTAGCTTCTGAGGTCTCCAGTGCCTTGGCAAGTTTGGACTCATTGATCTTCATATACTCGGAAAAGAGATTACCCCCATAGGTCCGCAACAATAGTTTAATCACAGGATCAAGGGAGGCATGGGCAATCTGTATTTCATACAACTGCTGAGGACCTACTAAAAAATGGATTTTTGAAGGACTGTAATAGCTTTCACTCAAACCAATAAACCCCTCCTCTTCCAAAACTTTTAAAGCATAAAAAGTCTCCAATACTCCAAGATTATAGGTGTTTGCAAACTCACCCCACTCAAAATCAAAGCTGCTCAACATATTACTCCCTACAGCAATTCGAAAGTAGTTAGCCAGACATTGATATACTTTCCTCACAAAGTCAATGGGAGGATAAACCAAAGCAGCCCTGCCTAGGACATTTTCAAAATCTGCCTCATTGCTGAGTAAGACAGCATAAGCCTTCTTTCTATCCCGGCCTGCTCTGCCAGCCTCTTGGTAATAATTTTCCAAATTTTCCGGCAAGTCTGAATGGATCACTACTCGAACATCCGGCTTGTCAATCCCCATTCCAAATGCATTGGTACTGACCATGACTCTCAGCTGATTCTTCATCCAAAGCTCCTGCTGTTTGCTCCTATCAGCCATGGACATTCCTGCATGATAAGCTCCTGCCCTGATTCCCAATTGATTCAATGCTTTCGCAATTTGATGGGTAGCCTGACGGTTTCTCACATACCAAATTGCTGAGCCAGAAACCCGGTTCAATATTTCACAGCCCTTTTCAAGTTTATTCTCCACCAAGCGCACGCTGTAACTCAGATTCTCCCTAGCAAAGCTTTGCCTGAAAATTTCCGGGTTTTTAATCTCCAGCTTTTCTAAAATATCTGCCTCCACTTGCGGAGTGGCAGAAGCCGTCAAAGCCAAAACTGAAATACTGGGATGATATTTTCGGATTTCAGCGATTTCCAAATATGGAGGTCTAAAATCATATCCCCATTGGGAAATGCAATGGGCTTCATCTACTGCAATGAGATTGATATTCATTTGCCGAAACCGCTCGATGAACAGCTCTGACTTCAATCTTTCCGGAGACACAAAGAGAAATTTATAATTGCCGTGGATGCAATTGTCCAAGGTTCGGTCTATCTCCCGATAACTCATTCCTGAAAAAATCGCGGCAGCCAACACCCCTCGTCTTTTCAATTGATCCACTTGATCCTTCATTAAGGCGATCAATGGACTTACAACCAAGCAAACACCGTCTTTTACCAGCCCAGGCACTTGATAGCAAAGAGATTTTCCTCCTCCAGTGGGCATCAAAGCAAGTGTGTCCTTTCCGTCAAGAACAGAAAAAACAACGTCTTTTTGGACTGGTCTAAAATCATCCCATCCAAAAACCTGCTTTAATATTTCTTGCGCCCGGTTTTCCACTTACCAAGTAGGTTTTTCTTTACTTAAAAATGATGAAATACCTTTGACACAGTCTTCATGAGCTCTCGCTTTGGCATTGATTTCCGCCGCATGCTTCAGAGATTGATTTCTTTCCTTTTTATTTAAACTTCTCAAAAGTTTCTTGGTCTCCATCATAGAATTAGCCGAATTATGAGTGATTAGCTTGGCCGCATGATCTAAAACCACCTGATCCAAATGCTCTGCTGGAGTCACCTGGGTAATCAAACCAAGATTAGCTGCCCTCTCTGCAGAAATCAAATCCCCAGAAAGTAATAATTCCTGAGTTTTGGCCGCTCCGATTTGTTCTTGTAGAAATACAGAAACCAAAGCAGGCACAAAACCGATTCTTACTTCCGTATAGCCAAATAATGCATCGGGCGCAGAAAAGGCAAAATCGCAAACTGTAACTAAGCCACAGCCTCCTGCCAATGCATGCCCCTGAACTTGTGCTATAATGATTTTAGGAAAGTTGTAAATGAGATCGAAGAGCTCCATTAAGTTTTCGCTGTCTTGCAGATTCTCTTCTTCAGAGTAATTCTGCATGGACTGCAAATAACTTAAGTCTGCGCCAGCACAAAAGGCTTTTCCTTCAGCCTTAATCCTAACTACTTTGACCGCCGGATCATGCTCCATATTGACCAATGCCGATTTCATAGCTTGAATCAAGTCCGGACTCATAGCATTTCGCTTTTCGGGCCTATTCAGTGTGATTGTCCCTAATCTATTTTCAATATGTGTTAATACTGCTTTATCCATTTTTTTGGGTTTTCTATTCTGTGCAATCAAGTTAGGAGGAGATTCAGGGAAAGTCAAAAAAGGTAGTTAAAAAAGAATTCTGACAGAGGAATTCCCTATTTCTAAAGGTGCATTTTTTTCTTGCTCGATCCATTCATTTTCCTGCCAATATTCCACTTTAGAAAAAGAAGCATATTCATGCTTAATCATTCCCCTTTCAATATCAATTAAAAGCTCCAGTTCTGGGAAGAATAAGAGATTCTTTTCGAGGCTAAAGGCTTGCAGAGACTCAGGCCACTTTCCCCAGCCATTCAAAATTCTATTTGGCTTGACCTTGAAATCCAATTCCTCCACCGCAACTCCTTGATTCCAAGACTTCAGTGTCCATCCATCCCAATAATCCAAAGCAAAGCCTTTATCCCCTGCGTAAACAATCAGCTCGGCATTGGTTTTTGTCCAAGAATAAATCACCCGATTGCCTGCCCATAAAAATGTCAGGAAACAAGCTATATAAACTAGCCTCTTTTTAGGAAACAAATCCCAGCTAGCCCATATCAACAAAAGGGCCCAAACACAAAACATGGTGAGAGGGAATATAGTCAGCTCATCCAGATTTGTGACTGGAAGATTTTTGAAAAGACTCAAAATCCACAACTCCAATTGAAAAAATGCATTCAGTATCCAACCCAAAAAGTCACTCAAAAAGGGAATCCAGCCTAGAATTAGAAAGGGAATCCCGATTTGCATGATCAAAAAAGTAAGAGGAATAATTAGAAGGTTTGCCGGTAAAAACCAAACCGGAAAGCTATGAAAATAAAAAACTGTCAGTGGAAAGGTTGCTAACTGAGCTGCAATGGAAACGGCTGCCAATTGCCATAAGTACTCAATCCAAGAAGAAGACGGGAGCCACCATCTGGTGATCAAAGGCTGTAATAAAACGATACCCAATACAGCAACATAAGAAAGCTGAAACCCAACTTCAAATAGTACCTCAGGGTCAAAAGCGATCATTAAGATGGCCGAAAATGCAAGAACATTAAAAATTGACGGTTTTCTGTCTCTCATTTGTCCCAAGGTAATCAGGGTAAACATGACAGAAGCCCTAACGACAGAAGGTGAAAATCCGGTTATCAGGGCGTACAACCAAATGATCATCACTACTCCCATGAGATATAGCTTGAGCTTACCACCTTTCAGTTTAAATGGCTTTACCAGAAATAGAAAAACAGAGACTAAAATCCCAACATGCAATCCTGAAACGGCCAATACATGCATAACTCCTGCATCTGCAAATTCGGCTCTGATATTTTTATCCAATGCATCTTTTTGACCAAGTAACAAAGCCTTTGCCACTTTTTGAGCCTGTGGATCAGCTAATTTCGATTGAATCAAATTCGCCAATCCCTGTTTCCAATGAATGGGGGAAAGCCAGGTATTTGAAGTTGGATGATTATCTATGACCTTCAGACCTACTGGATGAAAAAGGGTATAATGGATGTTCCTTTTCTGAAGAAAGGCTTTATAATCGAATTCTCCAGGGTTCTTTGGTTCTTGGATAAGTTCTGCTTCTTTTTCGATAAAAAGAATTTTCCCCGGAGTCAAGGTTATTGAATCCTGATGATAGAGCAAGATTTTTTCGCTCGAATTGATCCATTTTTCATCTTTTTGATAAGCGTGAACCTGAAGCAGATTTTGTTTGGACCTGGGCTTTTCGACATCAAACTGTAAAACTTCTGCAATAAATGGAGTACCGAGTATAGTTTCCTCAGAATCCGACTTTTGATGAAGCTGGATTACAAAAACTCCTGCCAGAATAAGTTGAACATAGGCTAATGGAGTCAACCATGTCCGATTTTTTAAAAACAGTATAATAGCTACATAAATGAGCCATAAGACGCCCATCACCCCTCCCAACCAAATCGACAAAATGGGACTTACTTGATACCCCAAGGCTAGACCAAGCAGTAAAAAAATCAAGTATCTCAAAAAAGGGAATTCTGAAAATCTCATAGCTTAAAAATTAACTCTTAAGTTAAAGAATTTACAGTAAAAAAATTGCTCCATAAAAGAGCTAAAATTTAAGCGTGGGAAAATTAGAATCTATACCCGAGACTAAACCCTCCATTTAGTTCAATTCTGGTAAATCGCTCAGCTACTTCATCACTAAATCCGCGGGCAATACTCACATAAGGCCCAAAAGCAAAATGGTCTGATACTTCCCATTTGTAACCAGCTCCTGCGCCCAACATAAACGAATTCATATTTGTGACCCTTACGCCCCCATCAGAAGGTTCTTCAAATTCACCAAAACGCAATTTTGCCAAGGGGTAAATAAAGAATCTCCCATTCAGGTTGTTGCCAAAATAAAAATTCATAGCAGCCTGAACAGAATTGGTTTTGTAATTTTTACCCTGGCCCTCTGAATTGTAGCCAAACCGGTCATTGAACATGATCTGTAAATCCAAAGCATGCTCATCAGACAGAAACTTTTCGTATCCTACCTCAATAGATCCCAGCGCAATCAAGTTTAGAAAATTGACTTTGACCTCATTCGAATAGACGGATCTGCTTCCAATCCCTGAACTGCTGGAAATCACCTGCTGTGCCTCTGCCGTGAGTCCTAAAATGGCTGTAAGTAGTATACCCAATAATACCTTTCTCATATTTCTAAATTAAAATCTTATGTAACTCTATGCCAGCTCCATTTTATAGTGCTGAATCTCACATTCCTCAAACATTTCCCCAACTTTCTTGAAGCCAAACTTGGCATATAATGGAATTGCGGAAAGTTGAGCATGGAGATATCTGACTTTTCCGATGGCTTTTTCATTCACCATCAAATCCCTTAAAACTGCCGAGACCAATGCCTGACCTACTCCTCTGCCTCTAGCCTCTTTTAAAACAGCAAATCTCTCCAATTTAATTCCATAGGGAGTAAATCTATACCTTGCTGTTCCTACTGCTTTTCCATTCAGGGAAGCCAGAAAGTGGGTAGCCTCATCCTCAAATTGATCGTATTCATCTTCCGGATTGACTCCCTGCTCTATAACGAAAACTGTATGTCTTATGTTGAGAGCGAGATCCATCCCAGCTTTACCTGTCACTTTTTCTACCAGGAGACTCATTTTTAATCTGATCTTTTTCTGCTTGATTTTTTTCGTATGCTTCGATGATCGCTTTCACCAATTTATGCCTGATCACATCCTTTCCACTCAGGTTGACTATACCAATACCTTTGACATCCTTTAGAATTCTCAAGGCCTCTGACAAACCTGATTTTTGTCTTACAGGCAAGTCAACTTGAGTTTGATCCCCAGTAATAATCACCTTTGAATTAGGTCCCATACGGGTTAAGAACATCTTAATTTGCTCAGAGGTGGTATTTTGAGCTTCATCCAGCAAGACAAAAGCGTCATGTAGAGTCCTTCCCCTCATATAGGCTAATGGAGCAATTTCGATTACTCTTGTTTCCTGATAATATTTCAGTTTTTCCGGTGGCACCATATCCTGAAGGGCATCGTAAATCGGCCTAAGATATGGATCTAGCTTTTCCTGTAGATCTCCGGGCAAAAACCCAAGATTTTCTCCAGCTTCGACCGCAGGCCGGGTGATGATTATCCTCTTTACTTCCCTGTTTTTCAAGGCTCGTACTGCAAGAGCAACGGCTATGTAGGTTTTTCCGGTTCCTGCCGGCCCCAAGGCAAATACCAGATCATTTTTAACGGCAGCTTCAACAAGTTTTCGCTGATTGGGAGATTTTGGCTTGATGACCAAGCCTTTGTTTCCAAAGACAATTACCTGATCTCTGTTTGCTTCTTCGAAAGGAACCCCTTCAACGTCCAAATAATCTTTGACATTTTCAGGAGTCAAGTGACCAAATCTATCTACATGTTCCAGCAATAAATTGATCAGGTTATTAATCCTCAGAATTTCAGGCGCTCCTCCTTGAATGCGGATTTCATTTCCGCGGGAAATTATTTTGGATTGAGGAAATGCTTGTGCCAATTGGCGAATATTTTCATTAGCTTGACCTAAAAACTCGGCCAGTGGCACATTTTCCAGTGTAATTACTTTTTCTACCAAACTGTTTCTTTGATTAAATATGCTTGAGAGGGTACCGATAAAATTTCTATTTTTGTCCCTGCCCCCACTAACAAAAGTACATAATTTTAATTGACTTGCTTCTATGGCATTAGTGACATTCCTCTCTGATTTTGGGGATAAAGATTATTACGTTCCTGCGGTGAAAGCCAAAATGTTGGCCATCAATCCGCAATTGAATATTATAGACATCTCTCATAATATTGACACCTTTGATTTAGCTCATGCTGCCTTTATTTTGAAGGCTACTTTTCGGGATTTCCCAAAAGGCACCGTTCATTTGGTAGCTATCAATACAACCGGAAACATGACACAAGGTAATATAGGGGTTAAATTGGAGGAGCATATTTTTATCGGCCCGAATAATGGAATCTTAAGTTTGTTGGCAGATCATGATCCTGGGATCATGGTTCAGTTTGCAGATATACACCTGAAAGACACCTCCTTCCCAACCAAAGATATTTTGGCTCCCATTGCAGCAAAAGTTGCCTCTGGAGCAGCAATTCACGACTTCGGCGGACCATTGTCAAACTTCCGAAAGTTGATGCCACGCAATCCTAAAGCCACGAGAGAGCAAATCATCGGCCATGTCATGCGGGTAGATCGATATGGCAATTTGATTACCAACATTCCGAAAGATATTTTCGAGAAACTCAACCCAGGAAGCTTTACCATAGAATTTGGAAGAGAAAGTTTGGACAGGCTACACAAAGGTTGTGATCAGGTCGAGCCTGGTGATTGCTTTGCATTCTTCAATAGCTTGGATCTTTTAGAAATAGGGATCAACCATGGTCATGGAGGAAATCTATTGGGGTTGAAATTTGAGAGCGTGGTGTACATTAATTTCAATCCATAGGCTATGCTGATTCGAGTGGTAAGGATGACTTTTCAGGAGGACAAGGTTGAGGCCTTTTTGGAAAATTTTGAAAGTCATAAAAAAAGTATTCGAAATTTTCCCGGTTGCAGGCATTTGGAACTATGGCGCGATGAAAATAAAAAAAATATTTTCATGACCTATTCGCACTGGGAGAGTGAATCCGCCTTAAATCAATACCGTGATTCTGAGTTATTTAAATCAGTCTGGGCTTTTACAAAAAGCCTCTTTTCTGACAAGCCTGTAGCATTTAGCTCAAAAAAATTACAGGAAGTGCCTGAATAGGGTTGTAGGAAAAAAAATTTGTACTCATATTTGCATCCCGTTCAGCAAGGGACGGAGAAATTGAAATGTCCAAGTGGCGGACCTGTCCGCCGGAATTGAAAACAGAAATGATTTCAAAATACACTTGGGAACAAAATTTCCGCTTAAAAGCACCATGCCCAGGTGGCGGAATTGGTAGACGCGTTGGTCTCAAACACCAATGAGGTTACACTCGTGCCGGTTCGACTCCGGCCCTGGGTACAAAGAAGCTCGCAGAAATGCGGGCTTTTTTTGTTTTTTGGCTAAAGCCAGTAAACTCTTGTGGAAATATTTATGAAAGGGCTAAAGCGCCGCTCTTATTTTTATTTATTCTTCAAAAATAATCTAGAACAGGCTAGAGTAATTCTCCTACTTTTTTTGTGTCAACCCTCAACAACAATCAAAGAGGATGGGGAAAATTACCACCAGCTTCAGCTGGTGGCTCTAGAATAAAATTTATAGTAGTTGGGCTTTAGCCCGTAAAGTAAGCCTCCAACTCACTCATCATCGCTTCTTTCTCCTGAAGATCACGGATGATTTTGCCTTTTTCCAACAATACAATCCGATCACAAATCTCTGTCACATGATTCAAATCGTGAGATGAAATCAAGAAAGTAGTTCTGCTTTCTTCCTTTACTCTCAGAATCAACTTCTTTAATCTGATCTGGGAACTTGGATCTAAATTTTCAAAGGGTTCATCCAAAAAGACCACCTCAGGGTTACCCATCAAGGCAGCTGCAATTCCCACCTTTTTCAGGTTACCCTTCGAAAGGTCTCGGATATATTTCTTTTTCCCCCGTATCTCATCATTGAAAAGTTCAGTGAATTTCCCCAAATGAACTTCCAAGTCAGCTTCTGACATCCCGTAAATCTTTCTCAAAGTCTGAAAATATTCATCCGGCGTGAGATATGCCAAAAGCATGTGTTCATCTAAATATGCTCCTGTAAATTTCTTCCACTCCTCATCCTGATTGACCTGATGTCCATTGATAATCACAGTTCCATCCGTAGGCCTCACCAGGTCCAGCATAATTCTAAAAAGGGTGGTTTTACCAGCACCATTATTACCTACCAAACCAAAACACTCAGACGTTGAGATATCTAAAGTTTCTACATCCAATACTACTGCTTCTTTGTACTGTTTTTTAAGATTTTTGACACTGATCATAATTCCTGTCTAAATGAAGATGAGATTTCGTATTTATTTTGCATGACACGCTGCACATTCAGTTTTGCCAAGGGTTTGAAGAAAATGATTCCCAAAATCCCACACACTGACAAAGCAATCAGGCCAGCATAATCACTTACTAAAAAGGAGAAGGGTAAGTAAATCAAATAAGGCAATACCATCATTGGAATCACCATCAACCACTGGGCTGCACCTACTCCTTCGTAATTAAACATGGCTCCTTTATTCAAATCCATTGGCTTAGGCTTCCATAATGCCAGATAAATAATGGCATGAACCAAAATGCCCACGTTGAAAAGGAAGGTAGCAAAGTGTACGGCAAGTATTTGCCATCCAAAATACACATAGGGTACAGAGGCTAGAAAGCAAACCACAGAAACGGAAATAAAAAGCAAATATTTACCGCGAATCAACTCCTCCACACCTCCTCTTCTATTGAGGAAGAAATCAAAATTCCCGGAGTTCCAACTTAAGAAAAGCTGCCCATACTGGATCATAAATATTCCGGTGATGAATACTCCTACAAAAATGAATATCGTGGAAATACCCTCATCAGACGCGTAAACTGGATTGGTATAAAAAATCAATCCATACAATAAAAAGAATCCGGAAAGCATTAGATATGTCCGGCTTTTCTTATGTCGAATGATCAGTTTCCACTCCAGGTTAGCCATTTCGCCTGCCAATCCAAATCTGGAAAAGAAACCAATGGATTGATCCGTAAAGCGAACATTTTCTTCTGACGATAAATCCTCCAAATAAGCATTGTTGAAATGATATTTAAAGCAAAGCCAGTAGCTAGCTACAAAAAGGATAGCCAATACGATTACCGGAATTGGAGTTGATATGGATAAATCGAATACAGGCTTCATGATCTCTCCCAAGTTAAACCAGCCCATATAGCTAGAGCCTGAACCTAAAAACAACACGGCTACCACGATGAGTAATCCTATTGTGGAATCTTCAAAACGCTGCTTGAACCATAGCATAAACCAATGCAAAATCCAGCTGGTCAATACAATAGAACCAATCCAGCCTATTAGCCCAACTGCATCTGAGGCTGGTAAGATTACTTGAACTCCAAAGGGTAAAAACAACAACAGCGCAATGGCATTAATTGGAGAAATAAAAGAACGGAGCAAAAGAATGTGCATAATCTTGGATTTCCCTATGGGAAGATGCAGCAGACTCTCTAATTCGACAACCGGCAACTGCTGAATAAAATACCGGTACATAAACTCCCCGAGGAAAAAATAAATCAAGTAGCTATTAAGTACTGTAAGCGGATCTTGGCCCTCTGCCAACTTTTCAATGATTACTTTGAGCAGCAATCCTGCACCTAGAACATAAAGCAAAAGGAGTAATACAATGAATCCTAAAAAAATGTTGGTCAAAACACTCTTTGCAAAAGAGGTCGACCTCACACTTTTCAGAAATTGCAATCGAATCAATTCAAAAAACATCGGTAAATGGTTAGGGTTAAAATTTTAACTTGCCTGAAATTATCAATAAAGCTGAAAAAAACAGTCTTTTAAAAATAGAGAAATCGGACAAATGAAGAATACTTTACAGGAATTAAGATTTTTCGAGGCGGTAGAAGCAAGAAGGTCGGTCAGGATTTTTGATCAGGAAAGTGAATTTGACCATGACATAGTCCGACATTGCCTGGAAGCCGCTATCCTTTCTCCCAATAGCTCAAACCTTCAGCTTTATCAGTTTGTGAGAGTTCCTGAATCTTCTCCTCTTAAAGATCAATTGGCCCAACTTTGCATGCGACAGAAAGCCGCTACGACTGCTAGGGAATTGGTTGTCATCATCACACGAAGAGATCTTTGGAAATCCAGAGCAAAAGCTAACTATGATTTCATCCTAAATTCTCAACAAAATCAATCTAAAAATAAAGTAAAACAGGCTGGTAATTATTACAAAAACCTGATCCCTAAACTATTTGGGAAATATCCGGGTTGGTCCCTACTCAAGAAACTCATCGCCTGGTGGGTAGGAATGCGCAGACCCATGGTACGGGAAGTTGGGGAAACCGAAGTGCGCATATCTGTTCATAAAAGTGCTGCCTTGGCTTCCATGACCTTCATGTTGGGGATGAAAGCTGCAGGATATGATACCTGTCCGATGGAGGGCTTTGACTCCAAACGTGTAAAAAAGCTCCTAGATCTACCCAAAGCAGCAGAAATTTGTATGATTATAGGTTGTGGGAAAGGCCTTCCGGAAGGAATTTATGGCCCGAGATTTCGGTTACCTAGTTCGGAGTTGATAGTGGAGAAGTAAAAATCCAGTCTTTTCAGGATCATCGAGAGGCTTAATATTTGGAAAATGCACAATTCGAGATGACAGAGATAAATATTGAAGCTATCATTTGGGTCGCACTAAGTGCATTCGAAAGGTCCTCGACTCCGCTCGGACGGACCTATACATCCTATCCTCAACTCAATATGGCATTGGCATTTGAGGAAGAAGCTGAAGCAATCTTTTAGTGAATAAGATTGCTTCGCTCCTTATTAAGATTAACAATTTTGCTTAAGGATTCAACCTTCCCAAAATCTCTTTGGCTTGATGCCACTTCAATCTAGGGCCGAACTGACTTACAATCTGAGAACTTGCCATAGAGGCTAATTTTCCGCTGGATGCGTAGCTGTGTCCATTGGTGATTCCATATAAAAAGGCCCCTGCAAACATATCCCCAGCACCATTTGAATCAATCGCCGTAGTCTTGTAAGGCTCGATATCGATAAAGGTATCCCCATCAAAGATCATCGCACCGTTTTTACCCTGCGTGATGACAAAATGCTTAGCTGCCTTTTTCATTTCCTCTCTTGCTTCCATCAGATTATCCTTACCTGTGTAAAGCATGGCTTCTTCCTCATTGGCAAAAAGGAGATCAACACTTGGCCCGATTACATCATCAAAATTATCTTTGAAATACTTTACCATAGCTGGGTCAGAAAAGGTCAAAGCCACTTTGGTTCCTGCTTCTTCTGCAACCTTTTTGGCATGCATCATGGCTTCTTTTCCATTTGGGGAGGTCACCAGGTACCCTTCTATAAATAGATATTTGGATTCCCGAATCGCTGAATCATTGATGTCATGGGTCGAGAAGTTCTGAGTAATTCCCAAAAAGGTATTCATGGTCCGCTCAGAATCCTCAGTTACCATCACCAAGCATTTTCCGGTCACACCAGCCTCCAATTTGTCTTCTGACAAAGCAATTTCCACTCCGGAATCAATTAAATCCTTCAAATAAAAAAGCCCCAATTCATCAGCTGCTACCCGAAAATTATAATAAGATTTTCCTCCAAATTGGCTAACCGCCACAACTGTATTGGCAGCGGAACCTCCGGCTTGTTTTTTTGCTTCTGAATGATTGATCACTTTCATCAAGTGATTTTGACGCTCTTCATCCACCAAAGTCATTAAGCCTTTTTCTACGCCATTATCTGTAAAAAACTGATCTGTTACTTTAAATTCAATATCTACTAGGGCATTTCCAATGCCAGTTACGTCGTATTTTTTCATTTATAATTAGTTGGTATTTTGTAATGTTTAAAGGTTATAATGTTGGTTTAATTCATTATTCGATATTAAAACCTCAAGTCCTAAAGATAACGATTGAGGTTCTCACAAGCCTCGTTATTCGTTTTTCGTAAATCGTATTTTCAAGGAAGACAAGGCTTCGACTCCCTGACTATTCGTCAGACAGGCACCCAGCCTGACATCGGTCATCAGACATCCAGCATCGGACTTTTTTTCAATCAAATATAGGGTGTCTCTCAAATGGCTTTTCTCTGTCAAACAAGTATCTATAGGTGTGATGTGTTTTGTATATGTCTGCTAATAGTTGCTCGCAAACACGCATCATTTTTGGATTAAAATCTCCTATCCAATTCATCTCTATGGTTTTATAGGGGAAGGAAGCTTTTCCACTCATTTTATCATAGCTGATAATCATCGCGCTTTCCACACCTTTACCTTGATGCTCCGGCACTACACCAAAGACCAAACCCAACATTTTATTAGGCGGAGAAAAGGTTTTATACCAAAGAAACTTCAGCTTACCAAGCAAGTCCATTTTACCATTCACATGCTTGAAAATCTGATTGATTTCAGGAATTTGGATGAAGAAACCAACAGGTTCTTCCTTGTAAAAAGCAAAGTAGATTAATCTTGGATCAATGATTGGTTTCATTTTCCCAAACATCAACTGAGCCTCTTTCAATGCAATAGATTTCCCCATATGGCGAGCCCAGGCTTTATTATAGACCGTCATAAAGTACTCAGGAGCTTTCTCTTGGAGTTCCTTTCCCTTGATATATCGGAAGCTGTAATCGGGGTTTGCAATGACCAGATTGGCTCGCTTGATCATTTTTTCATCAAAACCCACATTCTGAACAGGCCGCATATAGGTGAATTGCTTGAAATAAAGCTTAAATCCATAATCTTCGAAAAACTTCTGATAATAGTTAAAGTTCCACGGCATATTGTAATTAGGCTCAGAAAAGCCATCGACCAACAATCCCCACCATTTGTCCCGCTCTCCAAAGTTGATCGGTCCATCCATCGCCTCCATCCCTTCGCTTTGAAGCCATTCTTTGGCTGTATCAAACAACAAAAAAGCTGCACTCTGATCTTCTATGCATTCGAAAAAACCAACTCCACCAGTGGGTTGCTTTTCTTTCATTTTGGGATTAATAAATGCTGCTATTCTCCCAATGGTCTGATCTTTTTCGTCTTTTAGCAACCAGCGTTTCGCCTTGGCTCCATTTCTAAATAGCTTATTGGTTTCCGGGTGAAAAAGCCCTTCAATGTCCTTGTCAAGCGGACGAATCCAGTTTTTTTCATGCTTATAAAGCCGCACTGCCATTTCGATAAACTCTTTCTGATGGGCAGGTGTGGTGACTTCGATCAGTTTCATGGAGAAAATTTTAATCGGCTAAATTAACCCATGATCCGCAAACGGCAAAAATTAACGTTTCGGAGCCAAATTAGGATAGTCAGTGATGATGCCATCGACCCCTAAATCCAAAAGCTTATTCATTTCCTCGGTGTTATTAACCGTCCAAGGAATTACCTTCATTCCTTTATGATGAAAAAAAGCAATAATCTCAGCGTTCAAATTTCTGAAATGGGGAGAAAAAATATCGGGAGCAAATCCCAGCTCCTTCAAATCTTCTTGATAGGTAGCAGCATTTTCTACCAGCATTGCAAGAGGCACCTCTGGGTAGTTTTCATGAATATATTGTAGAACTCTAAAATCGAAAGATTGGATATTGACTCTTTCCCATCCCAACTCTTCAGCGATCAGCTTTACCACCTTATCTGAAAACTCTGGAACTTCAGGATGATAGATTCCATCTCCATCGGGACTACTTTTGATTTCAATATTATAACGAGGCTGAGAAAGTCCCATATCGCTTGCATACTTTTCTGCTACTGTAAAGACATCTTCTAAAAGTGGTTTGGTAGCAAAAAACTTGACCTGCTGGGGATAGCCCGGGTGAAATTCGGAACCACAGTCATAAGCCAAGATCTCCTGATATGTCAACTGATAAATATTAAAAGAATGATCTCCCGATGCGATCTGATTTCCTCCTGAATCAAGACAGATCAGCGGATTCATAAATGGTTCGTGAGAAAGAATCACTTGCCCATCCTTGGTAATAGCCAAATCCAATTCCAGTGTGGTCACGCCCAAATCCAAAGCTTTGATCATCGCAGGGATGGTGTTTTCAGGCATCAGTCCTCTCGCGCCTCTATGGCCTTGGAGATCATAAGAGTATTGAGCAAAAACAGACATGGGTAAAAATGCGAATAGGTAAAGTAACAAGTTCTTCATTTTTAAAAATAAGGTCTTTTTCCTAGAAGAATAGAAAAACCTTTTTAAGAAATTGTCAAAAAAATGCTGCTTCAGGAGAAACAGCATAACCGATTATCTCTTACCATTAATTAATTCGCCCTTAAAAATGAGCCATTCATATTGAATTGGGAATTAAATATACTTTGATGTGCTGAGCGTAGAGCATCTGGCGAAGAGTTAGGACTCCATTGATCTTGCACTGTTAAACCTTGAGAATTGGGGCCGGAATACAATGAATTTGAATAATATTCTTGCTGATCGATAATTTCTCCATCAAAACTGTAAAAATACCACAAACCAACTCGGTTAGAACCTAATAACCTACCCTCTGCCAAGACCTTATCTGATTTCGGGAAATAAAAATACCAGTCTCCTTGTGGAATTCCTTTGGAATATCTTCCCTTGGCCACCATATACCCCTCCAAATCATAGAAAACTCTTATTCCAGAGCCCTTTTTTAAATTTCCACCCTTTAATTCTTTGTCTCCTACTTTGAACGTCCCAACAGAGACTAATTTCCCATCTTCAAAAATTTCAATTTGAGAGATTTCACCAGATTCATCAGTAAGAACCCATTCTCCTTCTTTAAATCCCAACAGATAACTGCCTTTTCTGTAAAATCCAGGCATATAATCTAATTGCTCTACCCATTCACCCACTTGTATGCCATTTTTAAAATTTCCTTGAACAACCAAATTCCCAATTTCATTAAATTCCTCCCAAGCACCATCTATCTTTCCTTCCGAAAAAGCACCATGAGCTTTCATTATGCCATTTTTGTAGAATTCCCGGAAATCACCATGCGGTTTGCCCTCCTTAAAAAAGGTGAGATATTTTATCTCTCCTGAAGGATAATTTTCTTGAAAAAAGCCATTAGGAAGATCTGATTTGAAATGAATCTGAAACAATATTCTTTCTTGAGAAAATTTATCCTCGAAAACCTCTTGGTCTGCTTGTAACAAACTTGGCTGGGGAAAATCGATAGGGTCATCTGAAATATACACTTTCCAGAGCCCCTCCTTTTTGTCGTTAACTATCTCGCCTACTCCCAGCAAATTAGTATTCCCAAAATAGAAATAGTTAATTTTTGTAGAATCCGGAGTGGAAAAAAGAAAAAAAATTGATGTAATAATTGAAAACATAATCATAGGTCACTTTAAAAGACTATTAAAAATAGTACTTTCAAAACAAGCCTCCAATTTTAATTACATTCTGAATTTCAATCAATTACATCCGCATACAGATCAAACTCCGTCGCCTCAGTTACTTTGGCATAGACAAAGTCACCTACTCTACAATAATGCTTAGAAGCGTCGATCAGCACCTCATTGTCCACCTCTACCGAGTCAAATTCTGTTCTGCCTACAAAGTAACCTCCTTCTTTTTTATCGATTAAGGTCTTGAAGGTCTTCCCAACTTTCTCCTGATTCAAGTCATAGGAGATTTGCTCCTGCACCTCCATCAAATGATTCGCTCTATCCTGTTTTTCTTCCTGAGAAAGTCTGTCCTCCATATCAAAAGCATGAGTATTTTCTTCATGGGAGTAGGTAAATACCCCCAATCGCTCAAATTTCATTCGCTCCACAAAGTCCACCATCTCCTGAAATTCTTTTTCACATTCACCGGGATGCCCAGCAATCAAAGTAGTACGGATGGCTATTTCAGGAATCATTTCGCGAATTCTATAGATCAGTTCCTCCTGCTTTTCTCGGGTAGTTCCACGTCGCATGGCTTTCAGTACATCGGTAGAACCATGCTGCAAAGGAATATCCAAGTAATTACAGATATTGGCTCGCTCCTTCATCACTTCAATCACATCCATCGGGAAGCCCGTCGGATAGGCATAATGCAAGCGAATCCAATCGATTCCCTCCACATCGGATAGATTGCGAAGGAGTTCGGCAAGGTTTCTTTTTTTATAAATATCCAACCCGTAATAGGTCGAATCCTGAGCAATTAACAACAACTCCTTGGTTCCCTGGGCAGCCTTATGCTGAGCTTCTTTCACCAGTTCTTCGATAGGTCTGGACACGTGTCCACCTCTCATCAGGGGAATCGCACAAAAAGAACAAGGTCGGTCACAACCCTCGGAGATTTTCATGTACGCATAATGCGCATTATGAGTCAATAAGCGCTCCCCAACCAATTCATGCTTGTAATCTGCTTTGAATTTCTTCAAAATGGCTGGTAAATCCCGAGTTCCAAAAAATGCATCGACTTGAGGAATTTCCTTTTCCAAATCGTCTTTGTAACGCTGAGAAAGACAACCTGTCACATACACTTTATCCACCAAGCCCTGCTCTTTGGCATCTACGTATTGAAGGATCGTGTCGATCGACTCCTGCTTAGCATTGTCGATAAATCCGCAGGTATTGATAATGATAATATTGTTGTCATCCGAGTTGGACTCGTGGCTGGCATTGATTCCATTTCCTTTCAACTGAGTTAAAAGCACTTCGGAATCCACCAGGTTTTTGGAGCAACCCATGGTGATGATATTGACTTTGTCTTTCTTTAATGTTCTCGCTTTCACTTTGTTCCTCGATTTGGGATGCAAAGGTAATGATTTTTGATGCGGAAAGGTTTCAGAAACAAGAAATTGAATGAGAACTGTTTCTGATTTTTGTATGCAATTTTCAATCAGTTTTTAGGATAGTCTCCCACAATATCAAGCCATGGGCAGGTGCTGCAGGTATTTTTTCCCAATCCTGCGTGGGATTTTCCAATCTTTGAGTAATATCCTCCCTTTTCCACTCTCCTAAGCCCATATACCAAATAGCCCGCATGATTTTTCTAACCTGATGATGCAAGAATCCTTTTCCTTTGATTTCCATCATCCACTGGTTTTTTGGAAAAAATTCGCCTTGAAAATCATTAGCAACGGAAATTCTACAGGAAATCACTTCCCTTCGATAATTGGATTTATTCACTGAAGGCGTACAAAATGCCCTAAAATCATATTCCCCCCGAAAAAGAGAAGCCGCGTCTTTCATTTTTTCTATATCCGACTCTGCAAAAAGGGTAGCCATGTAGGCTGTTGCAAATGAATGAGTGGACCCTGTCGAAAAATAATAGCGATATGTTTTGGCTTCAATTTGCTCAATTAAATTGAAGTCCCTGTTTATTTCCCGTACTTCTATCAACTGAATCTCTCCTGCTAGATTTTCATTAAGACTTGCGAGATAAACAGTCCAGTCTATAGCTTCCTTGGAAAAAAACTGGAAGTAACCGTGCCTACAACTCACCCCCGAATCTGTTCTACTTCCTCCAAGGATAGTAAAGTCGTCATTTCCCAAAACAAATCTAAAAACCCGCTCTAGTTTCCCTTGAACGGTAGGTTGCCCTTTTTGGATAGCCCAGCCCTTGTAGCGGGCACCAAAGTAGGAGATAGAAAATAAGTAGGAGAAGGCTTTGGTCTGCATGTCAACACAAATTTAATTATTCAGCCTAAGCAAAGAAGCCTAAGTTCAATAACAGAAATTTTTAGTACATCGTTTATCACTTAAATCTGATATCGGAACAATTTGACCTTTATTCTAAATATTAAATTAGCTCTATTAACCTCTTTTTTAAGGACAGGGTAACAAATATTCTTTTTGAAATTAGTACTTGGCATTATTAATTGTTGAATTCCGCTACCTTCCTAAATGCTCGAGCCGACATACTATCTAAAAGCAGGTATTCAAAAAAGTAAAAGGACCTTGGTTCTTTCAAAATAAGTGAGCCCTCGACCAAACTTGTTCCAAATCCTTCGTAAACTGATTTATCAATATTTAAAGAAGAGTCAATACCAAATCCCATTGATGATTTAAAACGAAGAAATACGTTGTTTCCTTGCTCTTCGATTTCACTGACCTCTCCACTAGCAACAAAATCATAAAATTCCTGTAAATGTGGTCTTGACGGTAAATTTACAAAGTGCTCAAATAGCAGATCTTCAACGTTAATAGGAACTAACTCAATGGGTATCCACTTATTGTCTGATTTCTGAAAAATTGTTGGTTTTAAAAAAATCAATTCGTTAAGAAAAAAATAGTTTTTTGAATCAAGAATCACATGTTCTTTATCTTTAAGGGAATTCTGTGTTAAAAAATTGTTTAGAACAGTTTCATTCCCAGAACTAAAAACAATCCTCAGATTTTCGGGAATTTCAAAAACTTTTGCAAATTCCACGACCTTAGAAACACAAAATCCGCAACCCTTATCAATCGGAACGACCAAAAAGTATTCAGTGTCCTCAATGTTTGATTCCGTTATTGAACTAAAGAAAAACTCGATCTTGTTACTCAAGACATCATCATCGCTAGTCTTACAAGAAATTAAGCTGAAAATCAGCAATGTGAAAAATAAAGTTCTTTTACTCATTTTTTTGAATGGAAAGAAATTGAAAATGTTCCTCACTTTTCGAAGTAATTCTTCCTAAATAACCCTTCTTATAGGGAAATATCATATTATAGCTCAAAGACTTAGAATTCAATTCACGACTATAAATTGCTTCAAACTGATCATTATAAATAATAAGAGTTTTTTTCTTTGCCCATGACATGGACTCAAACTCAACCTCAGAGATTGGTTCCTGTAAAACACGTAGATAACTTTCACCGTCAAAAAATAAGGCATCAAAGCTTGGTTGAAATAGATAATGCCTCATGACATAACGCATTTCGTTATTATCCTCAACAGGCAATTTTTCCGCATTTGAAAAATTGGGGCTTTTTAAGGGGATTCGTTCGAGGTTTCTTTCTTTTGAATTCAAGTCGATCTTAAACAAATCTTTCAATGGAGTAAAGGAAATCACCAATTCCTCATTCTGATTCATAACAAATGAAAAATTCATAAAATTAATCCCATAGACGTTATCAATCATTTCTTTTGGCAAATCCCCAAAACTTGATGCCACACCACTTTTCAAGTCTATTTCAACAAATGATTTCCAATTTGAAAGGTGATCACCATTATGAGGATCTAAATGAGGGAAAAGTCCAAAAATCAGACTATCTCCTCATTTTATAATTGGCTTAGTACCTTGAACCATGATATCAGGGTACATTCCTAGATCGTCTAAGCTTATCTCTAGCCTTTTGAAAACATTTCCCTCAGAATTTAAGAAAATCAGCTGATTTACTCTGGTACCAATTATAGTATCTTTCGATATGTAATATAGCCCAGTTGTTCCACCAATTCCATTCGGTCCATCCACCTCAAGTCTCACTCGAGAAAATTCAGAAGTATGAAGATTATAAAATTCAAGGGATGAAATAGATTTATTAAAAAAAAACAGTACGCTGTCTCCTTGTATTAATTGACTATTTTGCGGAATAACGGTAAGACTATCAATTTTTAATTGAAGTGTGTCATAATTAAAATCCTTGATTGCCACTTCATAAAAATCAATTGTGGTTACTTCCAATTTTTCAGGACCACAAGAAAGAAGGCAACTGCAGATAATTACAATTACCTTCAATTTAAATTGGCAAGAATCAATTATTTTCACCCCATCCCTGGTTTAAAAATACCAAAGCAATCGAAAACTGTAGCGCAAACCATTCCATTACCCACACATTCCATCGTTGCCTCTTCATCACTTACAACAGTCAGCCTACAGGCTTTGGTAGGCCATTCATCTGCATTAGATTGAGGTATAAAAGGAATCGAAAGTAAAGCGGCCGAACAAAAAAGACCTATCAACGATTTTTTCATAATATTTTAATTTTAGTGTTGATACAATTTATTTATCCTAATTGGGGAGCTGGGCATTCAGCGACTCCACTACAAACTGAACCTGCTCCAAAACAATCAACTCGCGCGGAATCAGGCGTGTCTATTGTGTATACACAAGCCTTATCAGCTCCTACAGCTAATACCTTTTGACTTCGATTGCTTAAACCGAAAAAAGCTAATGCTATAATGGCTAAGCAGGGTCTAATATATTTTTTCATAGTATATTTTTTGGGCTTGGAAGAATAACCAAGCGGGTTAGAAATAATTATGCTAAAAAACCACTATCTGGCCAGAACTGAATCTTTCTGCGATAAATATACCCCCCCCCATCAACTAATTATACAAGAAATTTTTAAACCATTTTTAATTTTTTTTTAAAATTGTTTGAAATGATTAAGAAAAGTCTTTAGTCTGCATACTCAAAAGGTCAAAATTAACTTTTGACAAAAATCAAAACCTTCCCGAGAATCCTTTAGCCCAAAATATGCTGGTTGACCCAGTCGATCTCCTCCTGTCGAATCGTATGAGCCGAATCAGCAAAGGTCATCAACCTGAATTTTGCACCTTGCTTTGTGAGAAGTGTTTCCGAATCCTGCATCCGCTCAAGTGGTACATGCGTGTCTTGCTGACTTCCGGAGATTAAAACCGACGTACCATGAAAATCCCCTTGATAATTATCCCTTTGAATCTTTTCTACTTACTCCAAGGATAGTAAAGTCGTCATTTCCCAAAACAAATCTAAAAACCCGCTCTAGTTTCCCTTGAACGGTAGGTTGTCCTTTTTGGATAGCCCAGCCCTTGTAGCGGGCACCAAAGTAGGACACTTTAAATAGATACGTATAAGGTCTAGTTTGCAAAACTTCTGATAATTAAACTCTTATAAGATTTGAAAGAGCTAAAGGATTGTGTAAATTGAAGGTAAACCCAAAATAACTGACTATGAAAGCATTTTTGAGTCTTTTTATGATTTTAGCAGCTTTTTCTTCCTTTTCTCAATCTCAACCTTCCAAGGATATACAAATCAAAATGGCAGTATTGGCCGCTCCGGAAGATCAAAGAGCTAATGCCACTGTATATGGATATGCCGATGGAAAAATTGTATTGCTACGACAAGGAAACAATGAAACGGTCTGTTTGGCAGACGATCCTAGCCGGGAAGGGCTAAGCGTAGCCTGTTATCACAAAAGTGCTCAAGCATTTATGGCAAGAGGTTGGGAACTTCGAGAGGAAGGAAAATCCGCTCAGGAAATCTTTGATATCAGAGAGGCCGAAGCCAAAGCCAAGAAATTAAAACTCCCCGATCAGGGAAGTGTGCTGCATGCCTTAACAGCGGATGAATCTGACATCAACTGGACTAATGGCGAGGTAAAAAATTCCTATGTCCGCTCGGTAGTCTACATCCCTTGGGCAACTGCTGAAAGTACCGGTCTCCCCTTAAAACCAGCCGGCCCCGGACTTCCATGGATCATGGACCCCGGTACCCATCGTGCTCATATTATGATTAATCCTAAGCGTGACTAAGGTGAGATAAAACTATTATAATCCGGCGCTCCAAATAGCCTTTATTACATGCATGCTTTGGAGCAGCCTGAAGTCTATGCAGATTTGATCTTGGTGACAAAAAAAGATCATCCTCTGCACTTGAATGATATAGTGGCCACTTCTCTGAAAAGATTAGACAGCATGAAGGTGGAGCTTCCCAAAAAAGTGATTTATGAAGACGAATTCAGGCAGCTAATACAATTATTTAAATAAAAAATGCCAGGAATTTTAAACCCTGGCATTTTTCAATTAATACGCTTTAATAACCTTGGAGGCCAGCCAATCACCTACCTCGGAGGTTTTATAGGACTTACCTCCTTCTGCAATATCCTCTGTGACTACTCCTTCTGCAAGGGATAAATTGACGACCCCAGTAATTGCCTCAGCTTCTTCTTTCAAATCAAAAGCATAGTCAAACATCATAGCAACAGAAAGTACCGTAGCCAAAGGATTGGCAATATCCTTTCCGGCAGCTTGAGGATAAGAGCCATGGATAGGTTCGAAAAGCTTCACATTAGAACCAAGAGAAGCAGACGGCATCAAACCCATAGAGCCTGAAATGACCGATGCTTCATCTGTCAAAATATCCCCGAATAAATTTTCAGTAATCAGAACATCATAAGCCTTGGGCCATTGAATCAGACGCATAGCTACTGCGTCTACAAACTCATATTCCACCTTCACATCAGGATACTCATTTGCCAATTCCTGCACCGTTTCTCTCCAAAGTCTGGAAGTAGCCATAACATTGGCCTTATCCACGCAGGTCAATAATTTTCTTCTTTTTTGCGCAGCTTCAAAGCCCATTCTTGCCAGTCTCACAATCTCCTCTTTGCTATACACATTGGTATCAAAGGCTTTGGTTCCTTGCTCATTTCTTCCTCTAGGTTCTCCGAAATAAACACCTCCGGTCAACTCTCTGAAAAAGACAAAATCTACTCCCTCCACTCGATCCAACTTCAAGGGTGATTTATGAACCAAGGATGGAAAAGTAAATGTAGGGCGCACATTGGCAAACAAACCCAGCTTTTGGCGCATCCTTAAAAGTCCCTGTTCCGGACGAACTTTAGCTTTGGGATCATTATCATATTTGGGATCACCAATAGCTCCAAAAAGGACAGCATCAGAAGCAGCACAGATTTCATGGGTAGCATCCGGATAAGGGTCACCAGTTGCATCAATTGCACATGCTCCTACCAGCCCCTCTTTAAAAGTGATTTTGTGTCCAAATTTCTGACCAACAGCTTTAACGACTTTGACAGCCTGTGCTACAACCTCAGGCCCTATGCCGTCACCCGGCAGCAGCGCGATATTCATTTCCATAATAGGTGGATTCTTCTTGTTTTGGATTGTAATTAATTGATTCTATGATATTAAGCATTTTTTCGGTAGCCATCATGGCCGCCACTGTTTGATCTGGATCCAGACCTTTGGTTTTGAATATCTTTCCATATTCCCAGGTAATTACAGTCTCTACAAATGCGTCTGTTTTACCTCCCGGGGGAATGGAAACATGATAGTCTGTCAACTTGGGAAGCTCACGTCCCATTGACTTATAAATTTTTCGTAAGGCTCGCATAAAGGAGTCATATTGTCCATCTCCCGTTGCAGAAGCATCATAAGTTTTCTCATGAATCCTCATACGCAACTGAACTGTAGGCTTCAATCCTTTGGAATGGGTCATGTGATACCCCTCAATGCTGATATTTTTTGAAATGGAATTATTCTGAAGTACATCCGAAATAATGTAAGGTAAATCCTCAGTAGTAACCCGCTCTTTTTTATCTCCCAGTTCGATGATTCTTTGTGTAACTCTGGCTAGCTCTTCTTTTTCCAAAGAAATCCCCAACTCTTCCAGATTTTTGAGAATATTCGCTTTGCCAGAGGTTTTTCCAAGAGCGTATTTTCTCTGACGACCAAATCGCTCCGGCATCAAATCGTTGAAATAAAGATTCTTCTTATTATCTCCGTCTGCATGAATCCCTGCAGTCTGAGTAAAGACATTCTCCCCTACCACAGGTTTATTCGCTGGAATATGTTGCCCTGAAAATTGCTCTACCAACTTAGAGACCCTGAATATCTTCTGCTCCTGAACTCCGATTTCCAGTTCTGTGAAATCCTTGATCACAGCAATGACAGATTCCAGAGGAGCGTTTCCTGCACGCTCTCCTAAGCCATTGATGGTAGTATGAATCCCCGAAACTCCATGTAAAACTGCTTCCATGACATTGGCCACTGACAAATCATAGTCGTTGTGAGCATGAAAATCAAAATGGGCATCAGGAAACTTAGCAATGATCATCTGAAAATAATCCTTTACCTCTTCCGGAGAAAGCAAGCCCAAGGTGTCAGGAAGCATAATTCTTTTGACTGGTTGCCTGGTCAAAAATTCGATCAAACTCAAAGTATACTCTTGAGAATTACGCATTCCATTAGACCAATCTTCTAAATATACATTTACGCTTATTTGATTTTCTCTGGCATGCAGGATAGATTTTCGAATATCCTCAAAGTGCTCTTCCTTTGTTTTCTTAAGTTGATGTGTCAGGTGATTTAAGGATCCCTTAGTCAGCAAATTCATCACCTTCGCTCCTGCTTCCAAAAGCCAATTGACTGAAGCAGGGGTATCGACAAAACCCAAGACCTCTACCCTTTCCAAATAACCCTTTTGCGAAGCCCATTGGGTGATTTTCTGAACACCTTCCAGTTCTCCCTCTGAAACCCGGGCCGAAGCAACTTCAATCCGGTCTACTTTGAGTTCATCCAGTAAAAGTTTGGCAATCTGTAATTTTTCAGAAGGCAAAAAGGAAACCCCAGAGGTCTGCTCTCCATCCCTCAAGGTTGTGTCCATAATCTCTATTTTCCTGTTCGCCTTCATGATTTTTATTATCTCTTCTCTACAAAAGCATCGATTTCTGAGGACATGTTTAAGAGGTAATCGATATCATCGAAACCGTTTTGCATGTTAGCCTTTTTATATTCATTGATATCAAAAGACTCAGAATCTCCAGTTGAAAGCAAAGTGATTTTTTGCTTAGGCAGATTAACTTCAATCTGAGTGTTCGGATTTTCCTCTATTGCAGAGAGCAACTTATCAGCAAATTCAGGAGATACCGTCACAGGTAGTACTCCGATATTTAAGCAGTTATTTTTGAAGATATCTGCAAAAAAACTGGAGACTACGCATCTAAAGCCATAATCATACAGCGCCCAAACAGCATGCTCTCTACTGGATCCTGATCCGAAATTCTTGCCTGCAACCAAAATTTTCCCGGTATAAGTTGGGTCATTCAGTACAAAATCCTTTTTGGGATTTCCCTCTACATCATATCTCCAGTCACGAAATAGGTTGTCACCAAAGCCCTCTCTTTCAGTAGCCTTCAGAAAGCGCGCAGGAATAATCTGATCTGTATCTACATTTTCAGTAGGCAATGGAACTGCTGTGCTGGTCAATATGGTAAATTTATCGTAAGCCATTTTTTATTAGTTGATTAGAAAATGGTTATTTGATATTGGTGGGTTACAGTGATGTCGACATATTGCATTCAGACACTAATAACTATTAACCAATAACTAAATAATCCTAACTTAATTATCGAAAACCTCCCTAGGATCAGTGATTCGTCCGGTAACAGCTACAGCCGCTACTGTAAGAGGAGATGCGAGCATTGTCCTTGCTCCAGGTCCTTGACGTCCCTCGAAGTTTCTATTGGAAGTTGAAACCGCATACTTTCCAGATGGGATTTTATCATCATTCATTGCCAGGCAAGCTGAGCAACCAGGCTGTCTCAACTCAAACCCTGCTTCTTCCAGAATTTTCACCAAGCCTTCTTCATGGGCTAATTTTTCCACTTCTCGGGATCCTGGTACAATCCAAGCAGTAATGTTATCCGCTTTTTTCCTGCCTTTGACAAATTGAGCTACTGCGCGAATGTCTTCAATTCGACCATTGGTACAAGAGCCTACGAAAACATAGTCCACTTGCTTACCTTTGATTGGTTCTCCGGGCTGAAATCCCATGTAATCCAATGACTTCAGGTAGGACTTCTTGTTGGATCCTTCCATACCTTCTGTGGTTGGGATGGAATCTTTGACTTTGATGCCCATTCCAGGGTTGGTACCATAAGTAATCATTGGTTCTATATCTGCCGCATCAAAGGTGAGCTCCTTGTCAAAAACAGCTCCCTCGTCGGTTTTGAGTGTTTTCCAATGAGCTACAGCCTGATCCCATTCCTCGCCCTTTGGAGTGTATTGTTTCCCTTTCAAAAATTCGAAAGTCGTCTCATCTGGAGCAATCAATCCACCACGAGCTCCCATTTCTATAGACATATTGCAAATGGTCATTCGGGCTTCCATCGATAGGCTGCGAATAGCCGACCCTGCGTATTCCACAAAGTATCCAGTCGCTCCAGCAGCGGATATCTTAGATATGATGTAAAGGATAATATCCTTTGAAGTGACTCCATTGCCAAGTTCTCCTTCCACGGAAATCCGCATCTTTTTAGGCTTGGACTGCATGATACATTGGGTAGCCAAAACCATCTCCACTTCAGAAGTACCGATTCCAAAAGCAATGGCTCCAAAAGCTCCATGTGTGGAAGTATGGGAGTCACCACAAACGATGGTCATTCCAGGCTGGGTCACACCCAGTTCAGGCCCTATGACATGGACAATCCCATGGTGAGCCGAGCCTAAGTCATGGAGTTCAATTCCATATTTAGCGCAGTTATGCCGAAGTTTTTCGACCTGCATTCTGGATAATTTATCCTTGATAGTCTGATCTTGATCAACTGTGGGAACGTTGTGGTCCGGAGTTGCGATCGTTCTATGGGGGTACTTTACTCCAATGCCCCTTTTTTCCAAATTGAGGAAGGCTACAGGAGAGGTAACTTCATGGATAAAATGCTTATCAATGAAGAACACATCCGGTCCCGCCGGAACGGATTTTACCACGTGGGCATCCCAGATTTTGTCAAATAATGTTGTCTTTTCCATAATTAGGCAGTCACGTATTCTTTGACTGGTATTTTATTTAATGCATCTACAAATGCCTGTGCTGAGGCAAGGACTATATCCTCGTGAGAGGCGAAACCGTAGTAGGGTTTTTCTGATTTAATCAATCTCATATGAACTTTAGCCACATCATCAGAACCATGGGTGATCGCCTGAATCAGAAATTCTTCCAAGTCCACCTGAGGTTTGACAATTTTTTCGATTGATTTGAGAACCGCGTCCACAGGACCCACACCAGAAGATGAAGCTTGGTGAGAATCGTTTCCAATTTTCAAGCTTACTTCTGCCTGGATAGAACCATTAGAAGCATATGTCACTTTTTCCAATTCTATAAAATTGGACTCATCCATATATTTGCCAACAAGCTCCAAAAGGTCTTTGCGACCTATATCTCTTTTAGAGTCAGCCAACAAAAGGAAAGCCTCATATACCTCACGAAGTTCTTCTCCCTCTAATTCAACACCCAATGCATCCAAATGGTGCTTAAGTGCCGCCCTTCCAGATCTAGCAGTGAGAACGATTGAAGATTCCTCAACCCCAACTTCTTTAGGGTCAATGATTTCATAATTTTCTCTATGCTTCAAAACTCCATCTTGGTGGATTCCAGAAGAGTGTGCAAAAGCATTCCTTCCTACGATTGCTTTATTTGGCTGAACAGGCATGTTCATAAGCTTAGAAACCAATCGACTAGTCTTGTAAATCAAAGGAGTAACTATATCTGTGTGAACAGGGATTGATTGATGACATTTAATCGCCATGACCACTTCCTCCATGGAGGTATTCCCTGCTCGTTCTCCAATACCATTAATAGTCACTTCTACCTGACGGGCCCCATGTTGCACTCCTGCCACTGTATTTGCAGTAGCCATCCCTAAGTCATTGTGACAATGGGTAGCAATAATCGCCTTATCGATATTGGGAACATTATTTTTCAGATTGGCGATGATCGCACCATACTGCTCAGGAAGACAATATCCAGTGGTATCTGGAATATTGACCACCCTAGCACCTGCTTTGATTACTTCCTCTATGATTTTACAAAGGAAATCCGGCTCTGACCTTCCTGCGTCTTCTGCATAAAACTCCACATCCTCTACAAATTGTCTGGCAAATTTGACCGCTGCCACACCTCTCCGGATGATTTCATCTGGAGTAGTTCTCAACTTGTACTGAATATGGTAAGGAGAAACCCCTATTCCAGTATGAATACGTCCTTTTTTCGCATATTTAAGTGCAGCCGCTGCCACTTCAATATCCTTTTCTACGGCTCTGGAAAGGGCACAAATGATTGGATTTGAAACAGCTTTTGAAATTTCCTGAACGGAATTAAAATCACCCGGACTGGAAATTGGAAAACCAGCTTCTATGATATCCACCCCCAGTTCTTCCAGAGCTTTTGCCACCACAATTTTCTCCCGGGTGTTTAACTGACATCCCGGCACTTGCTCCCCATCTCTCAGGGTCGTATCGAATATCCACAGCTTGTCACTCATGATTTTTTGGGTTTTAGTTATTTTCTGGTCTCAACTGACGGACAACAGCTCCTGCCTGCCACATTTCAGACTCTCTTAATTCTTTCAATTCTTCTTCTAATTTTTCTCTGTAATCAGACTTGGAGTTAGAATCAATAGATTTCTGAGCCTCTTTTCCTGTTTTCACAGAGTCATATAGCGCTTCGAAAACCGGCTTGGTCGCATCACGGAAAGGCTTCCACCAATCCAAAGCACCTCTTTGGGCAGTGGTCGAACAGTTGGCGTACATCCAATCCATCCCATTTTCTGCTACCAATGGCATCAAAGACTGAGTCAGTTCTTCCACTGTTTCGTTGAATGCTTCTGATGGCGTATGCCCGTTTGCTCTCAAGACTTCGTACTGGGCCGCGAAAATCCCCTGTATGGCTCCCATCAATGTTCCTCTTTCACCAGTCAGGTCAGAAGTTACTTCACGATAAAAATCTGTCTCGAATAGGTATCCTGAGCCTACACCGATTCCCAAAGCAATTACTCTGTCTTTGGCTTTACCGGTTCCATCCTGATAAATAGCATAGGAAGAATTCAGTCCTCTACCTTCCACAAACATTCTTCTCAAAGAGGTACCGGACCCTTTGGGTGCTACCAGTATCACATCTACATCCGCCGGAGGTATGATTCCTGTTTTATCTTTATACGTTACGCCAAACCCGTGAGAAAAATAAAGGGCTTTCCCAGGAGTCAAGTGCTTCTTCACTGTTGGCCAAAGTGCAATCTGACCTGCATCAGAAAGCAAAAACTGAAGGATAGTTCCTCTTTCGCAGGCTTCTTCCAGTTCAAATAAAGTTTCTCCCGGAACCCAGCCGTCAGAAACTGCCTTATCCCAAGTTTTAGATCCTTTTCTCTGGCCAACGATTACGTTGAAGCCATTGTCCTTCAGGTTGAGTGCCTGTCCGGGACCCTGTACACCATAACCTAGCACGGCGATTACTTCATCTTTTAATACATCCCGTGCTTTTTCCAGAGGAAATTCCTCTCTGGTTACTACGTTTTCTTCAACGCTGCCAAATTTCAATTTCATAGTGTTATTATTAGATTTAATGGATTGATTTTCAATTTTTTACTTTAACAGGGAGTCAATCGTAAGCATTCTTTTTGCCACGGCTACTCTTCCGGATCTGGCAAATTCCAGCAGTCCGTATCCTTTGAGGATTTCCAACAATTCCTGAGTTTGCTCTTTGTGCCCGGTCAGTTCCAGCACCACAAAATCAGGCTCAGCAGCAATGATTTTGGCATTATGCTGTCTAATGACTTTTTCTAACCCCCCGTCCAATCTTGAAACCGGGATTTTATAAAGGGCAATTTCCTGATAAACTACAGCCTCATCTTCATGATAAAAGGCTTTGATCACGTCAATAATCTTTTCGATCTGATTAACTAGCTGTATAACCGTGTCTTCGGTAGCAGTCACTTCGATCGTGATTCTGTGGATTCCCTCCAGCCTACTTTCTGAGGCAGTGAGGGCATCTATATTGATCCCTCTTCGGGTAAAAATGATCGTAATCCGATTGAGTATGCCAATGAAATTCTCGGTAATGACAAATATGGTATATCGCTTCATACGTTTTTAGCTTAGTCTTACTTCCTCCACAGAGCATCCTGTGGCAATCATCGGGAATACATTATCTTCTTTTTCCACTACTACCTCTAAGAAAAAGGGACCATCATGGATCAGCATATCTTCAATTGCTTCTTTCAGATCTCCTCGATCTGTCACTTTTTGAGCTTTGATACTGTAAGCTTCAGCGATCTTTACAAAGTCAGGATTATCCAGTTCGGTAAATGAATAGCGCTTATCAAAGAACATCTGCTGCCATTGTCTCACCATACCGAGGTAATTATTATTCAAAAGGACAATTTTCACAGGAGCTTTGGTTTGCATAATGGTTCCCAATTCCTGAATAGTCATTTGAATTCCTCCATCGCCTACTACACAAATCACTTGTCTGGAATAATCATGAAGTTGTGCTCCTAAAGCAGCCGGTAAAGCAAAGCCCATTGTACCCAGACCTCCAGAAGTCACTTGAGTTCGGGTCTTTTTATAATTAAAATACCTCCAGGCTATCATCTGATGCTGTCCTACATCTGTGACTAAGACCGCATCATCTGCTTTGTATTGATTGATAAGATTAATTACTTCTCCCATCGTCAAGCCCACTTTGGTAGGAGTAATATCATGCTGCATCACAGCATCTTTCTCCATTTGCTCCAGCTCCCGGAACTTGGCCATCCAGGATGGATGTGTCTTTTCTGATACTGCCGCAGTCAACAGAGACAAACTCTCTTTACAATCTCCTAAAACAGGAATATCTGCTTTGACATTTTTATTAATTTCTGCCGGATCCAATTCCAAATGAATGACTTTGGCCTGTTTTGCATAGCGTTTCAAATCACCGGTTACTCGGTCATCAAAGCGCATCCCAATTGCGATTAATACATCACATTGATTGGTCAATAAATTGGGAGCATAATTTCCATGCATACCCAATTTTCCCACATAGTTAGGATGATCTTGAGAAATAGCTCCTGAACCCAATAAGGTGGATGCCGCAGGAATGCCGGTTTTATCTAAAAAGAATTTCAACTCCGTCTCAGCCTTTCCCAACACTACGCCCTGACCAAAAACTATATAAGGTCTTTCTGCCTTGTTGATCAATTCAGCAGCTTCCTGAATGGCCATCTTTTCAACAGGTATATGAGTTTTGTAAGATCTGAAACCCATGCAAGGAGCATAATTCATTTCCCCAAAGTCAACTTGGGCATTTTTGGTGATATCGATCAATACAGGCCCTGGTCTTCCCGAACGGGCTATATAAAAACCTTTGGCTATGGCTGGTGCAATATCTTCAACCTTTCTTACTTGAATATTCCATTTGGTGCCAGGCATAGAAATTCCGACGACGTCTGTTTCCTGGAAAGCATCTGTACCTAATAGGTGCGCAGCTACTTGTCCTGTAATACAAACCAAAGGAGTACTATCGATCTGCGCATCTGCTAAACCCGTGATGAGATTCGTTGCCCCTGGACCTGAAGTAGCCAAACAAACACCCACTTTACCGGATACTCTGGCATAGCCTTGAGCTGCATGGATGGCTCCCTGCTCATGTCGGGTCAGTACATGCTTGATTTGTTCATGATAGTCATACAATGCATCGTATACAGGCATAATTGCACCTCCAGGGTAGCCAAAAATAATTTCTGCCTGTTCCGCTATTAAAGACTGGACTACGATGTCCGCCCCTCTGATCATTGATTCCTTCATAGCATTAGAATTTATCTGTGACACAACCTTCAGAGGCGGTGGCAACGAGTTTATTGTATTTTTTCAAAGTACCCTGCAAGCCCTCAATGACTTTTGGAGACCAGCTTTTCTTTCTTTCAGCAAATTCAGCTTCCGAAACGTCCACAGACAGCAATTGATGATCCGTATCTATGGTGACCATATCTCCGTCTTTTAATAGACCAATAGGCCCACCTGTCCAAGCCTCAGGAGTGACATGCCCCACTACAAAGCCATGAGTACCGCCCGAAAATCTTCCATCGGTAATTAATGCTACATCTGCGCCCAGTCCAGCTCCAATAATCATGGAAGTTGGCTTCAACATTTCAGGCATTCCCGGAGCTCCTTTAGGCCCTACATTTCTAATCACCACCACATCTCCGGCTTTTACTACATGATCACGGATTGCATCATTGGCTTCTTTTTCGGAATCGAATACTTTAGCCGGACCTGTAAATAATCTACCTTCTTTCCCGGTGATTTTTGCAACCGCACCTTCTGGAGCAAGATTTCCGGAGAGAATGCATAGGTGACCCGTTTCTTTGATGGGGGTTTCTACAGGATGAATCACATTTACTCGAGAAGGAACGATTGGATCAATTCCTTCCAAGTTTTCAGCTAATGTTTTGCCCGTGACAGTGAGACAGTCACCGTGCAAAAATCCTTTTTCCAAGAAATACTTCATGAATGCAGGAAGACCTCCTTGCTCATGTAAATCTTCCATCAGATATTTTCCGGAAGGCTTGAAATCACCTATCATCGGAGTCTTGGCATTGAGCTCTTTAAAGTCTTCTAGAGTAAAATCTACCCCTGCAGTTCTGGCTATCGCCAATAAGTGAAGTACAGCATTGGTACTTCCCCCCAATGAAATAGCCACACGAACTGCATTCTCAATACTTTTCCTGCTGATAATATCCTTTGGTTTGATATCCTTTTCCAGCAAGATCTTCATGTAGTGATTTACATCTTTACATTCCTGGATTTTTTCAGGTGAATTGGCTGGATTGGAAGCAGAGTAAGGCAATGACATTCCTAAAGCTTCAATCGCTGAGGACATGGTGTTGGCAGTATACATGCCTCCACATGCACCTGCTCCCGGGCATGCATTTCTGATTACTCCATCGTAATCCTCCTCGGAGATAGTCCCTTGGATTTTCTTTCCAAAAGCTTCAAATGCCGAAACGATGTTGAGTTTTTCGCCTTTATAATTACCCGAGGCAATCGTTCCTCCATAAACCATAATCGAGGGACGGTTGATCCGAAGCATCCCAATGATCGCCCCGGGCATATTTTTATCACAGCCAGCAACTGCGACACATGAATCAAAGGAGTGACCGAGTATAAAGGACTCTATGGAGTCTGCAATGATTTCCCTGGAAACCAAGGAGTAGCGCATTCCCAGTGTACCCATAGAGGTCCCATCTGAAATACCGATGGTATTAAAAACCAAACCGGTCAGATCATAATCCTGAGAGGAATCTTTGATCAGACCGGCAAAGTCATTCAAGTGCATATTGCAGGGATTGCTTTCATATCCGCAACTCGCTATCCCCACAAAAGGCTGTTTCATCTTTTTATCACTCATGCCCGTGGCATAAAGCATGGCCTTTCCGGCCGGATGTTCGGGATTATCTGATATTTCCCAACTGTATTTTTTCAGGGTCATAGGTTTAATTGGGTATAAAAAAAGTGCCTCATTGGTCTGAGGCACTTTTATTTTTATTTCATTATGAATAATAGTCTAGTGCCTCACATTAACATCCAATGAGAATAATAAAGCTTAGCAAAAAGACTACTGGGTACATATCTTTCGGTTTGAGATTCATCCTTTTCAGGAATTAGAATTCAAACTTAAACCCGAAATATCAGACTTACAATATTTAATTCGCCTTTTTATCTCCAAGTCAAAATATAAAGTATCGTAAATTCATTTTTATCAAAATTTAAACTTGCATAAACCTCTTAAACCGCTATAATTTAAAGATATGATTTTAAAAAAATCCGATTTTCAAAATTATATATTGATTTACACTATTTTCAAATTTTTTCTCATTTCGTTTCCTTTTTTATAAGAAAAAAATCCTTTCATCCGAAGTCCTATAATTTTTAGGAAAATCCTTGCATATTTTTCAATTGTTACTTTAGGCCTTTATCACATAAAAAATCCCTCTATTTTTGTCAAAAGACTTTTCTGATGATCACATTTCCAAACGCAAAAATTAATCTCGGGCTTCACATCACTTCCAAAAGAAAGGATGGTTACCACGAAATCGAAACTTGTATGGTTCCTATTCCTCTCTATGACGCTTTGGAAATGATTTTGGATAAAAAGGGTGGCTCGGAAAGTACAGGTTTATCTATTCCCGGTGATTCAAAGGATAATTTGATTCTCAAGGCGGAAAAGCTGATTCGAAAGGACTTCCAAGGGTTACCCAATCTAAAGATTCACTTACACAAAAACATCCCTATGGGTGCCGGTCTGGGAGGAGGATCCGCGGATGCTGCTTTTGCTTTGACATTGATGAATAACCTGTTTGACCTGCATCTGGATAATTTTTTCTTGGAAGAATATGCGGCTCAATTGGGCAGTGATTGTCCATTCTTTATTGAAAATACTCCAAAAATTGCCAGAGGACGCGGGGAACTCTTAGAACCCATTGACCTTTCCCTGACTGGATGCCATTTAATTCTGGTCAACCCAGGAATCCATATAGGAACCAAAGAGGCCTATGCAGGAGTAAATCCATCTCCACCTAAGGTAAAGCTTGAGGAAGTTTTGGCAGACCGAAATAGATGGAAAGATGAGCTGGTTAATGATTTTGAAGCAAGTGTCTTCCAGAATCATCCGGAAATTGCAAAAATTAAGAAGCAACTATATGAGGCTGGAGCTTTTTATGCTGCCATGTCCGGTTCAGGATCTACTGTTTTTGGATTGTTTGAATCTAAACCCAAGTCCTTTTCAATTGATAAGGATTATTTCATTTTTGAAAGCGATTTGAAATAAATTTATCTGATTATCCGCTATCATGCCAGTTGCCTTATTTTCTTTGCTTGGCCGATTGGAAGACCGATGACCGAAGACCGAAGCTTCCGGATTCTGATCCTTTTAGCAGACAATAAGCCGTATTTTGTTGTTACTGGTAAGAAAGCGGATATCCATAAAATTTATTTAAATTTTATATTTATAAAATATAAATATAAATCTCATGGCGACTTTCACTAGTTCCTTGCCTGATGACCTTTTGGAAAAACTCTCAGCAGCAGCCAAAAACCTTTCAGTGCCGAAAAATAAATTGATTGAGCAAGCTCTTTCGCTATATCTGGACCATCTAAAAAGGGCTGAGTATATCAAATCATTCCAAAAAGCATCTCAAGACCAAGACTTGCTATCCATGGCTGAAGAAGGTATGGCTTCCTATTTAAACCTGAATTATGCATTAGAATTCGTAGCGAGAGATTAAAATGCAAGAAAATCAAGCACTTTGGAGATCGAGGCGTAGCACCGCTACGGTGAGATCGAAAAGTGAAGTGAAGCGATTGATTTTGAAGCATTTTGAGATCGAAGTAGATTTTATAATGCTTATTTCAGGTTAAAACAAGTAGAAGATCATGAAGCAAGGTGAAATCTGGTATATTGATCTAAATTCAAATCGGGGTTCGGAACAAGCTGGAATAAAACCCGCAGTGATCCTAAGCGGCAATTTGATGAATACCCATTTGAATGTTATTTGGATTGCGCCGCTGACCACGAAAATCAAAAAGTATAAAGGGAACCCGATTTTAACTCCGAATCCAGACAATGGACTTAGCTCGAGTTCAGAACTATTGATTTTTCACCTCAGCTCAGTGAGTAAAGAGCGGTTGATAAGAAAACTGGGGAAAATCACTTCTGATGAATTAAAAGAGGCACTCGAAACAGTTGAAGACCTGATCAAACTTTAACCCAAAGTCCTTACAGCTTTCCTTTTCTTGTTCCAATAATTCATTACAGGATAGGTTAAAACAGAAACCAATATTATCAAGGTACCCAAATAGAATTCCGGAGTCATTTTTTCACTTTCACCAAAAATCAATACGGCCAATACAATCCCGTAAACAGGCTCTAGATTGATCGTCAAGTTGATAGAAAATACAGTGAGTCTTTTCATCAGTTCCACTGAAACCGAAAATGCATATACTGTACAGACCCCACCTAAAATCAGTAACCAGAACCAATCATTTCCGACCCATGCCCACTGTATTCCTTTTCCCTCAGTGAAAAACTCTGCGTAAATAGGCATAAACAAAAGTGTAAACAAACAGGCTCCGGCCATTTCGTAAAATGTGATTTGATAGGGACTGTGACGCTGAGTTAGCCTTCCATTAATCACCGAAAAGCAGGCCGCTAAAAAAGCGGAACCCAAAGCCATTGCCATTCCCAGCCAGTATCCTGTTTCGAATTTGAAAATGACAATCAAGCCTGAAATCACCATTAAACCTAAGGCAACTTCATACCATTTGATTTTAGTGCGATTGAAAAAAGGCTCCACAAAGGCTGTCCAAAGTGAGGTGGTAGCCATGCCTGCCAAACATACGGAAGCAGTCGAAACACGGGCAGACCAAAAGAATAAAATCCAATGCAATGCAATTAAAAATCCTGTCCCGAGCACTTTCCACATCTGGGGAGTCGGAATAAGCAAAGGCTTCTTCCTCCAGAAAAGCAAAAGGGCGACTCCCAGCGATGCAATCAAGGTCCTGTAAAAAACCAGTTCCAAGGCCGGAAGAGAGATCAACAGGCCTAAAATGGCCGTAAAGCCCCATATCAAAACTATGAAATGAAGCAATAAATAATCTTTGATGGTGCTGGATTGCATCTATCGAGGTACAGTTTTATACAAGACTAATCCCGTCAGGGCAAAAATAATATTGGGCAGCCAAACCGCCAATATAGGATAGTCTGCTCCATTTTCTGCAAATGTTCTGGACAGAATAAATAAAAGGATGTACACAAAAGCCAGTAAAAAACCCATCGCGATCTGAAACCCAGAGCCTCCTCTGGTTTTCCTCGCAGACATAATTACCCCGATAAAGGTCAGTATCAAGGCTGCAAATGGAGACATAAAGCGCACATATCGCTCTATCTTGTAATACTCCACATTATCTGCTCCTCTATCTTCCAGAATACGTATTTGTTTACTCAGCTGTGGTAATTTGAGGGTCTCATGATGATTTTCCGGAACTCCAAAATCAGCTGGAACAATAGATAAAGTAGTATCCATTTTTTCTCCAACTGACCATTCTTCTTTTCTGTCTTTCAGCTCTCTTAATCTCCAATTGATCAAAGTCCAGACATTTTTGGCAGTATCCCACTCTATTCTATCGGATGATATTTTGGCGAAGAGTTTACCATCCTCAATAGTTTCTAAAGTGAAGTTATACCCTGTATTACTTGTCTTAAAAAATCGACTCAAATAGGCATAACTATTATCCCCCACCTTGATATGAATGTTTTGCTCTGTATTGGGAGCCCCCTTTTCCAAATAGACCATCTTAAATACTGTCATTCCTTCCGTAGCCGACGGGAGCACCCAGCCATTCAGATAAAAGCTTACACCACCAATCAAAGCGGCGCCTACTAAAAATGGCCTTAATAACCGAACAAAGCTTACCCCACTACTTAAAATGGCAACGATTTCTGTTCTTCCGGCCATTTTGGAAGTAATGAATATAACAGAGATAAATACGGTGATCGGAGTTAATAAATTATTGAGATAAAGACCATAGTTGCCCATATATCTCAATATCTCGCCTGCTGGAACCTGATTGGAAATGTACTTATCGTTTTTCTCAGTAAAATCCAGCACCAAAACCACCAAAATCAACATCAGGACCACAAAGAAGTAGGTCTTCAAGAAATCCTTGATAATTAATTTGTCGAGTAGTTTCATATTAAAGTCTAGTGCTCACCTTCTTGACCATTTGCTCTTTCCAAACGGCAAAGTCACCAGCGAGGATATGTTCCCTCGCCTGTCCTACTAACCATAGGTAAAACGCTAAATTATGAATACTGGCGATTTGCGCAGCTAAAATCTCCTTAGAAATAGTTAAATGCCGCAAATAAGCCTTAGAATAAAAAGTACTCGCATAATTACCTATTGCAGGATCAACTGCAGAGAAATCATCCTCCCATTTTTTATTTCGGATATTAATAATCCCTTCGGAGGTAAAAAGCATCCCATTTCTTGCATTCCGGGTAGGCATTACACAATCAAACATGTCCACACCCAAGGCAATGCATTCCAAAATATTAGCCGGTGTCCCTACTCCCATCAAATAACGAGGTTTGTCTTGAGGCAAAATATCTGTCACCAACTCAGTCATTTCATACATCATTTCAGCAGGCTCACCTACCGATAGTCCTCCGATAGCATTCCCTTCCCGCTCTCTAGAGGCAATAAATTCAGCGCTTTGCTTGCGCAAGTCTTTGTACACTGAGCCTTGAACAATTGGAAAAAACGTCTGACTATAGCCATACTTGCCAGTGGTGGAATCAAACTGAGTGATACATCTATCTAACCAACGATGGGTCATTTCCATGGACTTTCTCGCATAGCCATACTCGCAAGGATATGGAGTACATTCATCAAAGGCCATGATTATATCAGCTCCTATGGTCCGCTGAATATCCATGACATTTTCAGGAGTAAAGTGATGCTTGGAACCGTCAATATGGGATTTGAACATCACTCCATCCTCTTTTATTTTTCGGCTACCTGATAAAGAAAAAACCTGATATCCTCCACTATCGGTCAAAATAGGTCTATCCCAACCATTGAAACGATGAAGCCCCCCTGCTTTTTCTATGATATCCAATCCCGGTCTCAAATAGAGGTGATAAGTATTGCCTAAGATAATCTGAGCCTGAATATCCTCCTTCAGTTCTCTTTGATGGACTGCCTTAACACTTCCGGCAGTTCCAACAGGCATAAAAATAGGGGTTTGAATCGTTCCATGATCTGTTTCGACTGTACCAACTCTGGCTTTGGTCTGTGGATCAGTATGCTGTAAGGTAAACTTCATCTCTTGATTTTCAATGATGTGGACTTCATCCACGAAATGATAGGATTGGCCTGCAAAAATATCCACTTATTCTTAAATGAATGCCTAAATGTCTTTTATATTTGCCCAGCAAAATTGACCTATGGGCCTATTTTTACTTTGGTTTCTCTTCGGTATTGGCATTTTCATTCAAATCATCTACTTATTGGTGATTTTTGGGCGAACTGCATTCTATAAATTGCCCAAATCTGGTGGAAATACAGCAGACGAGGAGGCAGTCACGGTGGTAGTTCCGGCTCATAATGAGTACAAAAATCTCAAAGTCCTGATTCCCAAGCTATTCGAACAAGATTACCCCAAATACGACGTATTGGTAATCAACGATCGAAGTACAGACAGAACCAAAAGGTTGCTGGAGGAGATGATGGCGATTTATCCAAGACTCAGATCCGTCACTGTCAAGTACACCCCCGCTCACGTAACTTCCAAAAAATATGCGCTGACCTTGGGTATCAAGGTGGCCAAAAGTGACGTCATATTATTGACAGATGCAGATTGTATGCCTGCATCTGATCAGTGGATCAGAAAAATGACGAAACCGGTACGAACTCAAGACAAGGTTTTCTCCATAGGATATTCAGGGTATGAGCGCGTGAGCGGTTTCCTCAATAAATGGATTCAGTTCGAAACCCTGAAAACCGGACTTTACTATTTGTCCTTTGCATTATGGAAAGCTCCTTTCATGGGAGTAGGTCGAAATTTATGCTATAGAAGAAGTTTTTTCATGGAAGTGAAAGCCTTCAAAGGGATTTGGCATATTGAAGGGGGAGATGATGACTTATTTGTAAATCGGTATGCAACAGGGAAAAATACTGCAGTTGTAATTGATCCGGAAGCTAATACACTTTCCAAACCGAAAGAAAATTGGAAAGAATACAAGGTTCAGAAAAAAAGGCATCTGCATGCAGGAAAATATTACAGAGGAGAGGATAAGCGAAAAATCGGCTTTTATGCTTTATCCCATGCCTTATTTTGGATTGGGGGTCTTGGCTTATTGATTTATTTTGGTTTGGAGGGCAACTGGGAACGTTTTCTTATCGTTTTCGGTATTATTCTAGTAAGATCATTTTTATTGTTGGGAATTTTCACCTCAGCAAGTAAAAAGATCAACGGTTCCAAAGTCCCTGCAAATATCCTGATCAATGACTTTTTGTATTTGGGTTATTTTTGGGTTTTAGGATCTGTTTCTCACCAGTCAAAAGACATTCAATGGAAGTAAACGAGCGCGGATTTTCTAACAAAGCACTGGAAGACTTTGACCTGATAGACAAGGCAGTGGATGAAAAGGATCAGCAGGCCTATGCTACCCTCATGAAGCGGTACAAAAAGGCTGTTTATTTCATGATCCTAAAAATGATCCGGGATGCTGATGATGCAGAGGACTTGACGATGGAGGCTTTTGCAAAAGCATTCAAAAATCTACACCGCTTCAAAAAAGACTATACCTTTTCAACTTGGCTATTTCGAATTGCCACAAACAACACCATTGATTTCATCCGAAAAAAGAAGCTCAAAACCATGAGCTTGAACACAACCATGTCTGATGACAGCGGAAATGCCGTCACCATCGATGTGGAAGATGATGAGAACAATCCGCAGGACGAATTTATCAAATCTCAAAGGATCGAAATGGTAAGGATTTTCGTAGATAAGCTTCCTGCGAAATACCGAAAATTAGTCCAGTTGAGATACTTTGATGAGCTTTCTTATGAGGAAATCGCCCAAGAACTCGAGAAACCATTGGGAACTGTGAAAGCCCAACTTCACCGCTCCCGTGAACTTTTGTATGAAATCGCCTCCGGCAAAGAAAAACACATCTGATGAATACAGGCACTCAGCTGATTCTTTCCTACTTTCCTAATCTGACCGAAAAGCAAATCGAGCAATTAGACCGTTTGCAGGAATTATACGAAGATTGGAACTCTAAAATCAATGTAATCAGCCGAAAGGACATGGATCAGTTCTATGTGCATCATGTGCTGCACTCTTTGGGGATTGCTAAAGTGATGGGATTTCAGCCTGGCACCAAAGTATTGGATATCGGTACAGGAGGAGGATTTCCGGGTATTCCTTTGGCCATTTTATATCCTGACACACACTTTCATTTGGTAGATTCTATTGGTAAAAAAATCACCGTAGTCAAAGAAGTGGCAAAAGCCCTGAAGCTAAGCAATGTCGAAGCCCAGCAAGTGAGGGCAGAAACTTTAGTGAGAAAATACGACTTCGTGATCAGCCGAGCCGTGACCCGAATGATCAATTTTTATCCTTGGGTCAAAGGAAAAATCAAAAAAGAAGATTTCAACGAGTTCCCCAATGGCATCCTCTACCTCAAAGGAGGAGAGGTGGATGAAGAAATGGAAGAAACAGGCAAGTCCTATGTCACTTATCATTTGGAAGACTATTTCAAAGAAGAATTTTTTGAGACCAAAAAAGTAGTCTATATGCCTTGGGAGGATAAAAGATAAAAAAAATCACAACTAACTTCAGTGCTTTTTTTCAATCAAACAGCTTCTGTGATTGACTTAATTTTATTATCCTACTTTTGGTAATGTTCAACCAAACTGGTAATAGAATTTAATTCTAATTCTCCCCGACAATTCCTGCCACTTGACTTTTTTGCCTCCTTCAAATGACCTAATTTGAAGCCTCAATTTTCTGTGCTGTATGTATATTATTTTCGATACCGAGACCACCGGCTTACCCCGCAATTACAATGCCCCCATGTCCGATGTGGACAACTGGCCTCGCTTGGTGCAATTAGCTTGGCAACTTCATGATGCTCAAGGCAAACTGATCTCTAATCATAATTACATCGTCAAACCGGAGGGTTTTACTATTCCCTACAATGCCGAAAAAGTCCATGGTATTTCTACCAAAAGAGCGCTGGCAGAAGGACATGACCTGAAAGAGGTCTTGGCGATTTTTGAAAAAGATGTCGCTGAGGCAAAGCATCTGGTCGGTCATAATATCGAGTTTGATATCAATGTGGTCGGTTCGGAATTTATCCGGGCTGAATTGCCCATGCCATTAACGGCCAATCCACTCGACACGAAGGATATTTCCACTGAATTCTGTGCGATCCCAGGCGGTAAAGGAGGCAAATTCAAATGGCCTACCCTAACTGAATTGCATCAAAAATTATTCGGAGAAGGATTTGGGGATGCGCACGATGCAGCTTATGACGTAGATGCAACCGCCCGATGCTTTTTTGGATTGATTACACAGGGTGTACAAAAGCCAGAAGAAGGCGTAGCCGTTTCAGAAGTAATCTACGAAGCTCCCAAGCTTGCTGAAGCAAATTTTGCGCAGGCTAAAGACAGCCAAAAAGCCGCTGCTAAAGATGTATTAAAGCAGGCTGGAAAAGCAGACATTTCTGACTTGGTGGATGTCCCATTCACCCATTTGCACGTTCATACACAGTATTCAGTTCTGCAAGCAACCTCAGAAATCCCAGCTTTGGTTGCAAAGGCAAAATCCATGAATATGCCAGCTATCGCGATGACTGATCATGGCAATATGATGGGCGCTTTCCACTTTGTCAAAGCTGCTATGGGCGCAGAGATCAAGCCGATTGTAGGTTGCGAATTTAACCTCTGCAGAGATCGAAAAAACAAAGGGCAAAAAGACGATGGTTTTCAAACTGTCCTAATTGCAAAAAACAAGGTAGGCTATCATAATCTTGCCAAATTGGCCTCATACGCCAATATAGAAGGCTTTTATTATGTCCCGAGAATAGACAAGGAGGTTCTGGTGCAGTACAAAGGGGACTTGATTGCCACCACCGGAGGGCTTTGGGGAGAGATTCCATTTTTGATTTTGAATGTGGGCGAAACTCAAGCAGAGGAAGCGTTTATCTGGTGGAAAGAGCAGTTTGGCGATGATTTTTATGTAGAGCTCAATCGACATGGAATCCCGGAAGAAGAAAAAGTCAATGAGGTCCTCTTAGAATTTGCCAAGAAGTATAATGTGAAATATTTCGCTGCCAATAACACCTATTATAATGATAAAGCGGATGCAAAAGCCCATGATATTTTGCTCTGCGTCAAGGATGGGGAATTGGTAGAAAAACCCAAAAAATATGTAGGCAAGCGAGGACGGGAGTTTCGATACGGCTTCCCAAATGACGAGTTTTACCTCAAGTCTCCAGAAGAAATGAAAAAACTTTTTGCAGATCTGCCGGAGGCTATTGAGTGCACCCAGGAAATCGTCGAAAAATGTGAAGCCTACAAGCTTGCCAGAGAAGTTCTTCTCCCCAAATTTGACATTCCTGAAGAATTCAAAGATCAGCAGGATGATGTAGATGGCGGAAAGCGGGGAGAAAATGCCTATCTACGTCACCTGACTTATGAAGGTGCCAAAAAACGCTACTCAGAAATCACTCCTGAAATACGGGAAAGATTAGATTTTGAGCTGGCAACGATTGAGAATACCGGCTATCCGGGTTACTTCCTCATTGTACAGGACTTTACCCGGGCAGCCCGGGAAATGGGCGTTTCGGTGGGACCTGGAAGGGGTTCAGCGGCAGGGTCTGCTGTGGCTTACTGCATCGGAATCACCAATGTAGATCCTATTGAGTACGATCTCCTTTTTGAGAGATTCTTGAACCCAGACAGGGTTTCACTTCCCGATATTGATATTGACTTTGATGATGAAGGTAGAGGAAGAGTCATTGACTATGTAATCAAAAAATACGGTTCTAATCAGGTCGCACAAATCATCACCTATGGTACCATGGCGGCAAAATCAGCGATTCGGGATACCGCCAGAGTGCTCAATCTTCCCTTAGCAGAGGCAGGACGCCTTGCCAATCTCGTTCCGGACATCAAGTTGAAAGTACTGTTCGAGCTGGCGAAAAACAGAGCTGCTCTCTCTGATAAATTAAAAGGACAGGGAGAGTTGATCCAAAAAGCAGAAGAATTGCTTCGGGTTGCTCAGGGGCAGGATGAATCGGCAAAAACAGTCAATCAGGCAACAGTTTTGGAAGGCTCAGTTCGAAATACCGGGATTCATGCCTGTGGGGTAATCATTACGCCAGACGATATCACCAATTTCGTTCCTGTGGCCTTGGCCAAGGATTCGGACATGGTTTGCACCCAGTTTGACAACTCGGTCGTAGAATCAGCCGGATTGCTGAAAATGGACTTTTTGGGTCTAAAAACTCTGACCTTGATCAAAGACGCAATCAAAATCGTCAAAGAGCGTCATGGTTTAGAGTTGGACGCAGACACATTTCCGATAGATGACGAAAAGACCTACGAGTTATTTCAGCGGGGTGAAACAGTCGGCATTTTCCAGTACGAAAGTCCTGGGATGCAGAAATACATGCGTGAGCTGAAACCTACTGTTTTTGCGGATTTAATCGCGATGAACGCGCTGTATAGACCAGGACCATTGGCTTACATTCCTTCTTTCATCAAAAGGAAGCATGGGACCGAACCCATCACCTACGATCTGGAGGATATGAAAGAATACCTGGAGGAAACCTATGGAATTACGGTATATCAGGAACAGGTAATGCTTCTATCCCAAAAACTGGCCGGCTTCACCAAAGGTGAGGCAGACGTACTTCGTAAAGCCATGGGTAAAAAGCAGAAGGATGTCTTGGATAAAATGAAACCCAAATTTATCGAGCAGGCAGCCGCCAAAGGACACGACCCTAAAAAGCTGGAGAAAATCTGGACAGACTGGGAAGCTTTTGCTTCTTATGCATTCAATAAATCTCACTCCACCTGTTATGCCTGGATAGCTTATCAAACTGCCTATCTTAAGGCCCATTATCCAGCCGAATACTTAGCCTCAGTTCTGAGCAATAACATGAACGATATCACGCAAGTGACTTTTTTCATGGAAGAATGTAAGCGGATGGGTATCCCGGTATTAGGACCGGATGTCAATGAATCCAAAAATGGCTTTACTGTAAATGCCGCTGGAGAAATCCGCTTTGGAATGGCAGCAATCAAAGGTGCTGGCTCCGCAGCAGTAGATGAAATCATCAAGGAAAGAGAGAAGAACGGCCCTTTCAAAAATATTTTTGATTTCGCCAAAAGAGTAAATTCCAGAGCCTTGAATAAGAAAACCATGGAAGCTCTGGCCATGGCCGGTGGCTTTGACTGCTTCCCTGAACATCACCGCAGACAATACTTGGAAGCACCGGATGGAGATGTGACTTTGATCGAAAAGGCAGTGAAATATGCACAAAAGGTGCAGCAAGAGGAAGATAGTGCACAAGTAAGTTTATTCGGAGGCAGTAGTGGTAGCATGGATATTCCGCTGCCTAGTATTGCACCTATGGAGCCATTTTCTCAATTGCAGCAATTGAACATTGAAAAAGAAGTAGTAGGCTTATATATTTCAGGGCACCCATTGGACCAATACCGCTTGGAAATTGAGTCCTTTACGAACGCTTCCTTAGCTGACCTGAATGATTTGGACGCCTTACGCAGCAAGAAAGAAATCAGGCTAGCCGGATCAGTTTCTTCTTTCGCTCATAGAACCACCAAAAACGGGAAACCTTTCGGAACCTTGAGTTTGGAGGACTATCAAGGAGGCTTTACTTTCTTTTTGTTTGGAGAGGATTATGTGAAATATAAGGAGTACTTCATGACAGGCTGGTTTTTGTTTCTCAAAGGAGAAGTAGGGCAAAAACGCTGGGATGAAAATTCCTTGGAGTTTAAGATCAATAGCATCATGTTATTGTCTGAGGTCAGAGGAAAAATGATCAAAGGCCTCCGGGTAAATATTGACTTGGATGATTTGACTTTAGACTTGATGGAAAAGCTGGAGACAATCACCCAGAAATACAAAGGAGAGGCAAAACTCTATTTCGATGTGATCGACCGAAAAGAGAATATCAGCCTTGAATTGTTTTCCAAAAAGTTTTCAATTGACCCAAGTGCCGAAATGATCAAAGAACTAAAGGAAATACCTGAAATAGTCTATAAAGTAGAGTAAGAGAAGTGAATTTTGTATTTACCTATGACTCATAGACAAAAAATGATAAGTGGTAGGAACTAATTACCGATTGATTCACTTTCTCTCATATATTTGAATAAAAGAATCGAACTAAACGAATTATACAATGGGAAAAGCAATCGAAATCACCGACGCTAATTTTGAAGATGTAATCAAATCCGATCAGCCAATTCTGGTTGATTTTTGGGCCGAATGGTGTGGACCTTGTAAAATGATCGGACCAGTAGTTGAAGAATTGGCCGGTGATTACGAAGGAAAAGCAGTAATCGGAAAAGTGGATGTAGACTCTAACCCAGGAGTTGCTCAGGCATTTGGCATCCGTTCTATTCCAACCTTATTGTTCTTCAAAGATGGACAAATCGTAGATAAGCAAGTTGGTGCAGTGCCTAAAGCGGTATTAGCACAGAAGTTGGACGCTCAATTATAAGCAGCATCTTCCAAGAATTTGAAGCCACGGAAAAATCCCGTGGCTTTTTTTATATTCGACTCTAGATGAATGAAAAACTAATTTCTCTTTCTGAATTTTTCGGTTTAAGAGCCTCTATACCTATTCTAGACGCTCGAAGCGAAGGAGAATTTGAGCAAAGCCATATACCCGGGGCGCAGAATCTCCCTATTCTAAATAATCAAGAAAGAATTGAAGTTGGAACACTTTATAAAAATGAAGGCAGTGAAGCGGCTACCTTAAAAGGTTTTGAACTGGTCGGCCCTAGATTTCATCTAATCCAAAAAGAAGCAATTCAACAATTCCCCGAGCGAAAAGTCCTACTCTACTGCTGGCGAGGAGGAATGAGATCTCAGATTTTATCTTGGCTATTGGGAATGGTAGGATTCGAAGTGTACCGCTTAAAAGGTGGCTATAAAACCTATAGAACTTTTACATTTGAAGAGGTTCGGAAACCTCATACACTCATCGTATTAGGCGGAAAAACCGGTTCCGGAAAAACACTTTTACTAAAGGAGCTCTCCAAAAGCGGAGAGCAAGTTATTGATTTGGAAGGCCTTGCAAGGCATAAAGGATCCTCATTTGGAGCGATTGGGCAAGATCCTCAGCCTACTGTGGAGCAGTTTGAAAACCTAATGGCCGAGCAATTACTCCAAATGGATACTGTTCGACCTATCTGGGTAGAAAACGAAAGCCGAAAAATAGGGAGGATTATCATTCCTGATCTTTTTTTTCAGCAAATGCTTGAGGCACCCCTGATAGATATTTTCAAGACAGTTAAGGAAAGAATAGCGCATATTGCTGATGAATACGGGAAACTTCCAAAAGAAGAATTGATCGCTGCTGTCAAGCGATTGAAGAAAAAATTGGGAGGACTAAGAACGGAGCAGGCGATTGAAGCAATCCGATCAGGAGACCATGCAGCTTGGATTCAGAATCTCTTAATCTACTATGACAAGGCTTACGAATATGACCTTAACCGACATCCCAACGAAAAAACGTATTCATTGGACTTGAGCAACAAAAACATTAATCAGCAAATAGAACTTTTAATTCAAACCAAATCCAAGATCCATGGAAACTCAAGCAACCCGATTAACTGAATGGAGCGAAGGCTCAGGTTGTGGGTGCAAAATCGCTCCTGCCATTCTTGATCAAATACTCACTTCCAGTAATTCATTCAGCCAAACTGATCCCAAGCTTTTGGTTGGTAATTCCGCCAAAGATGATGCAGCAGTATATCAGGTTTCGGAGGATATCGCAATCATCAATACCGTTGATTTTTTCACACCTATAGTCGATGACCCATTTGATTTTGGAAGAATAGCTGCGGCTAACGCCATTTCTGATGTTTATGCGATGGGAGGAAAACCAATTTTTGCCAATGCCATCTTAAGCTGGCCTGTAGAAAAACTGGCTCCCGAGCTAGCAGCAAAGGTCCTAGAAGGAGCTAAAAGTATTTGTCAAACCGCTGGAATTGAAATGGCAGGAGGGCATAGCATCGCTGCCAAAGATCCGATATTTGGACTCTCGGTCAACGGAATAGTTCATCCGAGAAAAATAAAAACCAACAAAGGGGCAAAGGCTGGAGATCTGATTTTTTTGACCAAACCTTTGGGTATAGGTGTTTTGGCCACTGCCCTCAGCCGTCAACAAATTAAAGAGACGGATTATAGCAACTTATTGGATACTGCCTGTAGATTAAATCAAATAGGAGCAGTTTTGGGAAATCATGAGGAAGTTCATGCTATGACAGATGTGACTGGTTTTGGATTGCTGGGCCACTTGATCGAAATGGCAGAAGGTGCAGGACTTTCTGCAGAAATAGAAATTGAAAGACTCCCCTTAATTGAAGGAATACAGGATTATATCAATCAATTCATTTTCCCTGATAATACGTACAGAAATTGGAATGCCTTTAATGCCAAAACAAAAGGCGTGAAAGGAATGGAACTGGTCAAACTTTGCGATCCTCAGACCAGTGGTGGATTGTTGATTGCTGTTGCACAGGAGAATCAGACTTGGTTTGAAAACACCTTACAAGCGGAAAATCAGGTAGCCTGGGAAATAGGAAAGTTTACTGAAAAACTGGATTTTACAGTAAAGGTAAGCTAGGAATTCCTAGGCTTTTGTAACTTGATTTCAATCAAACCTAGCCAAAATGAACCTCAAACTCTGCTTCCTGCTCTTTTTGCTTCCATCTTTATTTGCCATGTCCCAAGTCCCATCCACCATTGAAAGTGAATTAGTCATTTTAAATGTAAATACCCTCGAAGAAAAGGTTGTTTTGAGGGAAAAACGGCATTTTGAAGCTCCTAACTGGACCCGAGACGGAAAACATTTATTAATCAATGCTGACGGAAAGCTGGAAAAAATTGATTTGGAGGGGAATAATTTGGGGCTGGTTTTTCCGGATCAAATTACTCAGATCAACAACGATCATGGATTGAGTTTTGATGGAAAAACCATTGTCTTCAGCAAAAATGAGGAAGGCATGGGCTCACGGATTTATACGATTCCTGCAAAAGGAGGAAAAGCCAAACTCATCACGCCCAAGTATCCGAGCTACTGGCATGGTATCAGTCCTGATGGCAAAACGCTCGTGTATTGTGCAGAACGAGATGGGGCATGGGATGTCTGGGCGATTTCAACTCAAGGAGGCCCGGAAATCAGGCTAACTGATTCTGAAGGCTTGGACGATGGACCCGAATATTCTTATGATGGACAATGGATCTACTTCAACAGTCACCGAACTGGCCGAATGCAAGCCTATAGAATGAAACCAGATGGGTCTAAACAAGAGCAGCTAACTTTTGATGAGCTGGATAATTGGTTCCCTCACCCATCCCCAGATAATAAGAGCGCTGTGATTATTTCCTATCTAGAAGATCAAAAGGGAGCCCATCCTTTTGGGAAGGATGTGAAGCTTCGGTTACTGGATGTGGAAAACAAAACACTCAGAGACCTTACTCCCGTTTTTTATGGAGGTCAAGGCACCATTAATGTACATTCCTGGTCTCCGGATGGAGATTGGATAGCTTTTGTGAGGTATTATCGTTAGGAAAAATGAGTGTGAAATTGAACTTAAATTAATGCCCCAGATTGGATACCCCACCAGAAACCATAAACTTCATCACATCTGAGCTTTTCACTCCATGGAGAGGTTTGACCTTGTCCTTTGGAACTAAAAACACATTCCCGGACACATTATAGCTGTGTGGAAAGTAAACAGCTATCAAATCAGGTTCGCCAATCTCGGACATATCTTCCTGAGTTATAAAACCCAGTCTTGAAAGTGTATCTGATATCTGAACAATGACAGGAGAGCTAAATTTCTTTTTATCTCCCACAAAAGCCCCCATCAAATCCTTAATGGAAGTATAAAGTAGATTTACCAATGGAATCTTAAATACTCCTCTTTCAAACCATTCAAAAAAAGGTTTGGTAAAGAATAAACTTGCCAGATATCCAATAAAAGTAATCAAGCCAAGAACCATTAAGATGCCAATCCCTGGAATAGGAACAGGAATCAAATTGTCTAAGAAGACAAAAATTGCATAGATCACATAAATCGTAACGGCTAACGGAGTAATGAATAATAGTCCTCTCAGAAAGTAGGACAGAATTCTTTTATAAGTGAATCCCATGGATTTAGATCTTGAAAAGATTTGAATTACTAATTCATCAAGTACGAATACTCAAAGGTATCAATCCAGCAATTTAATCTTCACACTTCTATAAAAAATCACTGATTCTGGATCATGGGCTTGCAAAGCAATGGTTCCCTTATCAAACTTCTTCTCTCCAGCGTTGGCAGGCCTGTCGGCATCCTCAGACTCATCATATTCCATTACTACCTGATCATTGATTTTGACAGTAGCCTGATCTCCTTTGACTATAATGTGGTAAGTATACCATTCGCCATCATTTACATAGACTTCTCTTACATCATTGAAAGAATAAAGGCTTCCTGATTTTCTCCAGTCAGAATGTGATTGATTGACTTGCACTTCATATCCTTTTTCAGGCCAACCTTTTTCTTGGTAAGCAGTATGGATAAAAATTCCTGAATTGGCTTTAGGCATTGTTTTCACCTCTACCATCAATTCAAAATTCTCAAATTCATGATCTCCCACCGGTCCCACATAAAAAGCATGTGCTCTGGGTCCATCCACTTTAATTACGCCGTCCATTACTTGAAAGGAATTCGGATTTTCAGATACTTCCCATCCATCCAGATTCTTCCCGTTGAATAATTCAATCCATTCTGTCGATTGAGCAAATGATAAAGAGCAAATGAGCAGAAAGGTTAAAAATAAGTTTAGTTTTTTCATCTGTTTATAAATTGTTTTTTAGAGGTCAGATGGAATGCCCAGGAAAATAATCCCCCTGTGTGAGATTTTTCCTAATGGGCATTTCATAGGGATACAATTTAGGTTTGATGTATGAATATACGATCACAATCAGCAGCTCTCCAAACCGCTGAAAAAACAAAAAAGGCTCTGAATTTCTCCAGAGCCTTTTCTTATCAATTTGATGATTTTATAAGTCTATTCCCATGAAAGACATGAAAGCTATCCCCATCAAACCAGTTAGAAGCATGGTAATTCCCAAGCCTTTCAAACCGTTTGGTACATGAGAATACTTTAACTTCTCTCTAATCGCTGCCAAAGCAACAATTGCAAGGAAGAAACCTGTACCAGAACCGAAACCGTAAACAGCTGATTCAGCCAAGGTATAATCTCTTTGTGCCATGAAAAGGGAACCACCCAAGATCGCACAGTTTACAGCAATCAAAGGCAAGAAGATACCCAATGCACCATACAATGCTGGAGCGAACTTTTCTACCACCATTTCTACCAACTGAACCATCGCAGCGATGATCGCGATAAACATGATAAATCGAAGGAAAGTCAAGTCAATAGAAGCCAACTCAGCATTCACCCAAGTCAAAGCTCCTTCTTTCAATACAAATTCATTCAAAAGCCAGTTGACAGGGACAGTCACAGTCAAAACGAAAATAACTGCTGCACCCAAGCCTAGCGCTGTACTTACTTTTTTGGAAACGGCCAAGAAAGAACACATTCCGAGGAAGTAAGCGAAAACCATGTTGTCGATAAAGATCGACCGAATTCCTAAATTAAATAATTCCATTTCTTCTATCGGATTTTAGTGTTCAACATAACCTGTTTTGGTACGCTGTACCCAAATGATCAAACCTAGGATGATGAAAGCTCCAACAGGAGATACCATCAGACCATTGGTAGCTAAAGAGAAGTCATCTCCAAAGATTCCTGACACATAATCGAAAACCGGAATTCCGAATACAGAACCTGATCCCCAAAGCTCTCTGAAGAAAGCTACTGTCAAAATAATCCAAGAGTATCCTAAAGCAGACCCAAAGCCATCCAAAATAGAATCGTAAGGCTTGTTACCCAAAGCAAACGCTTCCAAACGACCCATTACGATGCAGTTGGTAATAATCAAACCTACGAATACAGAAAGCTCTTTATACATATCGTAAGCGAAAGCTCTCAAAATTTCAGAAACAAGCGTTACCAAGGTAGCTACAACGGCCAACTGAACGATGATACGTACTCGACTAGGAATGGTGTTTCTTAATAGTGAAATGGTCAAGTTGGCCATTACTACTACGAAAATTACCGAAATCGCCATTACCAAAGTTGGCTTCATTTGAGTAGTCACCGCCAAAGCAGAACAGATTCCCAATACCTGAATGGTGATTGGGTTATCATCTACCAAAGGATCACTTATTAATTTTTTGCGGCGCTTGGAAAGAAGAGCCTCTGAAGGCTTTTTCTCAATCGCTTTTTCTACAGTTTCAGCACTCATTAGTATAAAATTCTTGAGTTGAATAATGATTAAAATGCAGCAGCCATCGCCTTAGAACCTTTCTTAGATTCTATATAGGCTTTATAATGACCTAGGTAATTTTGCAACATGGTATTTACTCCGTTGCCGGTAATAGTTGCTCCTGACATGCCATCTACTTGGTGAGGATTGTCAGAATAGTCTTTGCCTTCTCCTTTTTGCATGGAAACGGCTACCAATTCCCCAGATTCATTGAAAATTTCTTTTCCTACATATCTTTCCTGCACCCCAGGTTCGGTAATTCTAGCCCCTAAACCTGGAGTTTCACCAGCGTGAGCCATGGTAATACCACCTACAGTATTCATATCTGTATCTAAGGCCAAATATCCCCAGATGGCATCCCATAATCCAGCTCCATATAATGGGAAAATATAAGATTCCACAGCTTCTGAATCTCCTTCTTTATGGAAAATGAAAACAGGATAAAGACGTTGGTCAGCAGGCTTTTTATAATTCTTAGCAATGTCAACCGTTTCCGCAGATACGGCTACCCCACCCTGCTCTTTTACTTCCTGTCCATTGATATCCACCACGGTGGAAGAAATTCTATTGGTATAGAAGGCATTTACTTCTTCTGGTGACATAGCGTCGATCTCTTCTCCTGGGATAACTGCCCCCAGAATCTGCTTCTTTTTATCCAAAGCTTCAGCTTCTCTTTGCATAGGACCCAAAACCTGGGAAGTACCTGAAAGAAGCAAGCCAAGAACTACGGTCAGAATGACCGAGAATGTGATGATATAAGCGTTAGACTGTTGCACGTTGTAACCTCCTTGTTTTGTTTGCTTTTACTACATAATAGTCGATCAGAGGAGCGAAAACGTTCATAAATAGAACGGCTAGCATGATACCCTCTGGATAGGCTGGGTTTGTAACTCGAATGATCACTGTCAAGAAACCTATCAATAATCCATAAATCCATTTACCGGTTTCTGTCTGTGATGCTGAAACAGGGTCAGTTGCCATAAATACGATACCAAATGCTAATCCTCCCATCACCCAGTGATATTGAGGAGGCATTGCCATGTATTCATTTACAGCAAAAAGATTCATGACGAATCCCATGATGTATGCTCCTGCGAATCCGGAAACAATAATCTTCCAGCTTGCTACTCCTGTACCGATCAAAATCAAAGCTCCAACCAATGCCATCAATGTGGAAGTCTCCCCGATTGAACCAGGAATCCATCCCATAAACATGTTAGCGAAGCTGAACATATCTGAACCTAGTGCAGTGTTGTGACTCGCTAGAGCTTCAGTCACAGGAACACCATCTACTCCGGCATTATAAGCAACAGCCAAGGCAGTTGCTCCTGAGAAACCGTCGACAGCTGCCTTATCTCCTAAATAAGTCCAGACTTGGTCACCTGAAATCTGTGCAGGATAAGCAAAGTATAAGAATGCTCTTGCTGTCATAGCCACGTTCAGGATATTCATCCCCGTACCTCCAAAAACTTCTTTTGCAATAACTACGGCGAAGACTGTAGCCAAGGCAACTTGCCATAGTGGGGTAGAAGCAGGAACAACCAACGGAATTAACATACCCGTCACCAGGAAGCCTTCGTTGATAGGGTGCTTTCTAATCACAGCAAATGTAGCCTCCACCAAACCACCGGCAGCATAAGCTACAATAATGATTGGAAGAACCAATTGCAAACCGATTAGGGCTTTATCTCCGAAATTTTCCCACAAACCTGCTGTTTCACCAGTGGCCAACAAACTTTGATGCCCAACGTTGTAAATACCAAACAACAAGCAAGGAATCATAGCCACCACTACAGTGATCATCATTCGCTTCAGGTCAATGGCATCCTTTACTTGGGCACCTTTGATTCCTGTGGTATGATTTGGTGAGAAAAGAAAGGTCTCACCCGCCTCAAATGCGTAATATAAACTTTCAAGCTTGCCCCCTTTTTCAAAAAGAGGCTTCTGCTTGTCCATTAAATCTCTTAGAAACTTCATATGGATTAACTGTATTGGATTAATTCTATACCTTTTCTTACCAACTCCTGCACAGGATGCTTGGACACATCGACAAATTCACAAAGTGCCAAATCCTCTTCTACGATCTCATAGATTCCCAATTCTTCCATTTCATCAAAATCTTCTGCCATGATGGCTTTCAATAAATAAACTGGAAGAATATCCATCGGAGTTACTGATTCAAACACACCGGTTTGAACAAATGCTCTTTCCTCTCCTCTAGCATTAGAGTCAAGTACATATTCTTTGTTTGGTTTTAGGAAGGAAAGTAAGCCTAAAGCTCTGTGATAGCTTAGCTTTTCGGTAGTAGGCTTCGCCCAACCTAAAAACTCATAGTAATCTCCTTCAGGGATTACAGTGATCTGGTTGTGATAGAAACCTAAATAACCTTCCATTGAGATTTTCTCTCCTGTCAATACATTGCCAGAGATCACTCTAACATGCCCACTGTTCAAATTTCCTTTTACAAAAGTGGACACACAAGCTCCAGCCTTTGTTTTCACGTAGGCAGTTTTAGTCAATTCTGAACCAGTGATAGCGATGACTTTAGAAGCATCAAATACACCATTCACTATCAATTTACCGATCTGTATTACCCCTGCCGGAGAAATAGTCCAAGCAATTTCACCCTTGTTGATAGGGTCTAGGTGATGAATCTGCACACCCACATTGCCTGCAGGATGTGGACCGGAGAATTGATTGATCTGAACACCTTTAGCCTGTGAGAAAATCGAAGGAATTGACTTAGAGCCATCCACATTGAGGTGAATTTTTCCATCAGTCAATTTCGCCAAAGCGTCCAAACCTGCCTGAAAATAGGAATCTTCACCTTGAAGGGTGAATCCCAAATCAGGAGCCAATGGATGCGTATCAAAAGCAGAAATGAAAATAGCCTTTGGAGTATCTGCCGGATTAGCTACAACTCCAAATGGACGCTGAATCAAATTTGGCCAAACTCCGCTTTGGGTTAGTTTTTGGACTAGAGATTCTCTATCGATAGAGGCTAGGTTGATTTTACCCAGATCTTCAAAAGAGTTTTCTTTATCCGCCAAAATTTTGATTTCGAGTAGCTTTCGCTTTTCACCCCTTTTGACTTCAACGATTTCACCTGATACCGGCGCCACGTACATGACTTGGTCCAAGGCCTTATCGAACAGGATTGGAGTACCAGCCTTCACTGCATCTCCCTCATTGACAAGTACTTTTGGTCTTTGAAGACCAATAAAGTCTGTCGGCTTAATTGCGAAGGTTTGAGCGGGAGCAAAATCAGCCAGCTCTTGCTTAGCCTTTCCTGCCAGGTTGATGTCAAAACCTTTCTTAAGCTTCACTATTTTAGACATATCTGTTTTTGAACTATGAGCTTTTGAAAAACGCCCCAAATCTAATAAATAACCTCTTTATTTATAGAGTATCTGGAAGTTTATCTTTGAATTTCTTATAGAAAGTTTCCCTTTGATTCCAAAAGGTAGATTTATGGTTTAAGCTAGCAATGCATTCTCTTCCATAGATTCCAAGTGGCTTTTAACTTGCTCCATCAGCCACATGGGAGTAGAAGTGGCTCCGCAGATTCCAACTTTATCTGTTGGCTGAAACCAGTCTGGATCCATTTCTGTTTCGTTTTCTATGAAATAACTTCTGGGATTTTCACTCAAACAAACTTGGTAAAGTGCTTTACCATTTGAGCTTTTTTTACCGGAAACAAATAAAATCACATCATTTTCTTGCGCAAATCGCTGAAGCTGAGGCTCTCGGTTAGAAACCTGTCGACAGATTGAATCATTTGCATTGAAATCCACTTCTGTCAATTCACCTTTGGCCGCTTTAATTCTCTCTTCAATTTTTTGAGAAAGCTCATAAAAGCCTTTGGTACTTTTTGTGGTCTGACTGAAAAGTGTAACCGGCTTATTAAAATCGATTTTCTCCAAATCTGCATCTTCCATCACAACGATGGCCTTTTCCAAGGTTTGACCAGTCAAGCCAATCACTTCTGCATGTCCTTTTTTTCCATAAATTACAATTTGGCCATTCTCCCGCTCCATTTTATCAAAGGCGGTTTTGACACGATGCTGCAATTTTAGGACTACAGGACAAGATGCATCAATCAGCTCTATGTTGTTTTCTATGGCAGTTTTATAAGTCTCCGGGGGTTCACCGTGGGCACGGATCAATACTTTGCAATCACTCAATTCAGACAATTGATCTCTATCTATCACCACTAGGCCCTTTTCAGCGAGACGCTTGACCTCCATATCATTATGAACGATATCTCCCAGGCAATAGAGTTTTTCTGATTGCTCCATTTCATCCTCTGCCATTTTGATGGCAAATTCTACTCCAAAGCAATAGCCTGAATTCTTATCGATGGTTACTTGCATAATCTTCTCTAGGATTAATTTTTTGCTTGGCCAAATACACAATCTGTGCAACTTGCTCCACAAAGCTGAGATTACTGGTGTCTATTTCGACGGCATCCTCCACTTGGATCAGAGGACTTTCACTTCTGGAAGAATCTATTCTATCTCTTTCGGCTAGATTTTGCTGAATATCATCCAGGTCAATCATATCGCCTTTTTCCAGCATTTCTTGTTGCCTTCTGTAAGCTCTAGTCTCCAAATCTGCCGTCATAAATATTTTTAATTCAGCATCAGGAAATACTACAGAACCTATATCCCTTCCATCCATCACCACACCTTTTGATTTACCTAAACGTTGCTGTTGCGCTACCAGTTCCTTTCTGATTTCCTTGATTTTAGCTATCTCGCTAACCTTTTCGGAAACGCGCATGCTACGTATTTTAGATTCTACGTTGACTCCATTCAAATAGGTTTCTTGTTTTCCTGTATCAGGATTCGGATGAAATTCGATTTCAAGTGATTTCAATCCTTTTGAAACATCCTGAGGGTTGGATGGGGCAAGATAATTGTCCAAGAAATATAGCGTAGCTGCCCGATACATGGCACCCGAATCAATGTAGGTATAGCCCAATTCTTTGGCAACTGCCTTAGCTGTAGAGCTTTTACCACAACCCGAATACCCATCTATGGCGATGACAATTTTACCCATTCAAAAATCCAGCTTTCGCTCCTTTTTAATTCCGTCGCAAATATAGTAGTTTTAATCCAAACGAATTTTTGGGAGAGGATTTTCCCCATTTTTATTTTATTGATTTAATTCAGATTTCATGATTATTATAGCCAGATATGTAGACATCCATCAAAGGAGAATTTATCCAGTAGAGCTCGAAGTTTTAAAAGGAGAAATTGCTTCCATCCAGCCCACATTCGCAAGAGGAGATATACCCTACCTGATGCCAGGATTTATTGATGCTCACGTACATGTGGAATCATCTATGCTGGTCCCGTCGGAGTTTGCCAGATTAGCCGTTACTCACGGCACAGTGGCAACTATCTCCGATCCTCATGAGATTGCCAATGTCTGTGGGATGGCGGGAGTAGAATATATGATTGAGAGTGGTAAACAGGTTCCATTCAAATTCTATTTTGGCGCTCCTTCCTGTGTACCTGCTACGCCTTTTGAGACAGCTGGTGGAGAAATTGATGCATCGGATATAGAAACCCTGATGAGCAGACCGGAAATTCATTATCTGGCAGAAATGATGAATTGGCCGGGCACAGTCAATCAGGATCATTTGGTCATGGAAAAAATCAGGATTTCCCAAAAATATGGAAAGCCAATAGATGGGCATGCTCCTGGACTCAAGGGAGAGTTAGCCGAAAAATATGTGAAAGCAGGACCAAGTACGGACCATGAATGCTTTACCTACGAAGAGGCTTTGGGGAAAATAAAACTCGGAATGAAAATTTCGATCAGAGAAGGATCCGCAGCCAAAAACTTTGAAGCCCTCATCGACTTGATAGATGATTATCCAGAGATGATCATGTTTTGCTCAGACGACAAGCATCCAGATAATTTGGCCATTTCTCATATTAATGAATTAGCTGCACGTGCAGTCTCCAAAGGAAAGGACGTATTTGATGTACTTCGGGCAGCCTGCATTAATCCCATCCAACATTATTCATTGAATGTAGGGCAACTCAGAGCCAGAGACCCAGCAGATTTTATCCTAGTGAAGGATCTGGAGAAATTTGAAGTGCTCGCCACCTATATACAAGGACAAAAAGTCGCTGAAAACGGAAAGACGCTGATTCCAAGCATCAAAAATGAGTTGATCAATAATTTCCATACCTCTCTCAAAAAGCCGAAGGACTTTCAAATCCCTGCTTCTGGGAACAAGGTTAGAGTCATTGAAGCACTTGATGGACAGTTGATCACTCCAGAGATATCAGGAGAAATCATACTTCGCGAGGGCTTGGCAGAATCCAATCTGGAAAAGGACATCTTGAAAATTACTGTGGTCAACCGCTACGAAGATGCTCCTCCTGCTGTGGCATTTATCAAAAACTTTGGTTTAAAGGCAGGCGCTATCGCTTCTTCCGTAGGGCATGATTCGCACAACATTATTGCAGTAGGAGTGGATGACGAATCGATTTGCAAGGCAGTGAATTTAATTATAGAAGCTAAAGGAGGGGTATCGGCTGTTTCTGAAGATCATGAAGAAATCCTTCCACTTCCTGTCGGGGGAATTATGTCAGCCACGGATGGCTTTGAGGTAGCAGCAGCCTACACTCGAATCGATCGACTTGCCAAAGAAATGGGTTCGACCTTAAACTCACCTTTTATGACGTTGAGCTTTATGGCTTTGCTAGTTATTCCTGATTTGAAACTGAGTGATAAGGGATTATTTAATGGACAGAAATTCGCTTTTTGTGATCTGTTTTTTGATTTGTGATTAAAACTTTAAAATATTTTATCCAATTAGTTTGTTTTTTTTTGCACCTCCTATATTGCTAGTGATATATTGGCCAATTGATTAGGAAATAGAATCCGCCTACACAAAGGGATTTTTTAAAACATCTAGTTAATATGAAAAATCAACCGCTTTTTTTTATAAAATCCCTTATAATGATACTCGGGGTAATTATTCTCAATGGCTGCTTAGAAACCACTAGCTACAATCCACAAAATAATTTTACTATTCCTGAAGAAGAGCTTGGTAAAAAAGCGTTCCAATACTACGAAAATTGGATACTTGACTCAAAAAAAATTTCAGAACTACCTCAGAATTTACCACCATTTATCCCCAGTGGCAATCGCTTATTCATATTGACAGCTCAAATTTAGTATCAGTACCTGCAACTAGAAAGCTTAATACATTTTTTGGTGACAAAGCATATTTAAGAAGGATCGTTTTTAAATTTGATAGTAGAGGTGAGGTTGAGATTGCTGGAATACTTGAACTAATAGGTTTGGATTTAGAATATTTAGAGAGCAACGAAAAAAGTTTAATTCGAGGATATTTCAATGGAAATCAGAATAATGAACAGGCTATTTACATATGGTCGGATTTAAATTTTAAAAAGCAAGTTAGCTTACAAAACAATGGATACGATGTTTCCATAACCTATGAAAAACAACCTACCACAAATAATCAAAGATTACTTACACTTAATTGTATAGATTGGTATTATGTGTACTCCTATAATGGTGAAGTTATAGGCGAAGAGTATTTATACACTACCTGCACAGGCAGTAGCTGCGATGAAAACACTACGGATGCTTGCCTTGAAGAGCCACCTCAAGGTGGTGGTGGTGGTTTCAGTCCAGAAGACGACTCTAAAATATGTGGGACATATTCTTTTACCAGTATTGGTAATTCATTGACCACAGAAATACGTAATTTAGGCATGACTGCTATAAAAATGTCATTATTTCAAGGTGAGGTAATTCCTGTTGAGCTTGGTCCGATGTGCTTTAATTTCTCGGCTAACTTAGCTAGCTCTGTTTCAGCATCCACCATTATTAACGAGGCATTCAATAGTACTACCCTAGAAATTCAACAGGGTTTGAATAATGGAACAATAAATGCCGCTAATATTTATATTCAGTTCAAAAACAAGTTTGATCAAAAATTCAATACCCTTAAAAATTCCTTTGGATTGCCAGGAAATTCAGCAGGCTTTTCCTACGGTCCATGTTTTGGTCAGGTCACAATTAATACTGCAAATTACCTCTGTCTCTAATAGATCATGGAAATAGAAATGCTAAAAAAACTCAATGAAGAGTTCAAAAATCGATGGGGTCCTTTAACTGAAAAAAAAATTAACCTTCTAATTGAAGGAGCTGGAAATCCCAAATGGGAAAAAATATTGGAGTTTTTTCAAAATGATGGCTTATCGGATTATTCCTATATTCAATCTCCAAGCAATGCACTCTTTATACCAAAGGTAATTCCTAACAAGGAAACAGGTTTCTATCTTTACATTCATTTAGAAGCCCCAATATTTACCTGCTTTTTCAAGAAAATACATTTTGGGTTTTCCTCCAATAACACAAGGTACACAATCAGTTCAAGCTCAAGGGAGAGAAAATTCGATTTCACTCTTATCGAAGTGATCCAGCGTGTAAAAGAAACCTATTTAGGATACCACTATCTTCCCCACCATTTGCTATTTCAAAACAGGGTGGATTGGGGACTACCGATGGGAACTTATGAAAAAGAGGATGGATATTTCATTTTCGAATACTTTTTCGAAGTTTTTCATTTTACTGAAGGGGACGAAATGGTAATTCTAAAGTAAGTTATAGGCAAATATAAAAAGAGCCTGCCCATATCTTTTTACAGCCCCTCTGTAAGATTTGGCCTAGTATCTGCAAAAATTTGAGGCTCTAGAAAGAACCATTGAGACAGTCTCAATTCTTTATCAAGACTATTGTCCAGTTGTAAAATGAAACTCTATCTCAGAATAATTGTCCATCACCATCTGAAGCCAGGCTTTTGACTCGGCCATAAAGACCCAGTTTCTTAATCACTGTAGAAATATCCTTTCCAGTTTAGTACCTTAAATCCATCACTTCGGGATTGAGATTGATCTCCACAATACAAAACCATCCCTTTTTTTTGTCCGCTGAGTTTCATCCAAAATTTCAGGTTTTTGAAGTAATCCGAATTAATGGTTTTTCCAGATTTGATTTCGACGGGAATCAAGTCCACACCTTCATCGATCAGCACATCAATCTCATGCCCGGTCTTATCCCTCCAGAAAAACAAATTGATTTCTTGCGCTTGATGCGTTCGCTGCTTGATTAATTCGGTCACGATTAGATTTTCAAAAAGTGCACCTCTCAGTGGGTGCGTTTTTAACTGTTCTTTACGCTCAATCCCCAGTAAAAAGCTCACCAAGCCAGTATCCAGAAAATAGATCTTTGGTCGTTTGACGATAATTTTATTGAAATTTTGAAAATGGGGACGCAACAAATAAATCAAAAAACTACTCTCTAGAATTCCAATCCAAGATTGTATGGTTTTGCTATCTACTCCAACTTCATTCCCCAAGGATGTCAGATTCAACTCTTGGCCCACTCGCCCAGCCAGCAGTCGGATGAATCTTTCGAAAACGATCAAATCGGAAATGTTTTTCACTTGACGAACATCTCGTTCAATATAGGTTCTTAAATAATTAGGGAACCAATGGTAAGTGGGAATTCCGGGCTGATAAATCGGGGGAAACCCCCCTTTTAACATGAGAGAATCCTCATCCGGCACCTCATGTTCTTTTGAATAAATTTCTACTAATTGAAATGGGAGCAACTGCAAATAACCCACCCTTCCTGCCAAACTCTGGGTGATCGATTGCTGTAAAAGAAAGTTATTGGAACCAGTCAATATAAATTGACCCGTGATAGGTTTCTCATCAACAATCCCTTGGAGATATGAGAATAGTTCAGGGGTTCGTTGTACTTCATCAAGAATAGCACCCTCTGGAAAATCTCCCAAAAAGCCACGGGGATCTTCTATTGCATACCTTCTCCGATCAGGGTCTTCTAATGAAATGTAAGGCTTTTGAGGGAAAATCGAACGAACAAGTGTCGTCTTACCGGACTGACGGGGGCCGACGACGGCAACCACCTTAAAATAAGTGGCCAGTTCCAGTAGTTTTTCAGAAGCTTTACGATAAATCATGGCTAAAAATATGGAAAAATTCGGAATTAGATTCCGAATTTTTCCAGTTTTCTAAGAAAAGACTCTTCATACCGATTTTCCGAAAGCAACATTCTATTAATCTCGATCCTGGGTAATCAAGACTACCAATTGTTAAAAACCCAACCCTTCAGTTTTTCAAAACCTGGTGGAGTATTTTTCTAAAACTCCGAAGTAAAGTGAAACTCAATCTCGGGATAATTGTCCTGTACCAACTGAAGCCAGGATTTAGACTAGTGCCTGCCTTACGAACTGAAATTCGCTTTATGTGATCTGTTTTTTGATTTGTGATTAAAACTTTAAAATATTTTATCCAATTATTTTTTTTTGCACCTCCTATATTGCTATTGATCTTTTTTGGCCATAGATCAAATCCGGGAAATTCTAGGCATTCCCAAAACAAAAATCAATTTTCAAACTTAAATTTTAAAAAAATGAAGTCAACCTATATTTTAACTGTTTCGTTGATATCAGTATTAACATTCCTTATTCCATGTAAAGTATCTATAGCCCAGGATGCTTGCTCCAGAACAGAATATTACGATGGATGTGGAAATCTTTATTGGAGTACAGGCAGTCAATCTTGTTCTAATGTAATCAAGGTTTATATGGACTTTGAGTGTGATACTTGACAATCATACTAAACGATTATTTTCGGTTGGGTTTTATTTAGCTTATAAAGCCCAACCTTTCTTATAACTCAATAATTATGATTAATTTTTTCAAAAGATCTACATGCTGGTATCTTCTATTTGTAATACTCTTTTTTTTATTTGCTTTCACCAATGACCCTGTACTGCGGATAATTACAACCTTCCAAAAATACCTTGACGAGCTGCCTGAGGAAAAACTCTATCTCCATAACGACCGGAAAATCTATGCTGTTGGCGAAACGATTTGGTTTAAAGCCTATCTAACTCAAGGACCATTTCACATCCCCTCGACACTTAACCACACGGTCTACGTCGAATTGATTGATCCTCAAAACAGAATTATTCAACGGGAAATCATTTTTTCTCCAGATGGTTTTGCTTCTGGGCATATAGATTTACCGGATTCCCTATCCTCCGGCAATTATCTCCTCAGAGCCTATACGAATTGGATGCGGAATTTCGATGAAGCATATTTTTTCACCAGGAAGTAAAAATTTTAAACCCCGAATCGTCAATCCAAGCCCAGACTCCCTCCCATTCCGATCTGGATATCCAGTTTTTCCCTGAGGGAGGAAATTTGGTAGAAGGAATCTTGAGTAAAGTGGCTGTAAAGGCAACCGGGCCAGATGGATTGGGGAGACAAATCCAGGGTGAAATTCTGGAAGATGGAATTAAGATAGGGGATTTTAAAAATAATCATCTAGGTATGGGAATATTTGGATTGCTTCCCAAATCCGGCAAAGTATATCAGGCGAAAATCCTAAATACCGGTTTAATACTTGAACTTCCCCTGGCATTGCCCGAAGGAATTGTCCTTTCTGAGACAAACTCTCCTACCTCTCCTGATATACTTGTCAAAGTTCAAACGTCAACACCGTCCCAAATCCCAACCATCCATCTTGTAGCTCAGACTCGAGGACTCATTTGTGCTACCAGTACAGTAGAGTTATCAAACCGGATTGCATTTGTGCGAATTCCTAAGAAGGAGTTTCCCTCAGGAATTGCGCAATTGACGGCCTTCGACTCAAATGGAATTCCATTGGCTGAGCGCTTGATTTTCATCAACCATCAGGATCACCTTCAAATCTCCATTTCCACCGACAAATCCAGCTACGCCCCTCGGGAACCTGTGGTTTTGAGCATCGAAACCAAAAACAAAGATGGAGTCCCTTTGCCTGCTAATCTTTCCTTGAGTGCACTGGATGAAGGCCAAATCCCCTACGATTCAAATCAACCAACTATCCATTCCTACTTATTGATGTCCTCTGAGCTCAAAGGGTACCTAGAATCTCCCGGGTATTACTTCAACCCCGAAAACAAGGATCGGGAAGAGGCCTTGGATTTGCTGATGATGACTCAAGGCTGGAGAAGATTTACCTTCCGAGAAGCTTTAAACAATGAGCTCCCAAAACCAATCTATTCTCCGGAAAAAGGAATTTCTATGAAAGGAAGATTATTGGACAAAAACAATAATCCTTTGGAAGGAGGCTCTGTCTCTTATCTTTCCTTATACCCGATTGCAGAATCACGAACAGTTATTTCGGAAACAGGTGGCCAATTCGAATTCCGTGATTTGCTCTATTTTGATTCAACAGAATTCACCCTAAAAGGGAAACCAAAAAATGGGAATGCTTTGGTGAACATTAAAATTGAAAATACATACGAGTCTCCAAGATTGGGATTTGGGACTAGATTACTTGCAGGTGGGAGTTTCGAAATGGAAGAACGGTTTATTTCCAAAGCAGCGGAAAGAAAACGAATCGATCAGGCATTTGATTTTACGAGCTCCGAATTAGAACTGAGTGAGGTGGAGGTCAAAGGAAAGCGGATCACAAAAACAGAGGAATACCGAGGACCAAGAGTTTATGGTGGAGGCACAACCATGGTTAAAGTGGCAGGGAAATCCGAATTAGAAAACTTATTTCATCCTCTTGAACTAGTCCAAGGAAGGGTAGCAGGAGTCCAAGTATCCGGAAGTGGGATAAATTGGGACATCAAAATTCAGGGAGCCAACTCCATTAATAGCAATCTTGAACCATTAATTTTACTCAATGATATTCCGATTGATGCAAAGCAGCTTCATACCCTTCCGGTTCAGGAGATTGAGAGTTTTGTGGTGTGGAAAGGTCCTGATACGGCAATTTTTGGTGCCCGTGGAGCAAATGGGGTGATTGGATTCTACACTAAAAAATCCAATGAAACCCCACGGTCAAATTCTGCCAACAATCATGGTTTTATAAGAAGGAAAGGTTATCAAATCGAAAGGGAGTTTTATGCGCCGAAATATGACACTGACGAAGTCCTCCATTCCAAACCTGACCATCGAGCAACCATTTTTTGGGCTCCCATGATTCAAACTGATGCTACCGGAAAAGCTACCGTTCGTTTTTTCAATGCTGATTTGAACTCAACTATTCGGATTAAAATCGAAGGGCTTAGCCTCAATGGAATCCCCGGACACTCAGATTTTCACTATCAGGTAGAAAAAAAATAATTCATTTACGTCAGTAATTAGAAACTCTCCAAGGGTTTGGAGTCCTTGGAGGGGTGAAGATGCTAAAACTCCGATGTAAAGTGGAATTCAATCTCAGGATAGTTGTCCTGAACCATCTGAAGCCAGGCTTTGGACTCGGCCATAAAAACTAATTTCCCATCTTTATCATGAGCAATATGTCTATTCTTTGATCGAACAAACTCATCCAATTGCTTTTTATCCTTGCTACTGATCCAGCAGGCTTTGTATAGATTCATCGGATGGAATTCGACCGTGGCATTATATTCATTTTTCAATCGGAATTGAATCACTTCAAATTGAAGCTGCCCCACAGTACCGACTACTTTTCGAGAACCCATATCGAAGGTAAACAACTGCGCTACTCCTTCCTCCATCAATTGCTTCAGCCCTTTTTCCAATTGCTTTGTCTTCATGGCGTCTTTGTTGACCACTTCTCTAAAGATCTCCGGAGAAAAACTAGGAATTCCAGTGAAGACCATATTCTCCCCATCTGTCAACGTGTCGCCGATTTTGAGATTGCCTGTATCATACAAACCCACAATATCTCCAGGAAAGGCCTCATCAATGATCTCTTTATCCTGAGCCATAAACTGAGTCACATTTGAAAAACGAAGAGGCTTGGGACCTCTTACGTGGTTGTAAGGCTTATTTCGTTCAAATTTACCGGAGCAAATTCTCAAAAAAGCAATTCTATTTCTGTGATTAGGATCCATATTGGCATGAATCTTAAAAACAAAGCCAGAAAACTTGGATTCATCCGGTTTCACCTCTCTTACATCTGTATTTCTACTTTTAGGAGTTGGGGCGATTTTGATAAAGGTATCCAGCATTTCATTCACACCGAAATTATTAACAGCAGATCCAAAAAACACGGGGGCAACTTTCCCCTCTAAATACTCTTTCGGATCAAATTCCGGATATACCCCATCAATCAACTCCACATCTTCCCGAAGTTGATTTGCAGCATTCTGCCCAATCAAGGTATCCAATTCAGAATCTTCTAAATTTTCAAAGGTAGTTCGGTCATCGGAAAGCTTCCGCTGAGATGGTGTGAAAAGGTTCAGTTTTTTATCGTAAAGATTATAGACACCCTTGAAACTTTTACCCATGCCAATCGGCCAAGAAAGTGGTCGGCATTGAATGTTCAACTTTTGCTCTACCTCATCCAATAAATCATAAGGATCCCGTCCTTCTCTATCCAGCTTATTGATAAAGCAAATTACTGGTGTATTTCTCATCCGGCAGACTTCCATCAGCTTTTCAGTCTGAATCTCCACCCCTTTTACACAGTCAATCACCATGATCACCGAGTCCACAGCTGTCAGGGTTCGGTAAGTATCTTCTGCGAAATCCTGGTGACCAGGAGTATCCAGCAAATTGATTTTGGTGTCTTTATATTCGAAGCCCATCACAGAGGTTGCCACGGAAATACCTCTTTGCTTCTCGATTTCCATCCAGTCAGACTTGGTTGCGGTATCAATCTTATTGGATTTGACAGCACCTGCTGTATTGATCGCCCCACCGAAAAGCAAAAGTTTTTCGGTCAAGGTAGTTTTCCCTGCATCCGGGTGGGCAATGATGGCAAAAGTTCTTCTCTTACTGATTTCCTTATTCAAACTCATGGGTCCTTTCTTTCAGCCTGCAAAGGTAAGGAAAATGGATTTAGGATTTTCGAATTTCGATTTACGACATGCTGAAAATCCTAAATCCTGAGTTCCAAAAGTTCAAACTTGGGTTTTAAGAATTGAAGTCCGGTATTCCTTCGTAAATCATCAATCTTAATTCGTAAATTGATTAATATTCCAAAATTCCCTCTGTAACAAACTGTTCTGCCCCCTCTAAAGTACTGTGCAAAACCATTCTAAAGGTGGTTCCAACTCCTACTTCTGAGCTTTTAACAAAAATTTTACCTCCGTGGTAACTTTCTATGATCCTCTTAGCCAAAGTCAACCCTAAACCCCATCCTCGCTGTCTGGTAGAAAAACCGGGATTAAAAACTTTTCTGAAAAGTCGTTTTTCCATTCCCTTCCCATTGTCTGTAATATCTATAATTACAAATTTATCACTGTCTTGAAGCAGCTCAATAGTGATCGTTCCTTTCCCCTTCATTGCATCAACGGCATTTTTACAGATATTTTCTATCACCCATTCAAAAAGCGGCTTATTCATCATGGCATCCAAATCTCTGGAGTCAGCCTTAATATTTAAATCCACTTTGGTCGAAATTCTTGGCCGGAGATAGGTGATCGTTTCTTCTATAACCTGATACAGGTTTTCCGCCTGAATCATAGGCTTGCTTCCAATACTTGAAAATCGCTCCGTTACCATTCTCAACTTCACGACATCCTTATCCATTTCAGTAATAATCTCCTTATTTTCTTCCCAAACAGGAGAGTTTCTGAGATAATCTATCCAAGCCATCAAAGAGGCAATCGGAGTTCCCAGCTGATGGGCAGTTTCCTTGGTCAGTCCTGCCCAAACCCGATTTTGTTCTGCGATTTTACTTTGGTTAAAAATTGCATAAGCCAGCATTCCAAAAATCAAAATTACGGCAAGTTGCACATAAGGATAATATTTCAAATTGATAAGCAATTCGGAATTGCGATAGTAAACCAGAATATCTGCCTCCCGAAGAAGGATCGGCTCATATTCGGCTTTCATTTTTTCCAATTCATCATCCAAAGTCTTTAGCGTATCCTCTCCATCTGCATTTTTTTTGAATCGAATATTCCGAAACTCAATAGGTTCGCCGCTGGCATCCACCATAATTATGGGGATAGAATAGTTCTGCTGAATGATTTCCTGATTGATAAAAGTAAGATTGTCAGTATTAGAAGCAGCATACTCCAATGCACTGGATAGGAGTTCAATCTGTCTTCTTTCCCGCTCTCTGAGTTCCTCCACCAGTCGGTTCGTGTACCAAATGGATCCGGCTCCAATAATTAAAGAAACGATTACAACCAACCATTTGACTTGTTTTCGGTTTTGATAGAAGTCGATGGATGTAAGATCCTGGAAACGGTTTTTCATGCAATTGAACTTGACCTTTTAGGCTATTAACTCCTTTATCCCATAGATAGTATATCTCAGCTATAGATATTATCAGTTGGCTTCAAGAAGTGGATTTTAGTAAATTTAAGGTATTAAATCTAAGACAAAAACAAAATAAAAATATGAAAACGAATGACATCGGATTGGGCGTAAAAGACAGTATAGCCCTTATAGAAAAGTTAAATTTATTGTTGGCCAATTATCAGATTTACTATCAGAATCTGAGAAACTTTCATTGGAATGTAAGCGGCCCCAATTTCTTTGAACTGCATGCGAAGTTTGAAGAGCTTTATACCACTGCGAATGAAAACGTGGATGAAGTAGCGGAGCGGATTTTAACCTTAGGAGGAAGACCTTTATCCTCTTACGGAGAATACATTGAGAATTCTGAAATCAAGGAAGCTAGGGAAATTCAGGATTCTAAAAGGATGGTGGAAATTGTCCGAGAGAATCTAAATACTTTACTAAAAGTAGAGCGCGAAGTATTGGATTCTGCTTCCGAACAAGGAGATGAGGGTACCGTAACATTGATGAGTGATTACATCACAGCCAAAGAAAAAGTGGTGTGGATGCTCTCTGCATACCTGAAATAAATCCAGAGAGTAATTAGTTTTAATTCAATTGAAAAGCGGAACACTGAGGTAAATATCAGGTTCCGCTTTTCTTTTAATTAGAAGATTTAATCCACTTCCAAAGGGTCTTATAGGAAGGCTTGGTACCATGCATTAAAATACCGATCCTGTAGATTTTTCCAGCAAGCCAAGTGGTAGCTAAAAACCCTAAAATCAACAAGAGCATAGAGAGTCCCAGTTCCCAAAAAGGAACACCGTAGCTGACCCTTCCCATCATCGCTATTGGAGAAGTCAAGGGTATAATAGAAAGCCAAAAAGAAGTGGTACTATTTGGATCTTGCAACACAAATACAAACAAACCCATGTAGGCTACTATCAAAGGAACCGTAACTGGAAGCATGAATTGCTGAGCATCGGAAGGAGCATCCACAGCAGAGCCAATACCTGCAAACAAGGCCCCGTATAATAAATAGCCTCCTAAGAAGTAAAATATAAAACTGGAGATAATACTGATAAAATCTATCCCTGCGATGACTTGCAGTATTTCAGTAAATTCAGAATTATCTGTTTGAATCATATCAGCCTGTGCCAATTCCATCGCTTGCTCTTGAGGCATTTGAAGGCCCAGGATTCCTGTTACCACTGTAGTCAAAGTGCCTATCAAAATAATCCAGATTAAAAGCTGGGTTAAACCCACTCCGGCAATACCAACGATTTTCCCCATCATCAGCTGAAAGGGTTTGAGAGATGAAACCAGTATTTCAACAATCCGGCTGGACTTCTCCTCAATTACCCCTTGCATGATTTGATTTCCATAAATGAAAATAAACATGTAAATCAGAATTCCGGCTAAAAACCCTATCGCGTAATTGACTGTTGCATCGGATACTTTTTCTTCTCCTTTTTGGTTCAGTGTGATAGATTTCAAATCAACTGAAGTACGAATATCTGATAGAATTTGGGGGTCGATTCCTGAATCGTAAAGACGCTGATCCTCAATTTTTTTCTTGAGACTACTCTCTAGATAAGATACCAAACTCATGCTGGGGTTTTCCTCTCCGTAAAAGGTAATGCCCTGAGGATTTTTTAAGTCTATTTTAGGAATGTATAAAAACCCATAACGGTCTCCATTTTGAACCAAAAGCTTTGCCTCCTCAGGACTACTATGAGAAAATGAAAAAGCATATTGTTGAGAGCTTTCCATGAAAAAAAGCTTATTCTCATCCACCACTTCTATAATTCTTAGAGATTGGTTCTCTTTCTCTTCTACCGCAATCCAAACAAAAATCGCCATGATTGCCGGGAAAATCAGTGGTGTAAGCAAAGTGGCCAATAAGAAGGATTTCTTTTTTACCCGAGAAAGGTATTCTCTCTGAATGACTAACCAGATTTTATCCATTTTGAGTTGATTTTACCTGGTGAATAAAAATTTCTTCCATACTGGGAATTACTTCCTGAAAATTGGACACTTGTCCGTAATTCATTAATTCTATCAAGAGTTCATTGGGAGTTTTACCGCTCAAAGGCAGCGTAAAGTGCACGGATTCTCCGTCAGTTTGAACCGCCCACTCAGTAGGAATAGGAAGAGTAGGTTGGTCAATACTAATTCTAAAAACTTCCGGCCTATAGCTGTTTTTTACTTCTTTGATCGTCCCGTCTAAGATTTTGTGCGAACGGTTGATCATAGCAACCTGATCGCAAAGCAACTCTACGGATTCCATCCTATGCGTACTTAAAATAACTGTGGTACCCTGATTTCTCAGTTCTAGAATTTGGTCTTTGATGATTTCAGCATTCACAGGATCAAAGCCTGAGAATGGCTCGTCTAAAATTAATAAGGGAGGGTTATGAATAATCGTAGAGATAAACTGAACTTTTTGAGCCATCCCTTTAGATAGGTCTTCTATCTTTTTATCCTTCCATGTGCTCATTTCCATCTTGGCAAGCCAGTTATGGATTCGCTCTTTGGCTTCTTGTTGGGAAAGCCCCTTGAGTCTGGCAAAATAGAGCATTTGATCCCAGACTTTCATTTTTTTATAAAGCCCACGCTCCTCAGGGAGGTATCCTATAAGGCTGATGTGTTTTGGAGCCAAGGGCTGCCCATCAATCAAAACCTCGCCGGAATCAGCATCTATAATTTGATTGATAATTCGAATCAAGGTAGACTTCCCCGCACCATTGGGGCCCAAGAGTCCAAAAATTACTCCTTTGGGGACTTTTAAATTAATATCTGTAAGAGCTCTATTTAAGCCGTAGGTTTTATTAAGGTTGAGGGTTTCTAGCATTGAAAAGGTTTTATTCTACTGTCAAAGAACCTACACCAACATCAACAATCAATTCTAGTAGGTTGGGGTCATCAGGGTCATACCCTTTAGACACGTAGGTCTCATCTCCCAAAGAACGTAAATATTTTGGGATAGAAGTTCTGCACATAGCAGTTGTTCGGACTTTTATCCGAACTGGGAAGTTTTCAGGGGGAAGCTTAAGTTTCAATGTACCAGCGCCTACTGCTGCAATGACACTTGAGGGCGAGGACATTCCATCGCTAAAATTCAAATTCAAATTGCCATAATTGACCTCAAAAATCATTTTTTTGGCATTGGTGAAATTAGCCGACTGTACATTTACAGTACCCATATTTAAGGTAACCAACAATGTATCCATCCTGACTCTATTAGGATCTTCATTCCCGTAGTGGATTTTCACATCGGCGCTGGCACTCTTAACTTTTAACTGGCTGATAGGCAGCTGTGCCAAGTCAAATTCTGCTTTTCCTACTCCTAATGTAAAGTCTAAGTGATATAGAAAATTAGAGTTTAGACTGATATCCCAGCTATGTCCAAAATCATCATTTCCCGATGAAAAAATTTTCGAGGTAATACTCTTACCAAGGTTATCTGACTCCACATTTTTATGTACGAGAGAAGAATACAAAATATTATCGCTAACCTGATGTGAAAAATAAGGTAGAATATTAGCCTTCTCCAAGTGACCATGGATAGCAATTGGGTCTGAAATTCTGACCCTTTTAAGATGTGTAGAGCTTTTATAACTAGAGAATTCGAATAATACTAAATCGAAGCCTTCTTTTTCAGGAGCACGATACTCCTTAATCAACTGCGCGTTACTTGCACCTACCCCACCTAAGATTACTAGAAAAAGCAGACAGAATTTTCTCAGCATACGGATAGGTTACGACTTGACATAGAAAAGGTTTTTAAAAATATAAAAAAAGCCAGAATTGCTTCTGGCTTTATCAAATTTTAGAAAAACTCTTTCATTTTATCAAAGAAGGATTTGTCTTGTCTTCCTGGATCCGGTTTGAAATTTTCGGAATCTCTCAAGGCTTCCAAAGTCTGTCTTTCTTCTTTAGACAATTGAGTAGGAGTCCACACATTGACCATAATCAACTGATCTCCTTTAGTATAGCCATTAATATCTTTGATTCCTTTTCCTTTCAGTCTCAGCATTTTTCCAGACTGAGTACCCGGATCTATTTTGATTTTCACTTTTCCATCAATGGTTGGAACTTCCACAGAAGCACCCAAGGTAGCATCTAAGAAAGAGATATAAAGATCGTAAATGACGTTATTTCCATCTCTTTGAAGTGTATTATCCTCAACCTCTTCTATCACTATTAAAAGATCGCCGGGGATTCCTCCTGGAATTTCATTTCCCTTTCCGGACATACTTAATTGCATTCCTTCAGCTACTCCTCCAGGGATATTGATAGAAATTACCTCTTCCTTGATGATAAGACCTCTGGAATCTGCTTCAGCAGGTTTTTTATCTACTATTTGGCCACTTCCTCCACAAACACCGCAGGTGCTAGCAGAGACCATCTGACCAAGCATGGTATTTACTACCTTTTTTATCTGTCCAGATCCTTGACAGGTCGAACAAGACTTGAATGTAACGCCAGGGGCAATGACATGCCTTTTAACCTTGATTTTTTTCTCTACACCATTGGCGATTTCCTGAAGGTTAAGCTTCAGTTTTACACGAAGGTTTGTGCCTTTTTTGGTACGTCTACCTCCACCACCTCCACCAAAGAATGAGGAGAAACCTCCCCCGCCTCCAAAAATATCACCAAACTGGGAGAAGATATCTTCCATATTCATACCTCCTCCACCGAAGCCTCCGTTTCCACCAAGGCCCTGATGACCGAATTGATCATAGCGCTGTTTCTTCTCAGGATTGCTCAGAACCTCGTAGGCCTCTGCAGCTTCCTTAAATTTTTCTTCAGCTTCTGGATTATCCGGGTTTTTATCGGGGTGATATTGGATTGCAAGCTTTCTGTAAGCCTTTTTGATCTCGTCAGCTGAGGCGCTTTTGCTTATACCCAATACCTCATAATAGTCTCTTTTTGCCATAATTACGCTCCTGTCACAACTTTGGCAAAGCGAACCACCTTATCTCCTAAGGTATATCCTTTCTCTACCACGTCTATTATCTTACCTTTCATTTCTTCGCTAGGTGCTGGAATCTGAGTAATAGCCTCTTGAGTGTCAGCATCAAAAGGTTGCCCAATCAAATCACCCATTGGTTTTAACCCTTTGTTTTCCAATATTTTCAAAAGCTTATGGAAAATCAACTGATTTCCTTCACGCACTTTTTGAGCATCTTCCTCACTTTCATTTGCTTTGAAGGCCCTTTCAAAATCATCAACTACTGGAATCAAATCTCTAAGCACATCTTCAGAAGCAGTTTTGATCAAGTCCAGGCGTTCTTTAGCATTTCTTTTTCTGAAATTTTCAAAATCTGAATAAAGTCTTAGATACTTGTCTTTTACTTCAGCTAATTCAGATTCAAGTTTCGCTAAAGAATCATCTGCCGTAGAATCAGTTTCTTGATCTTGAGTTACTTCCTTTTCAGGAGTCTCCTCTACTGTCTCTTGAAGATTGTCTTTTACTTCTTCTTCCTTATTTTTCATAAATTATAAATCAATAGCTGGTTTATTCTAACTCATCAATATTATTGCCATAGAGCTCAACCTGACAAAGTGGCACTTATCCTTGTTGGATAGCCTGCCAAATCATATCCTTTAATTTATCCAAGTTGGTTTGGGCTACGGCTGAAATAAAAACAGATGGTATGCCCTCAGGCAATTCATTTTTCATTTCAGTCATCAACTCATCATCCAACATATCTGACTTGGAAATTGCCAGTAATCTCTGCTTATCTAAAAGCTCAGGATTATATTTTTCAAGTTCCCCCAGTAATATTTTGTACTGTTTTTTGATATTATCCGCATCTGCCGGGATAAGGAAAAGAAGGATAGAGTTTCGCTCTATATGTCTCAAAAATCTTATTCCAAGGCCTTTTCCATCAGCTGCACCCTCAATAATTCCGGGTATATCAGCCATCACAAAAGACTTATCATCTCTATATCCCACCACTCCCAAATTTGGCACGAGAGTAGTGAACGGATAATCTCCTATTTCAGGCTTTGCGGCAGAAATTGATGAAAGGAGGGTGGATTTGCCTGCATTAGGAAAACCTACTAAACCAACATCAGCTAATAACTTGAGCTCGAGAATAATCCATTCTTCGATACCTGTTTCTCCTGGTTGAGCAAAGTGAGGTGCCTGATTGGTAGCGGATTTGAAATGATCATTTCCCAAACCTCCTCTTCCGCCTTTGGTGAGGATTACTTCCTGTCCGTCTTCAGTTATTTCAAATCTTTTCTCTCCAGTCTCTGCATCTTTTGCAACTGTCCCTAATGGAACTTCCAAAATGATATCTTTGCCGTCAGCTCCAGTGCGTCTTCCTCCTTCACCCGATTTTCCAGATTCAGCGATAACGTGCTTTTTATATTTCAAGTGAAGCAAAGTCCATAATTGGGCATTCCCTTTTAATATGATATGGCCTCCCCTGCCACCATCTCCGCCATCAGGACCTCCTTTCGGCACATGCTTTTCCCTTCGAAAATGAAGAGATCCTGCACCTCCGGCACCTGATCTGGAACAAAACTTAACGTAATCTATAAAATTGGAATCAGCCATAATTTGCTTTAAATAAAAATGGCTAAGCAATCAGCCTAGCCAAATTTGGAATTGCAAAATTAGCAATTTTAAAGGAATCAGTAACTATCAATCACCTTAGTGATATCTGAGAAGATTTCATCGATAGCACCTACCCCATTGATTTTCTTGAACTTCCCCTGCTTTTCATAATAATCAGCAACTGGAAGAGTTTCGTCAAAGTAAACCTTAATCCTAGTATTTATTTTTGCATCGTCTTGGTCATCCACCCTACCAGAAGTCTTACCCCTTTCTTTAATTCTGGCTTTCAGTACGTCCTCAGGAACATCTAATGCGATCATTCCTGAAATACTCATGTCGTGCTTTTCAAGCATTTCATCAAGTGCACTTGCTTGAGCAGTAGTTCTTGGAAATCCGTCAAAAATAAAACCTTTGGAATTTTTAGTGGAAGCAATTTTTTCTTCTACCATCCCAATTACGACTTCATCAGGCACCAAACGCCCTTCATTCATATATTTTTTTGCCAAGTTTCCCAATTCGGTCCCTTCGCCTAAGTGTTTTCTAAAAAGGTCTCCAGTAGATAGATGCGTCAGTCCGTATTTTTGAATCAGCTTTTCACTTTGAGTGCCTTTCCCAGCTCCTGGAGGGCCAAATAAAACGATATTATACATTCTAATTTTTTTAAATTTGGATCATTTTAACTGATAAATTTCAGGAAGTTCCCTCCCGTATCCATCATAATCCAATCCATAACCAACCACAAATTTATTGGGAATTTCAAAACCCACATAATGAAGCGGGTAATTAAAACGAAAAGCATCTGGTTTAAATAAGAGTGTTGCTATAGAAATCGAGGCAGGATTATGGGTTTTCAGGGTATTTAAAAGGAAATTCATGCTAATTCCTGTATCAACAATATCTTCCACTATCAAAACATTTTTTCCTTCTATAGGATCATTTAATCCCATTACTTCTTTGACTTTTTCTTGAGATTCAGTTCCAGAGTAGGAAGAAATCCTGATAAAACTAGTTAATAGCTTAACGCTTTGAACCTCTCGACATAGGTCTGCAAATATGATGAAAGAGCCGTTCAATACTCCTAACATGATTAGCTCCTGCCCATGAAAATCTTTTGAAATCTGATTACCAAGCTCCCTCAGCCGAAGTTTGATTTCTTCTTCCCTGATGAAAACCTGAAAGTTTTTATCTTTTATTTGAATTTCCATTTTTTAAAGCGACTCCATTAAATATTTATGCATTTCAATCATCGACTGTAGATCTTTCAAAGATACTTTTTCATCTGGAGTATGCACATTTTCTTCTGCAGCGCCCACAAACACCCAGTCAATTGCATAAGGTGAAAATTGAACCTCTCTTCCATCACTTCCTCCATATGCTTCCACTTCCAATTGAAAAGGAATTCCACTTTTTTCAGCAAGAGAAATCACTTTATCTATGAATTTTTTACGAGGTATAAATTTATCTCTGATTGAGATAACAACTCCGTCATGTGGCAAGACACCTTCTGTCACCCAAGTTATATCGGCGATTAAGGCTTGTCTTACAGGTGAAGTTTCTTGAATAAATTTCAATAAAAACGGCATACTTCCACCACCGTGCTCCTCATATGTAGTAAAAACGACCCATCCATCTTGGATTGTCTCACAAACTTGCAATGCGGTGTATAGCCCCAACCTGTTGTCTAAATAGGCAGCCTGAATAAATTCTTCATCAATTCTTACATTTTGAGAGAAAGCTAGTCTAGTACCCCTTTCAATAGCGCGTGGAAAATCATGCAGGGGACTATCTTCATCTCCAATTAACTTACAATGGATTTTGCCTAGAGAGTCTTCGCCTACCATCTCCGTATCCGAAATAAACTCTGGACCTCCCACTGGAATCAGTTGATTTTCATACCGTACCATGAACCCAATGGTATCCATATGTGCAAAAAGAGCTGTACGAGGAGTCCCAAACTTCAGTAAAATACAATCGTGAAATTCTTCACCGAAAAACACTTTAGGCTGAACATTCCAGAATCTTTGCCGTTTATCAATGTATTCTAAGATAAAATTTGCAGTATCTTGCTCATCGCCAGAAACACCGAATTTTTTCAATAAATCGAATAATAATTTCATATTGGCATTAATTATGTAAAGTTTTTGTTGTTATTTGAAAAAAATCGCGAGGATTATTTTATTTGTTAATTGGCATTTAAATAATTCATCTAGATTTGCAGTAAATTAAAAGTTTATAAATTTGTATTCACATCAATCAAACACTTAAAATTTGAACAAAAATTTTTTGTTATGAAAAAACTAATACTCTCAACACTTATGGCAGGAGCCTTGGCTATTGGTGCCAATGCTCAAGATTACGACAAGTGGTCTTTGGAACTTAATGGCGGCTTCAACAAGCCAATGGCTCCATTAGCTCCTCAATTCTTATCACCCACATTAAACATTGGACATGTGGACCTAGGCGTTCGCTACATGTTTAATGAAAAATTTGGAGCGAAACTCGATTATGGTTTCGGATCCATGAGCGAAGCGAACGGTAACAGAGTAAACAGCCTTCAAGCATTTGACACAAACTATTGGAGATTAAACCTTCAAGGTGTGGCCAATATGGGAAGAGTCTTAAACTTTGAATCATTTAGCAGATCATTCGGCCTCTTGTTGCACGGTGGTGCAGGTATGGGTGCTGTGAAGCCACAGAGCAATAGATTTGCTGGAACCAATGATATCGTATACAATTTGATATTCGGATTAACTCCACAATTAAAGTTATCCAAAAATATCGCCTTGGTTGGTGACATTTCTACTATCTTGAATGGTCGTCAGACCGTATCATGGGATGGATCTACTGAAATTCTTCCTGATCTAGAGAACGGTTATTATGGTACTAATGGCACTTGGTGGACTGGTACTATTGGATTGAACTTCTACTTAGGTAAAAGCGAAGAGCACGCTGACTGGTATATTGCAGCTGACAAATACGCTACAAAAGAAGAGCTTGCTTCTCAAATCAACGGAATCAAAGATATGTTGAAAGATTCTGACGGTGATGGAGTTCCTGACTATTTAGATAAAGAACCAAATACTCCTGCCGGAGCAAGAGTTAATTCTGCTGGTACTACTTTAGATTCTGACGGTGACGGTACGCCTGACCACTTGGATAAATGTCCATTCCAGCCAGGACCTGCTTCTACTAACGGATGTCCGGTTGAAGAAGTAAGAGAAGAAGTTGATTATCTGAAGAAGGCTATTAATGATGGTTATGTAAATGTTTACTATGCTTTTGATAGCTTCAAGCCTTTAGGCTACTCTATTAGCGCAGCAAATTATGTAGCTAACTTCTTGAAAAGAAATCCAGGTGTATCTGTAGAAATCAAAGGATATGCTGACGAATTAGGTCCAGAAGATTACAATATGAAGCTTTCTGAAAAAAGAGCGAAAGCAGTTTATGATATTCTAATCGCTGCAGGTATTAATTCTTCAAGACTTTCTTACAAAGGATATGGTGAAGATACTAGCGTAGACAAATCTTCTGCTGATGCTAGACAAATGGCAAGAAGAGCTTCTTTCGAAGTAAAATAATTGTAAATAAAATACAGCAAAAACCTGATCGTAATGGTCAGGTTTTTTTTTGCCTAAATTTAGCCTATTGAACCTGAAAATTTCAATATCTTTGAGACACACCCTTAAAAAAATCCTTAAATAACCATGAAAAAAGTAATTCTAATCTTGGTTTACATGGGTCTAACTTCAATAGGATACGCCCAAAAAGAATTCAACCAATGGAGTATTGAAACTAATATCGGATTCAATAAAGCGATGTCTCCCTTAGCCCCTCCATATCTTACTCCAACTTTAAATGTTGGTCACTTTGATGTAGGAGCAAGGTATATGATCAATGAAAAGTTTGGCATAAAGGGTATCTTTGAAGCAGGTAGTTTTTCCAATTGGGAAGGAAAAAGCCCAGATTTCAAAACTAACTACATGAATCTTGGCCTTGTTGGAGTTGCTAATCTAGGACGGATTTGGAATTTTGAATCCTTCACAAGAAAATTTGGATTTCTCGGGCATTTTGGAACTGGCGTTACCCGTATCAAATATATTACAAGTCCACTACCAATAGTTCCTGAATATAGCCAAGTTATTAAAACTGGAATTACAGGACTATTTAAATTCTCGCAAAACATAGCGCTAAGTGGAAAAATTGAAATGAATTATAATTCAAGACAAGATTTTACTTTTGATGGATCACAGTACAATACTTCACTTCCAGTGACAGTTCCTGAAAACCCTAGGGGACATGCAACTGGTGTATGGTGGGTAGGAACCTTAGGTCTAAACTTCTATTTAGGCTCAAATGAACAACATGCTGATTGGTATATTCAACCTGACCCTTATTTAACAAAAGATGAACTTGCAAGTCAAGTATCAAGTATTAAGGATATGTTGAAAGATTCTGATGGGGACGGAATCCCTGATTATTTAGATAAAGAACCTAATACACCTGCTGATGCTAGGGTAGGAACTGATGGGGTAACCTTAGATTCTGATGGAGACGGCCTTGCTGATCATTTGGATAAATGCCCTTTCTTACCTGGACCCGCTGCAACTTCAGGATGTCCAGTAGAGGAAATAATAAACCAAGAGGACTACTTGAAAAAAGCAATTCAAGACAACTACGTCAATGTCTATTTCGCATTTGATTCCTCAAAACCACTAGCATTTTCTATTTCCTCTATACAATATGTTTCTAACTTCTTGAAAAGAAACCCAGGTTTAAAATTAGAGGTTAGAGGATATGCTGATGAAATTGGGCCTGAAAATTACAATTTGAAACTTTCTGAAAAAAGAGCCCAAGCAGTTCATGCCCTATTAATTAAATCAGGGATAGATGCGGCAAGATTGACCTTTAAAGGATATGGCGAAGATACAAGTGTAGATAAGAATTCGGAAAATGCCCGACAAATGGCAAGAAGAACAAGTTTTGAAATAAAATAATTTGAACGAAATAAAAATCTGAAAACCCGGCCTCCGTCAGCCGGGTTTTTTCTATTAAATTAGCTTCATGTTCATCTTAGCAAATCAGTCGTCTATAGCTAATCAATTCATAGCAGAAATGCGAGATATCCGAGTCCAGCAAGATAGAATGAGATTCAGAGAGAATTTAAAAAGACTTGGAAGCATTTTGGCATATGAGATTTCAAAATCCTTTCCATACGAAGAGAAAGAAATATCAAGTCCACTCGCAAGCTCTAACACATTATTGCCTTCGTCGCAACCTGTCTTGATAGCTGTCTTAAGAGCATCTCTTCCCTTTTATAATGGATTTTTGAGCATATTTGATCAATCTGAAAGTGGATTTATTGGAGCTTTTAGGCAAGAAAATACAAGTGATGAAATCCAGATAAACTTGGGCTACCATGCTAGTCCTTCTTTGGATGGAAAAATCGTCATCTTGGCAGATCCAATGCTTGCAACAGGAAAATCATTTCTTGCATCCATTGAAAAATTATTAGAACACGGAACACCATCTAAAATCCATATTGCTGCTGCATTTGCTGCTCCAGAAGGTATTCAATACTTACAAAATCACCTGAAAATCCCATACCAGTTTTGGATTGGTGTGGTTGATGAAAAATTAAATGCTCAATCTTTTATAGTTCCTGGGCTTGGAGACGCGGGAGATTTGGCATTTGGTCCTAAACTTTAAATAATGATTGCATATTTATTACTAGCTCTAGGTCTAATCATATTATTGGTAGGCGGAAAATTTTTGGTTGACGGAGCATCGGCAATTGCTGTTAAATTGGGAATGAGCAGTGGATTAATTGGACTAACGATCGTAGCTTTTGGCACATCTGCTCCTGAGTTACTAGTAAGTGTTAATGCCGCCTTAAAAGGGAACAGTGATATTTCCATAGGAAATGTGGTGGGGTCAAATATTGCAAATATAGGCTTAGTACTAGGTTTAAGCGGAATATTTTATCCCATTATGATCAAAAGGTCACACCTCCGATTTGATTATTTGGTTACTGTTTTGGTTACTGTTTTATTTTTCATCCTAGGATTAAACGGATTAATTGGCCTTTGGGAAGGAATACTTCTATTTAGTGTTTTTATTCTATTCAACTTTTATCTTTTTAAAAGTTCCAAAGGAGGGATTGCTGATGATAAGGAGGTAGAAGCAGAAATAGAACAGGTAAAAGGTTACAGTTGGCTAATTTCCTTAGTATTTTTTACAGCAGGGATTATTGGGCTTTATTTTGGTTCAGAACTTCTGGTTGAAAATGCAGTTAAAATATCCAGAGAATTCGGAGTTTCAGAAAGAGTAATTGGGGTTTCAATTATTGCTATTGGAACAAGCTTACCGGAACTTATAACCTCAATAATGGCAGCTCTTTCTAAACGTACTGATTTAGCCTTAGGGAATATTCTTGGAAGTAATATCATGAATATTTTATCTATCATTGGAATTACAGCAATCATACAGCCTATTAGAGTTTCTGAAGATTTTCTGGATGTAGATTTTCTTTGGATGATAGGTATTACGCTTCTATTATTTCCTTTAATGAAAACAAAAATGCAAGTTTCAAAAATTGAAGGTTCTATTCTATTTGGAAGCTATTGTCTTTACATGTTTTTCCTGTTATGAGTGAGGCAGTAATAACATTTTTAGGAATTTATTTCCTTAGCTACTTTAAATTTATTGCAGGGCCTGTTTTAGGTTCTGCCGCAGGTTACAGTATTGGGCAAACTATCTTGGTCACTGTAGCAGGAATGATGTCTAGTGTATTTCTGTTCACCATGCTTGGTGAAAAATTCAGGTCCTACCTAGCTTTGCGGTTTTATAAGGATAAGCCCATTTTTTCTAAAAAAAATAGAGCAATTGTAAGGCTTTGGAAAAAATATGGGGAAATAGGGATAGCACTTGCTACCCCATTAATTCTGACTCCAGCAGGTGGAACTTTGATTTTGGTTTCTTTTGGGACTAGGAAAAGGACAATTTATTTTCATATGCTTTGGTCCTCTATCCTATGGGCTACTTTTTTTAGCCTTACTATAGATAGAATTCTTTCAATTCCCTTTTTTCAAAATTTACTCGGGTAATTCTTCATCAGGTAGAATTTCAATATCCTGAATCAATACTCTTTTCGATATCTCCTGACCCGTAAGAGTTGCAGCCAGTCCGCCCATAGCCGTTTCTTTGTACTTACTCTCCATTGAGGCTCCTATTTCCCCCATAGCCTCAACGCATTCATCAACAGGGATTACTGCATTCACATTTGCCAAGCCTATCTGAGCAGAACTGAAAGCAATACTTGCAGCACTGGCATTTCGAACCACACATGGAACTTCAACCAGGCCTGCAACAGGGTCACATACCAAACCCAACATACATTGGATAGTCACTGCAACAGCAGTGAAAACTTGATCTATACTTCCTCCCAAGCAATAAACAATAGCCCCAGAAGCCATCGCTGCCGCTGAACCTGTTTCTGCCTGACACCCACCTACAGCTCCTGCTAGACTTGCTCTTTGCTCTATGATTAATGCAATACCTGCTCCTACTAATAACCCTTTCACTATCTGCTCATCAGAAAGGGAATGAATTTCCTGCAAAGTCACCATAGTACCAGGCAAAATTCCCGACGCCCCTGCTGTAGGAGCCGCTACAACCCTGCCCATACAACTATTTACTTCTTTGGCTGCCAATGCTCTAGAAATAAGCTTTTGAAATTCTGGAGATAATACGGTCAATGGATGATTAAAAACTTTCTTAGCTCCATTTTCAATCATCCCACTGTTGGACTTCATGTCTTTTTCAAGTCCAGTCTTTACAGCATCTTTCATCACAGAATAAGCTTTCAAGAGGCCTGATACAATATCCCCTCTATTAGCTCCTTTCTCTTCACATTCATACTCGATGACAGATTCTTCAAGACTGATATTTTTATTTTGACAATATTCTTTCCATCCTTTAAAATTTTCAAAGAGATAGCACATAGGTTTTGGGTTTATATTATTTAAAAAGGAGACTTTAGAAATTAAAATTGATAGTCTGTATAATCTTCGGGTCTAAACTTAATGCGACAGGGCAGGTTTTTGCTGCATTTTTCAATTTTTGAATCAGGGTAGAATCGCTGATTGGATCCTCCCATTGAAAATCAACTATAATTTCAGCTATTTTTCGGGGATTGGATTGCATTACTTTCGTTACCTCCCAATCTAAACCATCAAGGGTGTGTCCATTATTTTCTGCAACTATTCCCATGATAGTAACCATACAAGATCCTAATGCAGAAGCTACTAAATCTGTAGGAGAAAAAGCTTCGCCTTTTCCATTATTATCAACGGGAGCATCTGTAAGTATGTTCTTACCTGATTGTAAATGCGTTGAAGAGGTTCTTAAATTTCCTAAATATGAACTTTTTATCGTGGGCATAAACTCTTACTTTTAATTTTCAGTTAAATACTTGAGTTCAAAAATAATTTAATATTTCCTACCCACAGTCAATGAGCAATTTTAAAATCCTCTTTTTTATTTGGTTTGTCTTCTTGACTAGCAGTGCTCTGGCACAGCGGGAAGATGCTGGAAACTATGAATATGATAGGGAATTCCTTTTTGGTTTAAATAAAAACACCAACGGAGGATTAATTGGAGGTTTAGTCTTTAAGGTCGGTACCCGGATAGATGATCAACAGTTTTCTTTTCTTTCTGTTGAACTTTCCAATGTTAAAAGCCCAAAAGAAGTACGCTATAATACAGTTCTTGGCAATAGCTACATATTCGGAAAATCGAATTATCTATACTCAATTCGGCCTCAATACGGGCGGGAAATAATTCTTTTCAAAAAGGCACCAAATCAAGGCGTTCAGGTTTCTGCATTAGCAGCCGTAGGCCCATCAATTGGTTTAATTGCCCCGTATTATATAGAATATGCAGTGAATAGACTTGAGACAGTAAGAGAGCAATATAATCCCGAGGTTCATCAAAGTAGATTTAACATACTCGGAACGGGTAGGCTTTTTGAGGGAATTGGTGAATCGGAATTAGCTATTGGGGGTAATTTCAAAGCTGCATTAAACTTTGAATTTGGGGTGTTTAGAAGTAATGTGACAGGAGTGGAACTTGGATATATGTTGGAGGGTTTTACCAGAGAAATACCATTAATACCGACTTCTGAAAACAGGCAAATATTTCAGTCTGCCTACTTCACATTTTATTATGGTTTCAGAAAGTAGGTAAAATTGGGTTTTGAATTGATTACCTGTAATTTTGCCCTCAAATAAATCGAATATGATTGAATTGCCAGTGATATCCGAAGAAGCTACCAAAAGAAAAAAGCCTGATTGGCTTAGGGTTAAGCTTCCTATCGGTAAAGAATATGCAAAAGTCAGAAAACTAGTAGATGAGCATAAACTTCATACCATTTGCGAAAGCGGTAACTGTCCAAATATGGGTGAATGTTGGGGTGCTGGTACTGCTACTTTCATGATTCTTGGAAATGTATGTACTAGATCCTGTTCATTTTGTGCAGTAGCTACCGGAAGGCCGCCTGAATATGATGAAGACGAGCCAAGAAGAGTTGCTGAAGCAATCAAGTTGATGGGAGTAAAACATGCTGTCCTTACCTCTGTGAATAGAGATGAATTGAAAGATCGTGGAGCTGAGATTTGGTATCAGACAGTTGTAAAAACAAAAGAACTTTCACCAGAGACTACCATTGAGACATTGATTCCAGATGTAAAATCTAACTGGGATGCCTTGTATAGAATGATCAGTGCAGGACAAGAGGTGGTCTCCCATAACATGGAAACTGTGGAGTCTTTGTATAGAAGAGTAAGACCTCAGGCAAAATACAATAGATCCCTGGAACAAATAAAGCTTACCAAGGAGTATGGTAAAAGAACCAAGACTGGTATCATGCTAGGCCTTGGAGAGACCAAAGAGGAAGTTTATAAAGCTATGGATGATCTAGTAGCACACGGTTGCGACATCCTAACTCTGGGACAGTATTTACAGCCAACCAAAATGCATATTGAGGTGGCTGAATTTATTCATCCTGATCTATTCGACCATTACCGTGAAGAAGGCCTTAAAAGAGGTTTGAAATATGTTGAATCAGGACCATTAGTAAGATCTTCCTATCATGCTGAAAGGCATGTCAATGTTTAATAAAAATTAAAGAAAGCCGGCTAACAGTCGGCTTTTTTAATGTATATAGTTTTTTAATATTAAAAATTATCACTTGCTATCCTTATCAGATTAATAAGTATTCTGATTATACGCAATCATGCCAGTTGCCATATTTTCTTTGTTTGACCGATTGGAAGACCGATGACCGGAGACCGAAGCTTCCAGATTCTGA
>NZ_VLOG01000065.1 GCF_007655305.1 Algoriphagus algorifonticola
TCGCGAAGCGTATTTCCATTGTATTTCTTTATTTCAGAGATACAAGCTCAAAATTCTTCCATACCTACGGCATGGCAAGGCACTCTGAAGACACCCTTGCTACTTAGCTTAAATCCCTACGGGATTTGCTTTAGCTTGAATTATCTCTTTGCCTCTTCGCGGGAGACACTATCCATGATGCCTATCTCTTTTTCACTAATGCCTCCGTGACTTCATTCATTGCTTTCACCTTGTATTCAAAATCACCCTTCAAGGTGTCCCGATAAGCATTTAGATTATCCAACAAATCGTCAATCTCCTCAGGCAATACTTCTTCCAATAATTGGCGAAGCCGCTTAGCTGTCGTAGGTGATTTGCCATTGGTAGAGATAGCAATTTTCAAGTTTCCCTTGGTGACTATTCCGCCCAAGTAGAAATCACAAAGGGCTGGAGTATCTGCCACATTGACCAAAAGAAAGCGTTCCTTTGCCTCATTTCGGATTTGAAGATTTACCTTTTTGTCATCGGTTGCGGCAATTACTATGTGTTTCCCACCCAAGTACTTTTCATCATAGCTATCCTCAATCAAGGTGACTTTTTCTGCTTTTTCAGCCAGTTCCAAAAATTCCGGGCGGAACATTTTTGATACCACGGTTACCTGTGCCTTGGGACTGGATTTTAGCAAAAATTCCAGTTTCTCTGTGGCTACAAAACCACCTCCGACCAGAAGAACATTGAGTTCGTGAACTTTCAGGAAAATGGGATATAGATAGTTCATTTTTTAGATTTATAGAGTTTAGAAACGAGAGATTAGAGAATAGAAATATGAAATACAGTGGAAATAGTATTGAAATAAGTCCCACTTCTTCGGCCAAACTATTTTTCAGTCATTCCAATTCTGGAGCGGCAGCATTGTAGACTTTAATTCAGCTGCCTACTGTTACTGCCATCTGCCTATTTTTTACTGCCTACTGAAAGAAACAGCTTCCCTGTACACCTCCGCTAAGCGCAAGCTTTCCCTCACCACTTCACCGATGATGATGATTGCAGGAGATTCCACCTGATTTTCTACCGCTTTTCGAGCAATGTCATGGATAAAACCTGCGGTGATTTTCTCCTCCCAAGTAGTTCCACTTTGGATAATGGCTACGGGAAGATTTTCCCTTCCAGCTTTGCGGTAAGTTTGCACGATTTCATCCAGTTTTTTAGTCCCCATCAAAACTACCACGGTTGCAGTACTCTGGGCTGCCAAGGCTAAATCTCTGGATAATTCGCCAGCAGTAGTTGTGCCAGTCACCACCCAAAAGCTCTCAGAAACCCCTCTTTTGGTAACAGGAATACCAGCAGCAGCAGGAACTGCCACAGCAGAAGTTATCCCAGGAACCACCACAGTGGGAATCCCAAAATTCTCTATATACTCCATCTCCTCACCGCCTCTCCCAAAGACAAAAGGATCTCCTCCTTTCAAGCGAACCACATGACCATGTTTTTTCGCCAAGCTCACACAAAGCTGATTTGTGTCTTCCTGAGGTTTGGAATGCCTGCCTACGCGTTTGCCAACAAAGATTTTGATCGCAGACTTAGGAGCGTGCTTTAATAAAACCGGATCAATCAAAGCATCATACAATACCACATCTGCAGTATTCAAAGCTAAAATGCCTTTCAAAGTAATTAGCTCCGGATCACCTGGACCCGCACCAACCAAACTTACCTTGGGATGAATTTGCTCTCTCATGCGTTCACCTCCTCCTCTCTATAACTTTTTAAAACCTCATAGATATCCAAAGCCTGCTTGGCGTAAGCTCTCGCAAATTCCGGAGTAGGCTCATGCTGATTGATTTCGTAGACTTTCTCAGCGAAAGTGGAGTCTAAGGTTACTTTTCCGCTACTGACAAAATGCTCATCAAAGAGGGAAATAATAGTTGCATAGCTATTGGTACTGATATCTTCGCTGAGCAAAATTGCTTTGGCAGCATTGATCAAACCGGCATAGTGATGATAAATGCTATCAGACCATCTGCCATTTTCCAAAGCTTCCTGTCCCAAATCCAATTTCTCTTTGGCTTCCAAAAGCAAGGTTGCCACTAAATCAATCACTACTCCAGCACATTCACCCACGCCTACTGCTACCTCGTAATTTTCATTTCTGCCCCAGTCTACCCGATCTTCTTCGGTCACTTTTGCAGGGTCCGCCAACTCTTTCAGTAATTCATAGAAATACATTTGTCCCTGCTGATCATAATAGCTGAGGAAATCCAGATCTTCACCATTCGCCTCAAAATCATCCAATAACAATCTCAAAGCCTGAGGCCCTCTTTTACTCGGGATTTTGGTTACTTTATCTGCAAAACGTCCATTTCCATCTCCCAAATTTCCACCACCAAGCAATACTTGCAAGGCAGGAATCACGGTTTTACCAACACGCATAGACATGCCCTGAAAACCGATATGTGCCATATTATGCTGGCCACAGGCATTCATACAGCCGGAAATTTTTATTACTAAATCCTGATTTTTGAGGTATTGAGGATACTCGTTGAAAATGACTTTTTCCAATTCTGTAGCAATTCCTGTAGAGCTCGCAATCCCCAAATTACAGGTATCAGTACCCGGGCAGGCAGTAATATCACCCAAGGAATTATAGCCTCTTTCTGCCAAACCGATTTTCTTCAGTTCCTGATAGAAAAAAGGCACCAAATCCTCCCGAACATCGCGTATCAAGAAGTTTTGACGAAGCGTAAACCGAAGCTCATTATTAGCATATGTCTCAATCAAATCCGCCAAAGCTCTGGCCTGAGAAATGTAAAAATCTCCCAGGGGAACACGCACCCCGATCGCTGCATAACCCTCTTGTTTCTGAGGCAATACATTGGTCAGTTTCCAAAGCTCGTAATCCAAGCCCAGCTCAGAGTTTAGTTCAGGCTTTTCAGGATTAGGTAGGCTTTGGGCAGCCTCATAACCTGCCGCATCAATGGGGTAACTGGTGAATGGAAGGGCTTTCTTTTCCTGTTCGACCAATTCCAAAAAAGCTTCCAAGCCTAAATCTTTTACCAAAAACTTCATCCTGGCTTTATTCCTTCTGGCCCGCTCTCCGTGCCGATCAAAAATCCTCAAAACTGATTCGATATAGGGAATCAGCTGATCGGTTTCCAGAAAATCATAGACTAGGTCCGCATGTCTGGGTTGGGAACCTAAGCCTCCACCGAGTAGCACCTTAAAGCCTCTCACTTTCTTTCCATTGATATCTTTGATTTTGGGAATAAAGCCCAAATCATGAAGATAGGCCAAGCCGGTATCTCCTTCCGATGAAGAAAAGGCCATCTTGAATTTTCGGCCCATTTCCTGGCAAATCGGATTTCTTAGGAAATATCGAAAGGTTGCGTCCGCATAAGGAGTAATATCAAAAGGCTCTTTGGGGTCAATTCCTGCCAGTTCGGATGCGGTCACATTCCTTACGGTATTGCCACAGGCCTCCCGTAAAGTCACATCATCCTTTTCGAGTTCTGCCCAAAGTTGTGGTGTGCGATCCAAACTCACATAATGGATCTGTATATCCTGACGGGTAGTGATATGCAATCTCCCGGTGGAATATTCTTCCGAAACTTTGGAGATTCTTCTTAGCTGAGGGGCAGTTACTCTTCCATAAGGCAACTTGATCCGGATCATTTGCACTCCGGGCTGCCGCTGACCATAAACGCCTCGAGCTAGTCTCAGGCTACGGAATTTCTCCTCGTCGATTTTCCCTTCTTTGAAAAGCGCAATTTTTCGCTCTAATTCAAGAATGTCTCGCTCTACGATGGGATTTTCCAGTTCGGTTCGAAAACTTTGCATAGCGTAATAGTTTTATTTCCCTATCGGGATTATAGGTTAATAGATTTGAAAGAAAGCCAAGGTTTGAGGCTTGGCTTATGTATTCTTTGATCGTTATTCGATATTTAGTATTCGACATTCTTAAAATATCGAACATCGAATGATGATTGCCGAACCTGTCTGCTGAAAGCAGGTAGCGAAGTCTCTCGACTCTCGCTTCTCGTCTCTAATCAATAAATCCTACCGAAACCGTATCGAAGCTTCCTTCATCGATAAGGATAAAAGCTCCGTTCGATTTATTGTTTTGATAGGAGTCGTAATGAATGGGTTTGCTCAGACGAAAATGGACCTTTCCAATATCATTCAGTCTAAGCTGTGTGGTATCCTCTTCACCAGAGAAATCCGCATGGACCTTGGCTTCGATGCGATCTACTTTAGCCAACACCCGATTGACTCCATGCTGGAGGATATATTTTTGTCCAACTTGGAGCACTTTTGAATTAACCTGACAAAGTGTGGCAGCAAGGATTTTCTCACTTTTGGGCTCCTCTCCAACCTTCACTATCATATCTCCCCTACTGCAATCCACCTCGTCTTCCAAGGAAATGACCACGGAAGCACCGGGAGCTGCTGCCTTCACTTCTTTTTCGAAGAAATGAATGCTCTTGATAGTAGACTCATTTCCGGATGGCAGGACCGCTACTCGGTCCCCAACCTGAAGTTCATTGCCATAGAGTTTACCTGAAAATCCGCGAAAATCATGGTAGGCTTCTGTTTTTGGACGGATTACGTATTGAACAGGGAATCTGGCCACAGCACTTTCCTGCAAATCCTGAGGCTCCAAAACCTCCAGATGATCCAATAAGGTATTTCCAACATACCAAGGCATTGCTTCTGACTGTCTGGCTATATTTTCACCTTTCAAGGCAGAAACGGGGATGAAAGTAATCTGCTCTTCTGAGAAAGAACTCTTAGCCACCAACCCATCAAAATCGGCTTTTATTTTTAGAAAAATATCCTCCTCATAATTCACCAAATCCATTTTATTGATCGCCACTACCACATGTGACATGCGAAGCAGATTGGCGATGAAAAAATGCCTGTAGGTTTGTTCGATCACGCCTTTTCTGGCATCAATTAAAATGATTGCTACCTGGGAAGTAGAAGCCCCTGTCACCATGTTTCGGGTATATTCCACATGCCCGGGAGTGTCAGCTACGATGAAATTGGTTTTGGCGGTATTGAAATAAATATGTGCCACATCGATCGTAATCCCTTGTTCGCGCTCGGCAACCAAACCGTCCGTTGCCAGAGAAAAATCCAAATAATCGTATCCTCTTTGTTTGGAGCTTCTTTCAATAGCCTCAATCTTATCTGTAGTCAGGGAGTTGGTATCATAAAGCAAACGCCCAATCAAGGTGCTTTTGCCATCATCAACCGAACCAGCAGTCGCGATTTTAATTAATTTTCTTCCTTGGATGTCCATATTATTTTTTGATATACAGTTGAAATAGATTGAAATAGGCCTCACTGCGTTCGGCGAAATACTTGGCATCGGTTCAAGCCGAGTATTTCTTCCCGCTTGCGGGAATTATTTCTATCCTATTTCTACCGTGTTTCTTTTTCTTTTTGAATGTCTCGCTTCTCGTATCTAGATTCTTGCTTCTATTAAAAGTATCCCACCTTTTTCCTCGTTTCCATCGCTGCTTCTGAGCGTTTATCATCGATGCGGGCTCCGCGCTCTGAGAGTGTAGATTCCCGAATTTCTGCAACTACATCTTCCAATGTTTTGGCTTCGGAAAGTACCGCTGCGGTACAGGTCATATCACCGACGGTGCGGAATCGAACCCATTTTTCAACCACCTCTTCATGCACTTCACGAAAGACGTGCTCATTAGCGGTCCAAATCAATCCATCCCGGAAAAACACCTCCCGCCTGTGCGCGAAGTAGATGCTTGGAATTGCAATATTCTCTGTTTTGATATACTCCCAAACATCCAGTTCAGTCCAATTAGAAATCGGGAAAACCCGCACGTTTTGTCCTACATGGATTTTACCGTTTAGCATATCGAATAATTCCGGACGCTGATTTTTTTCGTCCCATTGGCCAAAGTCATCCCGAACCGAGAATACCCGCTCTTTGGCTCTGGCTTTTTCTTCATCTCGTCTTGCTCCACCGATACAGGCATCAAACTTGAACTCCTCGATCGCATCCAAAAGGGTGGTAGTCTGCAAGGAGTTTCGGCTCGCATAGCGCCCTCTTTCTTCACGAACTTTTCCTTGGTCGATGGAGTCTTGCACCTTTCTGACAATCAATTCCAAACCCAGCTCGGCCACAAGTTGATCCCGGAATTCGATGGTCTCCGGAAAATTATGCCCTGTATCCACATGCAAAAGCGGAAAAGGGATTTTAGCTGGAAAAAATGCCTTTTGAGCCAATCTGACCAAGGTTATCGAATCTTTTCCTCCGGAAAAAAGCAAAACAGGGCGCTCAAATTGCGCCGCCACCTCCCGAAGGATATGGATGGATTCTGCTTCTTTGGGGTTAGGTATGAATAGGTTTGACATATGGAAATACAATTTTGATTTATATTTTACGCCTACTTCGATATTCAACATTCAGCGTTCATCATTCGTTATTATTTTATTTAATCTTTCCAGAATTAGATATTCTTTGGCTAGTTTTCCAATCTTTAAGTTTTTTCAATTTCGAATATCGAACATCGAATAATGAATTTCGAAGTATCATCTGACATTAGTCATTGCGATCCCGAGAATCTGGAGAAGCAATCTTTTCGAACACTTTTTAAATTATGAGACTGCTTCGCCCTACGGGACTCGCAGTGACGTCAATCTCAGACTTCTGAGAACTGCAAACTGACCACTGCTATCTGGAATGCAACCCACATTCCTTTTTCGAGTCTTCCCACCACCAGCGTCCGGCGCGGGGATTTTCTCCTGGAAGAATAGCCCGTGTACAGGGAGCGCAACCTATGCTGATAAAGCCTTTATCATGAAGTGGATTATAAGGGATTTTATGTTCCTCGATATAGGAAATCATCTGTTCGAAAGTCCAATCCAATAAAGGATTGAATTTCAGAATCTGATTGGCTTCATCCCATTCGATCCGCTTCATGTCGCTTCTATTGGCGCTCTGCTCAGCACGAAGTCCCGTTACCCAGACTTCATTCCCTGCCAAAGCTCTTTTCAAAGGTTCTACTTTGCGGACAAAGCAACAGGATTTACGATTCTCGACAGACTCATAAAAGCCGTTGATCCCTTGCTCTGCTACTAGATTTTCTACCGTTTCTCTTTCGGGATAGTAGACTTTAATTCGCGTTTGGTACTTGCTTTCCGTGCGTGCCAGCAACTCCAAAGTCTCCGGAAACAACCTTCCTGTATCCAAAGAAAAGATTTGAATAGGTAGATTTTGGGAAGCAATCAATTGAGTAATGACTTGATCTTCCTGACCCAATGAGGTAGAGAATACCACCTTTCCGGGAAAGAGATCAGCAATCAAAGCCAAGCCTTCCTTAGCCGTCAATTGATCTAATCTGTGTTCAAGATCTTGCATATTCTTTTTCAGGCTCATGCTCTTTTGTTTTAGTTGCAGACTCCCATACCCGCTCGTGCAGGTAGTACAATAGGATTTTAGAGACTACTTCTACCGAACCGATAGAAAGCGCCATGGTCAATTGACCCGTCACAATAAAGGAGATAACAATGGTATCAATAGTCCCCACAATCCTCCAGGAGATGGACTTCATGAGACTCTTCAAATTACTGTCTGTCCCTTTTTTGGACTCAAACCATTTTTTTATGTGCTGATCTAAAATCATATAGGTTTCAACGGGAGTGAAAAACAAAAGTATATAAAGCCTACATATTTTATAGGGTTTATGGTAAAAAATTTTTGTTAAGTTTTTAAAATATCAGCTAATGTCTTGTTTTCCAGTATTTTGAGGGTCTCATCTCGCACTTGAATCATCACCTTATTGATCCCACAAGTTGCTTCATCTTTGCATTCGTCACAGGGTTCATAGTAATTCAGGCTAACACAGGGGAGCATGGCGATAGGTCCGTCGAGGAGTCGAATTACTTTGGAAAGTGGAATATCTTTTGGCTCTTTGATCAAATAATAACCTCCCCCTTTGCCTTTTTTGCTTCCCAGCATGCCGGCTTTTTTGAGTTCGAGTAGAATATTCTCCAGGAACTTATGGGAGATCCCATGCTCTTCGGCGATATCGTGGATCAGCACTGTTTTTTCTTCCCGGTGCTTGCCTAGGTAAGTGAGGGCATGAAGGGCGTACTTGGTCTTTTTGGAAAGCATAAACAAAAATAAGCTAATTTGGGAAATAGCCTAGTACGGGAGTGGGGAAATAAAAATCCCCGACCATGGCCGGGGATTTAAATTCAATAACCTTCTAAGGGTTTCGAATCATTGGAGGGTAGAAGACTTAAATCATCCAAACAAATCGCACGAAAATGGTAGGTCTTAATAGTCAATAAATCAGGACCAAGCTTCTAATATCAAAACTGAAATTCTCTTTTAAAATAAATTGAAATAAACTTAAAAGAAAATTTACATTAAGTACTAACTAGATTGTTTCTTCCTATATTCCAAATATCTACCAAAAATCAATGAAAATAGTAGTTTAGAAATTAGTGCTGTAAGGATACACAAATAAAAGCCAAATTCTTTTGGGTTAAAAGAACCAAAAGGCATGAAATACATAAATAGAATAGATTCAAGAAAGAAAGTAATAATTAATACTCTAGTTGTTTTTTTATCCAATTTTTTCATGACTCCAATTTACCTAAAACAAGTTAATAATAAGCTTCCTGCTACACCTGCCAAAGCACCGGATACAAATCCAACGGCACCACCAATAACAGCCCCGCTAACTGCTCCTGTAACCGTTCCAATTCCTGGTGCGATCGACCCACCAGTAGCTCCTGCATATGCCCCACTTACGGCTCCTGTTGTTAAGCCTATAACAGCGGAACCCCAAACTGCTCTTGTATCAACCGAACAACCCTGAACTCTTCCTCCAATCGATGGATTTGATGGATCTGTAGGGTCTCCATAAACCAAAATCATTTCATCATAAAGTATATCTACGCCGCCATTTAAAAGAAAATCCCTAATACTCAATGCCGATGAAGACAAAACCAATAGCTCGTCTTTTTCCGCCTGAGTTAATAACGAATTTAACACCTGTAGGTTAAAACTAAAAACCACATCTGTTACCTCGTACAAATCTTCCACTTCTAACAAGTTGGTTATTAACTGGTCTGCGAACCAAACTTGAGGCATGTTGAAATTACCATAGTCAATATTCATAACCCGATTTGACATAGTGTTTCTGTCAATTCTTTCTTTACCAAATGGTTTTGCCAATAATTCAATATCAAGGCCCGAAGCATTAATTAGGTAACCGTCCAAATGTTCAAAAGAAGAAACTGTCATTTGATTTTTATCCATCCAAAGACTGCCATCTGATTCCTTTGTCATGAAGGTGCTTAGTTTCGAAGCGTTGAAGGTGATCAACTCGTTTGTAATCTTATTTATATCTTCAAAAGAGTTTAAGTTGGTATTTCCCGCATCTTCCAACTCTTGGCAGGAAAACATAAATGAAATTAAGAACAAAACGTAAGATACTTTTTTCATTTTTTTAGATTTTAAAATTTCTAGATTAATTAAAAAGTTTTCAGCGCTTAAAACTTGAACTAAACATACCCCCCCCAATTTCAAAAAGTCAAGACTTTAACTGAAATTTATTTCCCAAGAAATCATAACTAGTTGATTTTCAATAAATTTTTTTTCAAACTATTAGTAAAACACAATTTTTAACTTGCTGATATACAATTTATTAACAAGAAACATAAATATAGTTTTCAATTACTTTTTTTCATAAATAAACAACAAAAAATCCCCGACCGAGGCCGGGGATTGGGAATTAACAAACCCTCCAAGGGTTGATCTAATTACGAATGGTGCACTATACTTTTACCCTTTCTCTGTTTCAAGTAATCCCTTGGAGGGTTCGAACTAATTATTATAGCTGAAAGTAAAACCCTCCGAGGGCTAGCCTTTATTACTAGAAGTGAATCTAGCCTATTAATATGCTCCTTGATTAGTATAATCTCTTGGATGGTTCAGAATCTTCAAAAGTTAAACATTCATCAACTTAACTCAATTTTTAACCATGAAAATAAGTAGGTTCAGGATATGTTATATAAAAGGATAATTTGCCAGGATTTATTCCTTCAACCTAAATATAATTGGATTATCCCCTTCCTCAATTTCGTTTTCTTCAAAGAAATTCAATAATGCTTCCTTTTTAGGCGAATTGAAATAAATCATAATTAAGTCTGCCGGAAAAAAATCAAGGCTTATTTCACTATTTCCTACATTGTAGATAGGAAGCATTTCAATATCTGGACAAATTGTTTTCCCATCATTGATCAACTTAACGGGATTTGCAGTATTATTTATCTTATCCCAAACCGATAAGATTACCGACCTACCTGTTTGAACAGTAAATAAGGAAAGATTCATAAAATCAGCAATTTCACCTCTTAATATGGTAGCTTCAAGGCTTTGAACCTTAAAATAAAAATCATAGAAATTTACGAGTGAATTTGGATCAAAAAGTTCTTCACTTTGTAAATCGAAACAACTTTTTTTTAACCTTCCAGATTTGTTATACAAGTAATAGCAATCAGAACCTGGTATCTGAACTCTCAGTTCATTATCAATAGATAAGGATAAATAAGGTTTTCGGCGACCAGATATTACTTTATATTCATTATCGGAAAATTTTTCATTTACAATAATATTTCCACTTATGTCCAAAATCCTAAATAGGCTTGAAGGATCGGAATAAAAATCAAAAAATAGTACCCTTTCACCATCCGATATCATATCAAGGGAATAAATATTTTTTTCTTTAAGGTAAATTTCTTCATCAAAAATCCCATCTAAAGTATATTTCAACACCTTATTTTGCCTTGAGTCATATACTAAAAAATAGTCTCCAGCAATAGACAAATTATCCGGATAGCTTAAGCTGCCGGGTCCATTGTATCCTCCCTTAATTTTTCTTATAAAATTCCCATCAAGATCAAAAATAAATATTGCGTTACTCCTCTTATTATCAAGAATATAGAGATATTTATCACTATATCTTATCAATGAAATCTCTCCTATAATAGATTCCGGGATTGTCTCAAGAATAATTGTCTCAACTTCAGAAAAAATTGAGGAGAATAACATCTCCTCAATTTCCCGATTGTTGAACTTAACAGAATCAGAAGATTTTTTACCACAAGAACAAGCAATCCCTAGAAAGCAAAAAACCCATATTTTAGCTAAAGATTTCATCCAGCCAATGAATAACAGGATGGCTCTTGGGGTATATCTAAGCCAGGACAACATTGAATTGGATCTGGATTACAAACCAAGAAAGTAACTGAAGAACCGCTTCCACCTCTTCCATTATTTGCACACATTTTAGTTTCTTCATCTATAATAGAGAAGGATAGTTCTTGATTGGGACAATTTTCATAAATTATTTGTCCGTTAGATTTGGCTGAACCAAAGATCAAACAAACTATGAAAACCGAAGTGCAAAAAGCATAAATCTTTAATTTTTCCATGTTAAAAGGTATTATATTTTATAAATTCATTAAAAAGCTCATTATGCAATGAACTTAAACTAAACTTACCCCCCTCATCCAGAAAGTCAAGAATTTGACTAAAAATTTTTCAACTAAATCCCCTAGGTAATTGATTATCAGCTATAAAAATTTATTTCTAAAAATATTTACATTTATAGCTTCCTGAAATACAATTTGTTAATAAACAACTGATTTTTAAGGTATGAAATACAAATAATTGTGTATGAATAAAAAATCCCCGTCGAGTTGACGGGGATAGGGCTAACCTTTGGGGTTTGTGAAACCCCGAAGGATTGAATATTTAGATAAGTAAAGAAGACCTTCGAGGTCTTGAAGACCTCAAAGGTCATCAAAGGTTAAATCAACTCCACACTTCTTTTCACGAATGCAGTAAGGTCCTTACCCGTTAGAAGGCCCTGAGACAGTTTCGCCAAGTCAAATGCTTGCTTGGCCAGTTGCAGTTGGGCTTCTTCTCCTTCAGCCTTGAGGATTTTGTCAACTACTGGATGATTGCCATTGATGGCTACTTTATAGCTATCCGGCATTTGTCCATAGAAACTCATTGGCCCCCCGCCCGTCTGCGCCATGTCCTTCATTCTTCTCATCCACTCTTCCATTGTAATGGTCACTGGCATTTCTTCAGGACTCAAGCCTTCTATCTCCACAGAGTAGGATTTATTATCAATAGCTTTTTCGAATACCTCCTTCACTTGCTTGTTTTGGTCTTCGGTCAGCAAATTTGCATAGCTATCTTCTTTCTGGATCAGTTTTTCCACTACATCCGCATCGACGGGCTTGAGTTGAGTTTTCTCCAGCTTGGTCTCAATATGCTGGATAAAGTGGCTATCGATCGGAGAATCCAAAACCAACACATCGTAGTCTTTCTTATTGGCAGAGGCAATGAAGCTGTCTTGTTTATCCACGTCTGTGGCATATAAGAAGATCGTTTGCTCGTTTTTATCTTTCTGGATAGCTTTCACCTTTTCGGCGTACTCATCCAGCGTGTAGTACTCATCTTTGGTATTTTTGAGCAGGGTAAACTCTTTGCCTTTTTCATAGAATTTATCCTCGGAGATCATGCCGTACTTCACAAAAAGTCCGATGTCATTCCACTTGGCTTCGTATGCCTTTCTGTCCTTTTTATACAGCTCAGAAAGCTTGTCCGCTACTTTTTTGGTGATGTAATTGTTGATTTTCTTCACGTTTCCATCGGCCTGTAGGAAGCTTCGGGATACGTTGAGTGGAATATCCGGAGAGTCGATTACTCCATGCAAAAGCATCAAAAATTCAGGGACGATATCCTTCACCTCGTCGGTGATGAAAACCTGACGGCTGAAAAGCTTGATCTTATTTCGCTGAAGCTCAAACTCATTCTTGACTTTCGGGAAGTAAAGCACCCCGGTCAGATTGAACGGATAGTCTACATTCAAGTGAATCCAAAAGAGCGGATCTTCACTCATAGGGTAAAGCTCCTTGTAGAAGGCCAGATAATCCTCGTCTTTGAGATCACTTGGAGACTTGGTCCAAATCGGGGAAGTGGTGTTAATGATATTGTCCACTTCAACAGATTTCCATTTCTTTTCTCCCTTGTCATCGACTCCATCTTCTACGGATTCGGTTTTGGTGCCAAACTTGATCGGAACAGGCAGGAACTTGCAATATTTGTCCAAGATGCCTTGTAGCTTCCACTTGTCTAGAAATTCTTCGGAGTCCTCGTTGATATGAAGAACTACCTCTGTTCCGCGGTCTTTACGCTTACCCTTTTTGATTTCAAATTCAGTACTGCCATCACAAGTCCAGATGGCCGGTTCAGCTCCTTCCTGATAGGAAAGCGTATGAATTTCCACTTTTTTAGCCACCATAAAAGCAGAGTAGAAACCCAAACCAAACTTACCGATGATCTCATTGGCATCTTTAGCATCTTTGAATTTCTCCACAAATTCAGTTGCGCCGGAGAAAGCAATCTGGTTGATGTACTTTTTAATCTCCTCAGCTGTCATCCCAAGGCCTTTGTCAGCGATGGTGATGGTTTTCTTTTTCTCATCAAAGGAAACCTCCACGGTGATGTCACCCAATTCTCCTTTGTACTGACCTAATGTCGCAAGGCGCTTGATTTTCTGAGTAGCATCTACCGCATTGGATACGAGTTCACGGAGAAAAATCTCGTGATCGGAATACAAAAACTTCTTGATAATCGGGAAAATATTCTCGGTATGTATCGAGATGGTACCTTTTTCCTGCATGGGTATAAATCAGTTTAGTGAATACAATAATTGACATCAATGGATTATCAATGCCTGTTCCAAACCCAAAAAAGTGACAAGATGACAGTTTTGAAAGTGAGAAGATAGAAGTGAGAAGGATGAAGGGAATTGGGATTTGCGAGTTACGATTTACGCCCCGAAAGCTACATGCTAAAAAGAACTGAAGATTTCTAGACAACCAACTTACATTCCGAAGAGCTGAGTTTTTTGTTTTTTTCTCTTGTTACTTTTTAGGCAAAAAGTAACCAAAAGCCTTGTCGTGGCAAAGCTTCCCCTCACAATCCAGCCCACACCCCGCTGCCACGACGGCCCACCGCACCGTCACGAATATTTTTAGTTGATAATCACTGTTATTATTCCGCTTAATTGACCTCTAGTAGGTTTGTTGCAGATAGGGTTGAACTAAGAACAATGACTGTACCAACTAACCAATTACTCAGTTACCCAATTACTCCTTTTGGAATAACCAATCCCTAATAACTCAATAACTAAATTAATATCGAACATCGAATGATGAATGTTGAATAACGAAGTTCTACTTCGACCTATGAACAGAGATAAATTTCAGATTTACGACGATGAGAGACGAGAAGAGAGAAGCGAGAGAGGAGAATTCAAAATAACACTGACACACAATTAATCAATTACTCAGTTACCCAATTACTCCTTTCAAAATAACTAATAACTCAAGAACCAAATTACTAGAGTAAACACTAAATGAAAAAAAACTTTACACGGTTTGCGCCTTTCAAGTCCATTTTTTATTATTCAAACAGCAGTTTTAATAGAACATTTATTAGATTTTTTGAATTTTTTCAAGTAAATTACCTAAGGGTCAAAAATTTTCCTCCACAGGTTTTTATGATTGACCTCTTTTCATCAGCTGAGCCCAACTAATAATTAGCTGAATTGGTATATTGATTTCGGTTCTGAGACCTCCCATTCTCAGTTAGTTTTTCAGAGTCCTCATTTATCTGACTCTTTTCAAAAAATAATTTCTATGAAATACTGCTTCTTTTTCTTGGTGCTTTTGGTTGCTCCCAATCTTTACGGCCAGTCTAGTTCATCTATTCAAACTAAGACCAATGAATTTTTAAATACTTTAGAAAGCAAACAAAGGCAGCAAATCAGCATAGCCTTTATCGACAGCGCAAGAATTAACTGGACAAACCTCCCTCTAGGATTGGCTCCAAGAAATGGATTGGCCTTCGGCGAGCTATCTGACAAGAGCAAAATTGCCTTTCATCAGATTTTGAGTGAAATCCTCAGTTCCCAAGGATATCTCAAAACTTTCGCCATCATGCAATTGGATGATATACTTCATGAACTTTTTGAAATAAAATACCAGGAGGGGGCTATCAATGAAAACTCTATAAAAATGATACGCGGTCTCAACTGGGATTATGGCAACTATTTTATTGCGATTTCGGGCAATCCGCAAAGGGACCTTGTTTGGGGCTTAAAATTTGAAGGGCATCATATTTCCCTGAACTTAACTGTATCAGGAGATAATTTTTCAATGACTCCTTTATTCCTCGGTTCGGATCCAGCAGTGGTAGAAAATACCCAATATGCAGGGCTTAGACCCTTGAGCAAGGAAGAAGATTATGGCTTTTGGCTGGTGAATACACTCAATGATGAGCAAAAAGCCAAAGCAACACTAGCCTTGGAGGTTCCCGGTGATATCATCACCAGCCCTGGAAGGCCGCAGTGGCTAGAAGAATATCAGGGAATCAAAGGCTCCGAAATGTCAGAAGCCCAGCAACAGATATTACACTACTTGATAGAAGAATATATAGCCAATCTAGAACATGAAAAATCCGAGGAATACCTGCAAAAACTACATAGTGCAGGTATGGACCAAATTTATTTTGCCTGGATCGGAAGTTATGAGCCCATGAAACCGCATTATTACATGATCCATAGTCCGGATTTTCTGATAGAATATGATAATGTTGGATTCCTGGATAATGCCAACCATATCCACACCATTTGGAGGGAAAAAGGCAATGATTTTGGGGAAGACATATTGAAAAAACACCGAATGGCTCATCATCTGTAAGCCAAATTCGACAATTCAAAAATGTTATGAAAAAAGGAGCATTTTTAATTCTTGTATTTTCATTGACAGTGTTTGCTGTCAAGGCTCAACTCAGGCCACAGGTAGAAATCCAAACTAGCTATGGCCAGATCGTAGTCGAACTCTTTCATGAAACTCCGCTTCACCGGGATAATTTTTTGAAATTGGTTCAAGACAAGGTCTATGACAGCCTCTTGTTTCACCGGGTGATTGAGAACTTCATGGTTCAGGCAGGAGATATCAAAAGCAAAGAAGCTGTTTTAGGAGACCCATTAGGAAGCGCAGACTTGCCTTACCAAATTCCGGCAGAAATCCAGCCTGGACTCTTTCATCAAAAAGGAGCGCTGGGAGCTGCCAGAACCAATAATCCTGCGAGGGCTTCCAGCAGTACACAGTTTTATTTGGTTCAGGGAAAAGTCCAAAATGACAGTCTCTTAACACAAAATGAAGGAAGAATCAATTCCTTTTTACAAAGACACTTTGCTGTCAATAATCCCAATAACAAAAGCTTGCTCGACTCTATTGAACTGGCCAGAGAGTCCAAAGATAGTTTACTGAGAGCTGAATTGGCAAGTCGATGGGAAAGCAGAATAAAAACTCAAGATTTTGATTCATACACGATTCCAGAGCATCATAGGAAAATTTACCAAGAGATTGGTGGAACCCCTCATTTGGATCAAAACTATACAGTATTTGGGCAAACCATCTCAGGCATGGAGGTGATAGATGCAATTGCTACTGTCGCAACTGACTCCAGGGATCGGCCGAAAGAAAATGTATACATCCTCAAAATGACTTGGTTAAACCCGCCTAATCCTTAGAAGACATGAAAAAATCCAGTCTGATTTTCTGTTTTTCACTGCTATTTTTTGCCTGTAAGGAGACGCTCCCTACCGAACAAAAAAGCGAGCTTCCTAATATCGTCTTTATTTTCACGGACGACTTAGGCTACGGCGATCTAGGTTGCTTCGGAGCTACAGATATCACGACTCCCCATATCGACAGAATGGCAAAAGAGGGGATCAAATTCACCTCGTTTCTCTCTGCCTCTCCTGTTTGCAGTCCTTCCCGAGCCGGACTTTTAACGGGGAGAATGCCTCAGAGAATGGGTATCAACTCAGTTTTTTTCCCGGAAAGCTTCACCGGAATGGATCAGGAGGAGATCACTTTTGCAGAGATTTTAAAAGAGAAAGGCTACCGAACAGGCATTGTGGGAAAATGGCATTTGGGGCACATGGAAAAGTTTCTACCCTTGAACCAGGGTTTTGACAGTTATTACGGCATCCCTTACAGCAATGATATGGAGTCGGTAGTCTATCTCAAAGATTTTGAATTGGACTCGATTCAAGTTAATCAGCGGTTTACGACCAAGACCTACACCGAGAAATCCCTGCAATTCATCGAAGACGCTGGAGAAAACCCATTCTTGCTCTATCTGGCTCACAACATGCCCCATGTGCCCATTTACGCTTCTCCGGAGTTTGAAGGAAGTTCCAAAAGGGGCTTGTATGGAGATGTGATTCAAGAAATAGACTGGAGTGTTGGGGAGATTTTGAGGAAGTTGGAAGAAAAAGGGCTGATGGAAAACACATTGGTGATTTTCTCTTCCGATAATGGTCCATGGCTGGTTATGGAAGATCATGGAGGTTCGGCAGGACCACTTCGGGAAGGTAAGCAATACACTTTTGAAGGGGGAGTTAGGGTTCCTACCCTAGCGATGTGGAAAGGCAAAATTGCACCCGGCCAGGTATATGAAGACTTGGCCACTCAAATGGATTGGTTTCCTACCTTTTGTAAAATAGTTGGTGCCGAAATTCCACAAGATAGAGCCATTGACGGAAGAGACCTTAGCACGGTTTTATTTGAAAACGGAACCCGGGAGGGGAACGAATTTCTATACTACATGGGAGCAGATCAAAGAGCCTATCAGGAGGAAGGATGGAAAGTGAAGAGGCCTTTTGTGGGATATCAGGGAAGTCCGGGAATGAAAGCTGTAGCTCCCCATGACACCTTGTTATTCAATTTAAAATCTGATCCGGGAGAAACCCAAAATCTAGCAAGGGAAAACCCGGAAAAGCTAGCTCAAATGATGCGAGCTATGGATTTGGCAGTTCAGCAGTTAAGGCCATTACCGGAAAGTAAAATCGTCAGAAGTCCTTCCGATAATAGCCATTATGAGTATTTGAAACAAAAAAGACAAAAAGGTGAAAATTAGATTTCACTTCATATGGATATTTTTAATCAGCTGCTTTGTAGCAAGGGGGCAAGGGCAAATTGTTGCCCAAATCGACAGCCTTTGCGAGCTCTCTTATCAGCAATATGGGGACTATAATTATCTGGAGGCCATCAAATGTGCCGAAAAGGCATTAGAAATCAGCAAGGAGCTGGACTATTCAACTGGCCAGATCAAAAGTGAGTTTTACAAAATTATGGCCAAACAGGAATATGAACCCTCAACCTATAATCCTAAGCCCATAGAGGATCTGATTCCCAAACTCCAGGAGGCTGGACTTGATAGAGAAAAAGCTCGAGCACACACTTTTGTGGCTGGTATTTATGCATTTTTTGGAGATATAGAAAAATCCATAGAAAACCACCTCATTGCATTAAATATGTATGAGGCCAAGGATGACTCATTAGGGCTGGCAAGTGTACATAATAATATGAGCTTGGTTTATTATGATCAGCATGATTATGAAGAAGCCTTTTTCCACGCCAGAAAATCAATGGCCTTAGAAAAATCTCAAGGAGACCCTCAAAGAATTCACTCTAGCCTAAATAATTTAGCCATCATTTTTGAGCATACCGGTCCACTGGATTCTGCTATTTATTACCACCAGATGGCTTTAGAAAAAGCCTATGAAAGCAATAGCCCCTATTCCATAGGATTATCTCTGAGCAATTTGGGGAATAATTATGCGATGAAAGGAGAGTTGGATCTCGCTGAAGAAACATTATTACATGCCTTGGAAATACGGGACTCTTTAGGGTATTCCAGAGGCCTTGCTTACACTCACAATAGACTAGCTAGCCTCTATCTAGAAAAAGAAAGTCTGCGCCAGGCTCAATTTCATGCTGAAAAATCCCTGGAAAATGCTCAATCTGCCTCTGAAGTCAAAGTCATTAGAATGGCCTATGAAAGACTGATGGAAATTGCCGAACAGCGGGGAGATTACAGAGCAGAGCTCGATTATCTTAAAAAAGCCACTCAGCTCAAGGACAGCATTCTGAATGAATCTAATACTAAGGGAATCACCCAAATGAAACTCAACTATGAATTTGCCAAACAGCAACTTTTAGACAGTATTCAAAATGAACAGGAAAGGAGGGAAAGTGCCTTGTTATTTGACGAGCAACTGAAGGTCGCAAGAAATCAGCGCATCATTTTTATGGTAAGTGGTGTTCTCTTTTTGGTGTTAGCAATCGGCTGGTGGAGAAGATACAAGTTTGTGAAAAAATCAAGTTTAATCATTCAGCGTGAAAAGGAAAGATCAGATAAATTATTACTGAATATTCTACCGGCTAAAGTTGCTGAGGAGTTAAAAGAAAAGGGAAATTCAGAAGCCCGGGATTTTGAAGAAGTCACAGTCATTTTTACAGATTTTGCTGACTTTACCAAAAAGGCTCAGCACCTCACCGCCAAGGAATTGGTATATGAACTAAATATCTGCTTCAAGGCTTTCGATTTGATCATGGAAGAGTTTGGATTGGAAAAAATCAAAACCATTGGAGACGCCTATTTGGCAGCCGGGGGATTGAATAATCAATCCAATGTACATGATGTAATCAAGGCTGCTATTAAAGTCAAAAACTTTATCAATCAAAGAAACTTTGATCCATCCATTCCCTCCAAAGCCAAATTTGATATGCGGATAGGTATAAACACGGGACCTGTGGTAGCAGGTATAGTGGGCATCAAAAAATTTCAGTATGACATCTGGGGAGATACAGTAAATACAGCCCAGCGAATGGAAGCTTGCTGCGGACTCAATAAAATCAACATCTCGGAACTCACTTATAATCTCATCAAAGACGATACAAAGCTATGTTTTGAGCATAGAGGAAAAGTACAAGTAAAAGGAAAGGGCTTATTAGACATGTGGTACGTTGAACCAATGAAAAATCAACTTCAAAAATTTCACGATATTCAATTGCAAAGCATCAAATAAAGGAATCCACCTGAATATCAATGATTAAGCAATCTTTTCAATAATTGATGGATTTTTTGCCTATCTGCTCATTTACTCTTTAGCGAATTGCTTGGATACCCTAGTCTTTCGTAAGCTGACTCTTAGCCATATTTTTTACTAACTGGCAGAAAACCAGACATAGAAGGATAAAAATAGCCAAAACCAAAAGCCTTCCAAAAAGTTCTAACTTTTTCTTATTTCAAATCAGTCTAATTACAATTAATTGATTTACAGCTATTTAAATTGATTCTATGCAAACAGCCTATTAGATTAGAATTTAAACTAAACAAAACTATTATGGCTATCAGATTAGGAAATAATTGTCAGAACTGTGAAAATTTAAAAGCTGACAAAGTATGTAAAGTCCATGGTGTAGAAGTTTCAGGCAACTATACCTGCGATCAATTTGAAATGAAGGCAGCGCTGAAAGATGATAGAAATTGCACTACCTGTTTGAGATACGAAAGAGAGGATTGTGCTAATCCACAACACGCTGCTCCGGGTATGATGTGTGCCAGCTGGGCTCCCAACAGAGTAAGGGCCTAAGCCTTTAAATAACTTCCGTAAAAGCTTCCCCAATAGAGCAAAACATGCCAGTTTAACTCTGGTTTTTGCTTCCTTAAATTGGGGAAGTTTTTTTATTCATACCATTTTCCAATTAGGATCTGAAAACTTCTATATAACAGGAGATCAACCTAATTAGCTGATTTTTATAAGAAATGCTTATCTTCTGACAGAATATAATATCCTGAATGAGAGCGACTCTGTATTTATTTTTGTTTTTTCTTATTTTTTCCTGTTCAAGAAAAGATGAGGCTCCTCAAAAAAAGCCCCCAAATATCCTTTTGATTGTTGCCGATGATTTAGGTTATACAGACTTAGGATCCTTTGGAGGAAATATAGAAACGCCAAATTTGGATCAACTTTCTGCTGAAGGAATTCGATTCAGTCGCTTTCATACAGCCCCTTTTTGTGCTGTCACAAGAGCTATGCTATTGACCGGAAATTACAGTCATGTGGCAGGAATGGGTTCACAGGATTTGGTCAGTGATGTCCCCGGATATGAAGGCAAACTCAGTGACCGAGTCATTCCTATTCCTGCTTTGCTCCAAGAAGCAGGATATCACACCTACATAGCTGGCAAATGGCATTTAGGCTTGACGGAAGAAGCTAATCCTGCCAACAAGGGTTTTGAAAATTCCTTTGTCACCTTGGAAGGCGGGGCCAATCATTATAGTTCGCGTGGGATATTTCCGGAAACTCCCGAATCCATTTTTACTGAAAACGGCGTTGAAACAAATTGGCCAGAGGGAGCCTATTCCACTGACTTATACACGGATAAACTTCTGGAATATATTTCCTCCAATTTGGATGATCAACAGCCCTTTTTTGCTTTTGCAACCTTTACCTCTCCCCACTGGCCTCTTCAAGTAGATGAAAAATACTGGAAAAAATACCAAGGAAAATTCGATGCGGGATATGAACAATTAAGAGCTGATAGATTGGAGTCCCTCAAAGAAGCGGGAATGATTCCAAGCAATTCCCAACTTCCTCCACTCCACCCTGCTATCAAACCTTGGAACTCATTGAGTGCTGAGGAACAAAAAATAGAGGCCCGAAAAATGGAGCTTTATGCAGGAATGGTGGATAATTTGGATGAAAATATTGGTCGACTTTTCTGTTTTTTGAAGGAAAAAGGAGCCTATGAAAACACTCTAATCATTTTCATGACTGATAATGGAGCTGCTGGAGAAGATTTTTTCTATTCGGAATATTTTGGACCATTTTTGAAAGGACTGTATACAGACGAATATTCCCAAATGGGAAAAGAAAACTCCTTTATTTCCTATGGCCCGCAATGGGCAGAGGCAGGAAGCTCTCCTTTTTATCTCTATAAGGGCTTTACCAGTGAGGGCGGAATGGTTGCTCCTTTAATCATCTCAGGGAGCGCTGTTAGTGTCAAAGGAAAAATCCATGACTCCTTCCTAAGCGTCATGGATATCGCCCCAACTATTTATGATTTGGCCGGCATCACATACCCGGATCAATTTCAGGAGAAAGCTGTGCAAAAACCCGTAGGGGAATCTATTCTTCCTATCCTAAAAAATGAAAAGTCAGAAGCTCATGATTCCACTTATGTTTTCGCTTTGGAGCATAGGGGCTATGCAATGCTCCGAAAAGGAAAATGGAAGCTTTTGAATTTAAAAACTCCTTTCGAAAGGGAAAATTTTGGTCTATATGACCTTGAAAATGATCTAATCGAGCAAAATGACCTGAAAAACACATTTCCAGAAAAATACTTAGAGCTTTTAAAAGACTGGGATACTTGGTCAAAAAAGGTTGGCGTACAAACTCCAACTCCCCAACCCAAAAAATAAGTCAACGCTATGTCAGAAATTAAATCAGGAGAACTGAAACGAGAACTGGGTTTGATGGGCGTCATCACCAATGTTTTAAGTATTTCCATAGGCAGTGGGATATTTCTTTTGCCCGCTCTGGTCTATGTAATTTTGGGCCCTTCCAGTATACTGGCCTACATTTTTTGTGGGCTGATATTTCTCTGCTTAGGACTATGTTTCGGCGAGCTGAGTAGCAGAATTCCCGACACCGGAGGGATGTACGTGTATATCCAAAGAGCATTTGGGCCTATGGCAGGATTTATCTCAAATATTCTCTATTGGCTGGGAGTAGGTGTCTTGGCTTGTGGCGCTTTGATGAATGCTTTGGCAGACATAGCAGGAACCTATTTTCCCGTTTTCCAGCTGACTTGGGTTAGAATCACTTTTTTTGGAGCCATTATCATTTTCAGCTGCTTTCTCAATATCAAAGGAATCAAAGACAGTATGCTTTTCATCAAAGTTTTGACTTGGACCAAAGTCCTTTCATTAATGTTATTGGTGATTTTTGGTTTGACAAGAATTGATCCTGCCAATATCGCCTGGCAGGGATTCCCCGAATTTGGGAAAATCGGAGAGGCTTCCATTCTTTTGATTTTTGCTTTCCTGGGCGGAGAGCTAGCCTTGGCTTCAGGAGGGGAAATGAAAAATCCCAGCCGAACAGGCCCTTTAGGTTTCATTATCGGTATTGTATTGGTGATTCTTGCATTTTGTGCCATCCATCTTGCCGCACAAGGTGTATTGGGCACTTCCATGCTTAGCAATCAAGAGGCTCCTTTGGCTGAATTGGCAAAAGCTCTTTTCGGTGAAGTAGGCTTTTTAATAGTCTTAGCCCTTTCTTTTATTGCCGTTTGGAGTACGCTCAGCTCTATTTTGACATTGCTTCCTAGAGTTCTTTATGCAGGAGCCAAAGACGGCTTATTACCCGATGTCTTTTCCAAGATTCACCCAACTTATAGAAGCCCTTTTGTGGCGATAGTTTTTCTGGGTTTTCTGGAGTTTGGGTTTGCTGCTTCAGGGAGCTTTAGATATTTGCTGGTGCTAGTGACAGGATCTTCCTTACTTATCTATTTTGGGGCAGTTTTGGCTTTTCTCAAACTTCGATGGAATAGCAAAAATCAAGACCCGAAAATTTTCAAGGTTCCCGGAGGAAATCTGATAGGCCTTATCACACTTATAGCTTTGGCTTGGGTGTTCTTTCAATTAACTAACAAAGAGCTACTGGCACTGGGGATATTTATCCTAGTTTTAATTTTACTCTATATTCCTGTTGCTATTTTTAAGAATAAAAAATTGAGAACTATCAAAAAGAACATATAAAATCGAGCAGGGACAAAGGCAACCAGCAAGAATGTATTAAATCCATGCGAAGATTCCATTTGTCCTAAAAATTTAAATTATAAACACATGAAAAAAACACTCTTACTCTGGATTATTTGTCTGGGAATGATTGCCCAAGTAGAGGCTCAGGTAAAGACAGCCCTTCAGCCACTGGACCTTTTCGATATGGAATATGTCACTGAGCCCACTATATCCCCGGATGGAAGCAAAGTGGTATATGTCCGTAATTTTAAGGATATCATGACTGACAGAGACTATTCAAACCTTTGGATTGTCAATAGCGATGGAAGTCAGAACCGTCCCATCACTCAGGGAAATCAGCGGGACTACGCTCCTGTATGGTCTCATGATGGAACCAAGCTTGCATTTCTTTCAAATCAACAAGATGACAAGACCAAGCTTTTCGTCCATTACTTTGATACCCAAACCTCCGTTGCCCTGACCAATTCGGCTGTTCCTCCGGGCTCTGTCTCTTGGTCTTACGACAATCAAAGTTTGGCCTTCACCCAGTTTGTTCCTTCCACTCCAAAATCACTACTCAACATCCCATCAAAACCTGCGGGGGCGGACTGGAACGCGGCTCCGATCTACATTGACGAAATGGTCTACAGGAGAGATGGAGCTGGCTATGTAAAGCCTGGAAACAGACAGATTTTCACCATTGGTTTAGCCGGGGGCACTGCCAGACAATGGACTTCGGATGATCACAATTATGGCAGCCCAATTTGGGCGAAAGATGGGAATTCTTTGTTCTTCTCCGCCAATCTGAGAGAGAATGCAGAGTTTGAACCAGCTAATTCAGAAATCTATCAACTGAGCTTAACTGATGGAAGTATCAAAGCATTGACTAACCGATTTGGTCCTGACTCTGGCCCGGTGCTCTCTCCTGATGGGAAAAAGATTGCCTACACAGGGAACAATGACACTTTTCAGGGATATCAGGTCACTCACCTATACGTGATGAATACTGATGGCAGCGGTGTGAAAAATTTAACGGAAGACCTGGATAGGGACGCCTCCAATCCTCAATGGGATGCCAATGGACAAGGCATCTATTTTCAATATGATGAGTTTGGCGATACCAAAGTGGGTTATGTAGCCCTGACCGGCAAAGTCAGAACCATAGTTGATGGGCTGGGAGGATTGGATTTGGGAAGACCCTACAATTCCGGAACCTATTCTGTTTCTGCCAATAATAAAATTGCATTTACAGAAGGAGGTCCAGAACATCCGGCAGATTTAGCCATTTGGAGCAATGGAACCAAAACAAGGGTTACTCGCCTGAATGATGACCTTTTCTCCTACAGAAAAATCGGACAAACTGAAGAGTTATGGTGGGAATCCAGTTTTGATGGCAAAAGAATCCAGGGCTGGATTGTAACGCCTCCGGATTTTGATCCTTCGAAAAAGTACCCTTTCATCCTGGAAATTCACGGGGGGCCATTTGCCATGTATGGACCCTCTTTTGCCTATGAAATTCAAGCCTATGCAGCCGCAGGATATGTGGTGCTCTATACCAATCCTAGAGGGAGTACGGGATATGGGCAGGAATTTGGCAATTCCATTCACCACGATTATCCAAATCATGATTACGAAGACTTAATGTCCGGGGTAGACGCAGTGATAGAAAAAGGCTATATCGATACAGATAATTTATTCGTGACTGGAGGCTCAGGCGGAGGAGTATTGACTGCTTGGATTATTGGAAAGACCGACCGATTTAAAGCTGCCGTTGTTGCAAAGCCTGTAATCAATTGGTACAGCTTTGTATTACACGCAGATAATCCAGTATTCTTTACCAAATATTGGTTTGGAGCAAAACCATGGGAAGATGTAGAATACTATCACCGACGATCACCAATCTCCCTCGTGGGAAATGTAAAAACCCCAACCATGCTGTTAACAGGAGAAAACGACTATAGAACTCCTATCTCTGAGTCTGAGCAATATTATGCAGCACTGAAACTTCAAGGTGTAGAGTCTGCCATGGTTAGAATTCCCAATGCCTCTCATGGCTTAGTCAATAGACCAAGTATGCTATTGGGTAAGAATGCAGCGATTTTGAGTTGGTTTAATCATTACAGGGACAAGAAATGAAACTTGTCCTTGGGATCATATTAATACTATTGCCCATATGCTCTATTGCGCAAGAATCTGAAGAATCTCAGATTCTTGCGCTCAAGGCAAAATCCAATGCAGCTTTGCGTGCTTTTGATGAGGAGCTCAATGCTACTTTTTTGACGGACGGTATTTTGATTACCACTGGGGCGGGAACCTTGATTTCGGGAAAAACTGAGCTTTTGGAATATATCAGGAAAGCAAGTGGCCCAAGGATGTATTGGATAAGAACTCCCGATGAAATCATCGTCAACCCTGAAACTCAACTCGCTTGGGAAAGTGGAACATGGAAAGGGTTTGTGGAAGGCTCAGAAGAATCGGTTGTAGGAGGAAATTATGCCGCCCAATGGACCAAAAAGTCTGGGAATTGGCTCATACAGTCGGAATTGTTTGTGGCTTTACCTAAAGAATAGATGATCTCTTTCCTACGAAAAATCCGCCAAAAACTTCTTTCACAAAATCGCCTCACACAGTATCTGGCCTATGCGATTGGAGAAATTTTACTGGTAACAATTGGGATTCTGATCGCCCTACAAGTCAACATCTGGAACCAAAACCGAATCAATTCGAACGAAGAATATCAATATTATAGGCGACTCTTAGAAGATGCTTTGGAGGAAAAAACAATCATGGAGGCCACAATAAATTACTCGAATCAAGTGATTAGTCACGGAAAAAGTGCCATGGCAATTTTTGAAAATCCATCTGATGCTAAACAAGACCCTTTACAAAATTTACTGGACTTTTATCAGGCAAGCCAACTACAAGACCCTTATTCGGCAGAGTCCACATACACCGAATTGATTTCATCCGGGCAAATTAATCTCATTCAAAATGAAAAATTAAAAACCGCCTTAATCCGATACTACGAAATCGATTGGACATCCTCCGGCGTGTTCAACCTTGAAAATAAATACAGAGAAAATTTAAGGAGTAAAATGCCTGATGTGATCCAAACAGAAATCCGTGCCAAATGCAATGATATTTACATCAAATCCAGAAATGGATATCAGACAGCTTTGCCTAAAAACTGCGAGATTTCCATTGATTATAATTTGGCCAAATCTGTGGTTGAAACCTTAAGCCAAGACGAAAGCTTAAAAAAAGATTTACGATACCTCATTGGAAATGAGACCGGCAAGGTGAATGATCTCAATATTATAAAAATACAATTGAACGATCTCATCGAACTACTTCAAAGCCTTGTTTTAGAATAATTTTTTTTGAAACCACTTTACAGGTCAAAATCTGAAAAAACTTTGGTTCTTGTAGATTTTAATCTCCTTTAGTAAAGCCAAAATATTTTTCCAAGGCTAATGCTAATCGGAAAAGAATCTAATTCCTTCGGAAACTTTTTATACACATTCATCCCGATCTAATTACTCTCCTTACCCTTAAAAATTATCTTAATTGAGAAGTGGAATTTGGAGAACATTGGAAAAACAGAAAACTGATAAAGGATAATGTAAAATTCTACTCACTTAAATACTTAATTAAAATTGAACTTATTTAACTTCCTATAGAAATTTCAAATACAAATTATTGTATTTAACAGCAGTTTTTGTATTTTAGTCAGAGACTTTAAGTAGGCTTCAACTATCACAGACTTAAAGAATTTTTGGCAAACCCAACATTAAAATTCACTAAACCAACTCCTGTTTTTTAGTTCTCTGAAGAAGTTCAAATGTGAATTTCCATATACTTATTAGTTCATCTTTTCCCTTGGTTGGATAAAATGGTGGAATTAGAAATATAGAACTCTATTCACCTCTACTGCCCAGATCTAGCCCAGTCCGTAAAAACTTATCAATCTTATGAAAATCAATCTTTGCATTTTAAGTACTCTCACTAGATTATTTTCAGGATTGATAATGGTGATCCTGTTCAACCATCCATCTGTAGGACAAATAAATGCCTCAAAGGGAGTCCCTAGTTATACAAATTATGTGGTCGGTGGTAGAAGTCTCGCAGGGCAACAAGTATGGAATGTTAATCAAAATAAAGATGGGTTACTTTTTGTAGGAACAAGCTCTGGACTTCAGGCTTTTGATGGAAAATCATGGGAGCTTTTAGCCTCTCCGAGCACAGAATTCAATACCAATATTCGCTCCACGCTCTCGGCATCGGATGGGACTTTTTACTATGGTGCCTTAGGGGATTTTGGAACTGTTGTTTCGGATTCCACTGGCAAAATCAAAGAACGGTCACTTTTAAAAGGCTACCCGGCTGATTTTATTTTTAACGATATCTGGTCAATCCGAGAAAGCAAGGGAAAAATCTATTTCCAGGCTAGAGAGGCTATTTTCGTTTATACTCCTCCAAGTGGAAATGAATCCGGAAGCCTTAAAATATGGAAACCCGATACGGAGTTTATGTATGGGTTTAGTCTAGATGGAGTTTACTATGCCCACCAAATGAACTTAGGCCTTTTTAAGGAGGTAAATGGGACATTGGAACTTATAAAAGGTAGTGAATTCCTAGGAAATGACAGAGTTCAGGTATTGCTTCCCTATGACTCAGGTGAGTTTTTGGTAGGGGCTTTTGCCGGAGGACTTTATCGATATAATGGTCAGGATTTTTTACCCTTTCCAACATCAATTGATTCTTTGCTTCAACAGCGAAGTTTATATAAGGCATTGGCCCTTCCCGATAGCACTTATGCACTGAGTGTTTTGGGACAAGGTTTTTTCATAATCGACCGGGAAGGGGCTACCAAATCTCATTTCAACATCAAAAATTCAATCCCGGATCAAAGTGTTTATTCCTTTCATTTAGATAATACTGCCAATTTATGGGTAGGTACCAATAATGGCCTTTCCAAAATCGAAATATTTTCACCTCTTACCCGCTTTCAATCGGAAAACTACGAAATAGGAAATGCACTTTCTCTTTCAGCATATGATGACAACCTCTATATCGGCACTTCCACCACGGTACTTTATATCGATAAAAAGGATGGAATCGTCAAAAAAGTAGAAGGAATGGCCAATACTCAGGTTTTTGATTTGCAGGATGACAAAAATGGAATTTTGAGCACAGGTGTGGGTCTTTATGAAATCAGGGGATCAAAAGCTACGGTAATCCCAGAAACCGAATCTTTTCAAAGTCTCCGTGTGGTGGTATCAAAAATGCACGATGGCTATGTATTCCTGAGTGGAAACTTTGGGATACATGTATTTAAAAGAGAGCTTGGAAGCAATGGGGATTACAAATACCAGGATATAGGCCCCATTTCAGGCGTTTCCAGAGCTGTTTATTCCATGGCTGAAAACGAAAAAGGAGAGCTTTGGGGTGGAACTCAAGCAGGTATTTTATACCGAATGATTTTTACCGAAACTGCTTCTGGGAACCTAGATATCCCAAACACCAGAATAGTAGAGTATAGTGAAAATGATGGGGTTAGAGGCCTATCAGGCTTAGCTGTGGGACCAATTTCAGGTAAAGTCTACACTTCAGGAATAGATGGATTTTACTTTTTTAACACGGAAGTCAATGAGTTTGAAAGAGATCAGATTTTTAGTTTTTCAGATGAGGTAGCAGATATCAATTTAGATACTTATGGGTTGGGCGTAGGAGAGACTGGCAATGTGTTTTTAGACTTCAAAGGAGAAAAAAGGTACGCATACCTCCAGCCTGATGGGAGCTATAAACTAGAAACATATCCGGTAAGCTTGATCACAGCCTCGGGGGTGGCATCTGGCTATACTGAACCTAATGGCGTAATTTGGATCGGGACCGATGAAGGCCTAATGCGCCTAGACCCAAATAAAAACTATAAAATCGATTACCCAGTACCTTTATTCTTTAACTCCATTTCTGGAGCTACCGGTCCAATGATTTTGCCTGAGTTTTTGGGTGGAAACTTACCGGAAATTCCTTTTAAAGGGAATCGTATTGCCTTTTCCTATTCTTCCCCATTTTACGTAAGAGAAGATAAAATCCAATTTCAATCTTTCTTAGAGGGTTTTGATCAAGATTGGGAAAATTGGGGGGACCAAACTTCACGTGAATTCACTAATCTTCCTTACGGAACCTATACATTTCGGGTCCGGGCTAAAAATGCCTTCAGCGTATTTTCTGATGAGATTTCATACACCTTTAAAATTCTACCTCCATGGTATGCTACCTGGTGGGCCTTTTTGCTCTACCTGATCAGTTTCGGATTTTTGGTTTATGGAATAGTCAAGTTTCAGACAAATCGAATTCTGGCACGGGAAAAAGAAAAAAATCGCGAAAAGGAATTGGCTCATGCCCGAGAAATTGAGAAAGCCTACGAGGACCTAAAAGCTACACAAGCCCAACTGGTTCAATCAGAAAAAATGGCTTCTTTGGGTGAATTGACAGCTGGAATTGCCCATGAAATTCAGAACCCATTGAATTTTGTCAATAATTTTTCGGATCTAAACCAAGAGTTGATTGAAGATCTTTTTGATGAAATCAAAAATGGAAACCTCGATGAGGTGAAAGAAATAGCCGCATCGATCAAGGAAAATGAAGCGAAAATCAAGCAACATGGAAAACGAGCTGATTTTATTGTTAAGGGCATGCTTCAGCATAGTAGGTCCAGCAGCGGAGAAAAAGAATTGACCAACATCAATGGTTTGGCAGATGAATTTTTACGACTTAGCTATCATGGACTTCGCGCTAAGGACAAATCCTTTCAGGCCAACTTCAAAACAGATTTTGACTCCAGTATTCCCAAGCTGAAAGTTGCAGCTCAAGATATTGGTCGGGTTTATTTAAATCTGATCAACAATGCATTCTATGCAGTCAATGAAAAAGCAAAACTGGGCAGTAACGGCTATCAACCTGAAGTCATCGTCTCTTCCAAAAAGAACGAAAATGGAGTGGAAATTTCAGTCAAAGACAATGGAAATGGTATTCCTAATTCCATCAAGGATAAAATCTTTCAGCCTTTCTTTACTACCAAGCCAACAGGCTCAGGAACTGGTTTAGGGCTTTCTCTTTCTTACGATATTATCAAAGCGCATGGAGGGGAGTTGAGAGTCATAAGCGAAGAAGGAAAAGGCACGGAAATGAAAATTACACTTCCAATCCAAAAGGATTCATGATCTCATTTTTTCGTAAAATCCGCCAAAAGCTCCTTCAAGAAAACCGGGTAACTCGCTATCTGATTTATGCGCTTGGAGAAATTATTTTGGTGACCATTGGGATTTTAATAGCCTTGCAAATTAATACCTGGAATACTTATCGTTTGGAGCGAACCCAAGAGCAAACTGTTCTGAAACAACTCAAAGAAGAATTTGAGTCAAATCTAGAGCAGATTGATCTTAAGATTGCCTTAAGAGATAATATAATATCAAGTGCGACGGAAGTTTTACAATACATCGATTCCAAAACTGAGGTAAGCAAGGATACTCTTTTTCAAAAAATGAGTCCTATAGTCATGGCTCCAACTTTTGATCCCATTCAAAATGATATTCTCCAGTCCGAAAAAATCCAACTAATCAGAAATGAGCAATTACGCAGGGTGCTGGCTAATTGGCCAACCTATGTTACTGAGTTGAAAGAACAGGAAGAGGAGTGGGTTAAACTATACAATAATTTCACCGCTCCTTTTCTAATAGAAGTTGGGCTTTCCCGAGACTTAAACCTTTATTTTTATGATAATCCAAAAAACCTAAACTACCTCATGGATATAAATAATAGTAAGGAAATATCCTTAAGTCCCTCCAAAAATGCACCTACTGTAAAAGAAATTCTTAATGATATAAAAGTTGAAGGTATTTTATCCAATGCAGTTTTAATAAATATTGGAGTCAATTGGGAATCAGAAACCCTGAGAGATAAGATTCTTACTATTTTAGAGTTAATTGAAAATCAAATCGTTGATTGATAAAAATGATCTCATTTTTTCGAAAAATCCGCCAGAAACTCTTAACCCAAAATAGAGTCACGAGATACCTAATCTATGCTTTGGGTGAGATATTCTTGGTGGTCATCGGGATTTTGATAGCGCTACAGGTCAATAACTGGAATGAGGAGCGAAAGGAGCATAAAAAAGAGAGAGAGCAATTGTTTTTCGCTTTGGAAAACCTGAAAACAGATTCGATAAGCATCGATAGTATCAAGTCACGAACAGATAAAATCCTGGCTGTTCACCACAACCTTATATTACTTTCAGAAAATAAAATACCTGAAGATGCGGTCGGGAACTTGGACCTGATCCGGGCTTCAGAACCAAATATTTTAATTATCAAAAAGAATAATCCCAATCTGCCCAATGAGGTAAAAGATCAAGAATTGCGGAGGATTCTTTTAGATCATTATTTACTCATTGATTGGCTGGAATTCACTATTTTAAATCATAATGAAATCATAGAAGTCCTGGTAAGACCATTTCTCGCGGAAAAAAAGCTACTGAATTTTGGTCAGCAAATTGAAACCGATAGACAGAAATTTGATTTGATCAATGACGAACGATTTTTTGAAGAATTTAAAAATGAAGAAATCAGGCAGGTTTTATTTGAATCAGGGGTCAAACTGAGAATAATGCGATCAAACATTGAACGATTCGCTCAAAAGAATGAAGATTTAAAACAAGCTATCATGTCATATCTCAATAAAAATTGATTCCCTATTTCCGCAAAATCCGCCAAAAATTCCTCAAAGAGAATCGAGTAACTCGGTACCTGGCTTATTCTATTGGGGAAATTGTCCTGGTTGTGATTGGGATATTAATTGCCTTGGCCATCAATAATTGGAATGAGGCAAATAAAAATAAGAAGCGGGAAAAAGCATTTTTAACCAACCTTTTGGAGGATTTGAAAGCGGATTCTCTTAGCCTCCAGGAAATTTCTACCACCCTTCAGACTGCTGTTCGCTATAAACTTGTTTTTTCAAATTACATCGAAGGCAAGCCAGCCAACCGAGACTCTATAAATGCCAATTTCCTAAATCAATATAATATTCTGGTAGATTTTATTCCCAATTCCAACACCTTGGACGAACTGACTTACGGGAATGGATTGAGCCTAATTTCTAATGCGGAGCTTAGACGAAAAATCGTATCTATCTACAACACTTACGATGACTTGACCCGGAAATTGAAAATCGGTCAGGAAAAGGGTCAATTGGTAGTAAATTATGTAAGCCTCAAAGTAAAAAATATAAATGAGCCCACTGAGGAAGAAATAGATCAACTCTTGAAAGACCCATTCTATGTGAACCAGACTTTAATGAACTACTTGGTGACCCAAATGGATGCAGTCATCGCAAGTCAGGAGTTTTGTAATGAAACCTTACTTCTAATTAGAAATGAGCTAGACCATGATTAGTCTTTTCCGCAAAATCCGCCAAAAACTGCTCCAACAAAACCGAGTGACTCGTTACTTGGCTTACGCGATTGGAGAAATATTTTTAGTGGTCATTGGAATATTGATAGCTCTGCAGGTAAACAATTGGAATGAAAATAGAAAAGCTCAAAGTCAAATTAAAGAGCTATTGATTGCGCTTCGGTCAGATTTGATCAACGATACTTTAATGATTCAAGCCTACTATCCCGAAGTAGTACATCATTACGAGATCAATGAGTCTTTTCGTAGTCGAGTTGCACATGAAAATGCAAGCATAGATACTTTGCTTCAAATAGCCCGTTTCGAGTTTAATCCCAATTGGACAGAAGCTCTTATCTATAATAGAAACGCCTACAATAGCTTGTTAGAGTTTGGATTATTGGGCTATCTGCCGGATTCTTTGAACAGTAAAATCAGGAATTTCTATAATCAAAAGGACTTTCAAAAAACACAAATCAACAGGACTACTGAAGATTATCGCGCCAAGGTTTCTGACTATGTAGATCGATACACATTTGGGTCTACTGAAAACCACGATCAGGGTTGGTTAATTGATTCTCTGGTCTGGGTAAAAGTAGATTATTCACAATTAGCCGCTTCATTTCAGGGCCTGAGTAATTTCAAGAGATTTCTTTTTTCCCAGATCAAAAGTGAGATGGACTATTCGTTGATCGAGGCAAGATCTTTAATTGAACAAATAGACCAAGAGTTACTTAAACGGTGATTAAACCTTTTCAGCTATGAAACGAATCCTATCCACAATTAAAGAAAAATGGCCAGAGTATATACTGGAGATAATTGTACTGGTCATTGGTATTTTTATTGCCTTTGAATTGAATAATTATGGGGAAATTCAAAAAAGAAAAAAGGAGGAAATTGAAATCCTAAAAGGCTGCAGAGCAGAGTTTCAAACCGACTTAAAAGATATTAATCTCAATATCAATGATTTTAAAAAGTCACTTTTCGCATTAGAGACCTTTATCGACTTGTTGGAAAATGATGGACAATATCATGATTCTCTGGCAGCATTATTTAACTACACTTTATTACCCATTCATTTTGTGCATTCCACCAGTGCCTTTGAAACCCTTAAGTCTAAAGGTTTGGATATCATATCCAATCCAGACATTCGAACCAAACTTGTCAAAGTTTATGATTCACAATATGACTTTTTTCTACAAGCCGAATCAGAAGAACTGGATGAAGTCTATTACGGATTGAGGCATATATTTCCCGGAAGGTTTGAGTCTGGGTTCAACTTCCCAAAATCCAATTTTGAAGGAGAGCTAATTCCACTTGATTTTGAGGCATTAAAAAGTGACACTGAATTCCTTTATTTTCTCAAAACTCACCGGAATAGAACAAAATCCTACTTAGATTATTTTTATGCCAATTTGAAAGAAGATGTAGAACACATGATCAGTGATCTGGACACAGAACTTAAACGTCTTGAATAATACATACCTAAGAAAGGTTGGAATTGATCTTGAATCCGCGATTCCTCTCAGTTAGGTGAAATATTTTTCGCAGCTAATTGGTCAAAACAAAGATCAATGTGTGGTAATTTCTGATCGAAGTAAATCACATACTTTAGTAATACGCTAATAATCAGGGATTTTTTAGTATCTTCTCGAGAAAATTTTGCTCTATTGATTTCATTTTTTCGAAAAATCCGCCAAAAACTGCTTCAGCAAAATAGGGTCACTCGCTACCTGGTTTATGCGCTCGGAGAAATTGTACTAGTCACCATAGGTATCCTGATTGCTCTACAGATCAATACATGGAATGAGCTAAGAAAGGATTCCAACAAAGAAAAATTGATTCTTCAAAGCTTGCATTCGGAGTTTGAAGGCAACAAAGAAAAAATACAAGCCAGCATCCAACATCACGAAGCCATTCTAGGCTGCACCAAGGACCTTATGAAGCTTTTTAAGCTGCCCGATTCCACTCTCAAAACTCACAATTTGGATAGTCTAATCGAGAGGAGTCTAGATATTCGTGACCTTAGCACTTCTCAATCTGCAATTGAAGATTTAATCTCGTCGGGAAATCTTAACCTCATTTCATCCGAAAATTTACGAAAGCTCATTTTTGAATGGAATAGCGAGATTATGGAAAAGAATGAAAGCTTCGAAACCTTGGATGAAACTGCTCAAACCTTGCTATTGCCTTATTTGATAAAGAATGCCTCCCTAAAAAATATTGACCAATATGGCTCTTTGAATTGGAAGGAAAAATCAAAATTCGATTCGCCTACGCCAAAAATGTTTCAGGAATTGGAGTTTGAAAACCAGCTTGACAGTCATGCTTGGGGAATAGCCAATTATTTGAATGCCTTAAATGTTCTCCGAGAGATTAGTGAAAAAATTATTTCAGAGTCAGAGTCAACCAGAAACCCAGAAAGATGATCTCATTTTTCCGAAAAATCCGTCAAAAACTGCTGCATGAAAATCGAATTACTCGCTATTTGGTTTACGCGCTCGGAGAAATATTTTTAGTAGTCATCGGAATATTGATCGCTCTACAAGTGAATAACTGGAATGAAAGCAGGAAATCAAGAAATTTTGAGCAAGAGATTCTTTCACTCATTGATCAAAATCTAAGTCGTGACTCTAGCGTGATTGCTGCGGAGCTACAAAAAGCTCTCATCGCCAATGCGACCACTGATTCCATTTTAAATCAAGTGGAGAAAGGAGTTTTTGAGGAGAATCTCTATGTATGGATGGCCAAGGTCATTCGGTTTGAGAGGTTCAAATCTCAGTCCAGTGGCTTTGAAGTTTTAAAATCCAAGGGAATTGATGCGATTTCTGATAAGGATCTCCAAATCGATTTAATCAACTACTATGATGAAGTCCTATTCCGCCTAAGTCAAGCCATTTTGGATGTTGAAAATTCATTCAATGCAGATTGGATTCCAGTGGTCAAAAGTGAATTCTATGATTTTGATTATGAAGACCGGTTGGAACCTCGAAATCTGGAGGATTTTTTTAAAAATCCTAGTCATATCATTCTCTTCAAAATGTTTCAGGATAATCGAGAGGGCTCAATTAGTAGAATGGAAATTGCATTAGCTGAAATTTCCAGCTTGAGAACATCCATAAAAAATCAGCTGAAATGATCTCCTTTTATCGTAGAATCCGCAAAAGACTGCTAAAGGAAAATAGGATTACTAGGTATTTAACCTATGCTTTGGGGGAGATCGTATTGGTGACAATTGGAATTTTGATCGCTCTCCAGATCAATACCTGGAAAGAAGAACGAAATGATCATAAAAGAGAAATTTCCTTTTATCAATCAGTTTTGATTGATCTTGAAAGTGATCAGCAAAAATTAGAAACTCAAACAAAATTTTATCAAAACAGAATTGAAAACCTTACCTGGTTACTCAAAGAAATAAGACAACCTAATGATGCAATTAATCCTGGGGATTTTGGAAAACACACCGAGCCTCTGTATTACAGCGAGTCCGCGATTAGCTTTGATACCAGTTATGAAGCTGCCAAAAGTGCTGGATCAATTGCTGCTTTTTCCAATAAAATACTACTGAAACAATTGGTAGAATACTATTCCAGTTTTCAGGAAATCGAAAATGTACTGACCTCCACCCTCCGATTTATTGAAAGCACTTTTGAACCTCTGATGGCAAGTTTACCGAATAACTTTTTGGATAAGGAAAGTTCAGACCAAGTCTTGATCAGTCAGGGCAATCAAAATTTTTATCTCCTGTTAGAATCTGTCGAAGACCAAAGACCCGGAGTATCCCCAGAGGAACTTAAAAAATTTCTAAATCAACCGGAATTTGAATCCTATGTGGTCGCGGATTTGGGCAGGTCTTTTAATATGATAAGCAAACTGGAAAGTAGAATTACGCAGTTACAATCCATTCAAAAAAATATAAAGCAATATCTTGAAAGCTAGCTCTCCCACGGCGACTTGTATTTTTTAATATATGTATAGCTTTCTTACCAGTAACAACCAAATACGGCTTTTTGTCAGCTAAATGGATCAGAATCCGGAAGCTTCGGTCTTCGGTCATCGGTCTTCCAATCGGTCAAACAAAGAAAATATGGCAACTGGCATGATTGCGGATAATCAGATTTTAATAAAAACATAACTAGTTTAACTTGTTAAATGTCGAAATAAATTGAAAATCAGATACATAATTAGTGGTTTATAACCTGTATTTTGTATTTTAAAGCAGCCAACTTTTATTTTCCTAAGCCACTTAGCCTTTTACCAAAAACACAGGCAATTCAACTAAACATAAAATAGGCAAAAACCCCAAAGTTTTTCCCTCACCTTTCACTATTGGATAGTAAAAACTCCAACAAATATAGGTGAATAGGAAGCTCTCTGGATCCTGCTTAAAATTCTTTTTAGACATAGAAAATGATAGATATTGATGCTTCGAGGGAAGCTTCGGCCTTGAAAGTTTACCATAAATTTTGGGACAGCTATATCAAGGGGAATATTCCCATTTTTTCCTCCACACTGGATGAGGATTTTGAGATGATTGGTACCTCTGAAACGGAGGTGTGCCACAATAAGGCTGAGGGTATAGCTTTTTTTAAAAATCAGATCGAGGAGATTGTAGGAAAAGCAGAAATGAGAAACAGAAACATCATTACCAAAGCCATTGGGGAGATGTTTTTGATCATAGAGAATTGCGATATCTACGTGATTTCTGAGCCAGAATGGACCTTTTATTCCAAATTAAGGATTTCCACATTGCTTCACGAGACGCCCTTAGGTTGGAAAGTCCTACACCAACATGGATCACTTCCGGACATGAAGGTTGAAGACGGGGAAACCATGGCCTTGGAAAAGGTCTCTCAGGAGAATCTTGAGCTCAGACAGGCAGTCAAAAGAAGAACCACAGAGCTGGAGAATAAAACCAAGGAACTGGAAATTGAAGCTGCTTTGGAGCGCGTTCGAGCCGTGGCTATGAGTATGAAAAAGCCTGATGACATGCTGGATGTTTGTCAAATCATAGCTGACCAATTGAAAGCTTTTGGAGTGGAGCAAATCCGGAATGTTCAAACTGCCATCATCGATGAGGAAAAGGGTCATTACCTCTGCTATCAACACTTTCCAGCCTATGAAAAAGCGGTAGTAGAACTGACCGAATATTTCAAAAGTCCAGTAGAACATGAAATGGTTCGGCAAATGTTAGCCTCCAAAGATGGACACTTTATAGGTAGTATTCAGGGAAAAGAACTTCGGGAGTTTGCGGCCCATAGAAAAGAAGAAAATCATTTTTCAGACCCACTTTTGGACCAATCTCAGGAACTGAGCTATTGCTTTCTTTCTATTGGAAAAGGTGGTTTGGGGCTTTCGCTTTATCAAGCATTAAACCAGGAAGTACTGCATATATTCAAGCGCTTTCATCAGGTATTTACTCTTGCGTACAGGCGCTTTCTGGATATTCAACAGGCAGAGGAGCAAGCGCGGGAAGCTAAAATTGAAGCGGCGCTGGAGAGAGTTCGTTCCAAGAGTTTGGCTATGCATCAAACCAGCGAATTGCAATCTGTCATTCATACCGTACATGAAGAATTGCTTCGCTTGAATCTCTCAATTTTCGGCGGCTCATTTATCGTGATCAACAGTGAGCTGGATACAGAACTCAAGTGTTGGGGAGCTGGGGGCACGGCTGAAACGTCTGAAGAAATTCATATTCCCCGCTATGATAAGCCTTTCTATACCAACCTGCTTGAAAGAGTTAAGAAAGGACCCAGTTTCTTCACTGAGGAATTTACCTTCGAAGAAAAAGTTGAATTTTTTACCTTTTTGTTTAATCACCAACCTTGGTCTTCGCTCAGTAAGAAAGAGAAAAAACAGACCTTGGAAACTACAGGAGGATATACCCGATCCTGTGTGGTATCTGAACATACCAGCATTTTTATCATCAATCATGAAGGTGTTCCATTTTCGGAGGCGGATAATGCCATACTGAAACGTTTTGGGAGAGTATTTGAGCAATCCTATACCCGATTTCTAGACCTAAAAAAAGCAGAAGAGCAGGCTCGGGAAGCACGGATAGAATCTGCATTGGAGCGGGTCCGATCGCGTAGCCTCGCGATGCATCATTCTTCGGAATTATCCTCGGTAGTGGACGCCCTTTTGCAGGAATTTACCGGACTTGATTTTACCCTGACCTTTTGCATCATCAACCTGATCGATGGAGATGACCTGTCCAACACGGTTTGGGCAGCCAATCCTGAAACCGGTAAAGATGCGGAGTCCTATTACATGAAGTTTGAGGATTATGATTTTCATCGGGCCATGTGGAATGCCTGGAAAGCTCAGGACAAGCGATTTGTATATGTGCTGGAAGGGGAAGAGAAAAAGATCTATGATGAATATCTCTATTCCGAAACGGAATTCAAACGCTTTCCCAAGCATGTGCAGGAGGCTAATAAAAGCTTGGAAAGGTATGTGGCTGGTTTTACATTTTTCAAGTATAGTGGACTGCAAACAGTCAGTGTAAACCCAATCTCAGAGGAAGAATTGGCTATACTTGAGCGATTCGGTAAAGTATTCGAGCAAGCTTACATCCGCTTCCTGGATCTGCAAAAAGCCGAAGCACAAGCCAGAGAAGCACAGATCGAAACGGCTCTTGAAAAAGTGAGAAGCCGTAGCATGGGCATGCAAAAAAGTGATGAGCTGGCAGATCTTTCTTTAGAATTGGTCAAGCAGGTTCAAGCTTTAGGAGTGGAAACTTGGTTTTGCGCTTTTAACATTTACGATGAAAATGGTGAGGAGTCCATTGAATGGGGAAGTAATGGCCAGTCTACTTTCCCCAGATATAAAACTCCCAGAGAAAATGTCTTTTTGGATTACTATAAAGCTGGTCAAAGAGGTGAAACCCTTTTGATCAATGAAATTAGCGAGGAAGAATGTCCTTCACATTACGAATATCTCTGCAGTCTTCCCGGAGTAGGTGATCAGTTGCTCAAGATGAAAGCAGCTGGAATTTCTTTTCCCAAGTACCAAATAGACCACGTAGCTTTTTTCAAATATGGCTACATTCTATTTATCACTTATGAGCCTGTGCCTGAATCTCACTCAGTTTTCAAGCGATTCGCCCAGGTCTTTGAACAAACTTATACTCGGTTTTTAGACCTTCAGAGAGCTGAGGCTCAAACCAGGAAATCAGAAATCGAGGTTGCAGTAGAGCGGGTTCGGGCCCAATCCATGGCTATGCATCATCCAGACGATCTCGACAAAGTAAACAAAGAACTATTAAGCCAACTTCAATGGCTTCAGATACAAGGACTTTCCGGAGTTACTTTTTATCTGGTCGAAGAAAATGGATGGGTGAAAGCCTGGGATTTTTCAAGTCCTGGAAATATTGGAAATCAGACCAGCTATACGTTTCAGTTTGATTCCAACAAGCATGAAATGTTAGGATTTCCCTTTAAAATCCTGGTAAATACTGACCTAGACTACTTCATTGCTGATTATCCCCTTGAAAAACTAAAAAAGGCATTACCTGAGTTAGAAGAAATCGACCCTGCTGTTGCCGAAATATTTACAAATGCTATAGAAACTGGAGCATTAAGCCATCAATGGTCAGCCTGTGCGAGAATTTCCAGTGGAATGCTTGGAGTCGACTTAACCGCCCCCCCAAGTGAAGACACAAAAACCATTGTGTTGAAAATGGCAGGAGCATTCAACCAGGCTTATACCCGCTTCCTGGATCTTCAAAAAGCAGAAGCTCAGGCAAGAGAAGCCCAAATTGAATCAGCGCTGGAAAGAGTAAGAAGTCGCTCCATGGCGATGCATAATAGTAATGAAATAGGAGATGTGGCGATGATTCTCTTTCAACAACTCAAGAGTTTAGGCGGAGAGCTTTGGGGTACGGGGTTCGGTTTCTGTGAAAAAGATTCGGCGGTCGATGAATTCTGGTTTGCCAATGAAAATGGCATCATGCCTCATTTAAAAATCCCTAACAATGTGGACCCAGCACATAAGCAAATGTATGAGGGCTGGAAGAAAAACCTTGACTTTCTATCTATTGAAAATGGTGGTAAGGAGCTAAGAAATCATTATAAATATATGCTCACAGTTCCTGATGTCCAGCCCATTTTCCAAGGAATATTAGATCAGGGTATTGAATTTCCAACATGGCAAAAATGGCATGCCGCCTATTTTAAATATGGGTATATGCTAGTCATCACGACTGAAACCTATGAAGACGAAAAGGTTTTCACACGGTTTGCTAGGGTGTTTGAACAAGCTTATACCCGATTCCTTGATTTACAAAAGGCCGAAGCTCAGGCAAGGGAAGCCCGGATTGAAGCTGCTCTGGAACGGACAAGAACTCAGAGTATGCTTATGAAGCATTCCGATGAGATCAAATCCATTTCAACAATTTTTCATCAGCAATTACTTGAATTAGACATCCCCTCTGAGTTTTCCTATGTATGGCTTCCCGACGAACCCAATAGTGAACATCAATTTTGGGCAAGTTGGTCGGAAGAAGAAAATGGGAAAGCAATTTACCTGAGCAAACAAGTTACCTATCCACTCGACAAGTCAGAACCTTATACTAAAGCATGTTTTGAGGCTTGGGCACAACCTGAGGTTTTGTTGGAAGAGTTTATTTCTCCGCCAGAAGTAGCAGGGTTTTTTGAGGTTTGGCAGGAATTACTTGAAGGGGCAGAAAAATTAAAAGCAGAATATTTTCCTGAAGGAATCTTCTATTCCGAAGCTTACATGCGATTCGGATGTTTTGGTATCAATATCAGACGTAGGCTAACCCCAGAGGAAAAGTCCATCCTCAAAAGATTCTCCATTGAATTTGAAAGGGCTTATACCCGATTCTTAGACCTTAAAAAAGCAGAAGAGCAAGCCCGGGAAGCACAGATTGAGCTGGCGGTTGAAAGAGTACGGGCAAGAGCTTTAGCGATGTACCAATCAGGGGAAATTCTCGAAGTGGTTCACAAGCTGAAAGAGGAAATTATGAGTTTGAATATTCCTCAGGTGGCGGCTGCCACTATTCACTTGAAAGAATCTAACGGGCGATGCAGAGTTTGGGATCTCACTTCACTGGAATTGAAAGAAGAAGATCTCCATCTTCCACTTGATGTAAGTTTTAGGCTAGACGATACTCACCCGGATTTTTTTATGCGAAAAATCTGGGCACACACTGAAGGCTATTTTGTGGTTATCCAGAAAAAAAGAGACTTCCCGCATACTGTCCAATGGCTTAAAGACAATGGGCATCCTGAGCAAGCTGAAGAGGCCCGGATATTTTTTGACACAACTCAATTGGAGCAAGCCTATCATCCCACAGTACCCTTGAAAAATGGGAGAATGAGTCTGGATTTGCTTGAGCCTCCACAGGATGAAGTTGCATCCATTCTGAAAAAAATGGCTGCAGCTTTTGACTTGGCCTATAAGAGATTTGAGGATCTTCAAAAGGCCGAAGCGCAAGCAAAAGAAGCGCAAATCGAACTATCGCTGGAAAGGATACGATCCAAGGTCACATCCATGCAGGAATCCACCGACTTACTAGACATCATGGTCAGTATTCGTAGTGAATTTGTTTCACTTGGCCACGAAGCTCAATATTTCTGGTACATGCGTTGGCTTCCTAGCAAATATGAGAAAGCCATGACCTCTGGAGATGGTACACAAGTAGGAATGGTCATGTCCTTACCTCGGCATATTCATGGAGATATCCCATTGGTTGCAGATTGGGAACGTGGCAATGAACCAACCCTGATTTTTCCAATGGATGTAGACACCGCCATGGACTATGTTCAAAAAATGGTCTCCTTAGGCGATTTTGAAAAGGTAGACCCAAATGCCCCAACCATGGATGACATCAGGCATATTGGAGGGCTTACTTTTATTATGGCAAAGACATCTCAAGGAGAAATCGGCTATAGTTTGCCCGGCTATGTACCTAATCCTCCTGAGGAAGCAGTAAGCACCTTGGCCCGATTTGCAGGTGTTTTTGACTTGGCATACAAGCGTTTTGAGGACTTGAAAAAGGCAGAAAAAGATTTAATAGCTATAAAAGCCGCTAAATCCAAAGCTGAATCTGCTTTGAAAGAGTTGAAAGCTGCCCAGGAGCAATTGGTCCAGCAGGAAAAGCTGGCGAGCCTAGGACAGCTGACCGCAGGTATTGCCCATGAGATTAAAAACCCTTTGAATTTCGTGAATAACTTCTCTGAGTTGAGCAAGGAACTGATAGAGGAAGTTTTTGAAGAGTTGGAAAAACTTGATGAATCGGATATCAAACAAGAAATTATGGACATCTTAACAGATGTCCAAAGCAATCTGACCAAAGTTCATGAGCACGGTAGCCGGGCAGATGGGATCGTAAAATCCATGCTGCAGCACAGTAGGGGAAGTGCTGGAAAAACAAGCGCAATCCGAGTAAACGAATTCGTAAAAGAATTTAGCAATCTGGCTTTCCATGGCATGAGGGCGGGAAAAAATCCAATCAACGTCAATCTGGATTTTGATTTGGATGAGAATGCCGGAGAGGTAACACTCGTGATGGAGGATTTTTCAAGAGTTATTTTGAACATCGCAAACAACGCCTTTGATGCGATGCATGACAAGCAGAACTCTTCCAAAAACGGGGAATATCTACCTAGTCTGAAAATCAAAACAAAACGGCTGAAAAACAAGGTGCTGATCAGTATCCAAGACAATGGCCCAGGGATTCCAGAGGATATCAAGGACAAAATCCTCCAGCCATTCTTTACAACTAAAAAGGGAACAGATGGGACAGGTCTCGGCCTGAGTATTACCCATGATATAGTAAAAGCTCATGGGGGAGAAATTAAAATTGAAAGTAAACCCGGCGATGGAGCAAGTTTTCTTATCTCATTACCTATAAGCTAATACCAGATGGAAAGAGCGAAAAAAGAACTTTTGGAAAAGACCTATCGGGAATTTATGGAGGTAGGATTAGAGTCCAATGAACCAAAACTTTTGGAGGGACTGGTGGATAAGAACATCATGGGTTTTGGGACAGCGATTGATGAGAAAATCCTAGGCATTGAGGAGTTTAAAAATCTGCTAATCAATCAAAAAATCCAAAGTCAGGGTTTGGACATTGCATGGAGGAGTGAGCCGGTTCATCGTTTTATTTCTGAAGATGAAAATTCCGCGGTGTATGCAGAAAACATTTATGCAACCATCAAAACCGGGGAAGAAGCAGTTGAGATGTTCATGCGCTTTTCTTCAGTATTGAATTATTCTAATAAGCAATGGAAAGTAGTCCACTGGCATGGTTCAAAACCTGAACAAGTGGCAAGTGAAAAGGATACCTGGGGGATCGACATTTGGAAACAAAAGACTGAGGAGCTAGAAAAACTAGTCGAAGAAAAAACTGCCGATTTACTGAAAAAAAACCGGGAACTGGAAATTGAAGCAGCAATCGAACGTGTGCGGGCACGGACGATGGCCATGCAGCACAGTGATGAACTGATGGAAACATCAGAATTGATGTTTGAGCAAATAAAAAATCTTGGTATTGAATTATGGTCTTGCGGATTTAGCTTATGGTATGGTGATGACAGTTATTTTTTAGGGTACAATCCGGGGCCAAATGGGAAATTGGGCAATCCCCTTAAGATCCCACTTACAGAAGATATATTCTTTACTACAATTCGTGAGGCTAAACGTAGAGGTGATGAGTTCCTCGTTTTCGAATCCGAAGGGGAATCGCTGGCTCAAACTTACCGCTATATGGATGGTCTACCTGTGGTAGGTGAAACCATGCGTAGCTTTGTGGAAGCCGGATTTCCACTACCAACATTCCAAGTGACCCATTGTGGATTTTTCACAAATGGTCACTTGATGTTCATTTTGCAAGAACACAATTCTGAAGCCGTTGATATTTTCAAGCGCTTCACCAAGGTCTTTAATCAAACCTATACCCGCTTCCTCGACCTTCAAAAGGCAGAAGCCCAAGCCCGGGAAGCACAGATTGAGGCTGCATTAGAACGAGTACGGTCAAGAACGATGGCCATGCATAAAAGTGATGAATTGCTGGAAATAGGTGCCTTGTTATTCCAGGAAGCATCAAAACTAGGTATCAACATATTTAACTGCGGTTATGTGTTGATGGATGACGAAGCAAAAATCGGCTGGAATTACGGGGTAAATCCTGGCGATGGAAGTATCCGGCCTTTGCCGACCGGCATCCCCCAATCGGGAACAAATGTCTTGGAGGCTATTTCTGAAAGTTGGAAAAAGCAGGAACCCTTCCTTTTGATTGAACTGGACCCGCAGGAAACCATCGAGCATCAGACCTACGTGGCTGAAAATAGTCCCAATTTTTCTCTGACCAAAGAAAAATTGCTTGCTATCTCTCCGGAGCGAATCGCGATCCACACGTTCAATTTCAAACATGGTTACTTATTGCTGGTTGACGGTGCAAAGCTGACGGCTGGACAACAGGATATGGCCAGACGCTTCGCCAAGGTATTCGAACAAACTTATACTCGCTTTCTCGATCTTGAAAAAGCAGAATTCCAAGCACGTGAAGCCACAATTGAAGCCGCATTGGAGAAGGTCCGTTCAAGATCACTTGCCATGCACAAAAGTGATGAATTGAATGAGGTAGTAGCTGTGCTCTTCGAAAAATTGAAAGACCTGAAAATACCATTCACAGCGGTTGGCATAGCTACAAGTATCGAAGACTCAAAAGACCTCAATGCATTTGTTTGTGGACAGAATGAAGCAGGTTTGGTCATCACCAATTATCGTCTTCCTTACTTTGAGAATCCTGTACCGAAAGATTTATATCATGCGCTGGAAAAGCAATTGGATTTTTTTGAAGGACATTATTCTAAGGAAGAAAAAGATGCTTTTTATCATCACCTGATTGAGCATACTGAGGAATTTAAGCATTTGCCGGAGGATATTCTTCAAATGATATTCAATAGTGAGGCCTATTGCATTTCCATGATAGCAGTCAAAAACGCTGTGTTTAACATCAATGATTTTGAAGGGAAGTCCTTAGCTCCACATGAAATTGATATTATCAATCGTTTTGCGAGGGTTTTTGAGCAAGCCTACACTCGATTTTTAGACCTCCAAAAGGCGGAAGCTCAGGCAAGGGAATCCGAAATTCAATTGGCCTTAGAAAGGGTACGTGCCCGTTCCATGGCTATGAAAAGCACGGATGAACTGCATGAGGTACTTAGTGTTTTGTTCCGACAATTTGACCAGCTCGGAATTCATCCCATGAATGTTTACTTAAGTCTTTTTGACCGGGAAAATAGAACACTCACTTACAGAGCCTCTGGTAAGTCAAAGCATAGACAACCTCAAAAACAGGTTGTTCATGTAAATAGTATGGAAGAGTTAAAAGGGATTTATGATAAGTTTATCAATGACAAATCCGACTCAGTAGAAGTCATTTTTTATTCCAAAGAAGTCCTTCCACAGGTTTTTGAAATATTCTCTGAAACCTTCGATGCAATGCCCGAGGATGAAAGAATGAAGCTAGAGTATTTTCCAGAAGGAGGCTATTCCATGGCAGGCTACACTCCCTTTGGGTACTTGGGCTACGACCATCTACGACCTGCCACAAGCGAGGAAAAAGAAATCCTTTCACGCTTTTGTAAAGAGTTTACAAGAGTGTATCAGCGCTTTTTGGACATCCAGAAAGCAGAAGCACAAGCCCGAGAAGCTCAAATCGAAACTTCTCTGGAGCGAATTCGAGCCCGGGCCATGGCCATGCATCATACCGATGAGTTGACCGACGTGCTTTGTGTTCTCTTTGAGCAATTCGACCTGCTTGGAATCAATCCGGTATTGACCCATTTGACTTTATTTGATGAAGCGAATGAAACCTTCAGCATCAGGCTGACGACTACCGCTGACAATGGCGTGGTGGCAGAACAGCTAATCGATATTCATGCCATTGATGCCTGGAAACAGGCCTTTGCCCAATGGAAAAGCTGTGAGCCCAATTCCGTCAATACCATTGATTATGCGCCAGAGGATCTCCCTTACTTATGGGAATTACTATCCGAGGTGATGGGAGCGCTGCCAGAAGGGCACAAAATAAATCCAAAAGACTTTCCCAAAGGGCTATTTACCACTCAGGGTCATTTCCAATTTGGCTACTTGGGTTTCAACCACTCCCGCAAAGCCACTGAAGAGGAAAAGAGTATAGTCAGTCGCTTTGCCAGAGAGTTTGGCCGAGCCTATCAGCGCTTTTTGGATTTGCAAAAAGCAGAGGCACAGGCAAAGGAAGCACAAATAGAGGCCGCTTTAGAAAAGGTTAGAAGCAGATCCATGGGCATGCAAAACACCACGGAGATGCAACTGGTAGCAAATGAAATCCGGGAGCAATTGTTGGCCTTGGGGGTTCCTTTGGATGCCATGGCCATGAGCGGGGTAATTGATAATGACTCGGACTACGATGTCTGGGTAGGAGGGGCTATTTCAGAAAAGCCCCTTCGAATCACCCACAGTAGTGGCACCCAAGTCCAACGTGAATACAATCAAGTGATTAAAGAGCGACCAGAACTCTTTATGAAAACCTATTCAGGTAAAATCATGAAAGAGTATTACCAACAATTGTTGGACACCAATTCCTTCAATCCGGAAATAGAGAAATTCATGAAGGAAAGTTCTGCTTTTACGACGACTTTAACTTTCATGAAAAACTCAGGATTACAAATCCTCCGGTATACTGATGAGCCCTTTTCTGATAGTGATAATCAAATCGTCATCCGGTTCGGCAAAGTATTCGAGCAAGCCTACATAAGGTTTCTGGATTTACAGAAAGCAGAAGCCCAGGCCAGAGAAGCCCGAATTGAGGCAGCCTTGGAGAAAATCAGGTCTAGGACCATGGGCATGCAAAGCAGTGCTGAATTACCCGAAGTAGCCAATTTGCTTTTTTTGGAAGTCCAGGCATTAGGTATTCCCGCATGGAGCTGTGGGTACAATATTCTGTCGGAGGATAAAAAAACAGCTACCTGCTGCATGAGTAGTGAGGGAACCCTTCAAACCCCATTTCAGCTTCGACTTTATGGTGAGGCCTCTTTCGATGAGATGGGTGAATTCATTCGGGGTGACGATACAATGTTAGTTCAGGAGCTTGGAGGTAAAGCCTTGGAGGAGCACTATACATACATGAAATCCTTCCCGGACCTGAAGCCCACTTTTGACGAAATTGAAAGGCTTGGGCTTTCGCTCCCCACCTATCAGATCAATCATTTGTGTAAATTCAATCAAGGGTTTATTCTGTTCATTACCTATGAAAAAGTGCCCGATTCGCAGGATATTTTCAAAAGATTTACCAAGGTTTTTGATCAGACATATACCCGTTTTTTAGATTTAAAGAAAGCTGAAGCTCAGGCCAGGGAGGCTAAAATTGAAGCTGCATTGGAACGAATCCGATCCCATTCCATGGGTATGCAAAGCGCTGCAGATTTTGGGGTAGTGACTACTGAGATGTTTGACCAACTCAGGAATTTTGGGGAAGATTTATTCGCGGCAGGGATAGTCTTTTGCGATAAGCATGAAGGCCATGTAGAGCAATGGCACAGTATTCCGGGTGGAGGTATGCTCAGTCCATTTATTGTTCCCATTGATTTAGACTATATTCATCAATATCGATACGATCAGTGGAAGGCGGGAAAAGAGTTGTTCTCTGTAGAAATTCCCGGTGATTTTATTGAGCAACACTTCAAGGATATTTTTGATCTTCCTTCCGCTCAAGTGGCTATAAAAGATCTTGAATCCAGAAATGCTCCCATGCCGGCCGCCCCGCCCTGGGAAATTGATTATGGAGCATCCTTTAAAAATGGCTATATCCTAATTTCCTCACTCAAGTATCTGGAAACTACCGATATACTCCCTCGTTTTGCAAAGGTTTTTGAACAGGCCTATACCAGATTTCTTGATCTCCAAAAGGCCGAAGAGCAAGCAAGAAATGCTCAGATAGAAGCGTCCATGGAGCGGGTCAGAGCAAGAGCGATGTCTATGCAAAAACCGGATGAGTTGGTGGATGTGGCAACTCTTCTCAGAAAAGAAATGGGTCTCCTGGGAGTTGAAGAGTTGGAGACCAGCTCCATCTACATCCACCATGCAGATGAAGGAACTACAGAATGCTGGTATGCTATCCAGGATGATAAAAAATTGATTTCCGACTACATGACTATCCGCTTGGAAGACACCTGGGTGGGAGAAGAAATGCTCTCATTTTACCAATCAGATTCTTCCAAAACCTCCATAAAGATGCAAGGCCAGCACCGTACGGAATGGATATCCTATTGTGCAGAAAAGTCACATCACTTCAGCATTCAGGAGTTTTATGGAGACCAAATTCCCGAGCGAACCTACCATCTCTACAAATTCAGTCACGGATTTATGGGTGCAGCCTCTCCAGGAGAAATTTCTGAGGAAAGCTGGAAACTTTTAAAAAGAGCGACTAGCGTTTTCTCTTTGGCTTACACCCGATTCAGCGATCTAAAGCAGGCAGAAGCCCAAGCACGGGAGGCTCAAATAGAGGCTGCCTTGGAGCGGGTTAGATCCAGAACCATGGGAATGCAGCGATCTGAAGAACTATCCGAAACAGCCTCAGTACTATTTGAACAGCTACAAAATTTGGGAGTAACCCATGAGCGAATCAACATCGGAATCATCAATGAGAAAAATCAAACGATTGACTTTTGGATCACCGCTCAGGGTGGAAATCGGTTAGACACAAGATTTTCTGGAAGAATTAGCGAAGAAACCACGCTTTCCAAAGCCTATCAGGCTTGGAAAAAAGGAAAAAAATCCTTGGTAATAGACCTTCAGGGGGAAGAACTAGATCAATGGCTTCAATTTATGAAGGAGGAGATCAAAATCCCATTCAATAAAAAATACCAGCACAATCGACGGGTACAGACTGTAGGATTCTTTTCCAAAGGTATGTTGGTAGTCACCAGTCCCGAGCCATTACATGAAGAGGCGCTCTACCTACTTGAAAAATTTGCTGGTGTTTTTGATCTGACCTATACCCGATTTACAGATTTAAAAATCGCAGAGGCGAATGCAGTTCAGGCAGAAAAGGATTTGGAAGCAATCAAACTGGCAAAATCCAAGGCAGAATCGGCTTTGAAAGAGCTGAAAGCTGCCCAGGAGCAACTGATTCAGCAGGAGAAGCTGGCGAGCCTGGGACAGCTGACGGCCGGCATTGCCCATGAGATCAAGAATCCATTGAACTTCGTCAACAACTTTTCAGAATTGAGCAAAGAGCTGATAGAAGAGGTTTTTGATGAACTAGCAAAGTTAGAATCATCAGATATCAAAGAGGATATCATTGACATCTTAACGGATGTCAAAAGCAATCTCACCAAAGTACATGAGCACGGAAGTCGGGCGGATGGTATAGTCAAATCCATGCTGCAACACAGTCGGGGCGGTGCAGGAAAAGCCACTTCCATCGGGATAAATGAGCTGGTTAGAGAATTTAGCAATCTGGCATTTCATGGAATGAGGGCAGGAAAAAATCCTATCAACGTAAATCTGAATTTTGACTTGGATGAAAATGCCGGAGAAGTAACCCTTGTCATGGAGGATTTTTCAAGAGTCATCTTGAATATTGCCAATAACGCCTTTGATGCAATGCGCGATAAACTGAATTCCTCAAACAACAGGGAATATCTTCCTAGCCTGGATATCAAAACTAAGCGGCAGAAAAATCAGGTATTGATCAGTATTCAAGACAATGGCCCCGGTATTCCAGATGATATCAAAGACAAAATCCTCCAGCCCTTTTTCACTACCAAAAAAGGAACTGAGGGAACTGGTCTTGGGCTGAGTATTACGCATGATATTGTAAAGGCCCATGGGGGGGAACTGGAAATAGAAACAGCTCTCAACAAAGGGACAAATTTCATGATCAAACTAAAAAAATGAGAGCAAGATCTATTTACGGAAAATCACCTATGGAAATCCAAATAGCATTAAAAGAAGCTATAGGTGATGGTTTTATACCAACCTTGGCCATTGTCTTTATCTCCATTAAGCAAGATCGAAAAGCGGTCAGGGAAATCCTCGCAGCACAGAGTATTGACGTTTTTGGGGCAACGTCCTGCGGGGAGTTTGTTGATGGTCACCAAAGCAAGGGTGAAATAGCCATCCTATTGATGGACTTATCACGGGATTTATACGCTATTGTGTTTGAAGATATGGGAGCGCAAAGTATTCAGGCTGCAGCTAAAAAAGTCGCAAGTTCCGCCCTTTCGAATTTTTCCAATCCGACCCTGATCGTTTGTAGTACCGGCGTCACCCCTGACTCTGAAATGTTTGACGGAATGTCCCTTGTTCATGAACTCTCGGAATCTATAGGAAGGGACAGAATCTTTTTTGGTGGTATGGCCGGAGATGATTTTACATTAACAGGAACGTCTGTGTTTACCCAAAATGAGGAAACCAATCATGGCCTTGTCGCTTTGGTCTTTAATGCTGATAAAGTCTCTTTGAATGGTATGGCCATAACAGGCTGGAAAAAATTGGGGATTTCAAGGAAAGTGACCCACAGCAAGGGCAAACTTTTATATTCCATTGACGGAAAACCCGCAGTGGAAATGTACCTAAAGTACTTGGGCAAAGGCGAAGAGGGTGAAGATCAAGAATTCGATCTTTTAAACGAGCTTTCATTCGAATATCCATTCATCACAGAGCGGGAAAACAGTCAAGAAATATTAATCAAGTCACCCATGAATATTGATCACGAAGAAAATGCACTGGTCATGGACATGGAGATGATGGAGGGAGAGACTTTTTGGTTTTCGGTCCCTCCTGATTTTGATATTGTTGAGGAAATCATCAATGAAGCAAAGGAGGTCAAAAACACTGTAGGTGAAGATTCAGATGCCTTGCTGGTATTTTCTTGTGCAGGCAGAGAACCGGCACTTGGCCCATTGGTAACCATGGAGAACGAAGGACTTGCAGAGGTATGGAAAAGCCCTATGGCAGGATTTTTTACCTATGGGGAATTTGGAAGGGCCAAAAACGGACAGCAGCATGTTCATTCGACCGCCTGCTGTTGGGTGGCATTAAAAGAGAAATGATTTAGTCATAAAATATTGAAAATATGAAAGCAAAATCAATAACCGGAACCACACCCTCAGACATAAAAAAGGCATTGGATGAAAGTATAGGTGACGGCAATCAAGCTAATGGACAAGATTTCAGGCCAACCCTTGCCATTATCCTTGTAAGCAACATGGAAGATGCCGAACCGATCCAGTCTATTTTTAGGAATCAAGGAATTGAAATCTTCGGGGTAACCGCTCCCCACAACTTTAATGAAAAGGGAATTAGGGAGGGTCATATTATTGTCATGCTTCTGGATATAAAACCAGACCACTTTAAAATAGTATTGAACGATTACGAAGGGTCTTCTCCTTTCCAAGCTGGATATAATGCAGGCCTAACCGGAAAAAATACTTTTGAGAATCCGAGCTTTATCATTTCCCCCTTGGATTTCAGAGTCTCCAACGACGAACTAATCAGAGGATTGACAGATGCAGCAGGCCATGAAACCATGATTGCAGGTGGCGTTTGTGGTGATCCGGCTGATTTTTCGGGGGTTATTTTTACCAATAATGCATCAAGTAAAGGAGGATTGCTAGCTCTTATTCTTGATCAGGACAAGGTGGAGATTAGCGGTCTGGCAGTTTCAGGTTGGAAGCCGGTAGGTACTACGAAAAAAATCACGAAATGTGAAGACTCATGGGCTTTAACCATTGACAATGAACCGGCGATGCATGTCATTCAAAGATTCTTAGGGAACGATATAGTAAGGGATAATTCAGAAGGAAGTGGATTTGTTCCGACTGATCTTGGCTATCCATTACAATTTCAGAGAGCTTCGGGAAATGCCATTATGAAGCCTGCGCTATTTTTTAATCCTGCTGACCAATCCGTCATGATAGCCGGTGGCGCAAAAGAAGGAGACCATTTCCGTTTTTCCCTACCACCAGATTTTGATGTGATTGACAAAGTGGTAGAGACTACCAGAATTTGTAAAGAAAAAGAGATGCCGGATGCCGATGTGTTGATGGTCTTTTCATGTGTGGGAAGGTTAGGGACTTTCGGTCCTTTGATCTCCACAGAAATAGAAGGGCTTGCATCCACCTGGGGCAAACCAATGGTAGGCTTTTTCTCCTTGGGTGAATTTGGAAAACTGGATGAAGGCCAATGTGAATTTCAAGGAACAACTGTAAGCTGGGTAGCCTTAAAAGAGAAATAAATTTCTGTCAAACAATAAAACTATGAAGGCGAAATCAATCAAAGGAAAATCCACCGCAGAAATAAAAAGCGCGCTTGCCGAAAGCATGGCAGATGGGTTCCATCCTACGCTAGCTATCGTTTTTCTGTCAGTTTCCCAAGACAGAAAGGGAATCAGCAAATTGCTTGATGAAGCGGGCATTGCTGTATTCGGTAGCAGTACTAATGGGGAGTTTATCGACGAAGACATAGAGACAAAGTCTGTTGCTATTCTCCTTCTAGATATGAAAAAAGAGCATTTCAGAATTTATGCTGATGAGTTTAAGTCAAATAACTACCAAGAGACTGCAAAGCGCATCACTCAAGAGGCAAAAAAAGAATTTGAACAGCTCGCTTTTCTGATAGCGACCAGCAATGCAGCAACGGATGGGGAAGAAATATTACTTGGATTTAGAAAGACGATCGGTGAGGAGGTAAATGCCTTCGGCGGAGCTGCGGGTGACGATTATGCTTTTGAAGAAACCTGGGTTTTTACCAATGAATGGGAAAGCAATAATGGAATGGTATGCATCGCCTTGGATGAATCAAAAGTAAAAGTAAGCGGTATTGCTACCTGCGGATGGAAAGCAATGGGAACCGAAAAAATAGTTACAAAAAGCGAAGGGAACCATGTCTTCACAATCGATAATGAGCCGGCATTGGATATCACTACCAAGTATGGTGGGCTGGAAAATATCAGTCCTGATAATAAAGACCTTTTAATTGAAATCGCTGCCAACTTTCCCCTTCAACTCCAGCGGGAAAATGGAGACCCTGTCATGCGGCCTCCTTTGGTTGTGGATTGGACCGACCGCTCCTTTTTCACTAGTGGCACTGTACCTCAAGGCTCAAAAATCCGCTTTTCTCTTCCCCCTGATTGGGATGTGATGGAAAAAGTAGTGAAAGGAGTTCAACAACTCAAACAAGATGAAACGCCTGAAGCAGATGCAGTAGTGGTGTTCAGTTGTGCGGGTAGAATACTCTCCTTTGGCCCCATGATGAACGCAGAAATAGAAGGTGTTAAAAATGTTTGGAATGTGCCCATGGTAGGAATGTTTTCCAATGCTGAGCTTGGGAGAATGGCCGGTGGCAATCTAGAGATGCACAACCTAACGACCTGTTGTATAGCCCTAAAAGAAAAATAGAAATGGATAAAAATCTTCAAGAGGTATCAGACTTCATACAGCAGGAGCCCAATATTTCTCCTGAAGTCAAGGAGGCTATGCTGAAGTCTTTGAAAGATGTGGATAAAGAACTTCAGATATTATCCTTCAAGCTAGACCGAACCGAAAAAGTAAAACGGACTACCGCCATTTTGCTGGAGGAAACCATTGAAGAACTTGAGCATAAAAGAGTCGCTGTAGAAGAAGCTTTGGCAGAGCTTAAATCTGCCCAGGCTCAGCTAGTCCAACAAGAAAAGTTGGCCTCACTTGGTCAACTCACAGCCGGTATTGCCCATGAGATCAAGAACCCTTTAAATTTTGTCAACAACTTTTCAGAATTGAGCAAGGAATTGATCGAGGAGGTTTTTGAGGAACTGGAAAAACTGGATTCATCAGAAACCAAACAGGACATTATCGACATTCTCACTGACGTACAAAATAATTTAACCAAAGTTCATGAGCATGGCAGCAGAGCTGACAGTATAGTCAAATCTATGCTACTACATAGCCGTGGAAGTACAGGAAAAGCAAGTTCAGTCCGGATTAATGATCTGGTCAAAGAATTCACCACGCTAGCCTTTCATGGAATGAGAGCGGGCAAATACCCTATTAATGTGAATTTGGATTTTCAATTAGATGAAAATGCCGGGGAGGCTAATTTGGTGATGGAGGACTTTTCTAGGGTGGTTCTGAACATCGTCAACAATGCTTTTGATGCGATGCGCGAAAAGCTAAACACTACCAATAATGGGGAATACCTACCTCGCCTTCAAATCAAAACTCAGCGTCTGGAAGACAAAATAGAACTTAGCTTTCAGGATAATGGACTAGGGATTCCTGACGAAATCAAAGATAAAATCCTTCAGCCATTTTTCACTACCAAAAAAGGGACCGAGGGAACAGGTTTGGGATTAAGTATTACCCATGATATTGTAAAGGCAAATGGGGGTGAGTTGACAGTAGAAAGTGAGGAGGGAAAAGGTTCCATATTTATCCTCAAACTTCAAAAACCTAATTGATATGATTTCCCTATTCCGAAGGCTACGGCAAAAACTCCTGATCCAAAACCGATTATCCCGATACGTAATCTATGCTTTGGGAGAGATATTTTTGGTGGTGATTGGGATTTTGATCGCCCTTCAGGTCAATAATTGGAATGAAGAAAGGAAAACCAAAAATCGTGAGCGGGATGTGCTCAAACGCCTGCAGCAGGAGATGGTGCAAGACAGTTTGAACCTGGAAAGCAGCATTAGTCTGGTAAAATATAAAGCAGAGCAAGCAGAGCGTCTGCTTCGTGCATTTGAGATTGATTCAGAAATAGAGAATCCTCCTGAATTTGTAAGAGACGTTTTTCTGGTGGGGCGAGGCGGCAGTTATCTTCCATATATCCCTGCTTACAATGAGTTAGTGGCCAATGGTGAATTGGGGATCATCCAAAATGAGGAGATCATTAAACAAATCTCATCCTATTTGAACAGGATGAACGGCCTGCAATCATTTTTGTACGACGAGGGAGATACAAGGAGATCAGTCTACAATGCCCACATACACCGGTACTTTTCAGCTTTGATTATGAATGAAATCTGGGAATTAGGTACCCAAACCGAAAAGCTGACTGATGACATCATGGAGTCATATGAAACAGATATTCCAGGCTACCTATCGGATCCTGATTCTGATTATCATATGCGGAATGTAGCCGCTGTAAATCTGGAATTAAAGCTTCTGTATGAGCAATCGATGGAATCCTTTACAGCTCCTATTCTGAACTTAATTAATCAGGAAATCGACAAAAATTAATCCAAAGAAAAAATGCTCAGAATCTTTAGACATATAAGAAAATGGTTGATGGAAGAGCGTAAGATCCGAAGATATTTGCTATACGCTCTTGGAGAAATCCTGCTGGTCATGATCGGTATTTTGCTTGCCCTTCAAGTGAATAACTGGAATGAGCAGCGGAAAGCCAAAATCAAATCGATCACTTACCACGAAAGGATTCTTGAAGACCTTGATATCTTCATCAGTGAAACTAACCAGGCAATGAAACGCTCTACTTCAATCAGAAATTTAATCTTGGAAACTATAGATTTTTTGGAATCAAAAAACCTGCCTGAGGATAAAGTTAGGGTTTTTGAAAATACGCTTCACTTTTATTACCAGATACCCTACCGACACCCTTCCCTAACTACCTTGGATGAAATGCGGAGTAATGGGGACCTTAGTCTTATTGGTAACCTCGATCTTAGAAAAAAGCTAATCCAGTTGGATCAAGATATTTTGTCCAATGATGAAGTGCTTGTGCAAATAGGTTATCAGAGTCAGAATCCTGTATTTTATATAGATCAATTTGTACGCTCGATACCTGATACCAGCAGCCTTACTTCTAGGGGAATCAAGGTCAACCCAAAGTTCAATTTTGAAGCAATGGCAAATGATGAAAAGCTGATCAATTATTTCTCAAAATTTTCAGTGCAATGGTCCCACCATATTATGTTTTCCAAAGGATTGAATGAATCAGCCAATGAGTTAAGGGAAGCAGTGTCTCAAGAATTAGAAAATCTAAAATAATGCTCCGATTCTTCCGACATATCCGCAAAAAGATTCTATTCTCTGACAACATCAGAAAGTATGTTCTCTATGCCCTTGGAGAGATTTTTTTGGTCATGATTGGGATTCTATTAGCATTGCAGGTCAATAATTGGAATGAAAACAGGAAAGAGCGAAACCTAGAAAATCGCTATTTGCATAGACTGGCAGCTGATCTGGAAAAAGACATAGAAAGTTTTTCAAGATCCCTTAATGCCAATGAAAGTCGGAAGAAACGGGCTGAATTTCTTTTGGAAGCTGTGGACTCTTCGGGGCTAGTGAGTGAAGAGCCAACCTACTTTATTGAAAGTATTGAGTATGCCGGATACACCTATGATCCCGTGATTTCCGATCACATTTTTGAAGAAATTAAATCCAGCGGAAGACTGGCCATTATCCAAAATGAGGAGCTTAGAACTGCCCTCTCCACTTACTATTCAACTCTCAACAATCGGGATCAATTCAATTTTATCCGGCAGGAATTCCAAATCGACTACCTGAAATTTTCCCGTGGCATCCTTCTCCCGGAGCAACAAATAGGAGTCGGTAGCTTTAGCAGCTCAGAAACTTACTCTCCAGAAGAAGCTATGCAAGCTTACAAGAGAATGATGGCTAAACCTGAATTTCTGGAAATATTGCCCATCACTATTCAATCCAAAACAAGGACTAGCGAAGTACTGGACAGATTCAAGGATCAAGCTGAGCTGCTTCGGGCAATGATCATCAATCAATTAAACGAACTTTAAACATGCTGCGCTTCTTTCGACATATCCGCAAAAAACTCATCGAACAAGACAAGGTTCGAAATTACATCTGGTACGCTTTGGGAGAGATTTTTTTGGTCATGATTGGGATACTCTTGGCTTTGCAGGTGAACAATTGGAATGAAGAGTGGAAAGAGAAAAAGCTTTCCGATGAGTACCTAAGCAGAATAGCGGAAGATTTGGATCGCCTAGTTGAAATAAGTGGAGATCAAAAGCAGAAAATGCGGGAAATCCTTTCATCCATCACCAAAACCCAACAATTGCTGGAAAGAAGAACAGCTCTATCTGATTACGAAAAGGAAATAGTGGATTTTGCGATAGTATGGTTTCCCAGGACAACCAATCAGTTGCCCACCATGCTCACCTATGAGGAAATGAAAGAAAGCGGCAACCTCAACCTGATCCGCAATATCCCCTTACGAAATGAATTGGCGGAATTGTACAGCTACTTGCTCCAAGTAGAAAGCACCTTCGGGCGATTGTCAGAAGATACGGAAACTCAGTTCACTATTTATAACAAATATCTGAGGGCGCACACCGACCCTGAAACACTGGAAATCACCTATTCTTATGATTTTGATGCGATTTCCGAAGATGAAGAATTGATCAATACATTCTCAAGAATGTCGGTTCACTGGAGAGGGTTTGTCTTTTTTATGGAAAGAGTAAATGGCCTTGGTATAGATCTAAAAGAAGAAATGAGTATTCAAGCTTTTAATTAAAAAAAATGAGAAATTTTATCAGATCCACAGTCCTAGCACTTTTGATGGGTTACTGTTCTCCATTTGAAATTTTTGCGCAAACAAAAAGCCCCGTTTTTCGAAATATTACCTCGGAAGATGGCCTGCCTACTACCTCAGTAACGGATATAGACCAAGACACTTTTGGATTTATTTGGATAGGCACTTGGGACGGAGTTTATCGATTTGATGGAAAAAAATATGAGAAGATTTTTCAAGACGGACGCTATATAGAATCCGATCAGGAGGGAGGCTTATGGATTTCAATACAAACGGGCCATTTAGGATATTACCACCCTTCCTATGACAGTGTCATATTTTTTGAAAATGTAGACGAGAGTATCAGATATCTTGATCTCAAGATTCTTGAAAACAAAAATGTACTAGCCGGAACAGGATCGGGAATCAAGCGATTTGACCCCGCCTCACAAACCTTCATCCTGGAAGAAGGCCAAAAAAAAGGAGCTGTTCGTGAGTTAAATGAAGGAAATGACGGGAGAATGAATTTTTTATCCTTTCAAGAAGAAAAAATCCAATTAGGAAGCCGATCTCCGGAAGGAAAATACAGCTATGAAGATTTTCCGATTGACAAAAACAACGAGGAGCAGCTTTCTTTTTACCAAACCTCACCAACGATAGTATTCCCATATGGGGATAAAGGTGCTGTCATTTTTAATCCCAACGGTTTTGCCAAAAGGGAAAGCCCAAATGAAGATTGGAAGTTTTTCCAGGTAAGTAGTCCTGAAATTTTAAAAGAGAAAGGTTTTGAAAATTATAACTCTTACAAACTTCAAGGCAATTATCTCTGGCTAAATCAAATCAATGCTATCAGCAGGGTTGATCTGGAAACCGGGGAGATGGAAACAATCAACTCTGAAATCAACAATTCCCGGGGCCTACTTCCCATGGAGAGTAATCATGGTTGCAATTTATACATTGATCGCCAGGGGATTTTGTGGGCTTCCAGGTTCTCTTATGGCTTAAGTTTACTCAACTTATACCAATCGGACTTCGGTCTTCTACGGGATGAAAATGGCATTGTAATCGCAGATATTTTATCAGCCGCAGAAATGGAGGATGGAACCTTTTGGGTAGGTACCCGAACTTCATTGGAAAAGGGGCTCATTCATTTTTCGGAAGACGGAAAAACAATACTAGAACGCATCGGTGCTCAGGAACCGCCCCCATCAGGAGGGAAAACCATCGGAAAAGCATTGTCTCATTACTTCCCTTGGAAAATATTTGTTTCTTCTGACGGAACCCTCTGGGTGGGTACCGGTCAACCAGGCCCTGGCTATGGAGGACTAAACCGAATATCGCCTAATTTCAATCAAATTATTCGCTATAAACATGATCCGTTAGACCCCAACTCTCTTTCTCAAGATTGGATTTTCAATATTTCAGAAGATCCTCAAGGGAAACTTTGGATAACCCATAGTGAGGGAATAGACTTTTTTGATCCTGAATCCGAAAAGTTTTCAAAAATCGACCCTGAGGGCAAATTTTTGGATCTTGATGCTTACTTGGTTGACCCTAATGGACATTTACTTGGGGTTTTGGAAGAAGCTACTATTTCGGGAGAGTCAGGCCAATGGCTTTTCACTTTAAATACTCAAACAAAAGAAATCAAGAAATTAAATCTTAAAGGCAAAAGGGGGCAAAACTACTTTACAGCCCAACCCATAATTGATAAACAAAATAGAGTTTGGGTGGCCATGAGGGAGGGCTTCGGTTACACTGATTTAACCTATGAAAAATTCTTGCATTGGGTAAATCTGGAAGAAACAGCATTCCCTGATTTGGAAATCAATGCAATCAGCTACAATGATCGCGGAGAATTATACTTTGCCACATCCGATGGAATAATTCAATATTCCCCTGATTCTGGGAACTTCCGGCGCTTCGGTTTTGAAATGGGACTCCAATCCTTGCTGTTCGGAGGCTTGAACTACCGGGGTGAATCCGGAAAAATTTTCTTTTCTGGAAACAGCGGAGCAAATGTTTTTCATCCTGACCAAATCAAAACCAACTCTTATCCCCCTGAGATTCTTTTCAAAGAAATTCTACTGGACGGCGAAAGCTACCAGCGCTTTTTGGACTCAGCAGAAAGGCAGCCAAGCTACATGCTTTCCTCCTTAGTAGTCCCTCCGGGTATTACTACTTTGGTAGTCCAATTTGCTGCTATTCATTTTGGTGGAAATGGGCAAAATCAATCCCAATACAGGTTAGTCGGGTTCAATGAAGACTGGCAGGATGCAGGCACCAATGGCAGCTTGACTTATACAAATCTGCCTGTCGGCAAATATGTGCTTGAGGTAAGGTCCATGAATCTAGATGGAGTTTGGAACCTGGAACCTGAAACTCTTAAGATTACAGTACTCCCCCCCTGGTACCTGACTTGGTGGGCCTATTCTATTTACGCGGTAGTAATCATTTTATTGGCTATGTTTTTTATCCGGGGGCAAAGAAGAAGAGCTGCCAAAAAAGAACGGGATAAGGCAATAGACAGAGAGCTGGCCCAAGCCAAGGAGATCGAAAAAGCCTATGAAAATCTCAAGGCAGCCCAAGAGCAACTCGTTCAGCAAGAAAAACTCGCTTCTCTAGGACAACTCACCGCCGGCATCGCCCATGAGATCAAAAACCCACTGAATTTTGTCAATAATTTTTCAGAAGTTTCAATGGAGTTGATCGAGGAAGCTTTGGAGGAAATTCATCAAATTCAGGAAAATGAGCATGCTGTAGAGACAGTCGAAATTCTTTCGGATATCAAATCAAATTTGATAAAAATCTATGAACACGGTACTCGCGCCAATAGAATCGTCTCCTCCATGCTGCAGCATTCCCGAGGTGGAGAAGGTAAAATGGAACCCACCGATCTCAATGCTCTAATCAAGGAATATGTCAATTTGAGTTTCCATGGAATGCGCGCAGGGAAAAATCCGATCAATGTAGACATAGAGATGAATCTCGATGCCGAAGTCCGAAAGGTCAATCTAGTTTCAGAAGATTTTTCCAGAGTCATCGTCAACTTATGCAACAATGCCTTTGATGCCATGCGGAGCAAAATGAATTCTGAATTATATCAGCCCAAACTCTTGGTACGAACAAAGGCAGAGGGAAATCAAGTCATCATCGAAGTTGAAGACAATGGCCCCGGCATCCCCGATGAGATCAAGGACAAGATCCTTCAACCTTTCTTTACCACCAAAAAAGGAACAGAGGGAACAGGCTTGGGATTAAGTATTACCCATGATATCATCAAGGCCCACGGAGGACAATTGGATATTAAAAGTGAAATAGGAATAGGTTCTGAGTTCAAAATTTCCTTACCTACTAAAATTGTGTAAAATTAAAAAAGTACAATTATTACTTTCTCAACAAAGAGGAAGCTTTTTGATTAATAAGTGTAATTTAATGACATAATTAACTGATTTTCAATTGTTTTTTTGGTATTTTAGCTATTATTTCAAATAAAACACCTAAATCCCATCAACTATGAAAAGGTTAATTTTAATTATGCTGTTTGGCTTGACTTTATCTGCTTGCCAGCAGGAACAAAGGTACACTCAACAATCTCCTGAAATCGATGCCGCAAGGGCATTATTGGCAACTTCTGCCTCGGGAGATTTTGAAGGTCAAAGGGAATATTATGCTGCAGATGCACAGATATTTTATAATGCTACTGAAGATAATCCAACTTCAGTAGATAAAATGATTGAGGAGCAAAAAGCTCAGGCAGATGATTTCTCCAATGTATCCATAACTATAGAAGATAGTGCTATTGAAATGGTCACCACTGATAAAGGCGAAAAATGGGTGAATTGCTGGGGAGTCTGGAAAGGAACCCATACTGCATCTGGAAAATCTTTCGAAGTTCCATTTCACGAGACATTTCAATTTGTAGATGGAAAAATTGTCAAGGACTTTGGTTATTGGGACAATGCTCCAATTATGATGGCGATGATGGAATACGAAAAATCCATGGCAGCAGCAGCTGACTCTACCATGATGAATTAAGACTTGTCTTATCCCTCCTAAAATCCCCATCTCTATGGGGATTTTTTTATTTTAGGACCTTACAAACTAATTTTTAAACAATTTCAACTATGGGACTCTTCTGGAACCTAATCCAACAAAGCCAAATTTCTGATCAAAAAGCCAGAGCCTCTACGCTGGAAGCACGCGTGGCCTACCTAGAAAATGAATTGCACAAAACCCAACAGATCTTAAAAAAAACACTTCAAATCCTTGAGGAGCATACTGGCAAAGATTTGAATGGAGATGGAAAAATTGGATAAGCTTAGATTTTACGAATACTTCGCATTAAATCCTCCTTATACATTTTGCTAACAGGAATTACCTTGCGCTTGATCTCCAAGTGTGAATCGGCTACAGCATCAAGCTTTCTGATATTCACTACATAAGAGCGGTGAACTCTCAAAAAATCCTTGTTTTCCATTTTCTGGCAAAATGTATTTAATGGACTGACAATCAAATAATTTTGAGAATTGGTAATGATATTACAATAATTTCTTTCGGCCTCGATATAAAGGATCTCATCCAACATTATTTTGATTAATTTCCCATTATTTCGGATAAAAATTCGATCGTCTAAGCTTTCAATAAAAGAATTGCTTTCAGGTATTTGCCCCCCCTTTCCTTGGATCTTCTCTTCAACTAACTCAATGGTTCTTTGTAAATTAAGCTTATTGAATGGTTTAGATATAAATGCATCTGGCTTGGTTTCTTTTGCCATTTGGAACGAAGCCTCGTCTGAATTGGCCGTAAGATAGATTAAAGGAATGGAAGCCTTTTCCTGGATTTTCTTAGCTGCTTCCACCCCATTTATCCCCCCTTTCAGTTGAATATCCATGAGAATGATATCGGGTCGGTTCTCTAAAGCATGATTAACTGCCTCTTCTCCTCTGGACTCTATTCCTGTCACTTCATATCCTAACTTGGATAGCTGCAAAGAAATATTTGCAGCGATAATCATATCATCCTCCACAATCAAAATTCTCGTCTTCTCACTCATGCCGCCTTCTTTGTTTTAAATTCGAAAAAAACTTCTGTTCCTTGTTGGGTGCTCAAGGTCATCTTTCCATCCAACTGCTTAGTAAGGAGCTCCACTAGCTGGGTACCAAATCCAGTTCCCTCTATTGATTTGCTTTTACTCATACCTTTTCCATTATCTGCTACCCTTAGATAAAGATGCTCTTTATCCTCTTTAAGGCTAACCATAATTTCCCCTTTACGTCTATCCGGAAAGGCATATTTCAATGAATTGGTGATTAGTTCATTAACGATCAAACCTATTGGAATAGCGCGATCCACATCCAACTCCAAAGTATCCATGTTGACTTCCATACTTATTCGATCCGTGGCATCAAAGGAGTCAATGATGTATGAACCCAGATTTACGAAATAATTTTTCATCTCAATAGCCGCCAAATTTTCCCCTTGATATAGATTTTGATGGATCATGCCCATACTCTGAACTCTGTTTTGGCTCTCCACCATAATATCCTGAAGTTCCGAATTATCGATTTGGGCCGTTTGCAAAGCCAAGAGACTGGAAATCGTCTCCAGATTATTTTTGACACGATGGTGGATTTCTTTCAGCAGAAACTCCTTTTCTAAATTTTGTCTTTCCAGAAGCTGGCTATATTTTTTTCTTTTGACGAAAACCCGATAAAGAAAAAAGAGGAAGAACACCATCAATGCAGTGATCAAAAGGGTGAAAACTTGGATAATTTTCTGACGCTTAAGAGCTTCTTCCTGCAGGGAAATAATACTTTCTTTTTGATTTACATCCATTGCTGTTTGCAATTGGGCGATTCGCTGATCTGCTTCTGCATTGAACACTGCCTGATTGAGTTCATGATACTTTTTAAAAGCCCTGTATGAATTGGAAATATCCTGTAAGCCTTCGTATGATTCAGCCAATTCCCTATAAATCAACCCTAAAAAGTAGCGGTCCCCAAAATCCTCAGTAGCTGTCCGGATACTTCGGTTAAGGTATATGGTGGCTTCCTCATAAAAGCCTTGTTCTTTTTTCACTTTCCCCAGAGAAAGCAAAGAGCGAACAACCATAAACTCATTCTGTAATAGCTCGGCGTATTTAAGTGCCTCCTTCCCGGAATTTTCGGCATTTGAATAATCCTCCAACGCTAAGTATAAATCTGTCAAGGCAATGTAGGTATCGCTGAGGTTATTATAAAAGCCGTATTTCTTGCCTATTTGGGTGGAGCGTTGAAAATACGGAAGAGCCTCTTGATACCTGCCAAGCATAACCAAATTATTGCCAGTGACATGCAATGTGAAGTCAAAGTCCAAGTCTTTGATGCCCCTCTGCTCAAAAAGCGCGAGCGACTTCAGGCCATACTCCAACCCTTCTTCTGATTTTCCCTGCTTCCAAAACAAATTGCTGATATCTGAATAAGCCATAGCAATGGCTTTGGTATCGCCGTATTTTTCTCCCAATTGAAGCGTTTGACTGGCAAATTCAAAGGCTTTGCCCAATTCTCCTCTACGCTCATAGACATAGCCTAAATTAGTGAGTAGTAACCAAGTCTCTGATTCAGGTAACTTTTCCAGCGCACTTTTCAAAACTTGCTCTGCTTGATCAAGTTGCTCCATTCTTAGCAATACAGCTCCCTGAGCTACTTGCATTCGCCCCTCCCAGATTTTGCTTCCATCTTTTTGGGCTTCTTCTAATCCTTGTTTGATAAAGAAGAGTGATCTTCGAAGGTTTCTCGTGTGCGTATAATAGCCTAAATCCCACAACATTTGAAGCCTTACATCAGACCCCTCAACTTTTGGGAGTGATTTTTCAATCAATTCAAGATATTCTGGACCAAAGTCATCTGTGTTTTCAAAAACAGCTTGATATTCAATCAATCCCTCATTATTGGAAATTTGGGCAAAACCCGAAAGTTGGCAAAAAAGTAAAAAGAAGACTAAGATTCTTTTCATATTGGAAAATAAACAATTTTTAGTATTTAAAAGTCATTTTTTTGCATTTTAAATGCCTCTGATAAAAAACTGCACTAGTTCGGACAGAAAACAACTAGCTCCGTCCTCCTTTACTTTTTGAATTGCAAATTCAATGAGAGATTGAATCAAATAATCTTTTAACCTAAAAAAATAAAGATGAAAGCAACACTGAGAAAATTGTTAGGGTTGGTACTGCTAATTGCGATCAGCCCATTTGTAAATGCTCAAGATGCTCCTTTGGGACCACTAACTTCTGTCACTGAGTTTACTATTAAGCCTGGTCATACCATGCAATTTCGAGAAGGTATCAAAGCATGGAAAGAATGCTATTTAAAAGACGGAGGAGAATGGACTTGGCGAATGTGGGAAAGACAGCAAGGAGAAGGCACTGTTTACATTTTGGCCACCAACATGCCAAATTGGGCTGAAATGGATAAAACTGATGAAAAAGGAAAGGATTGCCGATTACTTGCCCTCAGCCTGATTAATCCTCACGTGGAAACTGCAACCAATCATATTACACGCTTTATGCCGGAAATAAGTAATTCTAATGCCTTTGGAGCCAACCTTATCAGGGTAAGCTTTTTCAAGCTTAACCAGACCAATGGCTATAAAATGATGGAAGTGGTTAAAGAAGTTGAAGCGATACGCAAAAGCTCTGGGTTGCCTATTCGTGGGTATTGGTATAATTGGCAAACCGGCGATCCTAGCAGTCCAAACTACCATGTGGTAACAGGATATAAAAATTATGCTGAAATGGATGTAATGCAGGATAGCGTTTGGAAATCTGTAGAAGATGCGTCCGGGAAGAAAACAAGAGATGAGTTACAAGCAAAATTCCGTTCGTCTTTAGAAAGCACTTGGAGCTATATCTACAAAATGGACGAAGAAATTAGTCATCTTGGAAATAATTAAAAGTAAAGACTTCTGCTTTTGACCAATTCAACTGAATGCCGAAGTATTGATGAAAGGTCAATCAGTCAAAATAAGGAGATCCTAGATCTCCTTTACTTGGCTTTCATAAAACTGGTGAAACCCTGAAAATTTTCTAAGAAAGATTTCAAAAAAATAAGGAATGAAGATCATGGAAATGATGCAAGCAGGAACTGATACAGCTTGATCTGATGGAAATAAAACGGTGTCTTTAAACCTGGTATAGCATTTCCAAGACACCGAAACCGCCATGATTTCTTGACTTCATATCGACTGTCCATTTTTTCTAAGTAAGCATTAAGACTTAAGCATTTTACACATCATGGCAAAAAACAGCACTCTTGAAGCATTCTCCTTTAAAACTTGGTTTACCTGGTTGGGTGTTGCTTTTATGGTTCTATTAGCAGGAAAATTTATCCTAAATGATGCGCTCCCATATTTCGGATTGGAAGAAGGTGTGTTCGGGAGATTTTGGGTGATGAAATGGCCATTAATCGGACATATTTCTGGAGGTTTAATTGCCTTAAGCCTTGGTCCTTTCCAGTTTTGGACCGCTTTTAGAAATAGGTATCTCAAAGCTCATCGGATGATGGGAATGGCCTATATCTCCGGAATTCTGGTTGGAGTAATTAGCTCAATTGCGCTATCTCTGACCACTGGTATCGCTATTCATTGGACTTGGAGTCTAGCTCTAATAGGCTTGGCTATAGCTTGGTTTGGTACCACAGGAATGGCTTTTCGGTTTATTCTTTTGCGCAGAATCAGCCTCCATAAAGAATGGATGATCAGAAGCTATGTGGTGACCTTTGCCTTTGTCCTCTTTCGCTGGCTCACAAGCCAACCATTTTATAATGAGCTTGGCTCATTTATAGAGACCGGCCCCACGGCCATTTGGCTTTCTTGGGTAGTTCCGCTCTTTATCTGCGAGATCGTACTTCAGTGGAATAAAAAATAAATTCCCTATCCTATATATCAGGTAATCATGATTAAGAAAGTCATGCTATATATTCTTTCTCTTGTACTTATACTTATCATAGGGTTTGAGGCTATTGGACCAGAAGACGAAGAAGGGCTGGAATTTGAACCTTGGCAAGAGTTTGACCTTTCGGCCGGAGAAAGTCCAAGGCTTTGGATGCGAAAACCCAATATCCCGCCACATTTAAATGACACAATATTCAAAAATATTGAAGAATGGATTGAAGGATTTCGACAAGTAAAAACTATTCCCTTTTCACAATTATACTGTGACCAGCTCTCAAGAAAGAAACAAGGAGATATTGGAGCTTTATATTACTACTCTAATGGAATTGAAAATGCAAACTTCAATTCAGGGGAGTTGATCTATAAAAAATAGACTCATTCAAACAGCAAGAGTTGAAAAACTGAATTTATAGAATCCAACAAGAAGATGGTGGAATTTGTAGCTTCAAATCATTCAGTAGGTTTCGCTAATACTATAGAATGCTTTGAAAATTTTTTGGTTACAGTTTCACTGCTTACTCTTGAAAGAAAAGAAACCTTAAATACTAAGAAAATAATCAGCTTATATTGTATCAGGTATACCTATAAAAATTTAATAATGAGAAAATTAATCCTAATACTTATTTTTCAATTTGTACTTACCATTGTCTACAGTCAAAACCATCGGGCAAGAGATTTAGGAATCCCCTTGGATGGAAAAACAGGAAAACTCAATGCCATCACTGATGTCAAAGGCTTAGAAGTCGGTCATACCACACTGATATCCGGAGAGGGAGAATTGATAGTAGGGGAAGGTCCTGTCCGAACAGGAGTGACCACTATTTTCCCCAGAGGCAAGCAATACGATCCCGTTTTCGCAGGCTGGTATAGCCTAAACGGAAATGGGGAAATGACAGGAACTACTTGGGTGGAAGAATCCGGTTTTTTGGAAGGACCCATTGCCATTACCAATACCCACAGTGTAGGTATAGTCAGAGATGCGGTGATAGAATGGGAGTTTAAAAACAATCATTTTGATCCATTACCAGGTGAACCAGACGTATTTTGGGCATTGCCTGTAGTAGCCGAAACATACGATGGGGATTTAAATGATATCAATGGTTTTCATGTTAAAAAAGAACATGTTTTTGCTGCTTTGGAAAATGCAAAATCCGGACCTGTAGCAGAAGGTAACGTTGGCGGTGGCACCGGGATGATCTGTCATCAATTCAAGGGAGGAATAGGCACCTCCTCGCGTGAAATTATGATCAATAATACCACCTACACTTTAGGCGTGCTTGTGCAGGCCAATTATGGCACTCGTGAATCACTGACTATTGCCGGAGTACCTGTAGGCAAAGAAATTTCCGATCGACAGATTCTTTTAGATCCATTGAATCGCCAAGAAGAAAGAGGATCCATCATTGTGATCGTGGCTACTGATGCTCCGCTGCTTCCCCATCAATTAAAAAGATTAGCAAGGCGAGTACCTATAGGAATCAGTCGAGTAGGTGGATATGGAGGGAATGGCTCCGGTGATATTTTCATTGCCTTTTCTACTGCCAATTCTGGGGCTGCCGATCGAGAAAATAATCAACAGGTAGACATGATTCCCAATGATCAAATGTCAGCCCTTTTTCTGGCAACCGCCCAAGCGACCGAAGAATCAATTCTGAATGCCTTGGTAGCTGCAGAAACCATGGTGGGGAAAAATAATACGACGGTATACGAACTACCAGAAGACGAAGTCGTCGAGCTGTTAAAGAAGTACGGTAGAATCAAATGATAACCTCAACATGAAAAAAATTTTAGCAATAGTTGGCTGGGCACTTTTTCCCATAGTGGTTTCTTTCGGCCAGACCAGAATTATTGATATGCACATTCACTCCTACACGGAGAGTGATTTTGGTGTGCGGGAACCTTCCGCTACAGATCACTATGGAGTAAAGAGTTCAGCAAATGCTGAGCAACATCGCATAGAGACTTTTGCGGCATTTGAGCGGTTTAATATCGTTAAGGCTGCTGTCAGTGGTAATCCCGAAAGTGTTCGAATCTGGAAGGAAAAAGATAAAGATAACCGTGTAATCAAGGGTATTTTATCTATTTCCCCAGATGATTACGAAATAGATATTGAGCGGTTTGAGCAAATGATCAAAGCAGGTGAAATCGAAATCTTTGGAGAATTGGGTCCCTACTACGGCGGTACCACGCTCAGCGATCCCATTTGGCAACCTTATCTCGAGATTTGTGAAAAATATGACATTCCAGTGGCTGTGCATACCGGAGGTGGAGACCCAGGAGGCACCTATTCCTGGTCCCCAAGAGCAAGACTGAAACTAGGTGATCCTTATTTGATAGAAGATGTTTTGGTCAAGTATCCCAAACTACGGGTGTATCTGATGCACGCCGGAGGAGAGGATTGGCCGGAACATGCCATTCGATTGATGGCCTACTATCCCCAGCTTTATACGGATATTGCTGTTTTACTTTGGGTGGAGCCCAACACTCAACGATATGTCACGGATTTTCTCAAAAACATCAAGCATGCAGGCTACCTGGATCGAGTGATGTTTGGTTCTGATCAAATGATATGGCCTTACGCAATCGGGAAGTCTATCGATTTTTTGAACAGTTTGGATTTCCTGACAATTGAGGATAAAGAAGGGATATTTTATGGGAATGCGGCGAGATTTCTGCGATTGGAAGATTAAAAAAAAATATCCTAACCCTGAAGGAAAATAAAATCTACTCATAATGGTTTTGAAATCACTTTTGGAAACACAATCACCATCCTTTCGGCAGGCATGATTCTTTATCTATTAAAATCTCAGCAGCATTTAACCACGCTGAATTTTCCTCTTGGTTGGAGTTTCAGCACTGAGCCGCCTTTCGGAAAATTTTATCAGTAATTGGAGACATAGGAATAAATCAATTTTCTCCTTTTATTTAAAAATGAAGACTCAATCTTTAAAATTTGAGAGTAAAACCTATCTCATCACAGGAGCCACCAGTGGCATGGGAAGAGCCGTAGCGAAGGCTTTTGCAAATGAGGGAGCCAACCTCATCTTAAGCGGAAGAAATGAAATTGCCGGAAATGAACTTGTCGATGAATTGGGAGATCATGCCATTTTCCTTTCTGGAGACGTCAGTGATCCCGCCTATAATCAAAAACTAGTAGACTTAGCGGTCACAAAATATGGACAGCTTGATGGCATTTCTGCCAATGCAGGAAGATTGGGCTTAGGCTCTATCACTGATTTATCACCAATGGAATGGCATAGAACCCTAGACGTGAATCTGACCTCAATTTTTTACCTCCTAAAAGCAGCACTTCCTGTATTACAAAAAAGCAGTCAAGCTTCAATTACCATCAATTCTTCAATTGCCGGCTTTAAATCCTTTCCTAATCACCCGGCTTATTGCGCATCCAAAGCTGGTTTGATAGCACTTGCCAAACAAGCCGCAGTAGATTATGCCCCAAAAGTTCGTGTCAATTGCATCTGTCCCGGGCCGGTGGATACCCCACTGATTCATGATTCAGCGAAGGCCTTTCCAGATCCTGCAAAAGCTGTAGAAAATGCCGGCAATAATACCCTGATCCAAAGACTGGGAAAGCCTAAAGACATTGCTAATTTGGTTCTTTTTCTAGCCTCAAAAGAGGCTTCTTGGATTACCGGAAGCGTTTATACAATTGATGGAGGGATTATGGCAAAAGGTTAAAATCAAAGAGGGCCTGCATAATTGCAAGCCCTCTTTGTAGGTCAATTCTTCCCATTCTTAAAACTCAAATCCGGATAAGCCGGTGGCGTTGGAACCGGCCGTGGGTCTTTTTGAATCAACTCTTGCAAATGCTCAATCGCTGCATCCAATTGGGCGTCTTTTCCATCGAAGGTTGCCTTAGGCAGATTGATGACTTCGATATCAGGAATAAAACCAACTCCCTCAATCAGCCATTCTGTCCCATTTTCAGTTTCCCCATACACCCCATTCATCGGAGCCCGGGCAATGCCATTATCTGAAAGCGTATTCACACCTGAAAGCCAAACTTCTCCTCCCCAGGTTCTCGCGCCGATCGCTTTGCCTAAGCCCAGTCTTCTGAAGCCTTCGGCAAAAGCCTCTCCATCAGAGGCAGTAAATTCATCCACTAGCAAAACCAAATGCCCTCGGAATGCATAATTCATATTCCAGTAAGGTTCTCCCGTGCGGCTTTTCCAGTAGAAGAAAGCTTCTCGCATCAATTTTTCCAGAATAAAGGAATCAATGTTCCCACCGCGGTTGTGGCGTACATCGATGACCAAGCCTTTCTTCTTAAACTGAGGATAAAAATCCCGATACCACTGTCCGATATCGCCTGAAGTCATGGCTCTTAAATGCACATAGCCAATATCTCCATTGGATTTGGCTTCGGTTTCCAATCTTCGGGTGTACTCCCAATCGTTGTATCGCAGGTTGCTTTCTTGCCCCGAACTCATAGGCTCGACTATAAAGTCTCCCTTTCCGGCTACTGCTAGGCGAACTTGCTTTCTGGCCTTATCTCGAAGCAAAACCTGCATATCCGCTACTTCCAAAACTGAAGTCCCATCGATATGTGTGATCACATCGCCTGTTTGAATGCCGAAAGCAGGATGGCTTAAAGGTGATTTCTCATCAGGATAGTCAGGATCGCTTTGGAAGATGTAGTCGATCCTGTAACCTTGATTAGTCTTAGTAAAAAGCCCTCCCAGCATTCCAAACTGAATATTGTCATCTCCATCCCGGGTATCACCTCCACGAACGGAAGTATGCAAAACGGAAAGCTCTCCTATCAGCTCTCCTATCACATCTGAAAGCTCATTTCGGGTAGTCACCCTATCTACTAGAGGAAGGTATTTCTCGTACATTTTATCCCAGTCTACCCCATGCATACCTGCGTCGTAAAAATAATCGCGCTCCATGCGCCAAGCATCAGTATAGATCTGCTTCCAGTCTTCCCGAGGGTCTATACTGAACCTCCACCCATTCAGATCCAACTTATTTTTGGATAAATCCGAAACAGGAGATGTCCCTAGCTCCACTAAAAAATGATTGGCTCCTTGCCGAAGCAAAGCATATTTGTTGTTGGCTGAAACTGCATAACTGTTGATTTTGTCTGCAAAAACCTTTTGCTCAGACTTTTCAGAAATTGGAGTCATCATCAGTGCAGGCTCATCTTCATTGGAAGCACCACCTCCGTAATACACTCCCGGACCTGGGCCAACTCGATGGTAGTACAAGGCCTTATCTGTCACGATCAGATTTTTGTAATTTCCCGCTGTAACGGGTACTTCTTGTACGCGTTCCATCAGTCCCTCCTCATCGATCTTCACGCTTACAGGACCCTCTGATTTTTTCTCCTCTGCTTTCAGCTCATTTTTTGGAGTAAAGGGAGAAATCAAACCCTTTTGAAGCGGAATATGATAGATCTTCATCTGCTTTTCCCAAAATGGTTCCGGTTGACGCTGCCCCCAAGGACTTCCCACTTTAGTCTCAAAATTCCGGTCTGAAAGGAAATAAATCCACTTCCCATCAGCGCTCCATTGCGGGTTGAGACTGTTGGTGCGATCGGAAGTCAAGGTAACTCGCTTTTCCGTAGTCGGATTGAAGACAAAGAGTTGGGTAAATGTATTTGAAGCTGCCTGCCCATAAGCCAGCCATTGGCTGTCAGGCGACCAAGACATACTGCCATGCAGGTCTTCATCTGTAAGGTTGGCTTTGACTGCTTTTCCCGTGGCAAGATTTCTAATCCATAGATCATTGTTGAGATCGATCCAAGCCAGCCATTTTCCATCCGGTGAAGGAGTCAAATTGAATCGAAGCGTGGTTCCATTATCTGTCAATTGCTTTCCCTGATCCAAACCCAAACCAGAGTATTGATGGATTTCAAACTCCCCACTTTCATCGGAAAAGGTCAAAATATCCTTGGAATCTGTTGTAAAAACTGCATCTCGATACCGCACCCCATCTTTTCTACTTAGGCGAATCATTCTTCCATCCTTTGCAGGAAAGACAAAAACCCGACCCCGAGCGGTCAAAGCCACTTTTTCTCCATTATTGGACACAGAAATATTCGTGATATAGCTGGCAGGATTGTCTACCCAATTTTCCCTCAACTGATCAAAATCCGAAACTAGATTGATCGCAATTTTTCGGGATTCGCTTTGTCCCAAATTCATTTGAAACAGATCCGCTCCTGAACGATAAACCAACGTATTTCCAGAAAGGGAATACTCCCTCACATCATAAGATACTTCTTTGGTGTGCTGTTGGATATCCGAGCCATCCGGTTTCATGGACCAAACATTTTGGATTCCATCCCTTGAGGAAATGAAATAGACACGTCCTTGGTGAAAAATAGGATGATGGTCTTCGCCGGCGTAATCTTTGGTCAGTTTGACCGCCTCCGCAGCTCCATTACTGTATTTCCAAAGTTGTCTGGCTGTTCCTCCTTGATAGCGTTTAGTGACATTGTTGTGATAGGTAGGTCTTACAAAAAAGTAGGTGTTTGACTCCCGATCAAAACTTCCCTCTGCGGCCATTTCCAAAGGAAGAACTTCCTTTACTCTAGAATTTACATCTACCACAACGGTCCTCAGTCGGGGCAAGGTGGAATATTGATTGGTGGTATAAGCCAGTTCTGTGGCTGATCTCCAAGCTACAGGGATAGATGCAGAGGGTTCGTAAGTCAACCTTTTGGGTAAACCTCCGGAAATCGGCATTACATAGACCTCAGTAGGGCCTTCATAGCTGGCGGCGTACGCAACCCATTTTCCGTCGGGGGAGATTTTGGGATCGGACTCATCCCCAGGATGCGTGGTTAGGCGAGTTGCCATTCCACCAGATACTGATGCAGTCCAAATATCTCCCTCTGCTACAAAAACCATGGTATTTTCATGCAAATCCGGATGCATAAAATATCCCGGTTTTTCTTGGGCCTTAGATTGATTATAAAAAATAGAAATAAACAAAAACGATAGTATGGTCGCCTTATACATAGATTAATGATTTAATTAGTATCTAAGAAATCTAAGAAGAAAAAAGGAAAGTACTTTCGACGGAAGACCAAAAATAATTATTCGGTATCCATCCTTATTCGCTCAGGAGTCAAAACTTGCTGTTGCTTATCCCCAAAAAAGGATTTTGTGATTATTAAAAAATCTTCTGTTTTCTATCTGTCTATAAAACAAGCTAATTCAGTCAGAATTTATTGTTTAAAATATTTTTTTCTTACGCGCATTATTTTATAACTTACTGTATATCAATTCATTCAAACAATCAAAGATTGGATGCCATGTTGCCTTCTGAAGAAAAAGAAAAAACTGATTTAAATTATTGTAAATGTATAATTGAAGTTGGTATAATTGGTCTTTTAGGCATCTCTATTTTGACTTTAAATTATAGCCTCTCTCAATTGATAAATCTTCAATTATGGAAATCCTTTTTAGAGGCTAATTAGACTGGTCTTTGTGATTTTCGAGAATGTTCTCCCGCTTTTATTGGTACATCATTTTAAGTGTCCTCTATTCTTAAACAATTACACCGTAAAGGGGTATTTATTGATGCAATTTTTTTATCCTGGTAATAGAGATCTTAAAGATCATTTTAGATTGAAAGAAATCTTAACCCTCACTAAATGAAATAAAGAAATTTTTAAGCTATTGCTACAATTTGTACATTAATGCTGAAATTCAGGCTTTTGGAAAAAATAGAATCTTTTGAAATGTCTTTCTTATTAAAGCTGAAATTGAAAATTTGTCAACCCATCGCCTAATCTAGGTTTCATGAAATCAATTTTTTTACGAGTTCTTTTTATTACACTTTTTTTTGAAGCTTGCAGTCCACGGGCAGAAGAGGGAAATTCAAGATTTTCTGAAGATTTACAGCCACCCAATAAAACCACCCTTTCTGATCTATCGGAAGAACAAAAGCCTAAACAGTTTAGCCTGGGAGTAGAGTCTGGCCCGGAAATAGTTTCATTAGTCAGTCAAAGCCAAAACGGGATTGATCCTCCCTATAGGGTGGAATTGCCTAAACTCAGAAACGAAGACGGTGAAGTTATTATGGATGCTCAAGGGGATCCTTATTTTCTTGGTGCAGGAGGATTGTCACAGTTTAATAAGTACACTTCAGATGATGGATTGGCATTAGACGCGATTCATTGTGCTATTACCGATAGCAGAGGGCATATTTGGTTTGGCACGAATGGAGGAGGGCTAAGTAGGTTTGATGGAGTGGAATTTACCAATTACAAAAAAATCCACGGACTACCCAGCATCACCATCAGAAGCATTTTTGAAGACTCCAAAGGAAATATCTGGATCGGTACCGCAGATGGCGGATTAAGCAAGTTTGATGGAAAGTCATTCACTAATTATCTGGCAGATCAACTCGGAAGTCTGGTTATATGGGCTATTGGTGAAGACAATGAAGGAAACCTGTGGTTTGGCACAGACAGGGCAGGAGTCAGTAAATACGATGGAGAAAAATTTACGAATTTCTCTACCGAAAATGGCTTAGGAAACGATATAGTCATCAGTATTCTTAAGGATAATGATGGCAATATGTGGTTTGGCACCTATGGAGGAGGTGTCAGCAAATACGACGGAAAAACCTTCAAAACTTATACCCTTCAAGACGGATTGTCATCTGATCGAATCAGATCAATTTTTCAAGACAGTAATGGTACCATTTGGATGGGGACCTTAGGAGGAGGCTTGACCAAATTCGATGGAAAAAGCTTCCAAACAATCGGGATTAAAGAAGGATTAGCCGGATCGGTTGTACGCTCGATTTCTGAGGACAAAGACGGAAATATTTGGTTTGGGACGGACAGAGGTGCCAGTCTTTGGGATGGAAAAAGATTTAAAACTTACACCACTGAACAGGGCTTGGCAGGAAATAACATTCAGGATATGACCTTGGATTCTGGAGGGAAAATGTGGTTTTGTACCGACGGAGGTGGAGTCAGCAGGTTGGATGGATTTGGTTTTACGAGTTTTACAACGAGCCATGGAATCTCCGGAAATATCATTCTAAGCGGAATGGAGGACCAAAATGGGAATCTTTGGTTTGGTTCGGCAGATGGTGGAATCAGTAAATTTGACGGACAGTCTTTCACCTCTTATTACCCTTCCCAAGGACTCGCCGGTGAAATAGTTTTTAGTATTCTGGAGGATAGGTCAGGAAAAATATGGATAGGCACTGCTGGGGATGGCCTGAGTATTCTGGACAATAAAAAATTCACGAATTATTCTGTGGATCAAGGATTACCCTCTAATGAAGTATATGCCTTGGTGGAAACACAAGACGGATCTATCTGGATAGGGACTGATAATGGAATCTTAAAATATCAGGAAGGGGAACTCCTTCACTTTACTTCAGAACATGGAATGGCCGGAGATGGAATCATCAGCATCCTGGAAGATCGGGAGGGGATTCTCTGGATAGGTACATTTGATGGAGGCCTAAGCCGATTTGATGGAGAAACTTTCATCAACTTTACCACCAATCAAGGCTTGATCGATAATGGAGTGAATCGCATTAAAGAAGACCAAGACGGAAATCTGTGGATAGGCACCACTTCTGGATTCAGTTTTTTAAGCAAAACAAAGAAAGAAAGCATTGCTAGTTGGGCCCCATCAAAAGGGGCGCTTTTTCAATCTTATAACAGTCAAGATGGACTTCCTGACAACAATGTTCTTCAAATCGTAGATCTTCCCGGGAACAAGATGGCAATAGGTACCAATCAGGGGATTTCCATCTTCGACTTTTTCCCGGACTCAGTGGATGCTATCCAAAATTTACAGATTTATAATTCGGATAATGGATACCCAGTCAAAGATTTGACTGATGGGCAAAATGCCATGTTTTTAGATTCCAAGGGTATTCTCTGGGCAGGGACAGGAAGCGTCAAAACAGGGCTGGCAAGAATTGACCTAGAAAAAATTTCCAGAAATGATTCCAAACCCAAGCTACTTATCAAACAAGTAAGGCTCAATGAAGAAGTTATCTCTTGGGAAACCTTGGCTTCGAGCAAAATTTCTAATCAAGCGGCCAAAACCACCGAGGAATTACTGACCTTCAAAAAAATCCTCAATTCGGAAGAAGAAAGTGATCTGCAAGAACGCTTCAAGGGAATTACCTTTGATAAAGTCAGTGAATTTTTCCCAGTTCCTATCAACCTAACACTTCCTTACAAACACAATCATCTCAATATAGAATACGGCACCAATGAATTGTCTAGGCCATTCTTGATAGAGTATCAATACATTCTGGAAGGCTATGATGAGGATTGGAGTCCGGTACTTAAAAGGACATCCGCTACTTTTGGTAATATTCAGGAGGGAGATTACACTTTTAAAGTTCGAGCAAGATACTCAGGACCCGCAATTGAAGAAGGGGCTGATTGGACCGAAGCGACCTTATATTCTTTCACAGTTTTACCCCCTTGGTATAGAAGCTGGTGGGCCTACTTGGGCTATGCAGCTCTTTTCCTTTCACTCCTTTATCCTATCAATATTTACCAAAGGAATAGGGTTCTGAAGGCAGAGAGAGAAAAGGCCAAAGAAAGGGAACTCGAGCATGCCAAAGAAATTGAAAAAGCTTACGAAGATTTGGCTTCTGCACATGAAAATTTAAAGGCTACCCAATCCCAACTGATACAGGCTGAAAAAATGGCATCCTTGGGTGAGTTGACTGCTGGAATTGCTCATGAAATTCAAAATCCACTGAATTTTGTTAAAAACTTTTCGGAAGTAAGTCATGAACTCATGGACGAGATGAACCAGGAGATTCATGAAGGAAAATTTGATTCTGCCAGAATATTGGCGGGAGATATCAAAGAAAATCTGGACAGAATTGCCACTCATAGCATGAGAGCGGATGCGATTGTCAAAGCAATGCTTCAACACAGCAAAGCCAGCGTGGGCAATAAAGAACTCGCAGATCTCAATGCTATCTGCGATGAATCCCTGCGACTGAGCTATCACGGGGTCAGGGCTAAAGAAAAAGACTTTAGCGCCGAATATAAAACAGAGTTGGCTTCCAATATTCCGGAAGTGGAAGTAATCCGTCAGGAAGTTGGAAGGGCATTGATCAATATGTGCAACAATGCCTTTCATGCTGTCCATGAAAAGTCTCAAAAAACAAAGTCTGAAAACTATAAACCTGAAGTAAAGATTGCCACCAAGAAAACAGATAAGGGAGTGGAGATTATTCTTTCCGATAACGGGATGGGTATCCCTGAGGATGTGATTGGAAAAATATTCCAGCCTTTCTTCACTACCAAACCTACAGGGCAAGGAACAGGCTTGGGACTCTCTTTGAGCTATGATATTATCAAGTCTTACCAAGGTGAAATCAGTGTAAAAAGTAAAACCGGTGAGAATTCAGGGACAGTTTTTACTATCTTTCTACCTACTAAACCAAAATCTAAATCATAAATTTTACCCAAACTAGCCTACTATGGTTTTAGGAATAATTTCTTTGATTTTGTTATACTATCTCAAGCAACCCATGGGCTTGATCACGGTATCTGCAGAATGGAAACGAATTTTCAACGGTGGAATGGTCGCAGCAGCAGCTATTATTGGAATTGCTGCCGTTAAGATCCCCTTAATCAGTGGGCTTGCCACTATTTTATCTTTTGTTCTGGCAGCTATTATTGTCGTGGTGACACTTAAGAACCCTGAGCTTCACCATCGCAAAGGAATGATATACGCCTGGCTTCCTATCATGGCAGTTAATGTGCTGGGAGAATCCATTGAACTCATCAATAAATCATTTTATACCGAATGGGAAAATTATTTTGGAGTAGCTGAATTTTTTGCCTTTATCTGGGCTATTGCCATGTGGATTAATAATTCCAAACAAAGAAAAGCCCTGGAACAGGAAAAGCTAAAGGCTCTAGCAAGAGAGAAAGAATTTAAAATAACTGAAAGTCTCAAAAATCAATTAGAGAGACAAGTTGAACAAAGAACCAAGGAGCTGACTGAGCAAAAAAATGAATTGGAAAATACCTTATCTGAGCTAAGAGCAGCACAAAACCAATTGATCCATGCAGAGAAGATGGCCTCCTTAGGAGAATTGACGGCAGGGATTGCTCATGAGATTCAAAACCCGCTCAACTTTGTCAATAACTTTTCAGATGTCAGCACAGAGTTGTTGACCGAACTCAAAGAGGAATTGCAAGCCGGGAAAACTGAAGATGCTATGGAAATTTTGGAAGATGTGATCCAAAACCTTAACAAAATCCATCACCATGGCAAAAGGGCTGATTCCATCGTGAAAGGAATGCTACAACATAGCAGAAGCAATACCGGTCAAAAAGAACCCACAGATATCAATGCATTAGCAGATGAATATTTAAGGCTTTCCTATCATGGATTAAGGGCAAGGGATAAAAGTTTCACGGCTGATTTTAAATTAAATCTAGACCCTAAAGCCGGAATCCTTCAGGTAGTTCCCGGAGATTTGGGCAGAGTATTTCTCAACCTGATCAACAATGCCTTTTATGCTGCTGACGAAAAGAAAAAAGAATTGAATGCCAAAGGTGAGAAAGACTTTATGCCTACCGTCACCGTCAACACCAAGAAGATCAGTACAGGTGTTGAAATCCAAATCTCAGATAATGGAAAAGGTATCCCAGCTGAAATTAAAGAGAAAATTTTCCAGCCTTTTTTTACTACAAAGCCAACTGGAAAAGGTACAGGTTTAGGGCTTTCTATGAGCTATGACATAGTCACCAAAGGACATGGAGGTGAAATAGTAGTAGACAGTAAACCTGGTGAATACACTGTTTTCACAATCAAATTACCGAAATCATGAAAACAGGAAAGATCAAAATGTCTAGGGCCGAATGTTTTTCTGGAAAAGCCAATTGCAATTTTCAAGAATTCCAGACCCTAAGTCACAACCCTAACAATCAATCCATAATCAGATGAAAAGCAAAATTTTAATAGTTGATGATGAAAAAGATGTGGAAATGCTATTTCGTCAAAAGTTCAGAAAAGAGATCAAAAGTGGAAGCTTAGAGCTTTGCTTTGCTTTTTCAGGTGATGAAGCTTTGACAGTTTTAGACAGCGAGCATCCCCCTCAGGTAGTTTATGTTTTTTCAGATATCAATATGCCTGGTATGAGCGGATTGGAGCTTTTGGAAAAAATCAAAAATAGATTTCCCCAGATCAATGTCAGTATGATTTCTGCTTACGGGGACAGTCAAAATTATGAAAAAGCCATGAGTTCAGGTGCAAAGGAGTTTTTTACCAAACCCATTGATTTTGATTCCCTTAAGAAAGAAATTGGAGCTTTGATGTCAGAAAAAAACTAAGAACCCATGGTCAAGATTTTGGTAGTAGATGATGAAGCGGATTTGGAAATTCTGATCAAACAGAAATTCCGGAAAAGAATCCGTGAAGGTGAGTTCGATTTTCAGTTTGCACTCAACGGCAGAATAGCCTTGGAAATCATTGAAGAAAATCCGGATATTGATTTGATCCTGAGCGATATCAATATGCCTGAGATGGACGGTCTGACCCTGCTTTCCAAAGTCAAAGAAAAAAACTCACTGCTTAAAACCGTCATTATCTCGGCTTATGGAGACATGGAAAATATCCGGACAGCCATGAATTTGGGGGCTTTTGACTTCATTACCAAACCCGTAGATTTCCGTGATTTGGAAATCACTCTTGATAAGACTATTCAGTACAGAAACCAAATCAAATCCACCCTTAAAGCCCTCCGTGAAAACAACATTCTCAAAATGTATGTGGATGAAACGGTGTTGAACTTTATGGGTAATAAGGAGCTGGAATCAAGCTTGATGGAAAATGAGACCATCGATGCATCAGTGGCTTTTATTGACTTGGTAGCATTTACAAAAATCTCTGAAAACGAAGAGCCCAACGTGGTTGTGGGACTACTCAACGAATATTTTGACCTAATGGTCAAAGAGATTATCGAGGAGAAAGGAAGTGTGGACAAGTTTATCGGTGATGCAATTATGGCAGTTTTTCAGGGGGAGAATCACTTCGAAAGAGCCATCAAGGTTGCACTTTCCATCCGGGAAAAAATGGCTCAAATCCCGGTTTTTTCAGAAGAGACAAATTTCAAACCTGAAGTATCCATCGGAATTAACTCGGGTGAGATGGTCTCAGGAAATATAGGTTCCCGTTCTTTGAAAAGATTAGATTATACAGTCATTGGAGATACGGTGAACGTAGCCGCCAGATTACAGACTGCGGCTAATCCGGGCCAAATTTTAGTCTTGGAAAAATGTGTCGATCAAATTAAAGATAGCTTTACTTTTTCTACCATTGGGGAAATGAAACTTAAAAATAAAGCTCATCCTGTCAAGGTTTTGCAGGTTGACCATATAAACAATTAGTCTCACCTGCTTAATCTCAACATAAATCTTAATCAATCCCTACAGAATTTAGTCTTTGTCCAATTTATAATCAAATGAAAAAACTTACCCAACCTGCACTATTGGTGGCATTAGGAGCTACCATGTCTATGGCAGCTATGGTTCCTGGTGGCAGGGAAAACCCAAAATCACTGGTGAATCACACCATTTCTCAAGACAGTACCCAAAAAGACTCCCTAGATTATCCAAAATTCAAGGACCTGCCCCTCAAGCCTGAGCGGGAAGTAAAATTTACTGCGAAAGAAGGAACCTGGATGAGTTTGGATGTCAGTCCTGATGGCAAAACAATCGCTTTTGACCTGATGGGAGACATATACACGATCCCAATTGAAGGTGGAAAGGCAAGCCCGATTACTACAGGAATTGCCTATGAGACTCATCCCCGATTCTCTCCTGATGGAGAAAAAATCTTATTCACTTCTGACCGAGCCGGAAATGATAATCTCTGGTATATCGATATGGTCAAGAAGGACACGGTTCAGGTAACCAAAGATAAAAATGGAGATGTACCTGGAGCTGCTTGGACACCGGATGGTAAATATATCATCGTGAGTAAAGGCCGTCGTATTCCGAAGCTATGGATGTACCATATAGATGGAGGCGGAGGAATTCAACTCAATGAAAACCCTTCCTCGATGAAAACCATCGACCCAGTGGTAAGCCCAGATGGAAAAAAAGTCTATTTCTCGCATAGAACAGGCGCTTGGAATTACAATGCCATGCTTCCACAATATCAGGTTGGACATTATGATTTTGAGGAAGGAAAAATCACAAATATCACCAGCCGTTATGGTTCGGCCTTCACTCCTACCTTATCCAAAGATGGAAAGTGGATGGTTTATGGATCCAGGTGGCAAGATAAAACCGGTTTGGTCCTTAGAGACCTCAATACAGGAGATGAAAAATGGTTAGCCTATCCTGTGCAGCGGGATGAGCAGGAGTCCATCGCGCCTCAGGGAGTATTGCCTGCTATGGCGTTCACTCCGGATAGCAAATTTATCATCGCTTCCTATGGAGGGAAAATATGGAAATTGGCTGTAGATGGCAGTCCGGCTGTAGAGATCCCATTCGAAGCAGATGTGAAACTGGCAATGGGTCCAAGGCTCTATTTCAATTATGAAATCAAAGACACCACCGCTAAACTGGCTACACAAATCAGAGATGCTGTTCCTTCACCGGATGGCAAAAAACTGGCCTTCACGGCACTCAATAGACTGTATGTGATGGACTACCCGAATGGCGAACCTAAAAGGGTTACGAAAAATGAATTTACCGAAGCCATGCCTTCATGGTCTCCAGATGGAAGCCAGTTGGTATTTACCACTTGGGATGAAAAGGCAGGTGGACATCTTTATAAAGCTAGTTTCGGAAGAAATGGAGCAATAACAAAGCTTACTACAGAAAGTGCTCTTTACATGGGACCAGTTTGGGGACCTAATAATAAAATTGTGGTATTCAAAGGCGATAAGCGTCTCATGGAGGAAGCAGAAGGACCGGGAGTTTCCGGAGCTGAATCTATTTTAGCATGGATGCCGGCTTCTGGAGGTGCATTCAGAAAAATCATGGATGCCCGAAATATCGGAAATGCACATTTTACAAAAGATACTACCCGTATTTTCCTAAATGGACCTGGAGGCACGCTGATGAGTGTGAAGTGGGATGGAACGGATGAAAAAACCTATGCTAAAATATCTGGTATTACTCCTTTTGGAACAGCAGCAGGAGATCATGAGGGACATGAGCATAATGAGGATTTCTCTTCTGTAAAATACATTATGGGTAAGCCTTACGGCACCGCCGATGCAGTTAATTATTGCATGCTCCCTGAGGGAAGTAGCGCCCGAGAGCCTCAAATGCAACCTTCCAGCGCCAGTACGATTTTGATGGCTCCGGAAGGTGATTTGGCACTGGCTCAAATCAACAACAATGTATATGTGGTAACAATACCAAAGGCTGGAAAAACTCCAACCATCAACGTGGGAAGTCCTGAATCAGCCAATTTCCCCGCACGTCAACTTACCGAGATCGGTGGAGAATGGCCAGCTTGGGAAGCCAATGGAAAAAAAGTGCATTGGTCCTTAGGAAACGGCCATTGGATATATGACATAACTCGGGCAGAGTTTATTGAAGACTCTGTAAAAACAGCCAAAAAGCTAAAGAAACTAGCTGATGCTGACAGTGTGGCTACCTTGAAAGCTAAAGGAGAAGATGCGGTTAAGTTAGCAGATTCTCTGGCGAAAGCTGAAAAGAAAAGGATAGACTCCTTATTCAAAGCAGACAAAGAATTGGCCAAAGCAGATAGCATCCACAAGGCTAAGCTCAAAGAAAAAGAAGAATATAAGCCTGCTGAGCATCAGGTAAAAGTATACTTCGCAAAGGATACTCCTAAAGGAACAATTCTTCTTCAAAATGCAAGAATCATCACCATGAAAGATGAAGAAGTCATCGAAAATGGAGATATCCTGATTGAAAACAATCGAATCAAGGCAGTCGGAAAAACAGGAACCCTCAACGCGGGGAATGCGAAAGTCATAGATGCAACAGGTAAGACCATCACTCCGGGCTTTATTGACACCCATGCTCACATGTGGCCAACCTGGAATCTTCACAAAAATACCGTTTGGATCTATGCCGCTAATCTAGCTTATGGCGTGACCACAACCAGAGATCCGCAGACGGCTACGACTGACGTATTGACTTATGGTGACATGGTGGAAGCAGGAATGATTCCAGGTCCTCGGGTTTATTCTACAGGTCCTGGAGTAGGATTCTGGATGTATAATCTAAAATCTCTGGATCAAACCAAAAATGTACTGAAGCAATACAGCAAGTATTATAATACCCAGTACATCAAAATGTATTTGGTTGGAAATAGACAGCACAGACAGTGGGTAATCATGGCAGCTAAAGATCAAAAGCTAATGCCTACTACGGAGGGCGGCTTGGACTACAAACTGAATATGACCCAATTATTCGACGGATATCCAGGACATGAACACTCTATCCCTGTATACCCACTTTACTCAGATGTGATACAGACTATTGCTGAAAGTAAAATGGCGGTAACTCCTACCCTTTTGGTAGCTTATGGCGGACCTTGGGCTGAAAATTATTATTACACCACAGAAAGTCCACTGCATGACCCTAAACTGAACAGATTCACTCCATATAATGAGCTGAATTCCAAGGCCAGAAGAAGAGTTGGCGGACTGGGTGGTTGGTTTGCTCCGGAAGACCATGTCTTCGAAAAACATGCCGAAGGAATCAACGAGTTGGTAAAGCGCGGAGGACTGGCAGGTGTAGGATCTCACGGTCAGCTACAAGGCTTGGGCTATCATTGGGAGCTATGGTCAGTGGCCAGCGGAGGAATGAGCAGCATGGATGCTTTGAAAACTGCCACTATTCTGGGAGCTGAAGCTTTAGGTTTAGACAAAGACCTGGGAAGTATCGAGACTGGAAAATTGGCGGATTTGGTAATCATGGAATCCAATCCTTTGGAAAATATCAGGAATACCAATACCATCACACATGTGGTTAAAGATGGCAGATTGTATGATGGTAACACCTTGGATGAAGTTTATCCCAATCCACGAAAATTGGATGTAAGCTCTTGGACCAAGGAGGCTCCAAAAGTGACCACCAGTTTGAAAAATTAAGCAGAATTTGAGGAGGAAACAGCCAAGAATTGTCTTGGCTGTTCCTTTTTTTAAGGAAAGTCTAATTTTTTTGAGCCAAAAGTGAAATAATTACTCTTTGTTCTTGGCAAACTACTAAATTTTTATTTCCTTAAATTAGGATTCAGAACCCTTACTATAAACTAAAAGCTAGCGCTTAGCTGCAAAAAATGATTTTTTACCCTATGCTACCAGAATGAAAGAATCGTCAGCCAAATCGATTGATTGGAAAACTATTTTCTCCCCCCACTCTTTAGTGTACTCAATTTGTGGTGTAGCTCTTGCAGCGATTGCATTAGAGGCTTTCATGCTTCCCAATAAATTTTTGGATGGAGGAGTAACCGGTATAGCCATCTTGGTCAATTTGGGGTTTGGAATCAATTTAAACCTGCTTTTGGTAGTTATCAACCTTCCTTTCTTATACATGGCCTGGAAGATGATAGGAAAGACATTCGCCATTCAGTCAGGCTTTTCGGTCTTTCTTTTGGTTCTGGTTTTACATTTCATGGAAATACCTACCGTAACAGAAGACAAGGTACTGATAGCTGTTTTCGGAGGTTTTTTGATGGGTACAGGAATAGGGCTAATTATTCGAGGCGGAGGCTTAATTGATGGCTTTGAAGTCATCACAGAGTACTTCCATAAAAACTCTGCCCTGACTGCCAGTGAGATAACTGTTTTTCTCAATAGTCTGATTATGCTCTCCGCTGCGTATGTTTTTGGCATAGAACCTGCAATGTATTCTATACTGACCTATTTTACCGCAATAAAGACTACTGACTACATTGTAGAAGGCTTCGAGGAGTACACCGCTTTGACAATTATTTCTAAAGAACACGAATTGGTCAAAGAATTGATAGTCAAAGACTTTAAAAAAGCAATTTCGGTATATAAAGGGGAAAGGGGCTATCTCCCTGAAACCTTTCATATTAAGCACCCTTGCGATATTATTATGACCGTAGTAACCCGTCTGGAAGTACATAGAATCAAATTAGCTATTCAGGAAATCGATCCTAAGGCCTTTTTCTATGTCCAAACTATCAAAGAAGTAAAAGGCGGAGTCATTAAAAAAGTAGGAAAAAAGCATGTATGATAGACTTTGAGCAAATAAAACGGAAAGTTTACAGGAATATATTGGAGCAATTGCCTTCCTACCTGACCTATCATAATCTGGCCCACACAGAGTATGTGATGGATAAAGCTATCTTTTTGGCCAGGATCGAAGATGTATCAGAAAAAGAGCTCTTCTTATTGAGGCTTGCTGCCTTGTTTCATGATACAGGCTTTATAGAAAATCCAAAAAACCATGAGGAAATAGGTTGCGGAATCGCAAGAAACTACCTTTCTGAAGATATTTCCGAGTCAGATCTATCCAAAATCTGCGGAATGATTATGGCTACCAAAATCCCTCAATCTCCAACCAATCAACTGGAAAAAATTATTGCCGATGCAGATTTGGAATATCTGGGAACCAATGAATTTGAAAGACAAGGGAATAAGCTTTTTGATGAATTAAAGCATTTCAATCCAAGTTTTTCTGAGCAAGCTTGGAACGAGCTTCAACTGACATTTTTAGAAAAACATGAATATCACACTGATTACTGCAAAAAATTCAGGGAACCTAAAAAACAGGATAATATCGATTCAGTAAAAGAAAAACTGAACCTAGTCTAACCTTTTACAGCATGATATATTAAATCATATACATCACCAGCTTCAATTTTTTGATGAGAAATCAGCCCTTTTCCCCCCACTATAAAGGGCTTATCAATATCCTCCTCTGGAATTCTTCCATGAGCTCCTTTTACCAAGCCAGCATCCAAAGGGATCACATCCATTAAGTATCTAAAGCCTAGTTTTTTCTTCAGGACTTTTGAACCCACTTTCAGTAAAGGAACTTTGATTTTCGGATCTAAAAATAACTCCACAGGATCATATCCTGGCTTTCGATGAATATCTACACAGCGCGCATAATCTGGCGCCTTGGCATCATCCATCCAGAAATAATATGTAAACCAAGAGTTTTTATCAGCTACCACCACCAGATCCCCTGATCTTTTGTGATCTAGCCCATATTCCACTTGATCATTTTTATCCAGTACCTTTTCTATTCCAGGAGTACTTCTGAGTAAACTTTTCACCTCCTCGAAAATGGCCTCATTTTGAATATGTACATGGGCCACCTGATGGTCTGCCACAGCAAAAGCCTGCGAGGTGCCAGCATCTACAGTTTCCAGACCCAACTCATCTTTTACCTGAATCCATCCTGCAGACCTCAAAATCCTATTAATGTGGATTGGTTGGTTCACATTGGTGATCCCATACTCAGAAAGCAGTAATACTTCAGCCCCCTGTTTTTCAAAATAAGTAATCAAGTCTTCAGCCACTTGATCAATTTCCTGCAAGTCTTTTCCGATTTTTTCGAAATCTATTCCATGTCTTTGCAAGCCATAATCTAGATGTGGTAGGTAAATCAGGTTGAGCGTAGGATTGTACCACTCATCGACTTTTTTTGCGGCATCAGCTATCCATTGAGTTGCCGAAATATTGGTATTGGGACCCCAAAAAGAGAATAAAGGAAATTGCCCAAGCTCCTTTTGCAATCTATCTCTGAGTTCCATAGGCTGAGAATGACAGTCTGGAAGCTTTCTTCCATCAGCCGGATACAAAGGACGCGGAGTAACTGCATAATCCACGCTGGAATACATATTGTACCACCAAAAAAGATTAGCACAAGTGAATTCTGGGTTTTCAGCTTTTAAATGATCCCAGATTTTGGGTGATCTAACCAGCCTGTTGGATTGTCTCCAAAATTTAATCTCACACTCATCATAGAAATACCAGCCATTTCCGACTATTCCATGTTCGGAAGGATATTTTCCAGTGAGATAGACAGACTGTGCAGAGCATGTTACTGCTGGAAGAACAGGTTCAATAATAGCTTTTTTCTTGCCTTCAATCCATGATTTGAGAAAAGGCGTGTGCTCGCCAACCACTCGGGAAGAAAGCGCAACAATATCCAGCACTACCGTTTTTCTCATCATTTTTTCATGTTTTGAATTACCCAATCTAACTCTCTGGAAATAGATTCTCCCATATCTAGCCTCATTTTTTCAGGTAAAACTTCCCAAGTATAGGTTTCCACCTCCAAATGGTTAGTTAATCCTGGATTCAAGGCCAATTCATTCAAAACCTCAACAATACTGCTTTGAGTAGAAAGTAAGTCCCCATAGCTTTCTATAAATAATGGGACATGAAAATGAATCCTCCATTCCTCTTCGTTGGCTGATTCGATTTTGGCTAAGGCATCCGGCAAATCCGGATAAGAAACCAACTTACCAGTTGGATACCTTCCCACAACCTGATGGAGATAAGTTGACTCCACAAAAGGCTCTAGTTTTTGCTTAATCAATTTTTTATCATCCCCCAAAAGGAGTTTCAGGGCAGCAGATATTTGGATTTTCCCGATCTGGATTCCTGCGCTGGCAAACTTGGCAAAAGTCTCAGAAGGCTTTTCATAAACAATCGCAAAATGGCAAACGTCATAACAAACCTGAATATGTCGCCTGATCAATTTTTCTGCTTCAGCTTCATTGAGATGCCTGGATTTAGCCCAAGTTTCCTTTGCAATTGGGAGTAAATATTCCTGAAAAAGCCAGATCATCTCACCTGAATTTTCCAAAATACCGTCCGGTTCAGGCTCAATATCCAAATGCAAAAATTTGCCAGTTTCTCTTTCAATCAAAGCCAACTCCTCCACTACCTGCAATAAATAATGGCTAGCTTTGACCATGGCAGCATTTAGATCTGATTCAGATTGGAACCAGTGCCTATAAGATATGGGAGAAGTAGAAATTCCTCCGTCCAATCCTTCAGGAATTAATCCCGCCAATATTCTGAAGGATCTAATCGTATAATCCCTTCTCTCTTCAGTAGTCCAATCCGGGAAGTGCACTTGATCTTTTACTGTAGTTCGGTGAAAATCTCCATACGGGAAACCATTTAAGGTGAAGACATAGGCATTTTCGGATTCTAACCAAGCTTTGAATTCTGCTATAATTGACGGCTTTTGGAGCTCCAAACTTGCTTCATGAGATAATCTCAGGCCTATTCCAAAGGATTGCTGAAAATTGAGATTACTCCTGATTTCCGGGATATATCGCTGTAAATTTTGAAAAGTAGCCCCCCAGCTTTCTCCCGGGTGGATATTACTACAATAGCTTAAGTGAAAATCTGAAATATGCATTCTAGGATTTGCTTATAGCTTCTTGATTCCAATCTTTTAGCATTTTTACTGCCTCTTCAATCATAGCATGATCCATTTCATGAACTTCCACTCCTTTACCCAATCGCTCCAAAAGCATAATGGTTAGTTGGCCTCCCAAATGTTCCTGAAATTCTCTCAAACCTTTGATTAAATTTTCACCGGATAATTCCGGCTCGTACAATGAAAATCCGAGATTTTGTAGCAATACAATTACTCTATCCAGATCTTCTTTGGCTATCCAGCCTTTCAAGTAAGAATATGTGGAATCCAAAGCAATTCCTATGGCTACTGCCTCGCCATGTCTAACTCTATAGCTGCTTAGATGCTCCAGTTTATGGGCCGCCCAATGTCCAAAGTCCAAAGGTCTTGAAGAACCCATTTCAAAAGGATCTTTCCCAGCTATATGATCCATGTGCATTTGAGCACATCTCATAATCTGTTCTTTCATTGGCTCCAGCGAGCGGGACGCTAATTGAGCAGCGTGCTGTTCCAGCCACTCAAAAAAGGAGAAATCTTTAATCAAGGCAACTTTGATAGCCTCAGAAATTCCACCTCTCCAATCTCTATCATCTAAGGTCTCCAAAAAATTAAAATCATTGATGACAGCAACTGGAGTGGTGAAGGTTCCCAAATAGTTTTTCTTCCCAAATGAGTTAACAGAATTTTTCACTCCCACACCGGAATCGTTTTGGGATAGAACTGTGGTCGGTACCCGGATCAATCTTATCCCTCTATGAGAAATTGCCGCTGCGAAACCTACCATATCCAAAACGGCTCCTCCTCCTATGGCTACTATGTAAGAATGTCTGTCAATTCCATGAATATGGGTGGCTTCGACTACTTTCTGATAGAAACTCGCATCATTTTTACAGGCCTCCCCGCCAGGAACTATCAAAGGATCCGCACATAAAAAGAATGTGTCTGAATTTGCTTCGGAATAATGTTGAATTTTATCAGAAAGGGATTTGTGATGCTGCGCAACTCCACTGTCTATGATGAAAAAAGTCTTACACTTTCTCCCCTTCTCAAACAGGGAAGCAAAGAGCTTATTTTCTGGATTGAAAATATCTTCGGAAAAACAGACCGGATACTCAAAAGACACTGAAAACCGCTGCTTTAAAATGGTATTCATACAAGGATAATAGGTTATTGGGGCTGAAAGTTCTCAACTAACTTGAAAACCAATCCTAAAGTAAATCAAGTCACGGCAAACTTCTTAGCCAACCATAAAGAAATCGGCAGAAGCAATAAAACTATAGCACCGACTATCCATCCTTCAAAGGCTGCTGCTATAGATGCATTGACTATAATCAAAGAAATTACGGCAGCCTTGACTGATTTTCCTATCAATGCGGGTTCCTGTTTTTGGATGGCCTTTGTCAAAGGAGGAAATACCATGTAGGCTAACAATATCAAAAAAGGAAAGACTTCCCATGAACCGGGTTTTTGGACTTTCGCCAGAAAAATAATCCCGGAAATAACCAATATATACAACCCAAACCCCCCGTAGAGCGCTTTTTTATTTTTTCCATGCACTTCTCCCCGACTCACCATAGTAATGGCTGCTACGTAAATCAAGGGCAAAACACCAATTGGCCAAAGTTTTTGCAAAACCTCAGGAGCAACAGCCACACCTAGCAGTAGATTTCCAGCCCTGCAAAGTCCCATATTGATGGGTCCAAAGAGTTGATGATGCTTTCCCCAAAAATCATAAAGTAAAGCGCAAATAGCTATTGCAATTGCCGAAAGACCAGCGAAAATGTTGACCAAAAATGCAAAGAAAATGCCTCCCAAAAGTAAGCAGGAAGCCATCAGAATTGCACTCTTTTTGGAAGCCCTTCCGCTAGGAATAGGTCTTTCGGGTCTCTCCACCGAATCCAAATCGGCGTCTGCTATGTCATTAAAAGCTACTCCTCCGCCATACAAACCCATGGTGCTGATCGAAAGCCAAAGCAAATTTTGCCAAAAATCTTCAGCTCCCTGACTCCAGTCAACTTGCATGAAAGTCCAAGCTCCGGCTATGGCAAAACCTGCCCAAATATCAGCAATAGCAGTTACCACATTGGCTGGGCGGGTTAACTGAAGGTATGCAAATAGGCTGCCCTTACTCATAGATTAATTTTCCACACGATCAGAAGGTCCTTCGACTCTAGGTACCTGCCCACCTCTAAGCACTGAGTTTCCTCCCATTTTTTTTGTCTGATCAATTGGAGGTGCATTCAACCAGTCTTTTTCATCCATTTGGCCAGAGAGTGAAAATGCAGCCAAGGCATTTTTGTAGGTAACCATCTGCACATGCTCTTCAGGTATCCCCATTTTTCTCATAAGGTCGGCTGTCTTGGGTACAGCCAAAGGATCAGATATCCCCCAATCAGCTGCCGAGTTCACTATAATTCGCTCAGGGCCATATTGCTTGACAATTTCCACCATTCGCTCGGAACCCATTTTGGTATGCGGGTAAATCGTGAATCCTGCCCAGTAACCTCTATCTAAAACTTCTTTGACTGTTTCTTCATTGTTGTGATCTACAATGACCCAGCCCGGATCCATGCCATGCTCCTCTGCCACATCCATGGAGCGGTAGGTTCCCTTTTTCTTATCTCTATGTGGGGTATGAATCAGTACGGGAAGATCCACTTCCTTGGCCAATTCCAATTGTTCCCGATAAAACCTATCCTCAGCCTCCGTTTGATCATCATAGCCAATTTCTCCGATTGCCACTACGCCTTCTTTTCCCACATACAAGGGAAGCAATTCCATGACCTGTTCCGCCAAAGGAATATTATTGGCTTCCTTGGAATTCAAACCCATGGTGCAATAGTGGACAATGCCGAATTGACTGGCTCGAAAACGCTCCCAACCTACCAAAGTGCTGAAATAATCCTTGAAGCTACCCACTTCTGTTCGGGGCTGTCCCAACCAAAATGCGGGTTCAATAGTAGCCACAATCCCGGCTTTTTGCATGGCTTCGTAATCGTCGGTGGTTCTGGAAACTAAATGAATATGAGGATCTATATACATGGACATGATTTTCTATGTTTAGGTAATTCTTGCTTCTAATTAAAGGCGAGTTTGCTGGTACTCCTGACCAATGCTTTCCCAGGTGATGGATTTGGACTCAATTCCATGAATCAAGTTAGGAAAATCTGCCAAAAGCCCCTTCGCAGGAGGAAAATCACTTTGATACAAGGCCAAAGCTCCTCCTTTTTTCTCCAACTCATCTGCCGAGCTCATCACCTTTTTGAGGTCTTTGAAGAATTCATCATTTAAAAAGGGAGAAACCAAACGCCATAGTTCCGGCATTACGTTCCTTCCTGCTGCCCATCTTTCATGGGCAAAATCAGAAGCAATTTCTGCCAATGCAGGATTTCTTCTACTATCTTGATTTTGAATTCGATAAAGCGGTCTTTGCATAAAGACGGCTTTCAGGACCATCTGATTCCAGTTGCCCTCCGGAAAATAAGTGGATGGGTAAGGATTGTTTAAAGCGATCGCATCAAATATCAAAGCAACATTTGTTCGGCAACCATCAATGGCTCGGGAAAGTAATTCTTCCTGAAAAGGCAAGAGCGGAAGAGCGGCAAATAATGCCTGATGCTCATGCATATCGGCTGTTTCAAAGAGCTGATTGATAGCATCAAACCATACTTGCTTTTGCTGAGGATAATGAAGGAGCAAATAAGTACGGGCTGTTTGCAGGACGTTCCAAAAAGAGGGTTCAAAGCCTTTGCTAAGCTTTTCTGCTTCATGGGCCTTTTGCTCTGAAATTTGTAAAGGGTCTTTACCAAAATAACGGGAAGCCTGACTAAAGGCAAGAAAAAATCCTGTCTTGGAGCCTGATTCTTTAAATTTTTCTACTTTTTGATTCAACCAAGCAATGGATTTTTCATCGGCTTGTTGTTCCAAAAGAGTTATCAAGAATGCAGGAAAATTTTCAGTTTGGGTCATTGTCAATTGAGCTTGCTCTACTCCTGTAAATAAACTCAATCAAAAATTAAATTCCATCAATTTTGGGAGGAGTGGGGAGTAAATATGAAAAGTGTCAAGAATTTTTCTCTCTTAGGTTTAGTGAATTAACTATAACATTGTTATTTATTTTTCTTATTTAGTTCAATTATTATTTAATTTGTTCAACTTTAAAATTTTAAGCAAAGAAAAAACTACTTCTTTCAACTCTAATTTTATCAGCTTCTCTTCTTTCTAGCTGTGCAACTCATTCTTCCTACACGGGAAATTTGAAATCCAGTCAAACCAGCGTGGTCTTATAGCAAAATAACTTCAGCGTAGTTGATCACATTGAGGGAAAAGCTAAAGCAACTTATGTTTTTGGTATAGGTGGATTAAATAAGAAATCACTTGTTGAAAAAGCCAGAAGTGAAATGTATTCCAAGGCCAAACTTCAAGGCTCTCCAAGAGCCATCATTAATGAAACCTTTTCCACTAAAAGCTCTTTCTTCCTATTTTTCTGGAAGCATCAAGTAAACAGCTCAGCTGACGTAATTGAATTTCTCTAAGATTTACAGCCGGTTTAGCCGGCTATTTTTTTGAATTTACATTCCACCAGCGGTTCGAATTTTTCGTCTACTTCCTATACTTTTAGAACCTAAACAAAACACTTATGAAAAAACGATACCTTTTTGGCATGGGTCTGATGCTACTTTTTGGCATACAGGCAATGGCCCAAGATCAAGTTATTGATAATATTATCAAAGAAGCCCGGGACAACTCCCAGCTTAAATCAATCGGCCATGAATTGATGGACGGAATTGGCCCTCGTTTGGTAGGCTCTCCTCAAATGCAGAAAGCCCACGATTGGGCAGTAAAAAAATATCAATCCTGGGGCATAGAAGCTCGTAATGAGCAATGGGGCGAATGGAGAGGATGGGAAAGAGGGATTACCCATATTGATATGATGGAGCCTTGGGTGAAGTCTCTTTCCGGAATGCAATTAGCCTGGTCACCGGCATCCCCTAAAGGTGGTGCTATGGGCGAAGTGGTTATCATCCCTGATTTAGCAGACGAAGCTGCATTCAAAGCCTGGCTTCCTTCTGTTAAAGGGAAATATGTGATGATTTCAGCCCCGCAAATTACCGGTAGACCGGATTATAACTGGGAAGAATGGGCTACTGAAGAATCTTTTGAAAAAATGAAAGAAGAGCGAACTGAGCTCAATAGAGCTTGGAACGAAAGACTTCAAAAAACCGGACAGGGAAGAAGAGAACTACCTCAAGCTTTGGAAGATGCTGGAGCACTCGGCATTATCACTTCCTATTGGTCTCAGGGTTTCGGTGCGAATAAAATCTTCTCTGCCTACACCAAAAAAGTGCCTACAGTTGATATTTCACTGGAAGATTATGGAATGCTATACAGATTGGCTGAGAGTGGCAAAAAACCAAAAATCCATCTCAATGCACAGTCCAAAGAAACTGGCGTAGCTCCTACATTCAATACCATTGCCGAAATCAAAGGAAGTGAAAAGCCAGATGAATACGTGATGCTATCCGCGCATTTCGATTCTTGGGATGGAGGAACTGGAGCAACCGATAACGGAACCGGTACTATCATGATGATGGAAGTAATGAGAGTGTTGAAGCAAGTTTATCCAAACCCTAAAAGAACTATTCTGGTGGGACATTGGGGATCAGAAGAACAAGGCTTGAATGGTTCAAGAGCATTTGTAGAGGATCATCCTGAAATGATGGATAAGATTCAGGCATTGTTCAACCAGGATAACGGAACCGGAAGAGTAGCCAATGTATCAGGTCAAGGCTTTGTAGATAGTTACGAATACTTGGGTCGCTGGATGAATAAAGTGCCTAGAGAAATCACTAGAGATGTGGAAACAACTTTCCCTGGAAATCCAGGTGGTGGTGGATCTGACTATGCATCCTTTGTAGCTGCAGGAGTTCCTGCCTTTTCATTGAGTTCACTAAGCTGGTCATATTACAACTACACCTGGCATACAAATTTGGACACCTATGACAAGATTGTTTTTGACGACGTGCAAAACAATGTGATTATGGCTGCCATCATGGTTTATATGGCTTGCGAAGAACCCGATATGGTATCCCGCGAAAGAAGAATTCCACTTGGTAGAAACGGTGAGCCTACAGAATGGCCATCTATGAGATCTCCGACCAGAAAGGGAGGAATGGATTAATTCATTGAAATATTTGAATGGGCCAAGTTTGAAAAAGCTTGGCCTTTTTTATTCCCAATACTTTTTTGCCCACTCTATAAAATAAGGCCAATTCGGTCCCACAGTATGTCCTCCTTCATGTTGTCGAAATGCTATTTCTCCTGACTTAAGGAATGTTCCAAGAGGCGGAAACTCAGATATGGGCACCCCCTTCTTACCCAAAAATTGATATACAGGACTTGCTAAAACTCCAGCCTCAAACATCCCTTTTGCATCAATCCATTGCCCCTCCACCTCTGGTGAACCCACTGAGATAAACAATGGTCTCGGTGCACAAAGGGCAATCAATTCATGCGCGTCTATAGGTAAATCATTCTGATTCAATGGACCAGCATATTTGATAAAATTGGGAGCAAACCAATGATATTCGGCTGAACTCGCAAGATTTTCTATTTGTTCCCCAAAAATTCTCCTGAGTAATTTGGCTCCTCCAGCTCCCGAACTTCCAATCAAGCCAAGTGAAAATCGGGGTTCATAGGCCAAGGCTACCAATGCTGCTTTTCCATACCTAGATAATCCTTCTATCGCAATCTTTTCCTGATTGATTAAATCATCAGATTCCAAAAAGTCTAAAGCTTTACTTGCGCCCCAAGCCCAAGCTTTGAGTGTACCCCAATCATCCAGCTTCCTAGGTTGCCCCTGATTCACCAAACCTATTATTCCGGCTCTTAATCCTGCACCGTGATCAGCTTGATAACTTGTTGGAATAATTACTCCGAAAGCCCAACCTTCTTGCAAGAGCTGCTCCTGCCAGCTAGGACCTTTTTGAGCCGGTCTCCTCATCCCTGCAGGCCAGTTCCACCCAAACTCCATCACCAATGGAACCCGATCCACAGTATTTTTGGGCACCCCGTATTCAAAATCTATTTCCACTTCAATTGCAGGATAGAAAGAGTTGTCCACCTTTCCTTTCAACTTTCTATATCTGAATTCTTGCTTTCCAATGAGACTATCCTTCTCCTCTACAATTAGCCAATTTACCGGGGGTAAGTTGGCAGGAGTTTTCCCATACATTTCAAAGTCGAATAGACCATAAAGCTCTTCTTTTCTTCTTTCCCAGTCTTCCAAGGTTTGGACTGGCGAGCCATTTTCAAAAACCAAAGGATCGGGAACCTCGCTATACTGTTTGGCTTTGCTCTCGTCTGAGTTTGCTGCGTTCGGAGCGGAAGGGTTTCCCGAAGGTCCGGGTCGGAGACTATCAATCCCTAATTTTTGAAGCATCAATTGATGATCAGCTTGGCTGAGCTTAGTTATTGAATCCCTTGAACTTTGAGAAAATTGAGCTTCAGCTCGATTCAAGAAAGCAAGAAAGAATAATGAAAGCAGGAAATATCTAGACATAGGTTGAATCATTACAGCTTGAATCTAAGCCAATTCAGCATTAATACCCGAAAGATTTTATTAATGGAAACTTGAGAGTTTATTGAAGCTTTGAAAGGCCCCACGACTTAGCTATCTTGGAGTTAATACTAATTTTATCAGCTTATGAAGCCTGTTAAAGTCTTTCTATTGTTATTCTTTATTTCCTGGCAAGGGATCGCTCAACAAAAATTACTAGAAGAGGCATTTATCAGGGCAAGTAATGAAGGCTTTTCCGGAGTGGTCCTGGTAGCTGACCAAGGAAAAATACTTTTTGAAAAAGCGAGTGGAATGAGGTCCTATGAGTCAAACACTCCTTTACAAAAAGATGACATCTTCGAAATGGCCTCCGTTTCCAAGCAATTTACAGCTATGATGATCATGCTATGTAAGGAAAAAGGCCTTTTGGATTTTGATGATCCTGTTTCGGATTATTTGGAAATCCCATATAAAGGCATCAGCATCCGTCATTTATTAACTCACACTTCAGGACTCCCAGACTACCAGGCCATCATGGATGAGCACTGGGATAAAAGTAAAGTTGCCGGCAACCCTGATATTTTGGAGTATTTAAGAATCTATGCCCCTCCTATTCTTTTTAAACCAGGGGAACGATATGAGTATAGCAACACAGGCTATGTACTATTGGGTAGTATTGTAGAAAAAGTAAGCGGGAAGGACTTTGTGGTTCTGTCCAAAGAATGGATTTTCGAGCCATTGGGCATGAAAAATACAGCAATCAGAAGTTTAGATGAAAAATCCAAAGTCCGCAATTTTGCTGCAGGCCACTTAAAGGATGAGAATGGAAATTATGTGAATGCCAACCGATTTCGAGCATCGGATTATACTTTATGGCTAGGAAATAGAAAAGGACCTGGGAGAGTGAGTTCCACTGCCCAGGATCTTTTGAAATGGGATCAGGCTTTGTATACCAACAAACTAATTTCCCCCAAAACTCTAGAGGAGGCATTTAGCCCATATCGACTCAAGGACGGCACCAGAAGTTATTATGGTTTTGGATGGGATTTAGAGCCCAAAAGTCCATTTGGTAAAATGGTCAAGCACAATGGTGACAATCCGGGCTATCAGACCATCATTGTTCGATTTATCGAAGAAAATAAAACCATCATTATTTTAAATAATAATGTCCATCCTGCCATGATGCGTTTGGTAGAAGCGGCTACACTATCTTTTGGTAGAAAATGACGAAAGAAGTTTACAGAGACTCAATTAATTCGATAGCTCTATTTAACCTTGTTTTGGGATCACCATTGATTTTTTCCCATGGAAACTTGCTTTCTATAGCAAGATGCTCATACCAATCCATAAAAAACTGCCTCATTTCCGGCTCTGGATGCTCTCTTTGAGGATCTGGCTCCCAAGGTAAGTCAATATCCGTCAATAGAATTAAATCGTAAGCTCTCCTTCCTATTTCCTGAGTCACCCAATCATGCACTTTACCAAACTTGTGCTGAGACCAAACATGAATCACCCTAAGATCAGTATCACAAAAAAGTAACTTCCGTGCCTGTTGAAATTTCTCATCTTCCAAAGCCATCTGACCTTTGGCGATTTTCAAAAGGTCGGAATAAGAATAATTACGGTCCAGCATTTCTAGGTATTCTCTAGCAAACTCCGGAACCCAAGGTTCATCGTAATGAACAGCCAAATCCGATGCTAAAGTACTTTTGCCCGTAGATTCAGGGCCCAAAATCAAGATCCTTTTAGGATTTTGCATAATTTTTTGCAGATTTTATCCAGGCAAATAAGCCCATAAATGCTAGGACTGTGAAAAATAGAAATTGAAAAGAAGTTAAAATCAACCCTTTGTAAAAGTACAAAGGAACTGAGACTAAATCAGTAATAATCCAACAAATCCAATTTTCAACTTTCTTTTTGGCCATCAACCACATGCCTACAAATGCAGAAGATGTGGTAAATGAATCCCAATATGGAACATCAGAATCTGTAAATTGAGTCAATACAAAGGAAAGGATTCCGTAAGAAGCTAAAAATATAAAGCCGGAAATAATCCAACCTTTAGGCTTAAGCCAAGTGACGGGCACAACAGCTTGATTAGGTTTTGGATGCGTCCAGACATACCAGCCGTAAATGGACATGCTGAAATAATAGGCATTGATCCCCATATCTGCATAGAGCTTATATTGGAAACAAATCCATACATAAATCAGGGTAGAAATGATCCCAGTGGGATAAACCCAGATATGCTCGCGCATGGAGTAAAACACGGAAGCGATTCCAAAAAATACGGCTATAGCTTCGAGCCAAGTCATGGCCTTCAAACCTTCCGCAAATCCATCCACCAAAAACTGAATATCCATGCCACGAAATAAGGGAAAAAGTTGGAAGTACCTCGACTCTGCGAGGGGCAAAATATCCTTTCATGGATATTTAAAATCTTATAATCCCAAAGCAACCATATCTTGAGTTTTTCAACAATTCAAGATATCCTACTGCTTTTAAAGTGAGTGCTCAACCTTTCAAGAGGCAATCTTTGTGTGAAGTGAAAAGAGACGACAAAAGATAAGGTGTAATTATGTGTAAGTTAGAACACCTGTTAAACGACATTTTTGAGGTATTAGGATCTTTCGATTATATATTTTATTAAATGTTCAGTGCTACTAAAGTGGAGCTTAATTTAAAATCTATTTTCCAGATTTTGGTATTCTCCAAAAAGTTATCCCCCATAAAGTCACGAAGCCCCTTCTCCTACCTTCTTTACCGGTGATAAAAGCATAGGCCGGTAGAAAATCCATTTTTAAACCGCAAAGGCGCAGGGATCGCAAAGAAGATCGCAGGTATTAAATAGGTTTAGTTGATTTTATAAATAAAATATAGTTAATTAATCAAAATTTTTTTTAGCAATGACAGAAAATGAAATTTCTTCTAAGATAATTGGAGCTGCAATCAATGTGCATAAACAATTAGGACCAGGTCTTTTAGAGAGCAGTTATGAGGCATGTCTTGCATTTGAGCTTGAGGATCAGGGTTTATTTTTTCGACGGCAGGTTTTATTGCCAGTTACTTATAAAGAAATGAAACTTGATACAGGATATAGAATTGACCTTCTTGTGGAAGAAAAAGTGATTGTAGAAATGAAATCTATCGAAGAATTTAATCCGATCCATTTAGCTCAAGTATTGACATATTTAAAACTTTCCAATCTGAAATTAGGATTATTATTGAATTTTAATGTTGTGAGATTAACTGATGGGATTAAGCGAGTTGTAAATAACTTGTAAGTTTTCTCTGCGCTTTTTGCGCCTCAGCGGTGAAAATTTTAAATATCTAGGTAAAAAAAATTACACAGATGCGGCGCTATGTGAAATTTTAAGACAGTCTTACTTACGTTTGGTATGTTAAGTCCTCATTGCAATGAAATAAACTTTCCCATGACTTCTAGGGTTAGATGATTAACTTTGTCCCCTATGACTTTGAGCACCTTGACTGAGAAAAAAGACATCGATTCACTCGATCCCAAAGAATACATCATTATCAAAAACGCGAGGGTCAATAATCTAAAAAACCTGAGCGTAGCCATCCCCAGAAATAAATTTGTTGTCGTTACCGGCCTTTCGGGCTCCGGTAAATCCTCTCTCGCCTTTGACACTCTTTTTGCCGAAGGCCAACGCATGTATGTAGAGAGTTTGAGCTCTTATGCAAGGCAGTTTTTGGGCAGAATGGAAAAACCGGAAGTAGAATACATAAAAGGTGTAGCTCCGGCCATTGCAATACAACAAAAAGTAAGTACCAAAAACCCTCGCTCCACTGTAGGGACAACCACTGAAATCTACGATTACCTTAAATTATTATTTGCGCGAGTTGGGAAGACTTTCTCTCCGATCTCTGGAAAGGAAGTCAAACATCATACAGTCACTGATATTGTAGATTACATTCTATCCTTCGAGGAGGGAGAGAAAGTGATGATCTCCTGCCCTCTGCAAGTAGCGAGAGGTAGAAAGGTTGAGCAAGAGTTGGAACTTTTGTTACAAAAAGGCTATACCCGAATTCTGATTGACGGGGAAGCCTATTTTGTAGAAGAACTTTTAGAAGAAAAGAAAGTACCCAAAGGCGATTATGAAATCCTGATAGATCGTGCAGCTGTGCGAAAGGATGACGAAGACAACCAGTTCAGAATTGCAGACTCCATCCAAACCGCACTTTTCGAAGGCCATGGCGACTGTAAAATCACGATTCCCGGCAAAGAAACCAAAGCATTTTCAGACCGCTTCGAATTGGACGGAATGAGCTTCGAATTGCCTTCTGTTAATTTTTTCTCTTTCAATAATCCTTATGGAGCATGTAAACGCTGCGAAGGCTTTGGAAATGTATTAGGGATAGATCCGGACCTCGTAATTCCAGATAAAACCATGTCTGTTTACGAAGGAGCTATTGCACCTTGGAGAGGAGAATCCTCCCGCTCATGGTTAGAACCACTCTTGAAAAAAGGAATTGAGTTTGATTTTCCCATCCATAGAGCCTTTGAGGACTTGACCGAAAAAGAGCAGGCTTTGCTATGGACTGGAAATAAGTATTTCAAAGGCTTAGACGCATTTTTCAAAGACTTAGAAACCAAAACTCACAAGATCCAATATAGGGTGATGCTTTCCAGGTTCAGGGGAAGAACTACCTGTCCTGAATGCCGTGGAACCAGACTTCGGAAGGATGCATCCTATGTGAAAATCAATGAAAAATCCATTACCGATTTGGTATTAATGCCAATTGACGAGGCTTTAGGATTTTTCAATCAATTGGAATTAGCTCCACATGAAGCGAAGGTTGCGAATAGACTGCTCAAGGAAATTGTAAGCCGCTTGGAGTTTATGGATCAGGTAGGTTTAGGCTATTTGACATTGAACCGACTGACCTCCACACTATCAGGTGGGGAATACCAACGAATCAAGCTGGCCACATCACTTGGATCGGCCTTGGTAGGTTCCATGTATATTTTGGATGAGCCGAGTATTGGTTTACACCCGAGAGATACCGATCGCCTGGTTGGGGTTCTAAAATCGCTCAGAGATATGGGTAATACGGTGATCGTGGTCGAGCACGAAGACAAGGTCATGAAAGCTGCAGACCAAATCATTGATATTGGCCCGGATGCAGGAGTAAATGGAGGTGAATTATTATTCCAAGGTTCAATCGCAGAATTAATCTCTTCCGGACAAACTCACACAGCCCGATACCTGAGAGGAGAAGAAAAAATCTTCCAGAAAAATGGAAATCGGAAGTGGAAAGATTCCATCATCGTCAAAGGTGCCAGAGAAAATAATCTAAAAAACCTGACGGTAAAGTTTCCGCTGAATACCCTGACAGTGGTCACGGGGGTTTCCGGCTCAGGAAAATCTACGTTGATCAAAAAGGTACTCTATCCAGCTTTGGGTAAAATGCTGGGAACAGTCATAGATGAAAGCGGAAAATACGACAAGATTGAAGGGGATTTTAAAAAAATCACCCAAGTGGAGTTTGTGGATCAAAACCCGATAGGAAAATCCTCCCGCTCCAACCCAGTGACCTATGTCAAGGCCTATGATGCCATCCGAACCTTATTTTCGGAGCAGCCTATATCTAAGCAACGGGGCTACAAACCGGCATTTTTCTCCTTCAATGTGGACGGAGGAAGATGTGAAAACTGTGCAGGTGAAGGGGTCACTACAGTAGAGATGCAGTTTATGGCGGACATCCATCTTACTTGCGAATCCTGTAAAGGCAAGCGTTTCAAGAATGAGATTCTCGACGTCAAATACAAAGACAAGGATATCTCTGAAGTCTTGGACATGACCATTGATGAGGCTTTGGAATTCTTCAAAGGAAAAACCCAGATTATCAACCGACTGCAGCCTCTTCAAGAAGTGGGATTGGGCTACATCGGCATGGGGCAAAGCTCCAATACCCTGTCCGGAGGAGAGGCTCAGCGTGTCAAACTGGCTTCATTCTTGGGAAAAGGAGGTACAAAATCAGGAGATCATGTACTCTTTATTTTTGATGAACCGACGACGGGTTTACACTTCCATGATATCAGCAAGCTCCTTCACAGCATCAACGCCTTGATTGACCAGGGTCACTCGGTCATCATTATCGAGCACAATACCGAAGTGATCCGATCCGCCGATTGGGTGATTGACTTGGGCCCAGAAGGAGGAAACAAAGGAGGACATCTGACTTTTGCTGGTACTCCTGAGGATTTGGCTAAGGAGGAAGGGAATTACACAGCGAAGTATTTGAGAGAAGGATTTGCATAAAATCAACTAATTCCTCACCTCCCTAAATCTTCAACTTTTAAAAAATTCATCAGATTTTTTCAATTTTTCTTGACAACTAGGTTTGTTTTTTTTTACTAAGTGTTGAAATTAGTTTCAGGCCTAAGCTTATTTCATAAAATCAATGTTGAACTTAAAGCTGAGAAATGATGAAAAAGCAACTTCTTAAAAGATTTCAAATTATCACGCTGTCCATGGTAGTTTTATTCGCATTTGGACTCCCACTGAATATTTCTTTAGAAAGTCCCTTCATAGATCTTGGGGCAAACCTATTCCAAACAACTACTAAAGCACAGACAATTAGTTTGCCTGATATTCCAGATTCGAATACTTTGAAATGTCGCTGTAAAAAAGATGATGACGGGAATAAGATTTGTGGATCAGGAAATCATATTTCACTAAGACCAAAATGTGCAGAAATTGAATCTGGACAAGGTATCTGCGGTTTTTATTCAATTAACTGCTAGTATCATGAAAAGCCCCGATAACTCCTCCTTAATTTCCATGATATCAAAGAAGCAGTTTTTGATCGGGGCTTTTATTTCTTTTATTTTTCTTTCCTGTACTTCCGGCGAAAAAGTCAAATTTAACGGTGAAGAGATCGGCTATTATCGGAATGCGGAAATCAACACTATTTCTTTAAAAATTGATTCACTAGAGAACAAAGAGGTCATTTTCTCCGGCAGTGGAATTTGGAAGATTTTTAATGATCAGATTATTCTTGCGGATAAAAGAACCGGGATAATTTATGTTTTTAATGATGACCTTAGCTTAAAAGAAACGCAAATAGGAATCGGCGAAGGACCAAATCAGATCAAAGGAGGACTTGTTGCCATGGCTTCCGGAGATCAGGGGCTTTTCCTTTTAGGTGGGAGTTATGACTATTATGTGGTTGATAAGAACTGGACTATTTCCCAAACAGGCAACTTGGACTTTTACCATGAAAATACGCCTTATGATGAATTGTTGAAGAATCCAAAACCGGAATACGCAGGCATTTACGAACTCCATTATGAATTTCAGAAACCGACCTGGTTTGGAGAAAGGAAAGTGATGATTCAGATATCCTCTACCCATCCCGAGTACAATTACATTCTAAATAAAAATTACTTTGAGGAAGCCAAAAACCTGGGGATACTAGACCTAAGCAATGGGAAAATACAAATCTCTGGAGGATACCCTCCAATATATTCAGGCGATAGTTTTATCCCCTACTTAATGGGTACAGCAATAGCACCAATAAAAAACAATTTTCACGTTCAAGGTTTTGAGGCGGATAGTCTGCTGAACAAGTTCTCTGCTGATGGGCTGATTCAGCATGCATTTGGGCATGCTGGCAAAGACATGTTGACTGACTACCCTGATCTGAGCGCTTTGGATGTAACGGAATTTGATCTGGGCAGAGAAGAACTTCGCCCAAAAGTCAACTACTTTACTACTTTAGATTTTATTGAGGAGCGAGATCTTTTAGTACGAGGTTATACTAAAAACAGCCCGTTAGAAGATGGAATTCAGCTTTACAGAAATGACACCTTACTTTTGGACCAAGCTGTTCCGAAGGGTTTTAACTACTTCGGATACAAGGAACCTTACCTCTACGGTTCATACAATAAGCAATTTGAACGGGAAGAAAAGATAGTCGTCTATAGATTGAAGTTATCAGAATGAAAAAGTCAATCCTACTTACGTCAGCTTTCGCAACTTTTGCGGCCATACTTATGGGTTCAAAATTTTCGTACGGTCAAGAAGCTGAACAAAAGAAGCATCAGTATTCTTTACTAGAAAAGGGTGAAAATAAAAAAAGGAGCCCCATTCCGTTTTTACCGGTATTTTCTGAAAATGGGGCCGTTTACGGAATCACCGATAGCATTGGAAATATCACCTTGGAGGAAGGGATCACCTTTTTTATCCGAAGTTTCTTTTACCAAGACAAAGCTTTTCGGGTAAAGCCAAATGCGGAAAAAGTAATTCTTCTGGAAAGGGCAGAAATCGCATTGGAAGAAATCGAAATCCGATCCTTTCAAAACCCGGTTGATCAGCTCAAATACCTCAACAAAAACTTTGAGCCTACTTTTGAAAAGGAGGCATTCCTATCTAATTTCAGAGGCTATTATGCTGTGCAACAGCAAGAAAAGTATGTGGATTTTTTCGAAGCGAGTGGTATTTCTTTACACTCCAAAACTCAAAAATGGAAACCCTATAATTTTGTCCAAGCATGGGGCGGCGGCAGCGCTTATCAATTTCTAGTGCCCCTAGAACTGAGGAGAAGCCATCATTGGGACTGGGCAACAGGAGATACGATTCCTGCAAGGAATACTTCATCCAGTACAGAACGGTCAGATCAGTATTTTATAAAACCTTTTTATGCAAGAGAATTAATGCATGCTTTTGAGTATTCTTGGCCTTTATCCTCTTCAAATCTCAAATTCTATGATTTCCAGTATGACTTGGAAAATGGAAAAGAAATCATCCTGTTTAAATCAAAAGACGATGAGCGCGTAAAGGCAAATTCAGACTTATTTCTCATAGGAGAAGGAAAAATTATTTTGGATGAGTCAGGAGAAAACATCGAGAGTATTACCATCAACTTCTCCAAATACAATTACGTCGCATTTCCAAAAAACCGAAATGGACGAGAACGGCAAATGGGCGGTAGTCTTTCAGTCATTTTTGAAAATTCTAGTGACAAAGTCTTTATGAGCGAGGTAGAATTAAAAGCTAAACTTTTCGGTCCCATCAATATCGGAAATCCAAGACCATATCAGAAGGGAAGTGAAGTCACGATTGTAGAGAAAATTCTTTTCGAGGATTTTCACTTTGTCCAGTCCAGACAAGATTTAGAATCGCTTGAAAAAGGATTTGGTTTTGTGGGATTGGAAACAATTGTTGCTTTTGATCCAGAGTATTGGAGTTCCCATGCTTTGGTGAGCCCTGATTTGTTCAATCAAATCAGAAAGGATCTAGGATCAAAAACTAGTCTTGAGGATCAGTTTGAAGCGAATTCTGAAAAACGATTAATTCCTGAAGAGAAAGATTTGGCTTATTACAAAGATTATATTTCGAAGCTTATTCCTCAATTAAAATCGATAGCACAAGAAATATCAGAAGACTAATAAACTCCTTCAACCTTGAAGATTCACAACCTTGTTCTAATGGTCAAAAAAGGAAAAACAGAATTAAAGCTGTATTTTGTGCATAGAAATACAGGAATTCAAGCATGAAAAATGAAGATATCCGCTGGAAACAACGCTTTTCTAACTTTAGCAAAGCCTTAGGTCATTTGGAAAAGGCCTTACAAATTCCAAATCCGGATTTGGTACAAAAAGCCGGTATTATTCAGTTTTTTGAAATGTCATTTGAGCTTGCCTGGAACATGGTCAAGGATTACCTGGAAGAGCAAGGTTTCGTAGATATTCGTTCACCAAGGGCAGCTCTAAAAAAGGCTTTTGAAGTCAATCTTTTGGAAAATGGCCATGATTGGATGGATTTGCTACAAGATAGAAACCTAACTGCTCATACCTATGATGAGCAAAAGGCTACTGAAATGGAAAAACTCATTCAGGAAAAATATTTCCCTTTATTAAACGCACTGCGCTTCACCTTCCAAAGAAAAGTAAATGAAGAATAAATTTGGACTTTTGGAATCGGATATGGCTGCCATATTTGAAATTTTTGGAAATCATAAACTTGTAGAAGAAGTGATTCTATTTGGAAGCAGAGCTAAGGGAAATTTCCGCCCTGGAAGTGATGTGGACTTGGCCTTGAAGGGAGAAAGTCTAACCTTTGAAAAAGTCAGTCAAATCAGTTATCTACTCAATGAAGAGACCAATATGCCTTATCATTTTGACCTAGTCAATTATCATAAGATTCAAGAGTCTGAATTAATAAAGCATATAGATCGGGTAGGCATACCTATTTTCCATAGAAAAAAGGAAACTGAACCCAATAATGCCTAAACCAAAAAAAAAAGGGTTCCAATGATTCTCTACTATTGTGAAGCCTAAACCGGATGACTATCTTCGCAACCATCAATGGGATCTTATCTCAGTTGGTTTAGAGCGCTGCTTTGACAGAGCAGAGGTCATGGGTTCGAATCCCTTAGATCCCAAACTATCAGGCACAAAGTCGATAAGATTTTGTGCTTTTTTTATTCTTTGCCAATCTGCCAACCAACTGGAGTATCAAACTTTTTCAAAGACGATATGTAACCTATCAATGCAAAAGGATTTAAAAATCATTTTGACAAGGTTATAGTTTCATACGCCAAGTCATCTTCTGCTGTTGAAACCTTCTTTATCCAGATCTCTTTATCCGATTTAAAATACTCAAAGGAGAGATTTGAACCATATTCCAATTTTTCTTCTTGAATCAAGGAAAAATTAGAATCAAAAAGTGATAGAAAAAGCTCACCTTCAAATGGATTCAAACTCTTCGAAACTCCCTTAACTAATCGATAATAAACTTGATTTTCTTCCTCCCAATAAATTGGTCCAAATGTAATATCGTTATTCCAAGCTTTTATTTTGGCAACAAACTCATTTAGTTCATCTTTTTCGACATATTGAATTTCTTTCGAATTCGGGTGTATCGAGGAAGTAATAGTACTTTCAAAAAGCCTATTTGTCTTCAAATCAAATACCTGAAAAGAGTTTTGAAAAGGATATGAAATCATAAGATTCCCATTTGCGTAACTTAGAATAGGGCTTACAGCATTACTTAGAGAAATCTTACTTGTAAATTGATTCCCAATTCTTTGGACATCGATCCTATCATTATCGATGATTTCATAGACCTTCACTTTTGAAGGAGAATTCAATGAATATTCTCCAACTTTCATTTCCTTATCTTTCTTTAAAACAAAAAACAACCTATTATTTTCAGGATCAAAAGCCGAAATAGTCTTTCCAAAAGTCAAGTTAAATTGAATTTTATAACCATAGTCCAGGAATTCACTCGTTGAATCAATAGTTAAATCCTCTAGTCGAAATCTCTTTACTTCACCTTCATTATCTAAATGAACGATTTGATTTGGATTAAAGAAGAAAAAGCCAACCTTGGAATAAATAAAGCCTTGCATCTCGGAGACTTCAAATCTATCCTCATCTACAAAAGATATAAACTCTTTGGGTACTACCTCGTTTTGACCAAATTTTAAAATTGTTCTTGAAAATTCATCAAAAACGTACATTCCACTAGAATCGATGAAGAAAAAAAAGGGTCTTGAGGACGAGACTCCTACCTGATCAATTGGTAAATTCATTTCCTCAAAATGAATTTTAAATGGTCTAATAGTATCAGAGTGGCACGAAAAACAAAATACCAATAAAAGAAGAAAAAAGACTCTCATTAATTTATAAAATTTAAATTCCCTGAATTTTTAAAGGCATCCCAAGAAAAACTTGGGATACTCTATTACTTGATTAATCTTCACAACTATAATCAAGTTCGATCATTCCAGCATCACAATCTTCAATGATCATGATCCCATCACATGGACAATTCTCCGCAACTTGAATCAAGAATTCTCCCAAATTTTCGCAAGTATACCAACTACCACTACACGCCATTCCAAAATGGGGTAAAGCAAAGGCAGCAATTACTGCCACAAAAACTTTAACCCGAAATATACAGTAGACTTCTTATTACGAGTCCAAACCGCTTCAAAATCAATCGCTTTGCTGTATTTAGCTCAATCACCGTAGCGGTGCTATGCTTCATTCGCTAAATACTTGATTTTATTGCGGTTTGACCTCTCACTACAGATTCTAATGCATAATCCGGGTTTAATTTTTTTCATAAAGCATTACGTTTAAATAGTTAAAATATTTGTGATTTTAGTTTCAGAAAGCTTCATTGAAAATTAATTTTACAAGGAAGGATTTAGTGGAGAGGGAGTAAGCGGTGTTATTTTTATACGAATGAGTTTCCCAAAAACTCCCTCAATCCCAAGGCCATCACTTTTTCTGAAAGAGGAAAGCTATCCGAAATCCTACAGATAATCATACCGCTTTCAGCACCCGTATCTTCCATGCTGATCTGCATGCCTTTACTGAGCTTAGGCGAGAGGGTGTTTTTGATTTCGATAGCCGTTTTGACCACTCCATTTTTCACCAAAAGCAAGTCGCATTCTGCGCCCTGATGGGTTCGGTAGAAGTAATATTCAAACTCATCCTTCAGCGTGGAGATGATCTGCTCAATCACAAAGCCCTCCCAACTCGGTCCGACCAATAATTGGTTGATCAGAGCATCCATACCTTCCACTCCAGCCAGGGAATGTAGCAATCCAGTATCCCGGATAAAAACCTTTGGAGATTTGACCAGGCGCTTTTTAATATTTTGATGAAAAGGTGCCAGAATCCTAACCATAAACGAACCTTCAAGAAACTCCAAGTATCGGTTTACGGTAGGTCGTGTAATCCCTAGGGCCCTTGCGAAACTTTCTCCATTCCAGATTCCCCCCTGTGCATTGGCAAGCATCATCCAAAAGCGCTCAATCAGTCTCGGATCGGTACTTAATCCGATTTGTGCCAGGTCACGTTCGAGATAGGTTTTGATGAAGTTTCGCCTCCAAAGCTGAGACTCTCGTTCATTTTTGGCAAAAAAAGACAAGGGAAATCCACCTCGAATCCAGAGTTTTTCCAACTCATCCGAATCAATCTCCCCAAGGTAAAATGGCGTCAGTTCCAAGTATCCAATTCGACCGGCCAAGGAATCTGCACTTTTTCGGATCAGGTCCGGTGAAGCCGAACCCAACAAGATAAAACGTCCAGGTTCGCGTTGCTCATCGATTAAGCTTCGAAGCTCGGCAAAAAGCTCAGGCATAAGTTGGATCTCATCGAGAATGACCGTTTTATCCGCATGGGCTTTTAAGAAAAGCTCCGGATCGACCAGTTTTGCCCGATCAGAGGATTTTTCCAGATCGAGGTAGAGGCTGTCCTTTTCGAGTTTCAGGTTTTTGACCAAAGTTGTCTTTCCCACCTGTCGAGGACCCAATAGGCCTACAGCTGGGAAAATGGATAGATACTCCTGCAAAAGAGGGAGAATTTGACGATCTTTTACCATGAAAATCGAAAGTTCAATTTACGGATTTCATGGTAAAAATAGAATTAATTAATCAGATTTACAAATTATTTACCATGAAAATCGAAAGTATATTTTACGATTTTCATGGTAAATAAATATTTGGACAGTTTTCTAAATAGCTTTTTTTGCGCTTTTCCATTGCTGGTTTTATCTCTTTGGCTTTAAGTTTTAAATTCGGCATTCAATGAAATTTTCTCTTATGCAAAAACGACTACTCTTCACTCTTTTCAGCTTGGTATGCTGGACTTTCGCGCAAGCGCAGATCCAAACACCAGAGCAGTTTCTAGGCTACAAGCCCGGTGACCGATTTACTCCCCATCACCGCATGGTAGACTACTTCGAACACGTTGCCGCTAATAATCCCAATGTCAAACTCATCCAATACGGGGAAACCAACGAAAAGCGTCCGCTGATCATGGCAATCCTTTCAAGCCCTGAAAACATGGCTAATCTGGAACAAATACGGACCGACAACCTTAAAAGAGCCGGGTTGATGGAAGGAACTCCCTCTACAGCTATCCCAATTAATTGGATGTCTTTCAATGTGCATGGAAATGAATCTGTGGGTATGGAAGCAGCTATTTCAGCTTTTCATACACTCGCTAATCCTACTAATGCAAAATCCCAGGAATGGCTGAAAAATCAGGTTATCATCATTGACCCGGCTATTAATCCAGATGGTCGAGATCGCTATGCGATGTGGTACAACCAAAAAATGAATACCATCCTGCAGCCAGATTTACAATCCATGGAGCACAGCGAACCTTGGCCGGGAGGTAGAGCAAATCATTATCTTTTTGACCTCAACAGAGACTGGGCATGGCAGGTGCAGGTCGAGTCTCAGGCAAGACTGAAAATGTATCAGCAGTGGATGCCGCATTTGCATTTGGACTTTCATGAGCAAGGCATTAATAATCCATTCTACATGGCTCCTGCCGCTGAACCACTGCATGAGCAGCTGACTGCTTGGCAGCATGAGTTCCAGGATATTTTTGGAAGAAATACCGCCAAGTATTTCGATGATATGGGTAGATTTTATTTTACCAAAGAGCGATTTGATTTACTCTATCCTTCTTATGGTGATTCTTACCCGATGTTTAACGGAGCAATCGGAATGACCATAGAGCAAGGTGGAGGAGGTCAGGCTGGCCGAGGTGGTTTCAATGCCGTAGGAGATACAGTAACGCTGAGTTACAGAATCGAAGGACACTATACCGCTGCCATGTCAGCCGCAGAAGTAACCAGCCAGAATGCTTCAAAACTTCTGGAGCAGTTTGAGAAGTTTTACAAAGAGAACTCAACTAACCCGAAGGGTAAATACAAAAGCTTTGTCATCAAAGGAGAAAGCAACCCTGCACAAATTGCCAAGTTATTGGAGCTATTGGATAAAAATGGAATCCAGTATGGAAAGGCGGGAAGTAAATCAGGTTTGAGAGGTTTTGAATATCAAAGCGGAAAAAGTGCAGCTTTCAGCACCTCTGAAAAGGACATTGTAATCTCAGCTTATCAGCCAAAATCTGTTTTGGCACAGGTCTTTTTTGAGCCAAATCCTCAATTGAACGATAGCATCACTTACGATATTACTTCATGGGCTTTACCTTATGCCTATAATTTGAAAGCCTACGCTTTAGAAAGCAGACTAGACCCAGCCGGAGCTTATGAGAAAGTAGATTTTGTAGCAAATGTCCCAGGAAAAACCCCTGTAGCTTATATTGCTAAATGGGAAGGAACAAGAGATGCAGCTTTTCTTGCAGCACTTTTAAGAGAAGGCATACGAGTAAAATATCCTGAATTCCCTTTCAAAACAGAAGGAAAAAGCTTCCCAGCCGGCACTCTGCTAATCACCAAAGGAGGTAATGAATATGTCGCTGACTTCGATAAAAAAGTTACAGGAATTGCCAATCAATTTGGTATCTCCCTTGAAACAACCATGACTGGTTACATGGAAGAAGGCAAAGACTTTGGCTCACCTAATATCCGGATTATCCAGGCCCCAAAAGTTGCATTGGTAGGAGGAGCTGGGACTTCTTCTCTGAACTACGGTGAGCTTTGGCATTTCTTCGAAAAGGACTTGAACTATCCACTTTCAAACTTGGAATTGGACAACATGGCCCGATATGACCTAAGCAAATACGATGTGATCATTCTCCCATCCATGTGGGGCGGAGGACTGAATAAAGCAGCTCAGGATAAACTTATGGAATGGATACGCGCAGGTGGAAAAATCCTTGCGATAGATGGCGCTGTGAACCTATTTGCAAACAAGGAAGGTTTTTCTCTGAAAACTTTCGATACCGATGAGGAGAAAAAAGCTGCCGAAAAAACAGCTGACACCCTGGCTAGAAAAGAACGCTTAGAGCCTTATCAGGAGGGAGAACGTTTGGCAATCTCAGGCGGAGCTGCAGGAGCAATTTACCAAGTTGATATGGATGTTACACATCCCCTTGGCTTTGGAACTCAGGGCAAGTATTACGCTTTGAAAAACAACTCCAATAAATTTGCCTACTTACTCGACGGAGTCAATGCAGGAAAAATCAGCTCCAATGATTCCTACAGAACCGGATACATAGGTTATAAAATCAAATCTTCCATGGGGGGATCCTTAGCCATCGGTTCCGAACGAATGGGACGTGGAGAAATTGTCTATTTCGTGGATAATCCGATTTTCCGTGGTTTCTGGGAATCCGGAAAATTGGTGCTGAGCAATGCGATTTTCCTGGTTGGACAGTAGGGAAAGGATGAAATATGAATTCTGAAGGCTGAAATCAATAGCTGAAAGCCGGTTTTTTAAAGCCGACTCCTGAAAATGGGGTCGGCTTTTTTAGTAAAGAGGAAATGAATTGAGAGCCAAAAATTAACTCGTGCATTTTTCACTCAATAGTGCATATTGATATGTGCATAAAAGGCTACTTTTTTTAATAAAAAGATGGATGAATTTAATTATCGAAACTCCATATTAAAAATAGAACTTGATTCATAGGCATTATAATTTTTCTATTATACTCTGATTCTCAATTTCTTTTTCTATTTTGTCATATTGAAACAATAATCCAAAACTCCCTCACCTATGAAAACCAACAGAAGAGATTTTTTTAAGAAAGTTGGCGCCGGAACACTTGCAGCTTCCATCCCATTCGCTTCACAAGCACATGCACTTTCCTCCGCCCCGAAAGCAGCTTCGGATGATCAGGTTCTCCAAATTGGAGATAATATAGCAATCGCCAATACCGACTCAGGAAAAGTAAGAGGCTATATCCTGAATGGCATATTTACCTACTTGGGGATTCCCTATGGAGCAGACACTGCTGGGAAAAATCGATTTATGGCTCCCAAAAAACCTGAACCCTGGACTGATGTCAAACCCACTATTTGGTGGGGAAACACCGCTCCTCAGATTATGGATAATCGCTATGCAAATGTCCACTACTCTTTTGCGGATCATTGGAACTATGACGATCTCAGCGAAGACTGTTTGCGCCTAAATGTTTGGTCCAATGGAATCGCTGATGGGAAAAAGCGCCCAGTGATGGTTTGGCTTCACGGAGGTGGATTTACCAATGGAAATGGAATTGAGCAGGATGGCTACCATGGGGAAAATATTGCCAAAAACGGAGATATCGTCTTCGTATCCATTAATCACCGGTTGGGACCAATTGGCTTCACAGATTTATCCGCTGTAGGAGGCGATAAATATAAAGACTCAGGAAATGTTGGCATGTTGGATATCATTGCGGCTTTGAACTGGGTGAAAACCAATATTTCCAATTTTGGAGGAGATCCTGGAAATGTCACCATCATGGGGCAATCCGGAGGAGGTGCGAAAGTCACCTGCACCATGGCCATGCCTGCTTCCGAAGGTATGGTACATAAAGGCGTTGCGCTCAGTGGCAGCATGCTTCAAGCCAATGACAAAGAATATGCACAGACATTGGGTCGCTATGTCATGGAGGAGGCAAAACTAACGCCTGCTACGCTGGATCAAATTCAGGAAATCTCGTGGAGAGAGTATTTAGATGTCGCAAATCGTGCTTTAGTTCGAATGCGGAAAGATAACCCTCAGCCCGGCTTTCGAGGTGGTTTCGGTCCTGTTGCTGATGGAGTACATATTCCGAAAGGTGAGTTCTTTTCAGAAACTTCAGGCCATGCAGCCAACATGCCCTTGATGGTTTGTACCACATTCCATGAATGGAACCCAACCCGAACCAATGCCGAACTGGAAAAAATAGATAAAGCCGGGGTAGTGGAGCAGCTAAAAGGTAGATTTGGTGAACAATCTGATGCTATTTATGCTGCTTATGCAAAGGACTTTCCAAATGCATCTCCGGCAGATCTTTGGGCCATGATCCTATCCAACCGCCAAGGTGCTATCAATACCTCCACAGCAAAAGCCTCCCAATCTGCACCGGTTTATTTAGCCTGGTTTGGTTGGGAACCCAATCTCTACGATGGCCGCATGAAAGCATTTCACTGCATAGATATCTGTTTCTGGTACCAGAATACTGATCGCATGTATACCCATACTGGAGGAGGAGCCAGACCAAGAGCCTTGTCTGATAAGATGTCTTCTGCTTTGCTAGCCTTTATGAAAACAGGGAATCCGAATGGAGGAGGCCTTCCTACTTGGCCAGCATATCAAGCTGCAAATGGAGAAACCATGATTCTTGATGATATCTGTCAAGTGAAAAATAAGCCGGATGCCAATGGATTAGCAGCTTTGATGGCTTAACTCAAATTTGTTCGAGAACAAGTCCAAATCGAACTTGAATTTCATTATGGACTTTTACTGTACCAAAAAACTTAACTGGAGGATCAATTGAGAAATCTGAAAAAGTAACTGTTTGCTTTCCGCTGAGCGTAGTTTTTCCATTTTGCTTGATTTGCAATTGACAGGAAATCGGAAATCTTCTACACACACCTGCAAGAGTAATTTCAACATTCCCCTTGAGACTTTCAGAGGGGGTGTTGGGATTGGTTCGGACAAGATCTAAAAACCTTACTCTTATTTCAGGATGTTCTTCAGCTCTGACAGTTTCATGGAAATCTCTGGTCATCAACTTGTTGTAGCAATTGAAATTCGTTGAATTCAACACAATTTCTCCAGACCAGTGAGCAATGTGCTTTTCAGGTGAGAGCGTTTCAATTAATATATCATTCCCCTGATAGCCCAAAGCTGCGCATTCGAATTGATTGACATTGGTTTTACCTAAAATTTCAACCACACTTTCCTTAGATACCTTCCAATGAGTGATATCTTCTTTTTCTTTTAGGCTGAAGCCAAAAGAAATAAATAAAATAAGAAGGGAAGTGACTATCTTTTCCATGACTGTAAAACTTTAAAATCGGCCCCGTTTCCAGGGCCGATTTGGGTGATCTAGTTTCTGGATTAGAAACTAATCGCAGCTTCCATGTTCACACCTTTGAAGCGACCTTCAAAGTATTTGCTATCCGGAGCAAAACCGTCCTTATACTCTTGATTTACATATTCTAATTTTAGAAGCACATTCTTAGTCATAAACCAACCTCCACCTAAATTCAATCTTGTAATCTTGGTATCAGGAGCAGTGCTATTTGCATTACCATTCACTGAGTTCCATCTGAGTCCTAGGTAAAACTGCTCGGTGGTGCCAAATCTGTAGAGTGTTTCTGCAGCTACTTGAGTGAATTGACCATCTCCTTGGTCTGGAGAGTTGTTAACCACTTCATAGATCCCGAAGAACTCCAAGCCTCTATATTTGATGAAAGGGTTGAACTGCATCGCGGTCATTTGCTTGAATCTTGGATTAAATCTTCCCTCGAAATCGCTTGCATTTCCCTCTAAGGCCTGCATCACTCCGTAGTATCTAGAACCGGCTCTGTCTCCTCCGTACAACCAAGTACCTGTGGTAGTACCATTATTCAAGTACCAAGAACCTGTTAATCTTAGTCGTAAATCATCACTCAATTGCTTATCAAAACCCAATTTTCCGTAGAAAGAAGCCTTATTGTCAGAGTTATCATTGACAATCACATTTTGATTGAGTTTACCATTGGAAAGTCCAACTACCCCGATAAACCCATTATTTTGAATGGTTATTTCTCCGAATGCCTCAGTAGAAAATGAGTCCATTATATAGTTGCCTATGAAAGGATTGTAAATCACTCGCGCATTATCAGATCTTCTAAAGTGAGCATCCCCATAGTTGAATTCATCCAAACCAACAGTAATGGTCGCGATATTCATAAAGCCTTCCATAAAACCAGGTCTGATAAAGTCCAGCCTATCGATTTGAAGGTGACCACCTTTTACCCAAGCCTCGTTATGGTGCTTAGAAGAAAGATAAGTTCTTAAATGCAATCTCATACCATCAGCTAATTGTGTGTTGATGTTAAGGTTAGCAGAAGGAAGATTGAAATTGGAACCTAACTCCACCAAGTTATTGAGATTGTTGTAGTTATTAATGGTCTGGAATTGGAGTGCAAAATCACCTCCAACGAATACTCTTACCTTATCAAAGGTACCTTTCGCTTCTTTCGGAGTTTCAAATACATTTAGACCTTCTTTATCATTGGATCTAAAATATTGTAACTCGGTTTTTTCTTGTGCATTTGTTGCCAAAGGGCTCAGCGCCATGAGAATTATCGCCAATGTGCCAAACCAGGTTAATTGCTTTTTCATAATCAATTGAGATAAGGGTTAATTTTTTTGTTCGTAAATCGCTTTGTAAGAAATCTGTAAATCGTTACCGGTTTTGATGGTGTTGAATACAGCAGTCGGTGGACTAAGTTTGAATTGAGTAAAGGTGATCGGAAGATTACCGGAGAAAAGGACAGAATTTCCATTTACCTGGTAATTGACCTTCATTTTTACAGTTTGACTGACTCCTGCTATACTGAGTTTTCCGGTGGCCATCAGGTATTTGCTCTGAATTTCGTCCAGACTGATTAATTGAAAATCAACTGACTGAAACTGCTCTGCTTTAAGAGCTTCATAAGCATTTTTATCCATGGAGCTCTTTCCGCTTTTCAGGGATTTCACAGGAACTTTTATCGTCAAACTTTGAATTCCTTCCAGCTTTCCACTCAATAGATTTATGGATGCCTGGCCTTGTAAAGGACCTTCGGTTACCATATCCCAATCATGAATTGTCGAAGTGCCGGAAACTTTTACCTCTGCTGAATTTTTGATTGTAAACAACTGTTGCTGAGCGTATCCAACTTGTATTTGGAGTACTCCCAAGATCAGCGTCAACAGTATGTATTTTGTAAGCCTTTCCATCGCATTAAAGGGTTAGTGAACTTGTTTGTTGATCCAAAAGTAGGTTCAGCGATTGGATTAAAACTTGACGAGAATTGGCTAAAAGGATGACTTTTATCAGCTTTTAAAGAATCTACAATAAAATAGCTAAGTTATTCTTTATACTGTTTGGAATGTATTTTGTATCTATTACGGTATTTTATTTTAAAAAAAATCAGCAAGACAGTATTTATATCTTACTTCAATGATTTCGCCTCTTAATAATTTCGTGGACTCAGCTAAAAGTTTTTTGGCTTTAGAATGATGAAAATAATATCGGCTTTCAATTAAGAGCAAACCAGCTTCTCGGTTAAAATCAAGGAAATGATCAGAGAATCTTGCATTACATAACAACTATGCCCATGATAATCCACTTGATTTTTTAATATCACCTTCAAGCTCGATTTCAACCGGTTGCATTAAATTTTCCTGATACATTCCTCAAAATTCTGCTTAAAAGCGATTTCTTTTCCCATAAATTAGGCGCTCTTATTCAGACAACTATGACAGATTTTAAAAACTATAAAGTACCCTATTCGATATCCTCAGACTATTCTGAAAAAGTGGCTTACTTCTCTATGGAGTTTGCCATTCACCAACCTTTAAAAATCTATTCAGGTGGCTTGGGATTCCTTTCAGGCTCACATCTCAGAAGTGCCTATGAACTAGGACAAAACCTGATTGGTATAGGCATCCTTTGGAAATACGGCTATTACGATCAGACGAGGCATCATGACCAAACACTTAAGCCAGAGTGGTACGAAAAGACCTACAGCTTCTTGGAGGATACAGGGATCAAGTTTCAGGTAACAGTTCATGATGTGCCAGTTTGGGTCAAGGCTTTCTATTTGGCTCCGGATACTTTCAAGTCTGCGCCCTTGTTTCTATTGAGCACAGACCTTCCTGAAAATGACTATCTCAGTCAGACAATCACTCATAAATTATATGACTCCGACACTGCAGCCAAGATTGCGCAGTGTTTACTATTGGGTATAGGCGGAGCCAAATTATTGGATATTCTCAATTTTAATCCGGATGTATACCATTTGAATGAAGCTCATGGAGTCAGTGCCGTATTTCATCTAATGAGAAAATTCGGCAGCAAGAAGGAAGTTCAAAAACGACTGGTCTTCACCACGCATACCCCAGAGGAGGCCGGAAATGAAAAACACGATATTCATCTACTGAATAAAATGAGCTTTTTCAACGGATACTCTGTGGATGAAGTGAAAAAACTCACCGGTATGGAAGGTGATGTTTTCAATCACTCGTTAGCAGCGCTTCGATTCGCCAGAAAAGCGAATGGAGTCTCTGAACTCCATGGAAAAGTTAGTAGGCAAATGTGGAAATCCCACAAAAACATCCCGGAAATTACCCACATTACCAATTCCCAAAACTTCAAATACTGGGCGGATAAGCAACTCTATCATTACATGGAGCAGGACGATGTGGCTCTTTTTGAAGATAGAAAGCAGTTTTTGAAGAAAAGAGCATTTGATATCGTAGCAGATCAGACAGGTAAACTCATGAACCCGAAAGTACTGACTATCGTTTGGGCCAGAAGATTTGCCAGTTACAAAAGAGCCGAATTGATCACTCGGGATATCCGACGATTTGATGCATTAATGCGCAATTCGAAATATCCAATTCAGATAATCTGGGCAGGTAAACCTTATCCATTAGATTACAATGCCATTTCTGTTTTCAACCAGCTGGTTCATTTGAGCAAGCAATATCCTAATATGGCAGTGTGTACAGGTTATGAGTTGACTCTGAGCAAGCGTCTCAAGCAGGCGTCTGATATTTGGCTGAACAATCCACGCGTGCCGAGAGAAGCCTCTGGCACTTCGGGTATGACCGCATCCATGAATGGAGGGGTAAATCTTTCCACTTTTGACGGGTGGATCTGTGAATTTGCAGAGCATGGAAAAAACAGCTTCATCGTTCCTCCAGCTAACTATGCATCCATGCATGTGGAAGAGCAAGACGAATACGATTTGAATAAGCTCTATGAAGTGCTGGAAAAAGAAATCCTTCCGCTTTATTACGATAATCCAGAAGGCTGGAGAGCCTTAGTTCAAAAAGGCATGAAAGATGTCATCGGCTTTTTTGAAAGTAATAGAATGGCGAAAGAATACTATGATTTAATGTACAAATCCTGATTCAAAAGATATTTAGACCATTCTGTAAAGCTCAAATCGGATAATTCGATTTGAGCTTTTATTTTGCCTCTCTATTGTATGTAATGATGAAAAAAGCCCTACTCCTTCTGATCCTTTTACCAATTTTCACTTATGCTCAAGATGTAATGCCTCCACTTTTGCCCTGGAAAGGAAAATCGGAAGCCCTCATTGTAGCGAAAGATCATCCTTGGATAACTCCAGGAGAAGCAAGCGACCTGAAAAAATCTCCAACTTATGAGGAAACCTACCTTTGGATCAAAAAATTAGCTGACTCCAGTCCTTACCTCCAACTTAAAAGCCTCGGCAAAAGTGAACAGGGAAGGGATATTTGGATACTCATCGCTTCCAAAAATCAATTTTTTGACGGAGAAAGGTTAAAAAAGGAAGAGAAACCGCTGATATTTTTCCACGGGGGAATTCATGCCGGAGAAATAGACGGAAAAGATGCCGGCATGATGTTGCTTCGCGATATCATCCATGGAGAAAAAGGCCACTTATTGGATCAGGCCAATATTCTTTTTATCCCCATACTTAATGTGGATGGACATGAAAGAAGAAGCCCTTATGGCCGCGTCAATCAAAGAGGGCCGGTAGAAATGGGATGGAGAACCAATGCCAAAAACCTAAACCTCAATAGGGATTTTACCAAAATCCAAACTGCTGGAGTTGAGGCCGTCATAGAAGTGATCAATGAATATGAGCCGGATTTATATGTGGATGTGCATGTCACAGATGGTGCAGATTATCAATATGACATCACTTACGGCTTTGTAAAGACAGGAGGATATTCTCCTGCTATCAGTCAGTTTTTAGCTAATACTTTTCAGAAAGAAGTTGATGCTGCTTTGAGTAGCAAGGGTCATATTCCAGGTCCTCTTCTATTCGCTGCGAATGGGGATGATTTTTCCTCCGGAAATGTAGCCTTTTCTTTCAGCCCCAGATTTTCTCATACCTATGGAGATGTTAGGCATTTACCCTCCATTTTAATAGAAAATCACTCTCTAAAGCCATTCAGACAACGCGTATTGGGAACTTATGTCTTCATGGAACAAGCGATTTTGACCATGGCTAAGCATTTTGACGCAGTTAAAAAAGCGGTTGCTGTGGATCAAAATCAGGCAAAGGAATCCCTTGATGTGAAATTCAAATTTAGGGAGAGCCCAGCCGACACCATGCAATTCAAAGGGATAGCATCCAGAAAAGAAAAATCTTCCCTAACTGGATCCGAATATGTGGTTTGGGAAGGTAAGGCAATCACTCAGGAAGTCCCTACCCTTTTGATGGACGTGCCTGTGCAAACAGTCCCTATTCCCAAAGCTTATTGGATTTCCTCAGAGTGGTCGGAGGTCATTGAAAAATTAAAGCTACACGGGATTGATTTGGAAATCTTGAGTGAGCCAAAAGACATCAGGCTAGAATACTCCAAAGTAATAGACTTTAAAATGGGCAGTCAGCCCTATGAAGGCTTAATGAGAGTGCAGGAATTTTCTTCAGAAAAAATCTACCGAACGCAAACTTTCCTTCCAGGCTCCATAAGAGTCAAAACTGACCAAGCTTTGGGGGAACTGGCAGTAATTTTATTGGAAGAGGAATCCGTGGACAGCTTTTTTCAATGGGGATATTTCAATTCCGTATTCAGCCAAACAGAATATATGGAGACTTACATTATGGAGCCTTTGATTGCTCAAATGCTAGCAAAAGATCCAAAGCTCAAAACCGAATTTGAGAAGAAAAAATCAGAAGACCCTGACTTCGCTAAAAATGCGAGAAGAATCTATCGCTGGTTTTATGAAAAGACCCCTTATTTTGATCAAAACTGGAAAGTGATTCCAGTGGGAAGAGAATGGTAAATAATATGAAATTCCCATGAGGAAAAATCTCACACAACTTGTCCCGAACTTGTTTCGGGAGGGGGATGCCCCGATAAATCGGGGTAGGGCATTCCATCTGACCTCTAAAAATCAAAATATAAACAGATGAAATCGAGCACGACCCAAAGTGACACACAGAGAGACGCCCCGATGTATCGGGGAACCAATGCGAAGATTCCATCTGACCTTTGAAAAACAAATTATAAACAGATGAAAATAGAGCATATAGCCATTTGGGTAGAGAATCTGGAGAGCATGAAAAATTGGTATTGCCATTACCTGAGCCTTGAAGCAGGAGAGCTTTATATCAATCCAAAAAAAGGGGTTCAGTTCTTATTTTTTAAAATTCCCCAATGGTGCAAGACTGGAGCTGATGAATAGACAAGATCTGGAAAGCAGGGCAGAAGGATCAAAAATATATTCAGGCTATGCTCATATAGCTATTTCTTTAGGCTCGAAAGAAAAGGTGGATGAAATAACCCAATTTTTCAAATCTGAGGGCATTCCGATTTTAGATGGACCCAGAACTACAGGCGATGGATATTATGAGTCTGTAATATCAGATCCTGAAGGAAATTTATTGGAATTGACAGTTTAATTGAGGAAAATACCCAATTCTGGAAACCAGACGGGCAGTCCTCAGGTTATTGGAGTAGTTCTGGTAATCAATCGATAATTGAGTACCTTCGCCGTTTAAAATTGCCCATCGATTTATGAGTCAATCCACTGCTTCTCAGGAAGAATTTATTGAAATTTTTGGTGCCCGAGAGCATAATCTGAAAAATCTGGATGTCAGAATTCCCCGCAACCAACTGGTGGTGGTTACAGGTCTGAGCGGAAGCGGAAAAAGCTCCCTCGCTTTTGACACCATTTATTCGGAAGGACAAAGAAGATATTTGGAGAGCTTTTCAGCCTATGCCCGCTCTTTTTTAGGTGGGATGGAAAGACCCGACGTAGATAAAATCAATGGGCTTTCGCCTGTAATTGCCATAGAGCAAAAAACCACCTCGAAAAATCCTCGCTCCACAGTAGGCACAGTTACCGAAATCTACGACTTTATGCGATTGCTATTCGCAAGAGCCGGGGAGGCTTTTTCCTATGAAACAGGGAAAAAGATGGTGAGGCAAACAGAAGACCAGATTATCGAGCAACTTTTCTCCAAGTTTGAAGGAAAAAAACTCTTTATCCTTGCTCCGGTAGTCAAAGGAAGGAAAGGACATTACAGGGAGCTTTTTGAGCAGATCAGAAAAATGGGATTCTCCAAAGTTCGGGTTGATGGCGTGGTAATGGAAATGGTTCCCAAAATGCAGGTGGACCGTTATAAAATTCACGACATTGAAATTGTAATCGATCGTATTGTCGCTGATGAGTCCGATAGATTTAGAATCACTCAATCTCTCAAATCTGCCTTGCAACATGGCAAAGGGGTGATCATGATTCGGGATGAGGAAGGAGAAATTCATCATTTCTCCAAGTACTTGATGGATCCGGAAACAGGACTTTCTTACGATGAGCCTGCCCCTAACACTTTTTCTTTCAATAGTCCATATGGAGCCTGCCCTACCTGTAATGGGCTCGGGATTACTGAAGAAATCACCAAAGAAAGTATCATTCCCGATCCCAGTCTGAGTATTACCAGAGGGGGAATTGCTCCTTTGGGCGAATATAGAGACATCTGGATATTTAAGAAAATTGAGGCGATCCTGAAGCATTACAAATGTAGCATGAGTACGCCTATCAATAAGCTTCCTGAAAATGTGGTGGACGTCCTGCTCTACGGAGATAAGGTTGAAGTAGCTGTGGACTCGGTGAAATATCCAGGAACGAAGTGGCATACCACCTTCGAGGGAATCGTCAATTTCCTCCAAAAGTATCAGGAAGGCAGTTCTGAAAAAATTCAGGACTGGGTTTCGGAGTTTACCATCACTCAGACCTGTCCGGATTGTAATGGATATCGTCTGAAGAAGGAAGCACTGCACTTCAAAATCGACGATACGCACATCGGTGAATTAGCTCATAAAGATATCCGAGCTTTAGGAGATTGGTTTGAAGGCGTGGAAAGCCGCATGACTGAGAAGCAGCAGATCATCGGTCAGGAAGTATTGAAAGAAATCAGAAAGAGGATAGGTTTTCTCTTGGATATTGGCTTGGATTATTTGACGCTCAACCGACCATTAAGAACGCTTTCTGGTGGAGAGGCTCAGCGAATCCGTCTGGCAACCCAGATAGGTACTCAGCTTGTGGGAGTGCTTTACATTTTGGATGAACCTAGCATTGGCTTGCACCAGCGGGACAATGTCAAATTGATCAAGGCGCTACAAAGCCTAAGAGATCTTGGTAATTCGGTGCTGGTAGTGGAGCATGATAAAGACATGATGCTCGAATCCGATTTTGTGCTGGATATGGGACCGGGAGCAGGAAGACACGGCGGACATATTGTTGCATCAGGCAAGCCCGAGGAAATTCTGAAGCAAGGAGGAGTAACTGCCGATTATCTGAAAGGGAAACTTGGGCTACCAATTCCCAAAGAACGCAAAAAAGGAAAAGGCGAAAGCTTAATTCTCAAAGGTGCAAGTGGAAATAATCTGAAGAATGTAGATTTAGAAATTCCACTAGGCACTCTGACTTTGATCACCGGCGTCTCCGGATCAGGGAAAAGTACTTTGATTCATGAGACATTGTATCCCATTTTGAGGCAACATATTTATGGATCCAAAAAAGACCCCATGCCTTATGAGAGCTTCAAAGGCTTGGAGCACCTGGATAAAGTAATTGAGGTGGATCAGTCTCCGATTGGTAGAACACCAAGATCAAACCCCGCCACTTACACGGGAGTATTTTCAGATATCAGGACACTTTTTACAGAACTTCCGGAGGCTAAAATCAGGGGATACAAACCGGGAAGATTTTCCTTCAATGTCAAAGGAGGAAGATGTGAGGACTGTGAGGGTGCCGGGATGAAATTGATTGAGATGGACTTCTTACCTGATGTCCACATCCCATGCGAAACTTGCAAAGGAAAGCGCTACAATCGGGAAACTTTGGAAGTAAGATTTAAAGGAAAATCCATTTCCGATGTATTGGACATGACGGTAGAGCAGGCAGTAGAATTTTTCCATAACCAACCGAAAATCCTAAGAAAGATCAAGACTTTGAATGATGTGGGTTTAGGTTATATCACACTTGGACAGCATGCTACTACGCTATCCGGAGGTGAGGCGCAGCGGGTGAAATTGGCAACTGAGCTTTCCAAAAAAGACACTGGAAAAACCTTCTATATTCTGGATGAACCCACGACAGGACTGCACTTTCAGGATATTGAGATGCTGATGAAAGTTTTGCAAAAGCTGGTAGACAAAGGCAATACAGTTTTGATTATTGAGCATAACCTAGATGTCATCAAAGTAGCTGATTATGTGGTGGATTTGGGGCCTGAAGGAGGAAACAAAGGGGGAACTATAATCGCAAAAGGCACACCTGAGCAGATTGCGAAGAATACAAAAAGCCATACAGGCAAGTTTCTGAAAATTGAATTAAATAGCTGATTCAAGGCCAAATCAGTGCTATATTCCTTTTATCACAATCCACTGATTCCTTTTCATAGCTTCAGTATATTTGAGGTTCTATGAATAGAATTCGTTTATACTGGTTGCTACAAATTCTGGGCTGGGGAAGCATTGCTTTTGTCCAGATACTTTTTGCATCCCTTTCCTCCACCGGAATCAATCAAGTTCAGGTTTGGGGCTTTATTGTTCTTGCGGTATTTTATCTGCTTTCAACTCATTTTATTCGCTACATAATCAAGACCTACGATTGGTTCAAGTTGAGCATTCCTCAACTTTTACTGCAGTCCGTCCTGGCAATGTTGGCTCTGAGTTTAGTCAATGTGGTTGTACAGATTCTAATCAACATTGCTTTTGGAATTCTAAACCCACAGAATGACTTTCAGCTACTGGTTATTTCAGCCAACCTGTTTATAGCTTTTCTTTTTTATGCCATGTGGTTTTTGCTGTATTTCCTTTTTCACTTTCTGGACAACTACAACAATACCCTAAAATATGAGGCGAAAATCAATCAAATCCGCCTCAACCATCTGAAAAGCCAGCTCAATCCACATTTTATTTTCAACGCTTTGAACAGCGTGAGAGCTTTAGTGGATGAAGATCCGGACAAGGCGAAAAATGCGATCACGAGAATTTCGAATATACTTCGCTTCTCACTGATGATGGATAAAAAACAGACCATTGATTTTGAGGACGAACTGAATACGGTAAAAGATTATCTCATGCTAGAATCCATCCGCTTTGAAGAAAGGCTGCAGGTAGAATATCAAATTGAAGACGAGGCCTTCAATTACAAAATCCCGCCAATGATGCTACAGACCATAGTGGAAAATGCCATTAAGCATGGGATTTCTAATTTGGTAAAAGGGGGGATCATTGAGATCAAATGCAGGGAAGGACTGGAGGATGATTTGTATATCCAAGTTAAAAACAGCGGCTATCTCAAAACTCCTCCGAGCTTGAAGCCCAAAGCCGATGGAGGCCATGGGTTGAGTAATACGGTACAAAGGCTTAAGTTAATTTATGGGGATAAAGCCAGGTTCCGTATATTCAATTCCGGGAATCAATTTGTTATCACCGAAATCAAAATTCCCAAACAAAGAGTAACTTTAGAACAATAAACTGAAAAAATATGCGAGCCATAGTTATTGATGACGAAAGATTGGCAAGAAAAGAGCTGATCAACTTATTAAATCAGCTGGAAACCGTCGAAGTAGTCGGAGAAGCAGTGAATGTGGAGGATGCCAAGGAGAAGATAGATCAACTCAATCCCGATGTGATTTTCCTGGATATTCAAATGCCAGAGAAAACAGGTTTCGATTTGTTAGAGGAGCTGGATAATGTTCCTCACGTAATTTTCACCACAGCTTATGACGAATATGCACTGAAGGCATTTCAGGTAAATGCTTTGGATTATTTGCTGAAGCCTATCGAGCCCAAAAGATTGGAGGAAGCTATTCAGAGACTTTCAGGCAAAATCGAAAACCAAATCAAGCGCGAGGAAGAAGCTGCTTCAACTAACAATAAAAAATTGACCTTGGATGATCAGGTATTTGTCAAAGATGGAGACAGATGCTGGTTTGTCAGGTTGTCCAATGTAAGGCTATTCGAATCCGACGGAAATTATATTAAAGTATACTTCGACAATTTCAAGCCAATGATCCATAAGTCCTTGAATGCCTTGGATGAAAGACTGGATGAGAAGTCTTTTTTCCGTGCCAGCAGAAAGCATATTATCAACTTAGGTTGGGTCGAAGGAATCGAACCTTGGTTCAATGGAGGCTTGGTAGTCACCCTAAAAGGAGGAGACAGAATTGAGGTAAGTCGCAGACAGGCAGCACGATTCAAGGAAATGATGAGCTTGTAACTTTCATAACCAAAAAAAAGCATTTGATTTCCCGAATTAAATTCTGTAATTAGTGGAAAAGTAATTTTATATCGCTTTTTTAACCCGATACATCCACTAAAACGCATTATCTGCCAAACCCATGAAAGAAGAGCGGATTTTAATAGTCGAAGACGACCCAAGTATTGCAGAGAATATTCAGGAAATCTTAGAACTCCTTGGTTATGTCAATATAGACATTGCCAACTCGGCCAATCAGTGTATCAAGGTCATCAAAAAATATCGTCCTGATTTGATATTTATGGATATCAAATTGAAGGGAGATAAAGATGGAATTGAACTGGGGGAAATTGTAAAGCAGATGGTGGACGCACCTTTGGTGTTTGTGACATCTTATTCAGATCCTACCATCATTGAGCGAGCTAAAAGAATTGCCCCTGCAGGGTTTATTGTAAAGCCTTTCAATACTAATGATATCCACGCTATCGTGGAAATCGTGCTTTATAATAAAAGAACCAAGCCTGCTACGGAAACAGCTGCCGTAGTTGCTCCAAAAGAAAGCCCTTATTTGGTTACCGATGCGGTATTTATCAAAGCAGACAATGCATTTGAGCGTGTACCTTACGATGAGATTTACTATGTGGAGGCAAATGGAAATATGGTGACTATTTTCACGAAAAACAGAGATTATAGTATCCGCAAGTCCATGAAAGAAATTGAGGAAATTTTACCTTCCCAGTTTTTCCTTCGGGTTCAGAAGTCTTTCATCGTTCATTTGGGACAAATTGAAAGCTTTAATACCAAGGAAATTACGCTCAAGCAAGGGGCAATTGTGCAAGTTGGAAGACAATATTACAATAGCTTCTTAGCCAAGTTGAATACAATTACGGAAAGTTAAGTTTACACCCACCGACCAATTTTTAAAAATCCTGCTTCCAAAGAGGCAGGATTTTTTTTACCCTCCAAGGGTTTTAAATCCCTTGGAGGGTTTATTATCATCAAGTAATAAATCGTAAAAGATTTTAATAATCCAGGAAAATGATCCCCTTCTGATTTGATAAAATCGGAAGCAAAATCAATAATATTATCAATATACTAAGGTTAATTGGGGAAACAAATGATCTAATAATTCAGTATATTTAGCTATGGATTATCAAAAATATATCGAAATCAGAGCAGATAAAAGGTTTGGAAAGCCTTGTATTAAAGGTACCAGAATTTCTGTTTATGATGTACTAAACTGGTTATCCAATGGAATGTCAAAGGAGGAAATTCTTGCTGATTTTGAAGAGTTAAATGAAGAAATGATACATGCGTGTTTGGCTTTTGCAGCAGATAAAGAACATAAACTTCAGTTCGCCACTTGAAACTACTTTTTGATCAGAACATATCATCTAAGATTGTTAGACTTTTAGAGGAAAAATTTCCGGGTTCCACACATGTTCTTTTTGAAGGGTTAGAGAATGCTCCAGACTTGAAAATCTTTAATTTTGCAAAGAAAAATGGATATGCAATTGTCACCTTCGACTCGGACTTTGTTGATTTGAGTCTAGTAAAAGACTCTCCACCCAAAATTATTTGGCTGAGATCTGTTAATTTGACAACCACTAATACTTCCATTTCCTTTAAACAATTCCAGTAACGTTCAACATTTTTTGGAATCCAAAGAAAAATCGATTTTGGAAATAAATCGATAAAATTCAGTAAACTAAAAACAACCACTCAGATAGAATTTATTGTTCTAAGTAGAAGAATAAAGAGCAGGGAATAATCGGAAAAAATATTTTACAAAATGGGTATTCGATTACATTAAATTTAGATTTTTAGCAGGCATTATTATTTTCGATTCCGTCTTCTCATACCGCAAAATGAAAATTCCTGTTTTTTTAAGCTGGAAGGAAGATTATGTGGAGAGTATTAAAACCTCCTCAAACAATCTTCAATTAGTATACTAAGCTTTCTTTTTTGTATAATTAAAGAACGGTCAGTTTTTAAAAGAGCTTCCCAATGTTTCCCATTCTTTCGCTGGAAAATGAATTGGCAATAAATGTTAATGCATGAAAAGACTTAGAATAAAAGAGAGTATTAAATTTTTTCTTGAACGCCAGTTTGTCAAAGGAGCTTACGTTCAATTGCTGTATGTAGCAATGCTCATTGGATTGATATCGCTGATTGGAGGACTGCTTGTCTTGCCGTCTGGAGAACCCACAGGAAATCTTGGAGAAGCGGTATGGTGGGCCTTTCTACGCTTGTCTGATCCTGGATATCTAGGGGATGATGAGGGCAACTGGAGACGCTTTGTATCCACTATACTTACAGTGCTTGGCTATGTGGTTTTCTTGGGTTCAATGGTAGCCATTATTACCACCTGGATGAATACCAAAATCCGAAACCTGGAACAAGGTTTTACGCCGGTTGCAGCAAAGAATCACATTTTGATTTTAGGCTGGAACTCCAAGACAAGCTATACAGTAGGAGAAATTATTCAGTCTGTTGGCAGATTAAGAAGATTTTTGAAGTTTTATGGAGCCAGAAGACTGAACTTGATCATTCTTGCAGAGGATGTGACGCCCGAGCATGTTCAGGAACTCCGAAGCAACCCTCTGATCGGAAAAGCTGCTGATGATATTGTGCTTCGCTCCGGGATACCCATTGACCCTGAAGACCTCAAACGTGTGGACAGTCTTAATGCTGCCGCTATCATTATTCCCAGTTCTTCCTATACAGATCATGAGCTAGTTACCCCTGATGTAGAAACCATTAAAACATTATTGTCACTCAATGCTGCCGCAGAGGAGTCTTCCGGAAGTCAAAATTTCCCTTATGTGGTGGCTGAAATCCAAGATGACAACAAAATAGACGCCGCCTATCGGGCCTACTCTGGACCGATGGAGGTAATTGGGAGTAACACCATTATCAGCAGGCTGATTGCTCAAAACATACGACTTCAAGGCTTATCTGTGGTATACAATGAGCTATTGAGTCATAGCGTACACAACAATCTATATTGCAGAGAATACCCTGAAGTCAAGGGGAAAACGATTCATGACCTAAGGCCAGCATTTCCAAAGGCTGTTATTTTAGGCCTAGTGAGGTATAATGGGGAAGAACCCACACCTATGCTCAATATGAGTCCTGAATTTATACTGGAAGAAAATGACAGGCTTGTTTTTATGGCCAGAAGTTCCTCTGATATTGAACTGAAAACCAACATAGCTAATAATCCAGAGCCACCTATTCAGATCAAGGAAAAGTTGAAGGTGGAGGAGCAGTCAGGAGTTGTAAAAATCCTGATTTTAGGATGGAATTACCATATTCCAGCTTTGGTTCGGGAGCTGAGCACCTATGAAGATGAGTATTATGATATTACCATCGTGGCAGTTTATCCGAAAGAAAAGAGAGAGGCAAAGCTGGAAAAAATCAAAAGTATATCGGAGCGAATCAGGATTCAACACGTAGTAGAGGATTTTGTCAACGATAACATCCTGCAAAAGCTTGATATTCCTGCATTCGACAACATTATTTTAGTCAGTAGTGGGAGGATTTTGGAAAAAGAAGAAGCCGATGCCCGAACCATTGTGGGCTATGTCCTGCTGGAAGAGCTTTTAGAAAAGCTCAATAAAAAGCCCAATGTCCTACTAGAACTTTCAGATCCGCACAATGAGACCTTATTGAGGAAATACAAAGCAGAAGTGATTATTAGCCCTTTAATCCTAAGTAATCTCTTAGCCGGCACTGCTTTGCAAAGAGAGGTAAACAGCATTTTTAAAGAGCTATTTACTGCGGGAGGGGCAGAAATTATTTTCAGAAGTATCCAAGAATATGGCTTGAATCCTGGGCAGATTCCTTTTAGGCAATTAGAAGACAAGGCATCTGAGTTTGGAGAAATTGCTCTGGGAATATACAAACCCAATTCCTTGAAAAAGGAGCAGCAACTGATTCTCAATCCTGAAAAAAATAGAAATCTGGAGATCAGTTCGGAGGTACTCTTGGTAGTTTTGACAACGGTTTACTAGATTAAAAGGAAAAGTCCGAATAAACCTGGATTATGAATAAGAATTCGTTTGGAGAACTCAAAATGCAAGCAAATAAGGTACTTTGGAGATTGAGGAGTAGGAAATGGATTGCATAATCCGGGTATAATAACAAAAAAAGGCAGGTAAAACCCGCCTCTTTCATTTAACCAAACAATCAACCAAATTAACCCTTACGAGTTTTTCTTAAGGTCTTAAATGATAGGTGTCAATTCACTATCAGACCTGTTAATTTCATCCTCAGAGATTTGGATTATCTCTGAACCTTTTGCTTCACCGATTGAAGTAGAAGTTGGTTTAGTATATTCAAATCGGGCAGTTTGCTGTGCAAGACTGGTTTCAGTTTTCGCTTTCCATACGATTGTCAGTGCCATTAGTAAACCCAGTGCCGCACAGACATTTTTTTGGGTAAATAGTATTGCTTTCATGGCAGTAAATAATTGGTTTGTTTTCGTATGGTACCTATATGCCAAAAACTGACCCAAACTAAAAAAAGGCCTTAATTCGCTTAATTTTAAGGTTTTACTTCCTGAAGCTGTACGGTTTCGTACAGCAATTCCTCAAGTGCGGACAAAATCCCGAACAAAATTTGGTTGCACGAACAAAACCCTTTTTTAGAATCTTTTAGAAAAATTATCGAGGCCAAACCCTTCCAAGTAAAATGTTCCTCGGATCCACGATTTTATCGGGAGCAATCCCGAGGTCCTATCGTTGGATTTGCAATCCGAATAAAATCACCTCTTCAAAATTCAATCACAAACCCTTCTTCCGTCTGAACTTTGAGCCCTGAACTTTCTCTTCCACACCTACGGCATGGAGAAGTCTCATCTATCTCTTTCTACCTAGCTCTAATCCCTACGGGATTTAAATTAGCCCAAGCCGTATTTACAGAATACCTTGCCGAAGGCATACCTTCTTCAATGCTCCTCGGATCCACGATTTTATCATGAGCAATCCCGAGGCCCTATCCTAGGATTTAAAATCCGAATAAATTTAGCACTTTTAAAAGCCAAGAAGACCAGTTCCCTCAAATCAAGACATGACCGCATTACGTATATTTATCCCCGTCATACAATTAAGCTCTTTTATTGTTACATAAATTAGACCCCTCTCCGCAAAGGGAAAAAGTGGCTTCATTTCACCATGAGATAGACATAGAAATTTGAAGCAGATTTTGAGACAAGCATAATATGAGAAAACCATTAAAAATATTTCTTCTAATTTTTACCCCACTACTCATCCTCTCCATTTTATTGATGGCGATTTTGTTCAGTCACCAAGACCGCTTGGTACAAAATGCAATCCAAAGAATCAATGAACAATATGATGGATTCTTAGAACTCGAGGATTCTCATATAGCTCCTTTCGCCAATTTCCCTTATATCTCCATTGATTTGGAGAATGTCAGTTTTTATGAGTCAAAAACTAAAGACAAGCCACCTTTGTACCAGGCCTCAGATATTTATTTGGGATTCAACTTGCTGGATCTGCTTCGCGGGTATTATCACTTGGAAAAAATCAAAATTCAAAATGGTCACTTGGACGTAATCCGATATCCAAATGGAGATATCAATATCCTACTCGCGAAAGGAATAGATCAGACTTCCTCAGATTCTTTAGAGAGTGAGTTTGATTTGGACGTAAAAGAACTGCTCATTGAAAATTTTACGCTCCTTTATGAAGACCAAAATACCGGTCAGGACGTCGTAAGTAAAATAAATTCCCTTACTTCTCAAATTCAGGTTTCTGAAGAGCATTTCTATATTGATTTGTTAGGGGACTTAATCTTGGATGTGGATCAGAATAAGCAACATACTTTCTTTTCTGATAAAGCAATCAGCCTCAATCTGGAAATAGACTTCAATCAATCCACCCAAATCATAGAAATTACTCCCAGCTATATTGATTTGGAGCGTTCGAGATTTGGAGTCTCAGGAACACTTGATTTGGATGATGACTTCAATACCAACCTAAAGCTGGAGGGGCAAAAACCTAATTTTGATCTCTTTGCGGCCTTTGCTCCAAAAGAAGTAGGTAATGCCCTGAAAGCCTATCAAAATGAAGGGGACATCTATTTTATAGGAACAGTCATCGGGAAAGCAGCAAATGGAAATATGCCTGCAATTAATGTGGAGTTCGGTTGCGAAAATGCCTGGTTTCTCAATCCCGGGGTAAATAAGCGAGTAGATGACATGCGATTCTCTGGTTATTTCACCAATGGAGAAGAGCGAACTTTAGAATCTTCTGAAATTCAGTTAAAAAACTTTTACGTCCGTCCCGAAAAAGGATCCTTCCAAGGAACATTTTTTATCAAAAATTTCAAGGACCCCTTTATCAATGTGGATCTACATGCAGATCTAGATTTGGAGTTTCTTAGTGAATTCTTCAATGTGGAAATTTTGGACGAATTACGTGGAGAAGTGACTATAGATATGCACTTCAAGGAGATTTCTGATTTGGCTTTTGCATTCGATGAATCAGCACCCTTAAAAAATGGCATTGACAGTGAAATAACTGTCCGCAATTTGAGTTTCAAATTACCCAATCATCCCATCCCTATCAGTAATGCTAATATGCGAGGAGTGATGCGTTCCGGAGCAGTGGTTTTAGACACCTTATCATTCAATTTGGGTGAAAATGACTTTAATTTCAAAGGAACTTTAAGTGATTTTCCAGCAGTATTTCACGGATACAAAACCCCTGTCAAAGCATCTTTTTTGGCCTCAAGCAAAAAAATAAAGTTCAAAGAGGTTTTAGCATTCAACCCGGCTTTGGCAGATTCTACAACAGAAGAGATTTCCGATTTCTCCATCAAATTAGCATTCGAGACGACTGGAGACCAACTTTCCAATTTTGAGTATTTACCAAAAGGTGAGTTTTTTATCGAAGATTTCTACGGTAAACTAGCACACTATCCGCATACCTTCCATGACTTTCATGCAGATGTAATTGTAGATGAAGAAAACCTTGTTTTGAAGGATTTTTCAGGAGAGATAGACCAAACAGATTTTCACTTCAGTGGGCTTATCGAAAATTATCCCAAGTGGTTTCTACCCATAACCAAAGGAGAAAGCAGCTTTGAATTTGACCTAACCAGCAATTACCTTCATCCTGGTGACCTTCTGAGCTATCAAGGCAACAATTACCTCCCAGAAGAATATAAAAACGAAGAATTCAAGGATCTAAAGCTGCACGGTAAGCTTGACCTACATTATGATAGCTTGTTTCAGTCAGCGGACTTCTACTTGACAGAGTTAAGTTCGAAAATGAAGCTGCATCCCCTCAAACTGGAGAAATTCAATGGCAGGGTGCATTTTGAAGATGAGCACTTGCTCGTTGAAAACTTCTCAGGTAAAATGGGAAAAAGTGATTTTCTTCTAAACCTTACTTGGTATACCGGTCAAGACCCTGTATTACAAAAGCGAGACAATGTCTTTAAGCTGACTTCCTCCAAGCTAGACTTGGATGCTTTGATGAATTACAATGCCTCAGCAAATACCAAAACACAGCATGATTCGGCATTCAATATTTTTGAAATACCCTTTTCAGATTTCAAGTTTTCCATTACTGTCAAAGAATTGAATTATCATACTTTTTGGTTGGAGGACTTTTCATTTTCGGGAAGAATGACGCCTGACCATTTCATCTATTTGGACAATATGGAAGTGCATACTGCTGATGGGAAATTAAATGTGAAAGGTTATTTCAACGGTTCAAATCCAAAGGAAATCTATTTTTCGAGCAAGATGATTGCTGAGAAATTGGACTTGGACAAGTTGATGGTAAAGTTTGAAAACTTTGGACAGGAATACTTAATCAATCAAAATCTCCATGGAAAAATTAGTGGTACGATTGAAAGCAAATTTTTGGTTTACCCTGACTTGACTCCTATCATTGAGAAGAGCTCTGCAAAAATGGATTTGACTGTTCACAATGGAAGTTTGGTAAATTTCACTCCTCTACAAGCCATGTCTAGCTATTTTAAAGATAAAAACCTCAACCTAGTTCGGTTTGACACCCTTCAAAATACATTCAATCTCCAAAATGGAGTATTGGAGATTCCCAGTATGACGATTAATTCTAGTTTGGGCTTTATGGAAATTTCCGGGAAACAAGGTTTGGACTTGACCATGGATTACTATCTAAGAATCCCGCTAGGTCTCGTCACCAAAGCAGGTTTCCAGTCTTTATTTGGTAAAAAACAGGAAGAGATCGACCCTGAGAGGGAAGATGCCATTGTCTACAGAGATCAGGACAAGCGCATCAGATTTGTGAATCTAAATTTGACAGGAACTCCGGAAGATTATAAAATTGCCCTACAAAAAGAAAGAAATTAAAGGGGCACTATCATAGGATATAATCCTAATAATCAGCGATTTTCTTACAAATCCAGGATCTTCTATCAGGGTTTAATTCAAATCAGTCGCATGGCGACGAAAGATCATCTAGCCAGAGATTAAAATCTCTGGAAATAATTGGCGAGAGGTCCTTCCCAGTCCCATCGAGACGGCCCATATGAGTTGATTAGCTCTTCGGAATCCGCGATAGAGATTGAGAGTAATTCCGAGGCCTTAACGTGGGGTTTGCAGTCCAAATGAAATCATGAGTGCTTTATTTAACCATTCAGCTCTAAACCCTTCCCTAAGGCCATGGAAACATTGAACTCTGAACCTTCTCTTCCATACCTACTGCATGGAAAAGCACCATGTATCTTTTTCTACCTATCTCAAATCCCTACGGGATTTTAATTAGTCTCCCTATCATTCCGTCAATCAGCAATCTTCGTGAAGGCGCGGTGGGTCGTCGTGGCAGCGGGGTGTGGGTTGATTTGTGGGGGGAAGCTTAGCCACGACAAGGCTTTTGGTTACTTTTTGCCTAAAAAGTAACGAGAGAAAAGGTTCTACCTAGCTCTAATCCCTACGGGGTTAAAATTAGCCTTATTCACAAATCTAAAATAAGCGAAGCTCCAAAGGGGAGTTGCCCCATATCTTGCCGATGGCATATCTTCTATATCTTGAAAAATATCTTTTCAAGCTTTTCACCAAAACGCAATTAGGGCTATAGAATCCTTCAAAATCCACTTTCTCTCCCAGAACAGCTAAAAACAAAAAGCCCCGCAAATCTTAAACTTGCAGGGCTAAATCATTAATAATTTATTCTATAACAACTCATTGGCCAAATTGGCCAATTCAGACCGCTCTCCTTTCTCTAACTTGATATGAGCATAAAGAGGATGGTCTTTGACACGATCTATCAAATAAGACAAGCCATTGGACTGAGAATCCAAATAAGGTGTATCTATCTGATGAACATCCCCAGTAAATACAATCTTGGTATTTTCTCCTGCCCTAGAGATAATCGTCTTGATCTCATGCGGAGTCAAATTCTGGGCTTCATCCACGATAAAGAAGATATTGGACAAGGATCTACCACGTATATAAGCCAGTGGCTGAATTACCAACTTTTCCTGATTGACCAATTCAGTAATTTTCTGGTATTCCTTATCGGTTTCCTTATACTGATTTTGGATAAATTTCAAGTTGTCCCATAGCGGCTCCATGTAGGGATTCAACTTGGACTTGATATCTCCTGGCAAATACCCGATATCCTTATTGGATAGGGGTACAATAGGTCGAGCCAAGAATATTTGTTTATAATCTCTCCGCTGCTCCAAAGCACCTGCCAAAGCAAGCAAAGTTTTACCCGTACCTGCTACTCCCTGAATCGAAACCAATCTGATATTGGGATTGGTGATGGCATTCAAAGCGAATGTTTGCTCAGCGTTCTTTGGCTTAATATTATACGCCAGTTTTTTATCCACCCGCTCCAGAATATTCTCTTCCGGATTGTAGTAGGCCAAAACTGAATTTTTATCGCTTCTTAGAATATAATAAGCGTTAGCCTTTCGCTTACGCGTGCCTAATACCTCTTTGGCGTCAATATAACCAGATTCATAAAGCTTATTGATAGCAGCCGGATCTACATCATCCAACATATACTTTCCGGTATTTTCAAGCTCATTGATGTTCTTGATCTTACCGGTTTCATAGTCTTCTGCATGGATCTCCAGGGATTTTGCCTTTAGTCGCAAATTGATATCCTTGGATACCAAAATGACCTTTCGGTTTTTCTCGTGCTCCTTCAAATAAAGAGCTGCATTGAGAATCTTGTGGTCATTTTTTTCCTCTCCAAAAATCACATTGGCATTGAGTTTATTCTCCGGATTCATCAATACCCGGAAATTACCCTTGGACTTTCCATTCAATGGAGTCCACTCATGAATCATATGGTCTTGGGAAAGCTTGTCCAACAAGCGTATAAACTCCCGCGCCTCGAAATTTTTGGTGTCATTGCCCTTTTTGAACTGATCCAGCTCTTCCAATACGGTAATCGGAATCACTACATCATGTTCGGCAAAATTCATAATGGAATTGTGTGCATACAGGATCACAGATGTGTCCAGCACAAAAATTTTCCGCTCTTTTTCAGCTTTGGCTCTAGGCATGTGCAGGATGTTATTAGTGGTAATTGGTATGATATAAGTTAGAAAAATATATCTGAGAATATCACTTCAGAGGAATAAAAAATAGTTAAAACTTATCAAGTATGATGTAGGTCGCTGAAATTCAATTTTTTAAAATTTTTGAAATGATTTACTTACCACAGAAGATGGGTTGTCAATGGTTATTGGTTATTAGTTATTGGGGATTGAAACAAAAGCCTGGTGAACTATTTGACTTTTAAAAAATCTCCTGCGATGAATAGAGGAAGGACAGCAGGCTAAAACCTATGATTCCTAAGCTTTATCTAAAGTTTTAAAAAATCTCACAATTCTCCGAAGAAGCCACGTATTTTACTCTATCTACCTGAATTGATCTAAAAGCAATTCGCCTTTTACAAAGGGGGCAAGGAGGGATTCTAATGAAAAATCAATCACCTAATGATCAAATAATTTTCAAACAAAGCAGGAGGAATTAAACTAGCTTTTTCAACAATCAAATACTCTGAATGGTAAGGTTCCACCCTTCATACAAGGCTTAATCCAACAAGGCAGCAATATCTTCCTGATCCAGACTTTTCATAAAGCTTTCTTCCGTTGATATCAATTCTCCGGCCAATGCCAGCTTACGGTTTTGCAAAGCCATAATCTTTTCTTCTACGGAGCCTCTACTGATAAATTTATAGATAATGACTTTATTTTCCTGTCCAATTCTATGCGCTCTGTCTATTGCCTGAGCCTCCACAGCTGGATTCCACCATGGATCCAATAAGAATACATATTCCGCTTTGGTCAGGTTTAAGCCAACACCACCGGCTTTTAGTGAAATCAAAAAGACCTTCACATCCTCCTGCTCCTGGAATTTTTCTACCTGAGCTTGTCTATCCTTCGTGGAACCATCTAAGTAGGAATAGGTGATCCCCTGCTCCTCCAAATATTCTCTGACAATGGAAAGATGTCTCACAAATTGACTAAATACCAATACCTTGTGCCCTTCCGAAATAGTGGACTGCAGCATGTAGGTGATATCCTCCAATTTTCCGGACTCTCCTTTGTAATCCTCTCGTACCAGTTTCGGGTGATTGGCAATCTGCCTCAATTGAGTCAATCCTCTCAACAAGGTAAATTGCTGCGCACCTCTTCCAATCAGGGAACTCTCCCCAATGATCTTCTCCCGATAATAAGACTTCACCTCCTCGTAAACTTTCTCCTGCTCCTCGGTCATGGCAGAGTACTTCACATTGGTAATCTTCTCAGGAAGATCAGTGGCTACCTGAGATTTGAGTCTCCTCAAGATGAAAGGCTTGATCATGGAATGGAGCTTGATGGCTTTGTCCTTATCATTCTGCTTTTCTATGGGTTGAAGAAACTGCTTTTTGAAAGAATTCTGATTTCCCAATAATCCCGGATTCACAAAATTCATCTGAGACCAAAGATCCATAGTACCATTTTCAACAGGAGTACCTGTCAAAATCAGCTTTTGCTTAGACTTCAATTTATTGACAGCATTTGCAATATTGGAACCGGGATTTTTGATGGCCTGGGACTCATCCAAAATGATGTAATTGAAGTAAAAATCCTTCAAAATATTGATATCCAAACGGGTAATACCATAAGAGGTTAGCACCAAATCGTAATCCCTGAATTTCCAGGGATCTTTGATTCTCTGGGTTCCTGTATAAACCAATATTTTCAGTTCGGGGGTAAACTTTCGAGCTTCCAGTTCCCAGTTGTAAATCAAGGACGTTGGCATGACTAACAAGGAACAGAAACCCGGATTCTCCTGCTTTTCATGGGCAAGCAAGGCCAGGGTTTGAACCGTCTTACCCAAACCCATATCATCTGCCAAACAGCCTCCGAAACGGAATTCATTCAAAAATCTTAACCAATTGTAACCTGCCTTCTGATAAGGCCTCAATTCGCCTTCGAAATAATCCGGCAATTCATAATCATCGATGGCCTCAAAATCTCGTAGCTTTTCTAGCTTTCTGGTAAGCGTCAATTGCACCAGATTACCCTCCTCCAGCTGCTTGGCCAAAGCCAAATGATGCTTGCGCATAATAATGGAATCTTGGGTTGTCCCTTCCTCCATAAAGGAAAACAACTCTGAATAATTGACAAACCAGGATGCAGGAATTACGGCAATCTCTCCGTTGGGCAATTCAAAGTCCGTCTTACCCTGCATAATCAGCTTGCGCACTTTAGCAAATGGCACCAAATAGATCCCAAACTTAATCTGCGCCTTGACATCAAACCAGTCAATGTTTTCATTGACCTCAATGTCAATATTTGCTCTTCCTAGATGATAAACCTTACCAGAGGCATTTTTATGCTGAATGATTTTAATTTTCTTTTCTTCCAGCGCATCTTCATTTTCGCCAATCCACTCAAATGCTTTGGACTTGGGGAGGGCTACTTTTCCATCTCGGAGCTCCAAACCCAGATCTTTCAGGAATTTGCCAAAAGACTTTTCTTTTTGAAGACTACGTATCGTCTTTTTGAATAAAAATTCCCCGTCTTTTTCGATTAAGGATACTGAATTGCCCACTGAGCTATCCGTACCTTTTTCAACAGGAAAGTCTGAATCACCATATTGAAAACGGAGCTCAAATATGATTTTGTCCTCTTCCAGTGGCTCTCCTTCCTCACCAAAAAGATTTGCTCCTTGGTTTCCTGGAAGCTCCTGAATTTTCAGCAAAACCTCGGGAGTACCTCTGTCAATCGTGATTTCAAATCCTCTCGCATCTACATCGTATTGAGTCAGCATAGGAGCCATAAACTTCCTGAAATAGGTAGGCTCCATTTTCTTATCGATGAGGATAAATTTCTTATTCAAAAATGGCTGCAACTTCTTCCCATCTATATCTTTTTCAAAGTGAAAAAGCTGTGAATTCACAATCAACCAAGCAGGCTCTTTACAGATCAGGTAACCTCCTTTGTATTGCCAATCCAGGCGCTCTCCTCTAAACTTGATGGTGGGATAATAATGGGTATTGTCAGGATTTTTATGAAAATGAAAGATGACAGTTGCCCGTTCAGCATTGATCTGAATCTCTTTCCAGGCTGGATTTCCATCACTTCCCATTTCAAAAAGTCTTTTGCCAATAAGCAGCGGTAATATCTTGGACCGTTGAATCTCCAACCTTGCCTCCACCAAGGCTTGAGTATTCTTGTCTTCGGTCTTAGGATCAAAAATCTTGGTTAAATAGTCCTTTGGACGAATATTTTTCTTTTTGGGAATGAAGCTCTTGATCACTTCCTCAGGCTGCATGGCATCCATCATCTTGATCAGCTTGTAGTCCCTTTCATCTAAACCGGAATCGAATTCTTTGGCATTGGCAGAACTGATATTTTGAAAAGCATAGGAAAGCCTGTCCTTATCATCCAGCTGCACCACAAAGGATTCAAATAATAATCCTAGAAATTCATGATTAAAAATAGAATATACGATCTGAAAGGGCTTGTCAGAATCTACAATCATAAAATTAGAAGATCAGGAATTGCCTACTCAAACAGGGGTTTTGAGCAAGACAAATACGGTGAGAGTTGAGTTTTTTTGAAATAATCAGCTTGTAAATTAATAAAAATCCGGGCAGAAATGGATTGATATTGGCCTTTTTTAGAAAAATTGACAAAAAAATGCCCGTTTCTTTAAAAAAAACAGGCATTAATTATATTTATTCCTGAATCTCTACCTTTTCTTCAGGAACTTTTTCTTCCTCTTTTTCCGGGAAAAATCTGCTCTGAAAAATCAAAATAATAGCTACTCCCACGAATATAGAAGCATCCGCCACATTGAAAATAGGCCAAAGTGCCGTGTATTGACCACCCCAAAGAGGTAACCACTCCGGCAAATAGCCTTCCCAAATATCAAAATAAAACATATCTACCACCTGCCCATGAAACCAGGGAGTGGGTGCATCATAAGGAGCATTATTTAACCAAACACCATAAAATATAGAATCTACTAAATTACCTATTGCACCTCCTAATATCATAGCAATACATACTATAAATACAGGATGATTTTTCTTTTGAATTATATAATACAGATAATAACCTATTCCAAACATAGCTATCAAGCGGAAGCTGGTCAAAATCATTTTACCATATTCTGTGCCCAACTCCATCCCAAAAGCCATTCCTGGATTAGTGGTATAGTGGAGCTTAAACCAGTCTCCAAAAATCTGAATCTGTCCTGGAGTGCCAAAGTCCATTTGAAAATGAACGAGCATCTTCACCACCTGATCCACTACAATCACCAAAAAGGCAATCCCGAAGTATTTAATGTATTTGTTCATCGTTTCCTGTTTGCTATTTAGGCTTTTTCCACCAAAACAGCCAATTCAAAATCATCCATGTCCAGGATAGTCCCGGTACTTGCTTCTTTGCTGACTTCCAAACTCAAAGCCTGCGTTTCGGACTGAATGTAATCCCCAAATCCTCCTACGGATTTATTGACCAATTCATTGGTGTCCGCTACTTTGATTCGGATTTTATCCTGCACTTCCAGGCCCATGTCTTTTCTGAGGTTCTGTATTCTGTTGACCAAGTCTCTCGCTACTCCCTCTTGCTTCAATTCATCGGTCAAGGTTACATCCAGAGCCACAGTCACTCCGGCATCAGAAGCTACGGACCAGCCCGGAATATCTTGAGAAGAAATCAAAACTTCCTCCAAAAGCAACTCAATGGTCTCTCCTTCTACTTCTATCGGGTATTTACTTTCTCGCTCAATTTGGGCAATTTCTTCCTGCCCCCAAGACTTGATTGCGGCAACGACGAATCTCATCTTAGGCCCCAGTTTTTTACCCAAAACAGGGAGATTAGGTTTTACATCTTTCACCAAAACTCCGGAAGCATCGTCAATGAACTCAATCTCCTTGATATTCACTTCGGATTTGATTAAGTCAGCTACGTGCTCGATTTGAGCCTGAACTTTCTTATTCAATACAGGAATCAAAATTCGCTGTAAAGGCTGACGCACTTTCAGCTTTTCCTTTTTCCTCAAAGAGTGAACCAGGGAAGAAATCGTCTGAGCCAAATCCATGCTTTCTTCCAGATCTTTATTGATCAGAGTTTGGTCTGCAGATACCCAATCAGTCAAGTGAACAGATTCTTTTCCAGCTTCACCTGCTTCATTCAGATTTTTGTACAACCAGTCAGAATAGAAAGGAGCAAAAGAGGACATCAGCTGCGTCAAGCTTAACAGACACTCATACAGGGTCTCATAAGCCGCTTGCTTGTCTTGGTTCATATCGCCTCTCCAGAATCGTTTTCTGGCTAATCTAACATACCAGTTGGATAGCTGATCCACAGTAAAGTTCATGATGGCACGGGTTGCCCTTGTGGCATCGTAATTATCCATCGCTTCCTCCACTTCTGTGATCAAAGACTGAAGCTTGGAGATAATCCACTGATCCAACTCAGCTCTTTGCGCCACCGGAACGGCTTTGGTTTTGTCATAGACAAAAGCATCCAAATTGGCATAAAGTGCAAAGAAGTTGTAGGTATTCTGCAGCGTTCCGAAGAAGCGTCTTTGTACCTCGGTTACTCCATCTAAGTTAAATTTGAGATTATCCCATGGATTGGCATTGCTCAGCATATACCATCTCAAGGCATCCGGACCATATTCTTTCAAGGTTTTGAACGGATCCACTGCATTGCCCAATCGCTTGGACATCTTATTTCCGTTTTTATCCAAAACCAGCCCGTTGGCAATTACATTTTTGAATGCTACTGAATCAAAAAGCATCACCGCAATCGCATGCAAGGTAAAGAACCAGCCTCTTGTCTGATCTACCCCCTCTGCTATGTAATCGGCCGGGTAATTTGCTTTGAAAATATCCTCATTTTCGAAAGGATAATGCCACTGTGCATATGGCATAGCTCCTGAATCAAACCAAACATCAATCAAGTCCGGTTCACGAAGCATTTGCTCTCCTTTATCAGAAACCAAAATCACATCATCCACATAGGGCCGGTGTAGATCCAGTTCCTTTCCTTCATAAGGAGACTTTTTCATAAATCCGGCTGCGATAGATTTTTCTATTTCTGCTTCCAATTCGGCGATAGAGCCTATGCACTTCTCTTCGCTTCCATCGGAAGTTCTCCAGATTGGCAGAGGTGTACCCCAGAATCGGGATCGGCTGAGATTCCAGTCTACCAGATTTTCCAGCCAGTTGCCAAAGCGACCTGTTCCGGTTGCTTCAGGCTTCCAGTTGATGGTCTTATTAAGCTCCACCATTTTGTCTTTGAAGGCCGTAGTTTTGATAAACCAGGATTCCAAAGGATAGTATAATACAGGCTTATCAGTTCTCCAGCAATGTGGATAACTGTGCTCATACTTCTCAACCTTAAAGGCTTTGTTTTCATTTTTTAGGATGATGGATATGATCACATCGGTATTTTTATAATCCGTCGCGTTCTCATCATCTTCCGTATAGTTTTTCACATAAAAATCATCCACTCCATATTGCTTATGAGCGGTGATTTCATGCTCCTTCATTTTTGCGGCCAGGTATTCTCCTACTACCGGGAGAAACTTTCCTCTTTTATCGACTACAGGGATATCATTTCCCAATTCATCCTGAACAAAAATGCCTGGCACATTATTCTGAACCAAGGTTCTAAAGTCATCTGCACCAAATGCTTTGGCCAGGTGTACGATTCCTGTACCATCTTCCGTGGTCACATAATCCCCGGAAACTACCGTAAAGGCCGGATGAGGCAAAGCCAAGGATTCGATCGGGAATAATTGCTCATACTCCCAACCTAACATATCCTTTCCCTTAAACTCCTCCACTACTTCGTAAGGAATCAATTTATCACCTGCCTGATAATCATCCAGCTTCAGTTCTGCAGCTTTTGGGTTCAAATAAGCGCTCATTCTGGCTTTTGCTAAAATCACAAAAGCAGGCTCATGGGTATAAGGATTGAAGGTTTTCACCTTCACATAATCCAGATTTTCACCAATAGCCAAAGCGGAGTTGGATGGTAAAGTCCAAGGCGTAGTCGTCCAGGCTAGGATGTAAGTATTTTCCTGTCCTTTTAGCTTAAACTGTGCAGTGATAGAAGTATCCTTTACATCCTTGTAGGTACCCGGTTGGTTGAGTTCGTGGGAACTCAATCCCGTACCAGCCGCAGGTGAATAAGGCTGAATGGTGTAGCCCTTATACAAAAGCCCTTTATCATAAAGCTTTCTCAGCAAGCTCCAAAGCGTCTCGATGTACTTGCTGTCGAAGGTGATATAAGGATCATCCAGATCCACCCAATAACCGATTTTCTCAGTCAGGTCATCCCATTCGTTTTTGAAACGCATCACCGTTTCCCGACACTTTTTATTGTATTCCTCTACGGAAATCTTCTTTCCGATATCTTCTTTGGTGATGCCCAACTCCTTTTCCACTTGGAGTTCCACCGGCAATCCATGCGTATCCCAACCACCTTTACGTTTTACCTGAAAACCTTTGAGCGTTTTGTATCGGCAAAAGATATCCTTCAGCGTTCGGGCCATCACATGGTGAATACCCGGGGTACCGTTTGCAGACGGAGGCCCTTCAAAAAATGTAAAAGTCTCGGCTCCCTCCCGGTTGGCGATTGATTTTTCGAAAATTTGATTCTTTTTCCAATACTCCAAGACTGACTCTCCTATTTGAGGGTAGTCAACCTGTTTGAATTCCTGATACGTTTTCACAGCCAATATTTGTCGAATGATTTGGATGTCGGGTTTTTTGGGCGTGCCCCCGCCGAAAAGGGCGGGGTCGGGCTATCCGCTCTTATCCTCCTGCTACGCAGAATGGATACCGCTTCTATCCCTCACGCGGGGCATCCCGCTCAAAACAAGCCACAAAGATAGCAGAAAAGCGCTTTTCTAAGAAGTAAAAAGTAAATACATGATGGACTCTGAAAAATAGAGACTCTGCATGAGAAAAGTTAGACCCCTGTAGGGTCACGATTATCATCCTCAAAGTCATCAAGAAGGAATGGAGCGCTTAAATTCTTGAACGCCTAACACTGCTCTGCAGAAACCGACAATCCAACCACGAAGTGGTTGAACCCCTCAATAACCGCCAGTGAAACTGGTGGACAAATGGTATATATACCATGGCCAAGCCCAACTCTGAAGGAGTTGAACTCTGTACACAATAAAGTTTGACCCCTTCAGGGTCAGGATAACAAGATCGGCCGCTTCCTTTTCCACGGGTTGCACCCGTGATTATTATAAAGTTCAATCCTTTCAGGATTGTCAACTGTGCTGCAGATCCGATTTCTTCAAAAGAGAAAAAATTGAACAACTCTAACTTAAATTTTCAAGATAAAATTAGTTGAAAAATCACCAACCTATAACCAACCACGAAGTGGTTAAACCCCTCAATAGCCTCCAGTGAAACTGGTGGTAAAAGAAAGTCCATATACCCCGGTGCATCCCAACTCTGAAGGAGTTGAACTCGTTACTCCCTTAAGTTCAATCCTTTCAGAATTATTTCACTAAGCACTGACTTTTATCAGTTCCAAACACCAATTTGATCAAAGGATATGATCAGAATCATTCGTAACTTATAGGACATCAATGAAGGAAGACCATGAAAATCAATGCTAAAATACTCTTGATGACAGATTTTTCGGATGTAGCGGGGTTTGCCCTTTTTTATACCAAGCAACTGGCATCCAAACTCAAAGCCAAAGTAGAGGTAATGCATATCCTCAGCACTCCGGTGGATTGGGTAAGGCTGGACAAGGATAAGGAAAAGTTTTACCCAGAAACACTGAATGCTATTGCCAATGCGAAATCCAACCTTTCATCAATAGTCAATGATTTAGAAAAGCAGGGCATCAATGCCTATTCTTCATTAATCTACAGTTTTGGTTCGGAGACGGTATTTGAGCATGTTCAAAATGCCAAACCGGACTTGGTGATAATGGGATCCGAAGGCAGAGGAGCAAAAAAACCCTTTTACCTTGGCTCTACTGCCCAAAAGGTACTTAGAAATATTAAAACTCCTATCCTGATTGTAAAGGAGGAGCCTGCTCACAATGAGATCAAAAAGATTGCATTTCTATCTACCTTGGAAAAAAGTCAAAAGCCTATTTTTAAAAAACTTAAAAAACTGGCAGACTTATTAGGAGCACAGCTGGATTTAATTTTTATCAATACTCCCTATCATTTCCATGAAAGTGCTGAGATTGATGAAATGTTCGATGAGATGTTGGAGTCAGATAATACCACACAGCATTTCTTGATCAATGCAAAGGATCCCGAAAATGGAGTTATCTACTATGCTGAAAACCATCAACCTGATTTTTTAACTTTAGCTAAAACAGAAAAATCAGGACTAACCAAATTCTTCAATCCAAGCCTAACAGAAAATTTGGCCAAAACGCATAATTTTCCTATTCTTTCAATTTGCCTAGAGGAATGAATTGCCTCGTCAAGAAAAATCTGATTAAATGGTTGAATTAGAGATTAAAGTGATCACAAAATGAAACTTAATTTTTTTGAAAATGTTCTCTTTTAAGATAACTTTGAATGGATGGTCAGGAGAATTATTTTTTATGAAAATCATTTTATTGAATTTTATCAAAACCTAGATATTAAGGCAAAAAATAAAGTTCAATATGTTCTGGAGCTTATCAAGCAGGTCGAAAAGGTGCCTGAAAAGTTTCTAAAACATCTAGAAGGAACTAATGGCCTTTATGAAATAAGAATAGAGTATCAATCAAACATTTACACAATTTTCTGTTGCTTTGACGAAGGTAAATTAGTTATCCTCTTTAATGGGTTTCAAAAAAAATCTCAAAAAACTCCCAAAAAGGAAATCGAAAAAGCTGAAAGACTGATGAAAGATTATTTTGAATTAAAAAAAAAATGAGAGATGAAGGACTATAGCAAAATCAAAACCTTCGATGAACTAATTGAATTAGAACATGGAAAGGTTGGCACTGAAAGCAGAAACAGATTTGATGAAAATGCCCAAATGTTTATCATAAGTGAAATGCTAAAAGAAGCCAGAAAGGAGGCAAAACTTACTCAAGAACAATTGGCTGAAAAGGCCGGAACGAAAAAAAGCTATATCTCTAAACTTGAAAATGGTAAGGGAAATATCCAATTGTCAACGTTGATTAGGATATTTGAGCAAGGGCTTAATAAAAGAATTGGTTTAACTTTCCTCTAATAAATGGGAAAGTTAAACCTTAGAATTCTACTTTATTTCTTCAACAATCTCGCGATGTAAAATCCGTCAAACCCGCTTTCCTGAGCCAATACTTTTTGATCTTCGATCAATTCGAAGTCTTTTCCTGCCTCGGAAGCCAGAAATTTTTCAACCTGCTTTTGATTTTCTGAAGGTAAAATACTACAAGTCGCATAGACCATCTGACCGCCTTTTTTCAACATGGAGGAATAGCTTTGAATAATTTCCTGCTGGGTTTCCTGCACTTTGGCGATAGAGTCCAAACTCAATTTCCACTTGGTATCCGGGTTCCTTCTCAATACTCCTAATCCAGAACAAGGCACATCCAATAACAATCGATCCGCTGACTCTTTCAACCTTTTGATCGTCTTGGAGCCTTCGATCACTTTCCTTTCTATAATAGAAACTCCATCTCTTCTTGCTCTTAGCTTGGTTTGCTGTAGCTTCCACTCTTCCACATCCATGGAAAGTACTTTCCCTTTGTTCTGCATCAAAGCCGCTAAATGGAGAGACTTCCCTCCGGCACCTGCACAGGCATCGATCACGCGCATTCCCGGTTCCACTGCCAAGGCCTGAGCTACCAACTGAGAGGAAGCATCCTGAACTTCAAAAAGGCCCTCTTTGAATGCCGGATTGCGGAAAACATTTTGTCTTTGCTCCAAAATCAAAGCATCTGGATATCCTTTCACAATGTAAGTTCGGATTCCATCTTCAGCCAATCGGTTTTTCAATTGTTCCCGGGTGATTTTCAAAGTATTTACCCGAAGAACAACTTCTGCCTCTTCATTCAAAGAGTGAATTTCCTGATCCCATTTCTCACCCAATTCCTTCTTCCCAAACTCATACAACCAATCAGGAATTGATTCCAAAATGGCTGGTTTGTCCAAGCTCTCGTACTTAGCTTTGATCTTGTCTGGATTTAATCCGGAAAATTCCTCCCATGGCGGAAGTTCATTACCCTGCATCAACCAGTAAGTTCCAAACAAATCCCAGTAGCTTTCAGAAGGACTCAAGTAATTGATCAACCTCCACCAACGCACCATTTCATAGGTGGTCTCTGCTATAAATGATCGATCTCTTGCTCCCCATTTGGGATTGGATTTAAGGGTACGCTCGATGACCTTGTCAGCGTATTGACCTTCTTGAAAAATAGATTCTAAAGCGGTATGTACTCCGCGTATGGTGTTATTATGTAGCTTCATCAGAAAGAAATTCTGCACAAAGGTAGTTTTTCTTTCTCAGACTAGCCGAAAAGAAACTCAAAAGGGTTTGAAGGTCAATGAAATTCTGATGCCTTCCCGGGGGACTGCTGAACCAAAATAAAAAAAATCCCCCGCGTAAACATCTCCTAAAACCGAAAACTGATTCGGTTGACCCATATGATTGCTGATCATTGGCTCCTTCTGAATGATTTGTTTTCTAAACTCAAGAAAATTCGCTCTAAGCCCCAAGTCCAACCAATTATTCAAGGCATAAGAGAAACTTACATCCATCCCCGTTCTCCAATTTGTCTCCTCCACAGGAATTACAAATGGGCCGGGAACTATAGAAAGACAATTCAGACATGGCCACCAAAACAGATAGCTATAATCTGGATAAAATTCCAATTTGGCATTTGCTCCTCTTTCTCTCATCGAAAAGAGATTGACATTCACAGAGGTTCTTTCTCCCAATGAGAAAGATTTTTGAAGAAATAATCCAAATCCCACCAATTCATTTTGTAAACCTACTAAGACCGGGTCTCTGACGATTCCAAGAATATCGTATGAATAACCATTTTCTCTGGGAGCCCCATAAATCGTCTTGTTGATATATCCTGTCTCCTGAGGCTCATAATAAGAATGATGAGAACCCATCAAGCCCAAAGACCAGCTTTTCCCCAATGGGATTCCTGCGAAAAACCTACCTCCCCCAAACCTTGCTTTTTCAGGAGCAATACTTTTGGTTTGCTTCAAAGCCTTCTCCCAATAAACCCCATCCAATTCAAACCAAATTCCTTTTTTCTCCTGGCAAACAGCACTTGCAGAAATCAGGACAAGCATAGAAAGTAATAGTAATTTTCTCATCATTCCTCAAGCATTAATATTATCGGACAACTTTCCCACAGTCAGGGATGTGCTTACCTTTACGGAGCTAATTCATTTTTCGCTACAATGATCAATTACAATAGTTTGGTAAAAAAATGGGCCCAATCCCTGGAGCTTTACGATTTCTCAGAAGCGCAAAACTTGGTGGAATGGCTATTTGAGCATCACTTGGGCTTGAGAAGAGTGGATATGATGCATTTTTTAGAGGAAAAGGATCTTCCTCAGGCTCTTTTGTCAGATTTTGAACGTTTGAAAAAAGGAGAACCTATCCAGCAAATTTTAGAAAAGGCCCCTTTTTACGGGAGAGAATTCAAAGCAAGCAGAGATACGCTGATCCCTCGGAATGAAACCGAAGAGTTGGTGCATTTGATGATCAAAGAAAATCCCCAACCTCATTTAAGAATTTTGGATATCGGTACCGGCACAGGTTGTATCCCAATATCGCTGGCTTTGGAAATGAATTCAGCGGATGTGTATGGCTTGGATATTTCCGAAGGGGCTTTGAAAATCGCCAGAGAAAACGCTAAGGAATTCAAGACTGATGTCAAATTCTACAAAATAGATATCCTGAAAGAGGAAATTCCTTTAGATGATTTGGATATTTTGGTCAGCAATCCACCTTATATCCCTGAAAAAGGAAAAGCACTTATGCACAAAAACGTATTGGATTTTGAGCCAGAATTGGCACTTTTCGTTCCAGATGAGGATCCACTTTTATTTTACAGGGTCATTGCTGAGAAAGCCAAAAAATGCCTAAAAAAAGGAGGAAAGCTCTATTTTGAAATTCATGAAGATTATGGACAAGAAGTACTGAACTTGCTGAATCAGCAGGGCTACAGCAAGATTGAATTGATCCAAGACCTTAATGACAAGGATAGAATCGTGAAGGGTATTTTAGAATGAAGCCTTTTGACAAAAGTTTTTAACCAAAGCCAAAGTTTCCCCTTTACGCTCAAACATCCCCATGTGCCCGGTATTTTCTAATTCGAAATAATCAGTAAAGAGGTGACTTTGAGCCCTGCTTGCTGCTAATTTAACCGAGCCGTCCTCTGTGCCTGCAATCAATAATTTTGGACCATGAAAATGTTCCAAAACTTGGGTTCGGTCTTTTCTGTCCCGCATCGCTTCCGTAAATGCGATCAAGCCCTCCAAACTTGATTCCTTTGCCTGTTCTACAGCTGTCTCAATTGCTGTGGAAAGTTCATTTCTTCTGTCTTCCGGGAAAAGCTGAGGCACAAAGGAAGTTACAAATTTGTCAACCCCGTTTTTCTTCAAAAAAGTAATTGCCCGGTTTCTCATCTGCTTTTTATCAGCATCATCTGCGAAAGCAGTACTATGAAAAAGTCCAACAGCCTTTAATTTTTGCTGCATCAATTCTAAAAGTGCCAAGGTCACATATCCCCCTAAAGAATGGCCTATTACAATCGGTTCGGAAATTCCATTTTCTTCCATCCATTCCTCCAGCATCACTGCAAGTTCTTCTAAGCTCAGTTGGCTTTGCTCCAAAGGACTATTTCCAAAACCTGGCAAATCCGGACAAATGACTCTGTAATCTTTACTCAGTTCATCTGCAAAATCGGACCACATAGCTCCAATTTCACAGAACCCATGAATCAAAACCACAGGCTGGCCCTGTCCTTTTTCAAAAAAATATACAAAAGACATAAATTATTTAGATGCTCTTGGCTACTTCGCTCATGCTTCTAACAGCATCGGCGATACCATCCGGGTCAAATCCGCAGGCTCTGTGCAATTCGATTTGCTCGCCATGCTCAACCACTTCGTCAGGGATGCCCAGACGTTTCACCTGAGCCTGATACTCATGATCCATCATCCATTCGAGTACAGCAGAACCAAATCCACCCATCAAACAACCATCCTCTACAGTGATTACTTTCTTGAATTTTCCAAAAACCTCATGAAGCAAGTTTTCATCCAAAGGCTTTACAAATCTCATATCATAATGAGCAGGATTTAATCCTTCAGCAGCAAGAGACTCGCAAGCCTCCACTGCATAATTTCCAATATGGCCAATGGTCAAAATCGCAACTTCCTCACCCTCCTTCACGATTCTTCCCTGACCTAATGGAATTTGCTGGAAAGGCATTCTCCATTCTGGCATAACACCATTTCCTCTTGGATATCTGATGGAATAAGGGCCCTCGTGAGAAAGGGACGAGAACATCATATTTCTCAATTCCTCCTCATTCATAGGAGCAGCTACTACCAAATTTGGAATACATCTGAAATAGGCCAAATCATAAGCGCCATGATGGGTAGGACCGTCCGCACCTGCAAATCCTGCTCTATCTAAACAGAACACGACAGGAAGATTTTGCAAGCATACATCATGAATCACCTGATCATAAGCACGCTGCATGAAGGTGGAGTAAATATTACAGAAAGGCTTCAAACCCTGCGTTGCCAAACCTGCAGAAAAAGTCACTGCATGTTGCTCTGCTATCCCTACGTCAAATGCACGGTCGGGCATGGCCTTCATCATAATATTCAAAGAGGATCCGGAAGGCATGGCCGGAGTGACCCCCATGATACGCTCATCCTGCTCGGCCAATTCTACAATTGTATGTCCGAAAACATCCTGATATTTTGGAGCTTGAGGCTTTGCAGGTGACTTTTTATAGATTTCACCAGTCACTTTATCAAATAGGCCCGGAGCATGCCAGGTAGTCTGATTCCCATTTTCTGCAGGCTCATAGCCTTTCCCTTTCACCGTCACACAGTGGAGTATCTTCGGGCCAGGGATATCTTTCAGGTCATTTAAAATCTCTACAAGATGATTCACATCATGCCCATCTACCGGACCAAAATATCGTAAATTCAGTGATTCAAATAAATTGCTTTGCTTTAGTACAGCGGATTTGATCGCACCTTCTACTTTGGAAATGACTTCCTGAGCTGAGCTTCCAAATTTGCTGAACTTACCCAACAACTTCCATACTTCATCCTTTACCTTATTATAAGTGTGGGAAGTGGTAATATCTGTCAGGTAATCTTTCAAAGCACCGACATTAGGATCGATTGCCATGCAGTTATCATTTAGGATAATCAGAATATTTGAATCTGAAACGCCCGCATGATTCATCGCCTCGAATGCCATCCCACCTGTCATAGAACCATCACCAATAACGGCTACATGCTGGATGCCAGAACCTTTATACTTGGAAGCGATCGCCATCCCAAGCGCAGCGGAAATAGAAGTACTGGAGTGCCCTACTCCGAAAGTGTCATAAACACTCTCTTTTCTTTTAGGGAATCCGGAGATACCTCCAAAAATTCTATTGGTATGAAATTGATCTCTTCTCCCTGTTAGAATTTTGTGACCATAAGCCTGATGACCTACGTCCCAGACCAATTGATCCTGAGGAGTGTTCAATACATAATGTAAAGCCACTGTCAGCTCAACCACACCCAAGCTTGCGCCAAAGTGGCCTCCGTAAATAGACACATTGTCTACAATGAAGTTTCTTAATTCATCGCAGATTTGTACCAATTTCTCCTTAGGAAACTTTTTAAGGTCTGCCGGACTGTTAATTTGGGCTAATAATTCTCCTGGTTCGATCAGCATGTATCTTTACATTTTAATGGTCTGGAATGGTAAACTTTGCAAGCCTAGGTTTGTTTTTTAGTTAGCATAGCAACTAAATCAAAGTCTCCATTCTCTGACCTGAATTTCAATTAATTTGTCTTAATTGAATATCTTTGGCCACAAGGTGGCAAAATTAACCAATAATTTAAATATCCCTTGAGTTTCGAAATCAAATTACCGCTCTTCGAAGGTCCTTTCGACCTCATGCTCTTCTTTATAGAGCGGGACGAATTGGATATTTATGATATTCCGATCTCCAAAATCACCCATGATTTTCTGGATTATATCCATCACTTGGAGCAAATGGAGATCGAGGTGGCCAGCGAATTTATCCTATTTGCTGCCACACTGATGAAGATAAAATCGAGAATGCTTCTTCCCCGGCCTGAATTAAATGAGGACGGAGAGGAAATCGATCCAAGAGAAGAACTCATCAGAAATCTACTGGAATATAAAAAATATAAATCAGTAGTAGAGGAATTGGCCACTTTAGAGCAAGAAAGGCTTTCGAAACAGAAGCGTGGAAATATTGCAGCGGAACTAAAAGCGCTCAATAAGGTTGACGATGTAGACGCAGAGATGCAAGACCTGGATCTCTACAAGCTTTTGAAAGTTTTTCAAAAATGCATGGCTAAAATGGCCGCACGTGTGGAAGACACCAAGCACACAGTGATCCAATATCCATATACCATAGAGCAACAAAAAGATTTTATCTTGGAAAAAATCAGCTTCAAAAAGCAAGTCCCTTTCACTGAATTCATATCCTATAAACCCGAAAAAATATTCGTTATCTACACATTTTTGGCAATTCTGGAATTACTACAACTTTCTTTAGTAACAATCGTCATTGGAGAGGGTTTTAATAACTTTTGGGTAGAAAAGACTGAGCCGATCGCTACAGCCTGATATGAAGCTAGACAACAAAAAAATCTTTAAAACTCTCAACCCCAACAAAGTTTGGGTACCGATCTTAATCGGCTTGGGCATCGTATTCGGAATGTTTTATTTCGATCCGAGCGTTGATGCCCAAACCTTAAAAGGCGTATTCGATGCTTCTGCCCCCTACGTAATTCTGGCCATTTTGGTCATAATTTTTAGAGATGCGGGATATGTATACAGGATCAGAGAAATCACTCAACGGGAACTGACTTGGACAAGGTCCATTTATGTGATCATCCTCTGGGAATTTGCCTCTGCTGTGACTCCCTCAGTGGTTGGAGGTACGGCCGTAGCTATTTTTATATTAAATAAGGAGGGAATCAAATTAGGTAGAGCCATTTCATTTGTGATGGTCACAGCAATCCTTGACAATCTCTTTTTTGTGATAGGAGCGCCAATTATCCTATTTTTTGCAAAAGGTAATATTTTCCCCAATAGTCAGGTCCTGGAAAATCAATTGGAAAATAGCTTACAGGCTATTTTTTGGATCAGTTATGCACTTTATGCCGCCTACAGCTTAATCATGGCTTTGGCTCTTTTTTACAGACCAAGGGTTTTCAAATGGGTTTTGATCAAAATATTCTCTATCAAATGGCTGAGAAAATGGAAGCATGACGCCCAGGAATACGGAAATCAAATCATCGAAGCTTCCAAAGAATTAAGCGGTAAAAAATTAAATTATTGGCTTCCTATCATCGCGGCCACCATATTTATTTGGAGTTCCCGGTATTTGATGCTGAATGCATTGATATCTGCTTATGTGCCATTGTCTGTTGAAAATAATGTAATCGTTTTCGCGAGACAGGTAATCATGTGGATCGTTATGATGATTTCACCTACTCCGGGAAGTTCTGGTACTGCTGAGTTTTTCTTCGGGCAGTTCTTCACCCAGTTTTTAGGCAACTACACCTTTGTCACCAGCATTTTTTGGAGGCTTCTATCCTATTATCCATATTTGATTCTAGGAGCGATTTTCCTTCCAAGATGGATTCGCCAGGTTTTTTTCAAAAAGAAAACAACTAGCCAAGAATAAGATGATGAATGCCTTGACTCCTGAGCAAATTGCCTCCATTACCGGTGGTAAATTGCTTGGGAAAAATTTATCCCTTGAATTGACACGGGTCAGCATTGACTCCAGGCAAATTCTGAATCCCACACAGACGCTTTTTGTGGCTTTAAAAGGAGCCAAAGCAGACGGCGCAAAGTTTATTCCCCAATTAATCGAAGAAGGCATTCAGGTATTTTTGGTTTCCGAATCCTTCCAAATCCAGGAAAATCAAGTCTCCTATATTGCTGTAAAGGACACGAGAAAGGCACTTCAGGCACTTGCCAAGTATCAACGTGAACTATTTGAAAAACCGGTAGTCGGCATAACAGGCTCCAATGGAAAAACGATCGTCAAAGAATGGCTGGGGCAGATTCTAAGTCAAAACTATGCGGTAGCTAAAAGCCCCAAAAGCTATAATTCCCAAGTAGGATTACCCTTATCCGTTTTTGAAATCCAGCCCTATCATCAGGTCGCTATTCTGGAAGTCGGCATATCCAAAAAGGGTGAAATGGAAGCTTTGCAGGCTATTGCCCAGCCAAATTTGGGAATCTTTACCAACATAGGAACTGCGCACGATGAGGGTTTTGATAGTAGGGAGGAAAAAATCAAGGAGAAGCTTCAACTCTTCAAAGATTCAGCCCTTTTGGTGTACAACAAAGATCAGAAAGAGCTAAGTAAAATCATCGAGGCAACCATTGAAAATGAACGGTTAATCGCTTGGTCAGATGAGCCAGGAGCCGATTATACACGTGCCGTTAAATTTCAGGAGGAGCTTACCAAGATTATTCTGATTAAATCCGACTTAAGTACTTTCACCTTCTACACCCGATTTTCCGATCAGGCTTCTCTGGAAAACCTGACTCATACGATCGTAGCAGCGCTAAGCTTGGGAATGCTATCAGACTCCATCCAGAAGGGAATCAATTTGCTGAGACAGGTAGATATGAGACTGACGCTCAAGCCGGGAATCAATGATTCTTTGATTATTGATGATACCTACAATAATGATTTGGCAGGGCTGAGGGTATCATTGGATTTTATGCGGCAACAGAGGCCTAAGAGAAGAAAGATTTTATTTTTATCTGAGTTTCAACAGCAGGGTCAACCCGAAAAAATCTATCCGGAAGTAGCCGAGCTGATCAACTCCCATTCTTTAGACCTGGTAGTTGCTGTAGGGGAAAATATCCATCCTTTGCAAAAGTTGATTCAAAGTGAATTTAAGGCTTTTGACAGCACCCAAGAACTTTCAGAATGGGTAGGACTTGAAAACTTTTCTGATGATCTCCTATTGATCACCGGTGCAAGAGCTTATCATTTTGAGCAAATTGTCAATCAGCTTCAGCAGAGAATCCACGGTACAACCTTAGAAATCAACCTCAACGCGCTTACGCATAATTTTAATTTTTATAAAAGACGGATTAAGCCTGAAACCAAAGTCATGGTCATGGTGAAGGCTTTTGCTTATGGCGGAGGTGCAGTAGAAATCGCCAATCATCTTCAGACTCTAGGGGCTGATTATCTGGCTGTGGCGTTCACTGATGAAGGGGTGATGCTCAGAAAGCAAGGAATTCAACTTCCTATTATGGTTTTGAATCCGGTACAGGAATCATTCGAACTCTGTAAAACCTATGACTTAGAACCAGTAGTTTTTAGTTTGGAGTTCTTCACCAGCCTGGGAAATTGGTGCAAAAACAATCATACCCAATTGAAAGTCCATTTGGATCTGGATACCGGAATGAGGAGATTAGGTTTTGAGGAAGGGCACCTGGAAGCCTTGTGCAACTTGATCAAAACCTATCCTGAATTAATTATTCAGTCCCTTTATACCCATTTGGTAGGGGCAGATGAGGAAATTCATAGAGATTATTCCCAGGAGCAGTTGGACAGTTTCATCCGAATGAAAGACCAAATCCTTCCACACCTTTCGCAAAAGCCTCTCCTTCATGCCTTAAACTCTGCTGGCATTGTAGCATTTCCAGACTATCAATTGGATATGGTAAGGTTGGGAATAGGCCTATATGGAGTTGAAGTGACGGGAAAACATGACAGAGAATTACAGGCCATCTCTACCTTGAAAACCACCATTTCTCAGGTAAAAAGAATAGAACCGGGAGAAACTATAGGCTATTCTCGAAAAGGACGGTTGGAAAATGGAGGTAAAATTGCCACACTCTCCATTGGTTATGCAGACGGATATGACCGGAGGTTCAGCAATGGCAAAGGCTATGTACTGATTCATGGGAAGAAAGCTCCAGTTATAGGAAATGTGTGCATGGATATGGTCATGGTGGATGTCACGGATATCGAGGCCAAAGCGGGAGATGAAGCCATTATTTATGGAAGTCAAATCTCTCTGAAGGACTTAGCTGACCGGATCGGAACGATACCTTACGAATTACTGACTAATATCAGTTCTCGGGTGAAGCGGGTATACTATCTTGACTAATAGGCTTTCACTTTCCGAAAATTTCCTAAATTCAGATAAGAAAGTAGACAGATAGGATTTCGATTCTATTTGAAAGAAAAAATAATCACATCACCCTTCCACCGAGACAAAGAAAAAACTCAGCCATGAAGCTCACCAAAAGAAAGCTTGCTCATATTGTTTTTGAGTCAAATGATAGACCTTCAAGAACTTTTGATGTGGTACTTCTTATTCTGATTTTTGGTTCTGTAATCGTGGCGGTTCTGGATTCTGTAACAGAATTAAAAGAAGGATACGGACGTCTTTTTTTTACGCTCGAATTGATCTTTACTTTTCTTTTTACCATTGAGTATGGTTTACGGGTTTGGTTGACCAGTAAGACGTTTAGATATGTTTCTTCCTTCTATGGCATCGTGGATCTTCTTGCCATTCTTCCGGTATATCTGAGCTTTTTTGTTGCCAATGTGCAATTACTGACCGTAGTGAGGGCTTTAAGACTTTTGAGAGTTATCAGAATATTAAAACTGGGAAGATACTTAGCTGAGGCAGACTTTATAAGGAGGTCGTTAAAAGCAAGTATGACCAAAATTCAGATTTTTTTATTCACTGTCCTGACTATTGTTTTGATCATGGGAACTCTCATGTATTTGATCGAGGGACCGGCGGCTGGATTTACCAGTATTCCAAGAGCGATGTATTGGGCTATCGTTACGTTGACTACGGTTGGGTTTGGGGATATCACACCACAAACCCCATTGGGACAATTTGTAGCTTCTTTAATCATGCTCTTAGGATATGCAATTATTGCCGTTCCAACTGGTATTGTCAGTTCAGAAATGACCAAGCAAAAAAGCCCTGAGTATCATGCTACCTCCAAAACTTGTACCTATTGCGGACAGGATGGTTTGGATAAAGATGCCAAGTTTTGTAAAAACTGTGGGCACCCTGTAGACATTAAGCCTTGATTATTTAATAAGGCCACCTCTTCTTCCACCCCAACTCCTGGGAGATATAGATTCCGCCTTTTTAATAAATTCGTTTTTAAATTCTTGAAAAAATTCATTTCTTGAAAAATGATGTAAAAAATCATAAAACTTCTTTTTCAATCTTGATGAAATGTCAATCTCTAGTTTTTCATTTTTAGAAACTGAATTCCCGATTTTATTTAATATCGGGCAGGCTGCTGAATTTAATCTTCATCAAGATCCTGTGACCTGCCTTTTTAAGCTCAGACAGTTCGGTAAAAGGCTTACAGAATACCTTTTTGAGGAGCATCAATTGGACTTTCCGTATGACAATTGGTTGAATAATCGCATAAAAAGTTTAGAGCTGGAAGGGGTAATTCCATCCCAGGTCAAAGACCTTTTGAATTCAATCAAACATAGGGGCAATATTGCGGTGCATCAAAATAAGGCAAGTCAGAAGGATGCTGAAGTGTTGCTTTTTGACATCTTTAAAATCGAATTCCAATACCAAAGCCTAAAAGCGAAGATTGATCAGTTACCTCATACGGTATTGGCGAAGGCCTTTCGTGGGGAATTGGTCGGACAAAAAATGAATGAGTATGTGAGGGAGGTAGAGGAGTTGGGGATGGTGGCGGAGAATGTTGTAGATAATAAGTCATGTTAACCCTAATAGTACAAATTTATTTCGTCATTTTGTGTCACTAAAAGAATCAGTCTCTAGAGGTTTTTCCAGAATATTTGAATCATATTTTCTAAGTTTAGTTATGATTCAATTTCACAACCAAAAATTAAAAAATGGAAAATTCTTATGTCATGGCAATGCCCTACGAGACCTTTATCAGAAGAGCATTTAATTGCGGCTATAATGAACATCAGTCTAAGAATGCATACTTCAAAAATCTTATTGATACGGAGAGAGGAGCAGATTTGCGATCAACTGTTGGTAGTTATGACAAACAATTAAAAGAAATTAAGAAGAACATCGAAAAAGCTATTTTAAAGTTCCTTAAGTCTAAACCAACCCTTGAGGAAAAGATAGGTCTTGAAAAGATGCAAACTAAGCTTCATTCTTTATACTCCACAAATGAAATATTGTCTCTTTTAGATGAAGGGCTGGAAATAACAAAACGATACAAATGAATTCAAAAGGTATTTATCATCCGGAAAATATCGAAAATTTTAAAATTGTTCTCATAAAGTTAACCGCTATAATGGATGATTTCGAATGATTTTATAATTATTAGAACATTAAAAAAATAATTATTTATCCTTCATTTTTGTTAACCCATCCATAGGCATATTCCAAAATACAATTTGAGATTTCAATCATTACTGTAACAGCTTCTATTCGATTTAGGTCAGTAACGGTTTTTGAGTCATATTTTGAAAGGTAACTTCCAATGGTGAAATCATCTGTATTCACTTCTACAATTGGATTAAAAATATGTTTTCTGCTAAAATGGATGTACCCTGAGGTCGTATTGTAAACATCTTTTATCCACGGATATTCCTCTGAAGCTTTGTCTCTTAAGTACCAATCCTGAAGACGTTGTTTTTCATTTTTTGAATCATAGAATATATCAACTTTCTCACCTTTCATTACCTCATTAGCAAAATAATGAGGATCCTCAACAAGCCAAGCCGCAAATAATCTTAGGAAACTATCAAGGTAAGGCCTAACGAGGTGCGATGCTGCCATATAATTCTTGGATTCCAAAAGAAGGATAAATCCTTCAATTAGAGAGAGTGCTCTTGAATAGGTGCCGTTTAAAAATAAATCCAAATGAAAAAGTTCTTTTCCTGGAAGCTGGCTAGTTCGAAACATCAACAGAAATCTTTGTTCATAGCTTCGCAAAATTTCCTTAAAAGCAAAAAGATATCTTGGCAATTCCTCTTCTTGATAATCTGAAGGTATTCCCAAATCCTTTAGTAAAAATGGGATCCAATACAGGTATGGACTAGCCTCTTTCGTTTCTTCCGAGTGAATAAAATAAGCAAACTTCGTTTTATCATCGCTTTCAATAAACTGGGCTAAGGTCCATTTATTAAAATCGGTGATTTTTTCACTTGACAGGATTATTAATTGGTCAATCTCAGGATTTTCGGTTTTTATCTCTCTCCAGTTTAGCATCATTTAGAATTTTAGCTCCCTACACCCATACTCCTCCCACTTCTTCACAGGAAGTCTGCTTCCTGCTTTTAGCACTCGCTGAATAAAATCGTCGCAGTCTGATTCGGTGAGTTGCCCTTTCTTGACTGCTTGGCAAAGAAAATCCATCGTAGTCAGGTAGGTGATTTGGTGGAGCTTGCAGTAACTGGCGATATCCTTTAGGTTGCTGCTGGCCAGAATGTCTTTGGAATAGCGGACTACAGCCAAACAAGCGGATTCTCCATCACCTTTAAACATTAGCTTTTTAATATGAAGATATTCTTTTTTGATTTCAGGCTGGTCTTCCGGAAAAGGGATCTGCTCGATTAGTTTGAAGTTAAGCAGATTGTCCACTTCCGTTTTCCTTCCCGGCATTCTGGAGATTTCTGCATAGACCTTGTCCAGAATTTTGATGGGATAGGGGAAAATATGTGGAAGCAGGGTGATTTGCCCACCGGAGATAAAGTGGGAAAGGACATCTGCGTCGATCAGGATGATTTTCTCATTCTTTTTCGTCCCCATTGCTTCCCAAGTCAGAAAAATCCAAACCTAAATCCTCCAAAAGTTCATAATAATGAGACTCGGAAATTCGATCCCGCTCGTAAAGTTTTCGCGCTAGGTCACCATAATCTCCGATTACTTCACTTTGATTGTCCTTCTCATACAGCTTCAGTGAATACCCGTGATTTATGGCACTGGCCCGCACTCCATGACTGTATTCCTCAGCCTGTGATTTATCAATCAATTTCAGTTCATATAGCCTATTCAATAGTGCTTTTCGGGAACAGGAAAAGTATTGCTCGATTTTCAATACAGTTGCGAGACTTAGTTTTGATTTTTCCAATTCCTCGTCAGGAGCCAGATCCCTGATTCCGTCTTCCGGTATAAGAAATTTGGACGCAAAAGAATCGGCATTGTACTCCTCTTTATCCTTTTTGTTAAAAGCGCCTACCTGGCAGACGTGGTATGAAAAATCCTTTTGAATAAACAGGTGATAGAGTTCGTGACAAACCGTGAAGTGCTGATGTCCCAGCGTTCGGGCCGTATTCACCAGCATAAACCGATTATTCTCACCTACCTTGATAGCCATCCCTGAAATATCCATTTCCAAAGGTCTGAATACTGCGAGGACTCCAAGCTTGTGTAGTAGGCTTTTGAGATGGATACTTTCCTTGTTGCTGAATCCATTCTCAGCCCGGAACTGAGCTGCATATTTCTCAAGAACCAGCGGACTCATCGGCGAGAAGGGTTTTCATCTTTAGGTAATTTCGGACCATCTTTTTGAATTTGGCGATTTGCTCCAGATCGGAGGCCTTCAGACTATCTGCCCGAAATGCCAAGGCGAGATTGACACTTGCTACCTCCAAATCTTCTTCAAAAAAGTCATACTCGTCCACCCCATACAGGTTGGCTAGCTTACTTAGCAAAGGGGATGGAATGGTACGGCTACCGTTTTCGTAATAGCTGACCTCTTCTCTCAATATTCCTAAGTACACTGCAATTTGATCCTGTGTAAAGCCAAGCTTTTTACGAAGTGCTTGAAGGTTCTTTCCGATGAGTTGATCCTGATTCATAGACGATTTGGTTAAAAAATAATGTTACAAACCTACAATATTTAAAAGTAAATCAAAATAAATGTAACAAATTTTAAGAGAAAGTCAGACTTGAGTTAAGTTGACATAGTGCATATAAAAATGTAAATTTGTCAACCAAAATTTGACCTAATCAAACTCAAACTCCCTTGAATTACCTCGCCTCTCGCTTTAAATCAGCCCGCCTAATGAATGGACTTTCCCTTCAGGGCTTAGCTGATAAAATAGATAATCGGATTACTAAGCAGTCCCTAAGTAAGTACGAGTTGGGACAGGTTATTCCTGACCGCGATATGATTGGAATTCTATTCGAAGCACTTGGGGTTCGACCGGATTATTTTTTCTCCGATCAGTTTTTGAAAAATCAATTGACTTACCGGTAATTGGGTTGTGCTGTTTTTTGTCATAGGGAAGACAGTCATAATAAAAAATTCTATACAAGTCGTAATTCTCAGACCGAGCTTGTGTTAGATGCTTTAATCACATTTCCCAAAGATCTTTCCCAGTCCTCTCCGGATCAAGATTTTTTATTTTATTGATGGATCGATACCGTGTCAGAAAAAATCCTCCATCTACCAAAATTGCAGTTCTTTTTTTCATTGAGATTAAAAAAAAGCTCTAGGGTCGGCATCCTCGCTATGTTATGTAGAATAGAGAATACGTTGCCAAGAGCGTTATATGATCGAAATTTGATAAGCTTGAATTAAAAATACAACTGAATTTAATTTTTCAAAGTTTCTTTTATTGCTGAAAAACAAACGGTTAAATCTACTTTGGTTTGAAAACATTTTAAAAATTCGGCCTTTCAATCAGTTTTTATCATGAATATTTCTCAATACCACCACCCCTTCTTCCAGCCCAAATCCTGAGACCCATAAATCCCTCCTTTGCCTGAAAAGACGTAGGCTATAAAGCAAGCTATTGCAAGAAAAATTCCGGATTCATATCCGAAAAGCTCCATCCCCATCACTGTGCAGGCTATTGGTGTGTTTGTAGCGCCGGAAAATACGGCCACAAATCCCATCCCTGCCAAAAGCGCCAAAGGCAATGGGATCAGCGAGTGAAGCGCATTACCCAAGGTAGCTCCCGTGAAAAATAAAGGTGTCACTTCTCCTCCTTTAAATCCTGCTCCTAAAGTAAATCCTGTCAAGCCGGTTTTAGCCAACCAATCATACCAAGGCAAGGGTGTTTCAAAAGCCTCCACGATTCTAGGAACTCCCAAGCCCAAATAAGTGGTACTGCCCGAAATCCATACAAATAATGCGATCAACAGTCCACCTATGAACGGCCTAAGTGGTGGGTAGGAAATCGTCTTTGAAAAAACTCTGGAAAAAAAATGGGAAGCCTCTGCAAATAATCGCCCCGATAAACCAAAGGCAATTCCAGCAGGTATAATCCATAATAAATTCATCAAAGTATGAGTCGCTACTTCGGGGATTTGATAAACAGTATGACCCACTCCCCAGAGTGATTCGCAAACCCAATGTGCAACCAAACCAGCCCAAAAGGCTGGAAAAATAGATTTCCATCGGAAATGACCCGTGTGCATCCATTCCAAAGAAAAAATAGCTCCTGCTAGTGGAGTCCCGAAAACTGAAGCAAATCCACCTGAAACTCCACAGATCAAGATAATTCTCCTGTCAGGTGACTCAAGTTTGAACCATTTGGTCAACTGATCTGCCAAAGATCCGCCCATTTGAACTGCAGTGCCTTCCCTTCCTGCCGAACCGCCGAAAAAATGGGTGAAAATAGTCCCAAAAAGCACCAAAGGAGTCATTCTGAGGGGAATTGGATTCTTGGTTTGGTATAATTCGTCCAATAATAAATTATTGCCTTTAACAGAATTTTGACCAATTTTATAATAAGTCCAGCCGATGATCCAACCGCCCAGCGGAAGTAAAGCAATTACCAACAAATGCTCTTCCCTGAAGTTGGTTGCCCAGTCTAATGCTACCAGAAAAAAGGCGGACGCAGAGCCCGAAAGCAAGCCAACCAAAAGGCCTAAAACCAGCCAAAGCAAAAAATATTTCAACAGTTTCGAGTAATCCAAAGCGACCGTTTAAATCAAGAATGGCAAAATAGGAATAGAAATTGACTTTTAAGTAGGAGATAAACTAGGAAAATCACTTCCCGAGAACTTATTTGAGTTTTCAGGGTTATTAGCACACAAAATGAAGAACATATTAATCACCGGCGGCTCTGGCCTGATTGGCCAAAAAATTACCCAGCTATTGGAGGAAAAAGACTATGCAGTGGCTTGGCTGAGTAGGTCTTCCAAAAAGCGAAAATCCTTTGTTTGGGATATCAATTCCCAAACCATTGACCCTGAAGCGATGGAATGGGCAGATGCTGTCATCCACCTAGCAGGGGCAGGTGTAGCTGATCAACGATGGACTGCGGAAAGAAAGCAGGAAATTCTTCAATCCCGAACAAAAAGTACAGCCCTTCTTCATCAAGCAATAGAAAAGTCCGAGGCCAAACCCACGACTTTCATTTCTGCCTCAGCAGTTGGCTACTACGGTTTCAATACCGGAACCAAATTAGTGGATGAGAACTCAACTGCTGGAACTGATTTTCTGGCTCAGGTTGTAATAGCCTGGGAGAATGAAGTGAAGAAAATTGAATCCCTACATCTCAGAACAGTCATGCTCCGAATTGGAATTGTTTTGGACGCAGATGGAGGCGCATTGGCAGAAATGCTCAAACCGCCGGTTGCTGCACCTTTAGGTTCAGGAGATCAGTGGATGAGTTGGATCCACATTGATGATTTGGCAAAAATGTTTGTCTTTGCTTTAGAAAAAACCACCCTACAAGGCGTATATAATGCTGTAGGCCCTAATCCTAGTACAAATCAACAATTGACCAAGGAAGCAGCCGATGCGAAAGGCAAAACTTATTTGGGGATTGGAGTTCCTGGTTTTGTATTAAAATTAGTATTAGGAGAAATGGCAGCCATGGTATTGGGAGGAAATAGGGTTTCCTGCCAGAAAATCCAAAAAGCCGGCTTTCAGTTTGACTACTTTGAATTGTCAGAAGCCTTGAAGGATATTTTCAAGCACTGATACCTAGATTCTTTTTCCTCTCCCAACTAAAAACCAAAGCACAGTTCCCAAAAGCGGCACCAAAATCACTATTAAAATCCAGATTAATTTATCTGTATCGTTCGCAAAGTTGCTGATCACCACATCGTAAATGGTGTAGGCATAGATAGCCAATCCTATTATTCCAATTCCAAACATTTTCAGAAAGTTGAGGTTTTAGTGCCTTTTCCCATAATGAGGTAGACAAGAGGCCCAATTACTTGTCCAAATAAAATAATGATGATCCAGATGAGCTTCATATTAGGATCTTTAAAATCCGAGCGGATGATATCCACCACGCAATAAATCCAAAGGATGGAGTAAGCTATTCCAAATAAGATCAAAAACAGGATTATCCCTCCTCCCATGTTATTCACAAATACTAGTTCACTCATATTTGCTAAAATCATTCTTTTGATTGCTAAAATCTGGATCAAACCGCCTACGTTTTTTCATAGTCCTTGCCATCGATAAATACAAAAAAGTCCCAATAACAGGAACAAAAATCAAAAGCAGCATCCACACTAATTTTTGATGAGAGTCTTTGAAGTCTGCTCTGAGCAAATTTATGAGAGCATAAATCCAAAACCCCAAATAAATACCCATTGTAAGAGGCACTATCCAAAAAGGAAAGCCGGGTTCAAGTAAATTCATTTCGATTCTTCAATTATTTTTACCACTGTTCCAAAATAGCTTTTTTTGGGAAAATAAAGTAAGAATTTAGTCGAAAATTTAACTATTCAATAGATATGACGAGAAGTGCACTCCTACTGGTTTTATGCTTCATCACCGGTTTTAGTCAAGCTCAAGTGGACTTGAGCTATTATCTCCCTTCCGGATATACTTATAATCCAGCCATCCCAACTCCTAAGGAGGTTTTAGGCTATGAAGTTGGAGAATGGCATGTAAGCCACGACCAGTTGGTCATGTACATGAAAGCCGTTGCTGCTGCTTCAGACCGAGTAAAATTTGAAGAGACTGGCAGAACTTATGAGAAAAGGCCTCAAACGCTTTTGACCATTTCTTCTCCAGCTAACCTGGCCAAGATTGACCAAATCAAAGCAGACCGGGCTAAGCTTAGAAATCCGAATGCCTCTGTCAATATCGCTTCCATGCCTGTGGTGATGTTTATGGGGTATTCTGTTCATGGAAATGAACCCAGCGGCGCCAATGCTTCTCTTTTGGCTGCCTATCATTTTGCGGCAGCTAATGAAATTGAAGCTGAGCTGGAAAATATTGTATTGCTCTTGGATCCAGCTATCAACCCTGATGGACTCAACCGTTTTGCTTCTTGGGTCAACTCCCACAAAGCTTATAACTTAAATGGTGATCCAAATGGAAGAGAATACAATGAGGCCTGGCCAAGAGGTAGAACCAATCACTATTGGTTTGATCTCAATAGGGATTGGCTACCTGTTCAACACCCTGAATCCAGAAATAGAGTTCGGGTATTCCAAAGCTGGCTGCCCAATATCCACTTGGATTTCCATGAAATGGGAACCAACAGTACTTTCTTTTTCCAGCCGGGTGTACCGGCAAGAATGCACCCGCTGACGCCGGAAAAAAACTTCAAACTCACTGAGAAGATTGGGCAATATCATGCCAAAGCTTTGGATAAAATCGGTTCTCTCTATTATAATCAGGAGAACTACGATGACTTTTACTACGGGAAAGGTTCTACTTATCCGGATATTCAGGGATCGATTGGAATTTTGTTTGAGCAAGCAAGTTCTCGGGGCCATTTGCAGGAATCTGCCAATGGTTTGCTGAGTTTTCCATTTACAATCAGAAATCAATTTACAGCCAATCTTTCCTCCTATCAGGCGGCTAAGGAAATGAGACAGGAATTGAACCAATGGATGAGAGACTTTTATGTAGGCATTAAAACCGAAACTGACGCCGATGTCAATAAAGCTTACATTTTTGGAAGCAAAGAGGATGATGCCAGAGGATATCATTTGGCGGATTTGATTTTGCAGCATGATATCAAAGTCTTTAATCTGAAAGAAGACATCACCGTCAATGGAAGAGAATTTAAAAAGGAAAATTCCTATATCGTTCCAGCAGATCAGCCCCAATATCGTCTGATCAAGGCGATGTTTGAAACCAGAACCAGCTTTGCTGATTCACTTTTCTATGACATCTCCGCCTGGACTTATCCCATGGCTTTCAATTTGGACTACATGGTACTCAACAGCCGAATTCTAAATTTGGCCAGTGTGGAAGAGATCAATAAGAATAATTTTCAGCTAAAACCCGGGCAGGTATTTGGTGGTGTGGGCGCCTACCAATATGCTTTAGAGTGGTCTGATTACTATGCACCTAAAGCTGCCTACCAATTGTTGAAGGCAGGCTTCTTAGTAAGGGTAGCTAATGCTGAGTTTACCACACCGGAAGGAAAAAGCTTTGGAAGAGGAACCCTTTTGATAGATCAAGGAGAATCTGGGTTGGACAAAGATGCTTTTTATCAAAAACTAAAGGAAATCGCATCTAAATCCACCGTAGATATCCATGCGATCAGCACAGGCTATACTGCCGGAATCAATATGGGTTCTACTTTTATTTCTCCTTTGGATAAGCCTGAAATCGCACTTTTGGTAGATGGAGGAGTAGATAGCTATGAAGCTGGAGAAATCTGGCATCTCTTGGATCAGCGATATGAAATGCCTGTTACTTTGCTTCCTATGGATAGAGTAAGCGCTACCGTGATTGATCGCTATAATGTGATTTTAATGCCTGACGGAAATTATAACAGCCTTGGAAAATCAGGTGCGGAAACCATCAAAAATTGGATAGGCCGAGGCAATACTTTGGTAGCAAAAGGTGGGGCAGTGAGATGGCTATCGCAAAATGAGATCAAAGAGTTCAAATTCAGAACTGTGGATAACCAAGAAAAAGGACTTCAAAAATCCTATGCTAACTATGAAAATGCCACTGGTGCAAAAGTAACCGGCGGGGCAATTTTCAATGCAAAATTGGATACCACTCATCCTATCGGTTATGGCTACCAATCTGGATCTATTCATACCTTCAGAAATGACAACCTATTTTTGGAACCTTCTGATAATCCTTATGCAAATCCCCTAGTCTATACTGAAAACCCATTGGCTTCCGGCTATTTGCATCCTAGTAATCTTCCCGGATTGAAGAACGGGTCGGTGATTCAGGTTGGGGCAGTAGGCAGAGGAAGAATTGTAGCCTTTGCAGATAATATGAATTTCAGAGCATTCTGGTTTGGAACAAATAAACTATACATGAATGCCATCTTCTTCGGTCAAGTCATAGAAGGAGGAACAGCTAGGTAAAAAGAAGATCCCGAGTTATTAGCTCGGGATTTTTTATGAACGGCACATCCCAAAACCATTAATTGAGTTTAATAGCACATGAACAAACTTAGCCTAAGCCTAATTGCCCTATTCTTCAGCGGGTTGATTTTCAATGTAACTGCTCAGGAAATGAGCTTTGAAGAATATAATCCTCCTTCTACACTGAAAGTCCCTGAAAACCCTGTTACCAGGGCCAAATTCCCTTTTGTGGATATTCACAGCCACCAGGGAGGAATTGACCAAGCCAAGGTGAATAAGTTGGTTTCCGAAATGAATGAGCTCAATATGGGTGTAATGGTCAATTTGAGCGGCCGGGGATTTGGCAGAGGAGACAGCAATTCCCAGCAGGAATACATCAAAAACATGATTCGAGAATTCAACACCCATGCACCAGGACGATTTCTTGTTTTTACCAATTTGAATTTCGCCGGTTTTGGGGATGAAAATTGGAGTAGAATCGCTGTCAAAGAATTAGAGGAGGATGTAGCTGCAGGAGCTGTGGGTTTAAAAATCTACAAAAGCTTAGGCCTAAGTGTAAAAGATATCAATGGAAACAGAGTTCCTATAGACCATCCGGATTTGGATCCGGTTTGGGCAAAAGCCGGTGAATTGGGAATCCCTGTTTTGATTCATGCTGCAGATCCAGCTCAGTTTTGGGAACCCATGGATGCCAATAACGAAAGGTGGTTGGAGTTGAAAACCCATCCAAATAGAAAAAGATCTGATACTGACCCTGCTCCTTTTGAACAAATCATAGCAGAACAGCATCACATTTTCGAGAAGCATCCCAATACAACTTTTGTCAATGCACATATGGGTTGGATGGCCAATGACTTGGATAAGGCCAGCGCTCATCTGGAGAAATATCCCAATGTGAATTTTGGAATCGGCGCAGTTATCCAAGAGTTTGGAAGGCAGCCTAAAAGAGCCAGGGAGTTTTTCATTAAATATCAGGATAGATTAATTTTTGGTAAAGACGCCTACAATCCAGAAGAGTTCCACACTTACTTTAGAATTTTGGAAACCGAGGATGAATATTTTCCTTACTACAAAAAATACCATGCCTTTTGGAGGATGTACGGTTTGGGTCTGCCGGATGAAGTGTTGAAAAAAGTTTATTATAAAAATGCCCTCCGCATCGTTCCAAAAATGGACGCTTCAATATTTCCAGAATAAGAATTTAAGCCTGAAGTCTAAGAGGAGGCTGTCTCAAAAGTGCAATTTGTCACATTGAGCGAAGTCGAAATGTAGGCCACAACCATAGAAATGGCCTTCGACTCCCTGTCTGACGTCAGGCAGGCGCTCAGGCTGACACTAGAGCTATTTATGAGACAGCCTCTTTTTATTGAATCTGCACCAAACCATTATTTCTTCATCTTTAATCTCTGACATTTCAGTCGCCGATTTTGACGCTTCAGTCAACTTTAATTTTTGAAGGGTAAAAAGCAGCTCATATTCGGATCAAATATGATTCGCTATGAGAACGCTCATTATTTTCATCTTCTTTTTTCTGTCTTTATCAACAATTTCTTTTTCTCAAACCAAGATTTCAGGAAAAGTGCTGGATGAAAAAAAGAAAGGCTTGCCAGGTGTGAATGTGCTTATCAAAGGATCTTACGACGGAAGTACTTCCAAAGAGGATGGAAGCTTTGAATTTGAAACTGAGGTAGAAGGCCCTCAAGTATTAGTATTTCAACTGATGGGTTTTAAAAGTATTGAGATAGCAATCCATTGCGAAGGAAATGCCATTCAAATCCCAGATCAGATATTAGTTGAAGCAATCACAGAAATGAATGCTGTGACTATTTCTGCCGGTGCAATGGAAGCTTCCGATGAAAAAAAATCAGTCATACTTCGTCCAATAGACATAGTCACTACTCCTAGCGCAATGGGTGACATCGTGGGCGCATTCCAGACACTTCCGGGAACAAGCACAGTAGGAAATGACGGAAGATTATTCGTCAGGGGCGGAGATGCAAGTGAAGTGGGAATTTATATTGATGGCATGCGGGTCGGAAATGCCTATGGAAGCACTGCAGGAAATGTCCCGACACGAACCCGCTTCAATCCTAATCTATTTAAAGGCACATTTTTCTCGACAGGAGGCTATTCTGCCGAATACGGGCAGGCCTTGTCCTCGGCTTTAGCTTTGAATACCAAAGACCTTTCGATCAGAAGTCAAGGAGACCTAAGTATCATGTCCGTAGGAGGGGGTTATGCACATACGCTTTCCTCAGAAAAGCAAAGCCTGACTTTCAGTGCCAATTATTTTGATTTAAAACCTTACCAGTCCTTGGTAAAGCAAAATTTCGATTGGGAAAGAGCACCCAATGGGTGGGATATTGAATTATCGGCACAAAAGAAATTAGCCAAAGGAGGTCTTTGGAAAATACTGGCCAGAAAAGAGTCCGGAGGAATGGAAATATGGCAACCAGAACCAGGCCAGGAAGGGAGAGGTCAACTAATTCGGCTGAAAAATAAATATTCATTTGCCCAGAGCAATTGGAAGAATGCTTTTGAAAATGGATGGACCCTATTTGCCGGGGCAGCTCTTTCTTCCAACTTCGATGATATCCACATTGATAGTATTCGATTGGAAAGAAAGAATCAATTGGCACACGGAAAATTTACGGCAACCAAAGATTTTTCGGATAGATTATCCATGAATACGGGATTAGAATACTTCAATCACCAGTTTGATGAAAGCTTGGTAGACCTCAACTTCTCTAGAGATTACGTAGATCATCAGTTTTATCTTTTTACAGAGTGGGATTACTATCTCAACAAAAATCTTGTTTTTCGGGCAGGCCTTAGAGCAGGTAAAAGCTCCTTGAATAAAGAACAATGGTTAGACCCAAGAGCTTCTTTAGCATACAAAATCTCAGAAACTTCCCAAGTCTCCTTTGCTGCAGGCTCTTTTTCTCAAATGCCTGTGGAAAACTTACGGGTTTTGAATCAAGCACTCAATAATACGGAGTCTAATCACCTGATATTAAATTATTTACTACAAAGAGATGGTATCACTTTCAGAGCGGAGGGATTTTACAAAGGATATGAGAATTTGGTAGTTTTTGAAGGTTATCCACAAAAGCCCCAAAACCCGACCAACCTAGGTAAGGGGTATGCTCAGGGTGTGGATATCTTTTTCAGAGATAGAAAAAGTATAAAAAACACAGACTATTGGATCACCTACAGCTTTGTGGATAGCAAGAGACAGTTTGACCAGTATAAGTCAGAGGTTCAGCCATCTTTCGCTCCCAAACACAACTTCTCTGTTGTAGCCAAACATTTCATTTTGGACTTCAAATCCCAGCTTGGAATCAGCTTTTCCATGAATGATGGATATCCCTACCATAACCCAAATGATGGAGAGGAAATGAGTTCTAAAACTGAAAGCTTTCAAAGTTTAAGCTTCAGTTGGAGCTATTTACCCAAACCCAATTTGATCATTCATTTCGGAGTCAACAATGTGCTGGGAAGAGAGAATGTATTTGGATATAGGTTTGCCCAGCAGGCAAACTCCCAAGGAGTATTTGAATCTATACCAAGTGGTCTAGTTGCACCCAGGTTTCTATTCTTGGGAATTTTCCTGACCCTTTCTAAAGACAAAAACGCAAATCAATTAAACAACTTATAAACCAATAAATTATGAAAAAGCTCATCTTAACTTTCGCACTTTCATTTCTGTGGATAAGTCTTAGCATGGCATCTGATCCCGCATTTGAAAAAGCTATGAAAAAACAGATTATTGCCATGGATCAAATAGCAAATGCCGAACAATCCAAAGAAGTAGCAAATGGATTTTTGCGAATTGCAGAAGCTAAAAGTGAGGAATGGCTCCCATTATATTATGCTGGATTAATTCATATTGAGGCAGCATTTCGATTTGAAGTAAACAAAGATCAGTATCTGGACCAGGCTTTGAAATATATCGAACAGGTAGAAAAATTGGCGCCAGCCAACTCTGAATTGACTGCATTGAAAGGATATGCAATCATGGGTAAAATCAGTTTGGATCCTGCTTCTAGAGGTCAAAACTTAAGTCCACAAGCCATGCAATTATTTGGAAAAGCAATCAATCTTGACCGAGAAAATCCAAGAGCACTTTATTTGATGGCTCAAATGGAATATGGAATGGCTCAATTCTTCGGAAGTGGCACAGACAAAGCTTGTGGTATGGTCAGATTGAGTTTGGAACTCTTTGAAAAGGAGGAAAGCATTATCAATGAAGATTATATCCTTCCAAAATGGGGAAAAAGAAGTGCTCAGCAGATGATGAATAATTGTAATTAATTTAATTGTACTCTATTTATAAGGTAGATTTTTGAATCTAATAAGTGAATAATTCAAAAATCTGCCTTTTTAACTATCTTGAACCAATGAGCCGAATGAACAACCCTAATCAATGTGAAAAAGAAACCAGTATCTGGGAAAGCTTTCCGAAATTTATTGGGGTCAATTTGATCATTGCTTCAATTCTCATGGTAATTTTTTGCCCCACTTGTTTCCTGACTTGGGAAGGGATCAAATCACTTTTTCCGGATTTTATAGCAGCATTTCTATTTTCCTCAGTTTTGAGTTTCGGCGGGAATCAGGTTGATTCTTTCTTTGACAAAAGGATGTCTTGGATTCAATATCCAATCAAACGCGTCATTTTTACAATTGCCACTTACATGGCATACTCCTTTGTGGCGAGCTATATCGTGATTGTCATTTATGCCCTGATTTCAAAGCAAATCACTGTGGATAACATTCCATGGGCCGGACTCCTCTCTTATACTACTTCACCAATGATAATTGCATTGGTTTTTATGTCCATTTTTACGACCTGGTCATGGCTTGGAGAATGGAGAAAATCGGCAATTGAAACAGAAAGATTGAAATCCGAAAAATTGGCTTCCCAATATCAAGGACTGAAGGATCAACTCAATCCTCATTTCCTATTTAACTCCTTGAACGTTCTTTCCAACTTGGTCTATGAAGACGCAGATAAATCAGCAGAATTTATTCAAAAGCTTTCCAGGATTTACCGATATGTATTGGAAGTACAAAATGAAGAATTGGTGAGCTTAAAGAAGGAACTGGATTTTGCAAGAAATTATCTGGACTTACAAAAAATAAGATTTGAAGAAAGTCTCCAATTTTCTATCAAAACATTCGATAAAAACAGTCATTGGATACCTCCCTTGTCACTGCAACTTATTTTGGAAAATGCAGTAAAGCATAATATCATCAGCAAAGAGCTTCCTTTATTTATCCACATTGTCCAGAAAGAAAATGAATTGTGGATAAGTAATACTTTTCAGCCTAAAAAAACAAAGGAAGAACCTTCTACAGGAGTTGGTTTGAATAATATCAACCTTCGGTATGAACTCTTGAGTAATCGTAAACCAGAGGTGATTCAAAATGAAGATGAATTCTTGGTAATCCTTCCTCTTTTAAAAATTGAGGCATGAATATCTTAATTATTGAAGATGAAAATCCAGCAGCAAATCGGCTTTTAAAGCTATTGAAACCACATTTCCCAGAAGCTAACTTTCATGGAAACTTAGATAGTATCAAATCTTCGGTGGAATGGCTACAGACTTATCCACATCCTGATTTGATATTTTGTGACATCCAATTGGCAGATGGAATCAGCTTTGAAATCTTTGAAAAAGTTAAGTTATCCACACCCATTATTTTCACCACTGCTTATGACCAGTTTGCCATCAAAGCATTCCAAGTAAATGCAGTGGATTACCTGCTAAAACCCATAGACCCGGGGGATTTAAACAGGGCTGTGGATAAGTTTAAATCTCAGCAAATTAAACCGAGCTTAGATCTGGCCTTAATCAAGGACTTATTAAAGCCGCAAACACAAAACTTCAAGAGTAGATTTTTAGTAAGGTTTGGGGAAAAAATCCAAAGCATTTCTATTGAAGAAGTAGACCTGTTTTTCAGCGAAGAGAAGGTAATTTTTCTTCAGACCAAAAGCGGAAAAAGATATGTGATCGATCAAACACTGGAGCAAACAGAAAGCCAGTTAGATCCGTCCCAATTTTTCAGAATCAATCGAAAATACATCAGTCACATAGCAGCTGTCGAAGAAGTATACAGCTATTCCAATAGCCGTCTGAAGGTAAAACTCAAAAACTGCGAAGTAAGTGATATCATTGTCAGTCGCGAAAAAGTTGGAGAATTTAAACAATGGTTGGATCAATAATTAGTATAATTACTTAATTAATTGATACGGAATGGCAGAATTAGATAGCAACCGCAAACAAGATGACCTGACTTGGCTAGAAAACCTTCAAAGAAATAGTTGGGAGCCAGAGATTATCATCACAGGTTTAATTTTGGCTTTTTTATTCATCTTTCCTGCAAAGATTTATGAATTCGCGGCATATTTAGTCCAAGACATTGGAACCGGGTTTTTACTTAGCACGCTAGTTTTGTTTTATCTAAGTACTGTCATCAGCGTTTTTAAGATATTTTTTATAGTACAATTGTCCCTGAGATTTGTATGGGCCGGGCTTTTAGGGCTCAGTTATGCATTCCCTAAAGGAGTAAATCAGGAAAAACTTTTTAAAACAGCACAGGGCTATTCTTATCAGCATCCCGATGAAATGGTTTTAAGGATGGAAAAAATCTGCTCCATGACATTAGCATATCCTGTTTCCATTTCCATCATGATCTTGATTTTTACCCTTTATCTAGGTAGTCTGATCGCCATCAAGGTTTTTCTCAATCTCCCTTTCATGGCTATCTATGCTTTTTTCATTATCAGTTTAATGGCTTTTGCGATTTTGATGGCGAGTATGAAGAAGAATAAATTTAAAAAATGGTACTCTCAGACTATTCTCAGCTCCGTTGGGGCCACGTATCAATCTAATATTGGAAAGTGGTTTACGATTTGGTATGGACTGGTAGTTATACTACTATCTATTCCTATCATTCTCAATGATGTGAAAGGATTTAATCTTTTTTTTAATGAAATAAGTGTGAGCGAAGCTGATATTGATTGGCCCATTTCTGAATTCTATTTCGAAGATGTGCATCCCGAGGAGAAGCGATATCCCCGAGCCTATGCACAAAGTCAAATTATGGAGGGTTCTTCTTACAAACTGGGAATTCCCTTTTATGTGGATGATGAAAAATCCATTGAATTATTGAATGTAAAATTTCAAAACAAGCTGGACTCTCTTTCTTGGAGAAAAATTGAAGCTATGCCTGACCTATATCAAATCTACATCGATGAAAAACCCTATTATCCAAAAAATTGGCTTCCATTGAAAAGCTCTATTTCCGGGCAGAAGTCATTTGAAACAATTTTATACTTAGACTCTCTGGAATCTGGAATTCATGAATTACGCGTAGAAAAAGTAATGGTATTTCCAGATTTCCTGACCAATCAGTTAAAATTCAGATATTTGGAAAACTGGTCAAATTTTAAATTTCTAAAACCTTAGCTATTCTACAATCATACTATCTGCTTATGATAAAGACCAAGAATTATTCTTCGCTATTAAGCCTTGGGTTAAGTGCTATTCTCATAATTTTCTCGGCTTGCAGCGACAAAAAATCAGAAACTTTAATCACTGAAGATTTTAGAAATCTACTTGTAGATACACTCGTACTTTCTAAAGATCTTAACACAGCAGCTATTTCTCCAAGCTTATCTTATTTTGAAACCGATAGCGGAGCCTTCTTACTCGATTTCCGAAAACTTCATTTAGTAGGATATCAGTATCCAGAAGGGAACAAAGGATTTGAAAAATTTTATCAAAGAGAAGGTCCAGACGGATTGGGAGACACAGATTATAAACACGTATTAACAAGAGATGGAATTTTTGTAGTAGATGCAGACAGGAAAATACATCAAGCGGATTTCCAAGGTAAAGTACTTCAGTCTTGGAACCTGCCTCCCACTCCTGCAAACAGACGTTATTCCAATTATACTGTCATCCCAAATAACCCAATCACCCATCTTGAAAATAAACTTATCATCCCTGACGTGCCCTATGTCATGAATGAAAATCTCATGGACTACGAAGATTGGCTGGTATTATTGGATTTGGCTTCAGGTGATTGGAAATATATTTCTTTTCCATACCCTGAAAAGATGAAAGAATTTTATGAAGACCCAAATTTGGGTCCCTATTCTCATTATTTCAATCCTATAAGTAATCAGGCTATTATCTCTTTCCCTGTCGTAGATAGTTTAATGATTCTGGAAAACAATCAAACCAGATGGATTGATGCATCTCCTCAGGAAAGTTTGATTTTCAAAAAAGGAAAAACTGTTCCATCCGGGGAGTATACTATTTTCCAACCTGATCACAGCTCCGCTAGGTATACTTGGATCACTTTCGACCCTTTTCAAAAGGTATATCTGAGACATGTGATAACCGGATTAAAAGAAAATGAAGATACTTCTACCCAATTTCACATTTCAAAGATGGTGGTCTTAGATGAAGACTTCAACAAATTGGGAGAGATCGAAAATTTACCCAATACCTATCAGGGTTTTGCTACGCCTGATGGTTTTTATTACTATTTGGGTTTTGGAGAAGTAGAGGAAAAAGTTATGTTTGGACGCCTGGACTTTTCTTCATTTGTCAAGCCATAAAAAAAGCGAGACTTACTCAGTCTCGCTTTTTACTTGAAGTTCTATTTCCTCTCCAGATTCATCTAGGAATCTGTATTCCGTCACCGGCAGGGAAGAATCTTTGATCAGTTTAATCCATTTGTAATACTTGAAAAACCACCTTACTCTGCGGCTAATTATGCCGGTAGTAAAGTATGCGTGCAGGTAGGGATGCAGCCCGATTTGGATTTTGTCCACGTTTTGGATAGTGGCAATATGGTCCAAATCTTTTTCTAATTTATCAGCAACCAGGATAGAAGCCTGGATTTTGCCTGTGCCGTTACATGCCGGGCAGGTTTCCTTCGTCACGATATTGACCTCCGGCCGAACACGCTGTCGGGTGATTTGCATGAGTCCAAATTTACTCAGCGGCAAAACAGTATGTTTCGATCTGTCAGATTTCAACTCATCTTTCATCGCTTCGTAAATGGCCTTTTTATTCTCGGCCCTCTTCATGTCAATAAAATCGACAACGATGATTCCTCCCATATCCCGGAGGCGGAGTTGTCTGGCAATTTCTTTTGCAGCTACCAGGTTGGTTTTTAATGCTGTAGATTCCTGGTCACTTTCCTGATTGGACTTGTTCCCGCTGTTGACGTCTATGACGTGCAGGGCTTCCGTATGCTCGATGATCACATATCCTCCCTGGGGGAGGCTGACCGTCTGACCAAACAGGCTTTTGATCTGCTTTTCTATTCCAAAACTTTCAAAGAGCTTGGCTTTACCTGTGTAAAGCTTAACAATTTTTTCTTTTTCAGGGGCTATTGTCCTGATGTAGGATCTGATCTGATCGTAAGTGGATTCTTCTTCTACGGTGATTGCATCGAAGGATTCATTGAGTAGGTCTCTCACTAGTGAGGAAGCCATACTCATCTCTCCTATAATCTTGTCTCGGCTTCTGGCTTTCAGCAATTTCTTCATGCCCTCTTCCCAATTATTGAGAAGATTTCGGAGGTCTTTGTCCAGTTCGGTAACTGACTGACCTTCTGCTACTGTTCGGATGATAACACCGAAGTTAGCTGGCTTGATAGAATTGATGAGTCTCAGAAGTCTTTTACGCTCGTCGCTGCTGCGGATTTTCTTGGATACATTAACTGAATCCGAAAATGGCACCAATACGAGGTATCGACCAGGAAGAGAGAGCTCACAGGATAATCGGGGCCCTTTGGTAGAGATTGGCTCTTTGACGACCTGAACCAAGATTTGGTTATTCTTAGAAAGAATATTTGAAATCTTGCCGATTTTATCGATCTCAGGTTCGTTTTGAAAGCCTTTCAGATTGTAATTGCTATAGTTGTTGTTGCGCACCATTTTGGTGAACTTGCCTAAGCTGTTGAAATTAGGACCTAAGTCCTGGTAGTGCAAAAAGGCATCTTTTTCGTAGCCTACATCAATGAAAGCTGCATTCAGCCCATTGACTATTTTTCGCACTGTCCCCAGGTAGATGTCCCCAACTTTAAACTGATTGTCCACTCCTTCAGAGTGCAACTCAACCAAGCTTTTATCTTGTAAAAGGGCTATTCGACTCCCGTTTTGAGCAGAATCAATTAACAATTCCGTACTCAAAATCTCGTCTTATACTATGTAAATGAACGTGTGTTTTTGTCAAAAAACGGGTATAAGAAGAAGTGTATTACTTCTTCTTATGTCTGTTTTTTCTTAGTCTTTTCTTACGCTTGTGCGTAGCGATCTTATGTCTTTTTCTTTTCTTACCGCAAGGCATAGTCTTATTATTTATAGTGATACATTTAATTACAATCTGTCAAGATAGCTCTGAACACTCTCCAGAATCATAGCATCCTGGGTCATCCCCTTTACTTTCTCAAACTGAGCTTTCGCTTTGTTTTTTTGATCGGCTTCGAAATAGCTGACAGCCAAGTAAAACTGCCCCTGAAGATTATCCGGATGATAACGAATCAATTCTTCAAATCGTTCAGTCGCTTTTTTATATTGACCTGATTGCATAGACAAGATTCCCATATTAAATATGGCATCTTCATTCTGCGGATCTTCTGCCAAAATCTCCCTCAGCATGGCTATACCTTGCATTGGATTGGCTGAAGACACATAAGTCATCGCAATCTTTGATTTCAAATCCATCCGAGTAGGATCATTATCCAATACTCGATTGAGGTAATCTCGGGTTTGCCCGGCAAGATAGGCTACCTTCTCCTGATCCAGCGCAAAGGTGAATGCTTCGAAATAAGCATTACCAGTTTCTTCAGCCAAACTCAAATCGTTTGTCTGATTTGCTGCCAAACTCAAGAAGTAAGCCGCACTGTCGTACTTCCCCTTTTCCTGATATAAAGAAGCTAGCTGTCTCATGTCTTCAGAAATTGTTTCTGAACCGGCGACTGCCTTTGCTTTCAACTGAGCTAATGTAGCTTCTTTTTCAGGAGAAAGCTCATTCTCATGCATGGTATTGGCAGAAGTTGATGGAGAATTTTCAGTTTGGTTTTCACCTACTGTATTCTGCCCCTCATTATCCACTACAATTTTTGGCAGTGCGTATAGAGCCACTACTGACGCAACACCTATGATTATGAGAAAGAGCTGTGATTTTTTCATGTCAAAGTCTCCTTAGACTTAATCCTGAGGAGCTAGTTCCTTGATCTTTTTGCTGTTTTTGATCTTCTCAATAAACACTTTGGAAGGCTTGAATGCCGGGATGTAGTGCTCATCGATTACGATCGCTGTATTTTTGGAGATGTTACGTGCAATTTTCTTAGCTCTCTTCTTGTTGATAAAGCTACCGAAACCTCTTACGTAAATGTTTTCTCCTTCAGACATAGAGTCTTTTACTACCTTGAAGAACGCCTCAATGGTCTGTGTCACATCATCCTTCTGGATTCCGGTTTTGTCCGAAATCTTGGTGATTACTTCTGCTTTTGTCACTGTGATTTTAATTTAGAAATTACGAAATAAGCTTAACGACCTATTAACCAAGTGTTTTTGGGACTGCAAATGTACGAGATGCAATGCAATTAAAAAACAAATCCATAAAAATTCACCAGATTTACACGAAAGATTTTATCCTTACATGAATAGCAAAGCTACTGATAATCAACTATTTTCCTATCAAATATTAAGTTGGTACAGGGCAAATCCAAGGGAACTTCCCTGGAGAGGAATCCAAGATCCATACAAAATTTGGCTCTCAGAAATCATTCTCCAGCAAACCAGAGTTGCCCAAGGAATGCCTTATTATTTCAAATTCACCGAGGCTTATCCTACTGTGAAAGATCTCGCTCTTGCCCCGGAAGAAGAAGTACTTCGCCTTTGGCAAGGTCTGGGATATTACAGCCGAGCCAGAAACCTCCACAGCTGTGCAAAATACGTTTGGCATGAACTAGACGGGAATTTTCCGGAAACCTATAAAGAACTCCTATTATTAAAAGGTGTGGGAAGTTACACTGCTTCTGCGATTGCAAGTTTTGCCTTCGGAGAAGTCAAGGCAGTAGTTGATGGAAATGTATTCAGAGTACTAGCCCGCTACTTTGGAATTGAGACAGATATTGCCAGCGGCAAAGGCAAAAAACAATTTGAAGCCTTAGCTGACCAGCTAATACCGGCTGATCATCCTGGAGAATTCAATCAAGCCATGATGGACTTTGGGGCAAGGCATTGCACCCCTGCCAATCCATCTTGTGACAACTGCCCTTTATCATCCTCCTGTTTTGCTTTGAATAATAAGATGGTCAAGGATCTTCCGGTGAAAATCAATAAGATTAAAATCAAGGAAAGACATCTACACTATTATGTAATCCGATGCGGAGAAAAGTGGGTATGGAAAAAAAGAAGTTCCGGCGATATCTGGGAAGGATTATTTGATTTTCCACATGTGGAGCAAACGAAGGAAAATTCTGAATCTGAATTCAATTTGCCGGAAGCAGCAAAGACTCCAGTCAAGTTTCCAAAAAATTACCGACATATTTTGTCACATCAGAAACTGAATGCTGTTTTCTCGGAGGTAGAATTTCCGGAAGAAAAAATGGCTCATCTCAATGAATGGGCCAAAAACAATGGCTTTTTACTGGTTGAAGAAGAAAAAATCGAATACTTGGCCAAGCCAAAGTTGATTGTGAACTTTTTGAACGATCAGGGCTTTTGATTAACTTCAAAAATTAGATTTAGAATTATAAATAAGAAGCTATGGCAGGAGTAAATAAAGTAATCCTTTTGGGGAATTTAGGAGCAGACCCGGAAGTGAAATATTTAGAAGGAGACAACGTAGTAGCAAATTTGAGATTGGCTACAACTGAATCTTACAAAGACAGAAATGGAAATCGTGTAGATCAGACCGAATGGCACGATTTGGAGCTTTGGGGTGGTCAGGCGAAAATCGCCGAGCAGTACCTGAAAAAAGGAATGCAAATCTACGTGGAAGGAAAGATCAAATCCGATACTTGGCAGGATGATCAAGGCCAAAATAGAAAAAGGACCAAAATCAGAGTTTTAAGTTTTACCATGCTTGGCTCAAAACAAGAAAATCAGGGGCAGGAAAGCGGGGGAATGGGAGCTCCGACAAACCAATCCAAACCTAATCCGGCACCTGCTGCCACAGGAGGAGGAAATCAAGGACCGGATCTGAGTCCGGATACAGAAGATGACGATTTACCGTTTTGATTCAATTCCCCTGAAGTTGATATTCAGGGGAATTGTTTAATTTTGCATCAAACATCTCGTTTAGTACATGGACGACCCTTACCCGAGTTGGTATTTACTTACTCAAATTACTCAGCCCTCCGTAGGGTACCTTTTATTTAACGGTTTACTTTTTATTCTCCTGTTGCTTGGTTCTGCCCTAGTTTCAGGCTCAGAGGTGGCTTTTTTCTCTCTTTCCAATGAGGACTTAGAGTCCATTGCCGATGAAGAGACTAAAAATGGAAAGCATGTTGCCAGGCTCCTTCGTAGCCCCAAACAATTACTCAGTACTATTCTCATTCTGAATAACCTGATCAACATTGCGATAGTAACCTTGACCACTTTCGTTTCATGGAGTATATTTGGAATGAACGCAACAGGCATAGTGGTGATCATGATACAAACTATCGGTGTCACTTTCGCTATCGTGTTTTTTGGGGAAATTGTACCAAAAGTATATGCCAACAAGGCCAAAATTGAATTCAGCCTGATCATGGCCCCGACTATCAATTTTTTCTCAACCATCCTCAAGCCTATCTCCCTCTTTCTAATGGCAATCAGTAACCTAATCGAAAGAAAAATAGAAAAGAAAGGCTATTCACTTTCGGTTGATGAATTAAACCAAGCCTTAGAAATTACAACTGAAGATGCTCCAAATGAAGAAAAGGACATTTTAAGAGGTATTGTAAACTTTGGAACTCTATCCGTAAAGCAGGTGATGAGAAGCCGGATGGAAATAACAGCTGTGGATACCGAGATGGATTTTCATGAATTGATGGATAAAATCAATAAAAGCGGTTATTCCAGAATTCCGGTTTATCATGAAACCATAGACAATATTGAAGGCATCTTATATATCAAGGATCTTCTTCCTTATATAGAGCGGGATGAAAATTTTGCCTGGAAAGAATTAATACGAAAAAGCTTTTTCGTTCCGGAAAATAAAAGAGTGGATACCCTCTTAAAGGATTTCCAGCAAAAAAGAGTCCATATGGCTATCGTGGTAGATGAGTATGGGGGTACCTCAGGCTTGGTAACTTTAGAGGATTTGATAGAGGAAATTATTGGAGAAATCAACGATGAGTTCGATGATAAGGACGATATGTTTTTTCAGGAGATCGATTCCTCCACTTTCATATTTGAAGGAAAAATATCCTTGAATGACTTTTGCAAAAAACTGGATCTTGATTCTCAAATATTTGAAGACGTCAAAGGTGAAAGCGAATCTTTGGGAGGACTTTTGTTAGAATTGAATAATAAGCTTCCTAAAAACGGAACAAAAATCCATTTTGAATATTTTGAATTTACCATCTTGGCAGTAGATGCAAGAAGAATCAAAAAGGTAAAAGTACATCTGAAAGATCAGCATCAAGATGGGTCTCATCCATTCATCGACTGATAAACTCATTTTTAGTTAAATAAGTATTGCAAAATATTATTTGGCTTTCGAAATCGATTGAGTAAAAAAGAGTTGCTATTAGAGAAAAATAAGCTGTAAAATTTTTTATTATTTTTTCCGTAAACCAGATTTCAGGCACTTTGCAGAAAAATCACACAATTGAAGCCAAAATAGGTTAAATTTTTACCCCAATTTTTTAAAAAAACTGTTTTTAAAACGGATATTATTAATTTTTAGGACCTCTTTTTATTTAATAAATAATCAAAAAAAATCTTATTCATCAGAAAATTATCAGTAAAAACTTGGTTTCATTGCCTTTATTTTAACAAAAGGATTTTTTTTCGTATTTTTTGGAAATTTTGAACCTATTAAATCTATTGAAATATATGCAAAAAGGGTTATACCGCTCAGAATTTGAGCATGACTCCTGCGGCATTGGCGCTGTGGTGGACTTGACTGGGAATCCCACTCATGAAACAATCAGTGACGCCTTATATATGCTTAGCAATATGGAGCACCGAGGTGGCCGGGGTTCAGATCCTAAAACCGGAGACGGAGCAGGTGTATTAATTCAGGTTCCTCATGATTTCCTAAAAGATATTACCGCAAGGACAGAAATCAGTCTACCCGAAAAAGGATACTACGGGGTAGGCATGACATTTTTCCCTAGAAATAAGCAACTTTTCAAAAAATCAAAAGAGCTCCTGAATCAGATTATTGAAGATCTGGATTTTGAGCTCATCGGCTATAGACCTGTTCCGGTAGATGAAACAGTTCCAGGATCAGGAGCATTGGAAGTTATGCCCAATATTGAGCAGCTTTTTGTCAAGCACAAAAAAGGGCTCACCGGGATTGCTTTGGAAAGAAAACTGTATGTACTAAGAAACTTTGCTACTTCTGAGGTCAATTCCAAGATCCCTGGTGTCAACCAATCTTTCTATTTTGCCTCCTTCAGTAGCCTGACCTTAATCTACAAAGGTCAGTTGAGAACTGATCAGGTTTTACCCTTTTACAAGGATTTACAAAACGGTAAAATAGAATCTGCTTTTGCAATCGTCCATTCAAGATTTTCCACCAATACATTCCCTAATTGGAGATTGGCTCAACCATTCAGATTCCTTTCTCACAATGGTGAAATAAACACCATCAGAGGAAATTTGAATAAAATGAAATCCAAGGAAACGCTGATGAAAACTCAGTTTTTCTCGGATGAAGAACTGGAAAAACTGATGCCTATCACCAATAAGCTGAACTCAGACTCAGCCAACTTGGATGCCATGGTGGAGCTATTGACATTGAGCGGAAGATCCTTGCCACATGCCATGATGATGCTGGTACCTGAGGCTTGGCAGGATAATGAGGTCATGGACAGAGACCGAAAGGCATTTTATAAATTTCACGCCTCCTTGGTGGAGCCCTGGGATGGTCCTGCAGCCCTTTTGTTTACAGATGGAAAATCAGTAGGCGCCACTTTGGATAGAAATGGTCTGAGACCACTTCGCTATTTCATCACCAAAGACCAACGATTAATCCTTTCCTCAGAAGCCGGAGCTTTGCCAATTCGGGAAGCTACAATTACTGAAAAAGGTAGAATCAGTCCCGGAAGAATGCTTTGGGCCGACTTGGAAAAAGGGAAAGTACTCTTTGATGAGGAAGTCAAGGGAGAAATATGCCGAAAGCAGCCTTATGAACAATGGGTAAATGAACAGCGGATCAAGTTGAGGCTGGAGCCAGACCCGGAAACTTTGAGTCATCCATATTCCACAGAAAATATTAAGAAATGCCAAACGGTTTTTGGCTATACGTCTGAAGAACTGAAAGTGGTCCTAGGACCTATGGGTAAAAGCGGGCAAGAAGCCATCGGTTCCATGGGAGCAGACACGCCGCTTGCTGTCTTATCCAAGCAAAGCCAACATATCGCCAATTATTTCAAACAATTATTTGCGCAGGTAAGTAATCCACCGATTGATCCGATTCGGGAGCGAATGGTGATGTCCCTCTTCACTAGAATTGGTGAAGGACACAATATACTAGAAGAAAGCCCTCAGCATACTCGACAAATCCATATCTCTCAGCCTGTCTTGCTCAACGAGTCTCTGGAAAAAATCCAGAATATGGAAGGCCAAGGCTATAGAGCTAAGAAGTTGTTTGCTCATTTCAATGCAGACCATCAGCCGGGCAGATTACTGGAGGCATTGGATAAGCTGTGTCAGGAAGCAGAGGATGCCATTGCCGAGCGGAAAAATATCCTGATCATTTCAGACAGAAATAGCAATGAAGAATGGGCACCAATTCCATCTTTATTGGCAATAGGTGCTGTGCATCATCACTTGGTTAAAAAGAAGATAAGAACCAAAGCTGGTTTGGTACTGGAATCAGGAGACATACGGGAAACCCATCATTTTGCAACAGCAATTGGTTATGGGGTTTCTGCGATCAATCCATATCTGGCGCTGGAGTCTTTATTGGACATGTTCCAAAAAGGCATGTTCCCGGAAGTAAAAGATCAGAAAACATTATTTTATAACTATCAAAAAGCCATAGGAAAAGGATTATTGAAGGTTCTTTCCAAAATGGGAATTTCTACACTTCAATCTTATCAGGGAGCTCAGATTTTCGAAGCCATTGGATTAGGACCTGAAGTCATAGACAGATGCTTCAAAGGCACCATCTCCAGAATCTCTGGCGTTTCATTTGATGAACTTGCGGAAGAGGTGTTGATCCGTCATAGAGCGGCTTATCATACAGAAAGTCCTGTTTTGGAAACCGGAGGTGTTTACCAATGGAAAAGAAGGGGGGAAAAACACCTTTTCAATCCTGAAACCATCCATTTGCTTCAAAAGTCAACCCGACTCAACGATTACGGACTGTACAAGAAATTTGCTGATAAAATTAACGAGCAATCTAAAGATGCTTTGACCTTGAGAGGATTATTTGAATTCAAAAAGAGAATTTCGGTACCTCTGGAAGAAGTAGAGCCAGCAGAAAGCATCATGAGAAGATTTGCAACAGGAGCTATGTCTTTTGGATCCATTTCTCATGAAGCTCATACTACACTTGCAATAGCCATGAACCGTATCGGAGCTAAAAGCAATTCGGGAGAAGGCGGGGAGGATGAAATCCGTTTTCAGAAAAAAGAAAATGGGGATTGGGAAAGATCTGCGATAAAGCAAGTGGCATCAGGAAGGTTTGGAGTAACCAGTAATTACCTGACCAATGCAGCAGAACTCCAAATTAAAATGGCACAGGGGGCCAAGCCTGGTGAGGGTGGACAATTACCTGGCCACAAGGTAGACGAGTGGATAGGAAAAGTTCGCCATTCTACCCCTGGGGTAGGCCTCATTTCCCCTCCTCCACATCACGATATTTATTCAATTGAAGATTTGGCTCAGTTGATTTATGATTTGAAAAATGCCAATAGAAAGGCTAGAATCAATGTGAAGCTGGTATCCCAAGCCGGAGTTGGAACTGTGGCAGCGGGAGTAGCCAAGGCCATGGCTGATGTGATTTTGATTTCAGGAGCAGATGGAGGTACAGGTGCCTCTCCGCTCTCTTCCATCAGACATGCAGGATTGCCTTGGGAGCTGGGACTGTCAGAAGCGCATCAAACCTTAGTAAAAAATAACCTGAGAAGCAGAGTAGTGCTTCAGACGGATGGACAATTGAGAACCGGAAGAGATTTGGCAATCGCAACACTTTTAGGTGCTGAGGAGTGGGGAATTTCAACCGCCGCCTTAGTAGTAGAAGGCTGTATTATGATGAGAAAATGTCATCTCAACACCTGTCCTGTAGGTATAGCCACCCAAAACCCTGAATTGAGAAAACTCTTTACAGGTGATCCGGATCATGTAGTGAATTATTTCTATTTCTTGGTTCAAGACTTGAGAGAAATCATGGCTTCTTTAGGCTTCAGGACAATAGACGAAATGGTGGGCCAAAGTCATGTATTGCAATCCACCGGTCATTTGAATCATTGGAAATGGGATAAGGTAGACCTTTCACCAATCTTCCATAGAGTGGAAGTGCCGGATCATGTGGGTATCCACAAACAGATCGATCAGGATTGGGATTTGAAGGAAGTATTGGACCGAAAACTTATCAAAGCATCCCTCCCATCTTTGGAACAGGCGATTGCAGTTTCGGGCCACTTTCAAATCAAAAATACAGACCGTGCAGTCGGTGCTATGCTTTCCAATGAGATTTCCAAAATTTATGGAAGCGTGGGATTACCGGATGATACCATTCAATTCAAGTTTACGGGTTCTGCGGGACAGACTTTTGGTGGCTTTTTGACCAAGGGAGTAAGCTTTGAACTAGAAGGAGAAGCCAATGATTACTTCGGAAAAGGACTATCCGGAGGTAGGCTGACAGTTTATCCAAGCCGAAATGCCAAGTTCAAACCTGAGGAAAATATCATCATAGGGAATGTGGCATTTTATGGAGCTACTTCCGGTGAAGCCTATATTAATGGTAAAGGTGGAGAAAGATTCTGTGTGAGAAACTCCGGTGTCAAAACTGTAGTGGAAGGAATCGGAGATCATGGCTGTGAGTATATGACAGGAGGACTGGTCGTCAATCTTGGTGAGATCGGAAGAAATTTCGCTGCCGGTATGAGTGGTGGAATAGCCTATATTTTGCACGATTATATCACAGAAGTCAACCCTGAATTGGTGGATATTGATCCTTTGACAGAAGAGGATTACAACACCATCAAATCCTTTGTGAAAAGGCATGTAAAGCTGACCAATAGTGCTTTGGGAAGTCAATACCTGGAGGATTGGGAGAAATCCAAACTCAAATTCATCAAGGTGATTCCTAGAGATTACAAGGCAGTTTTGGAGAAAAGAGCATTAGAACAATCAAAATCATTGGTGTAAGATGGGAGCGAAAGAAGGATTTATACAATTTAAGAGAGAAACCCCTGTTAGTCGGGACCCACAGGAAAGAGTGGGAGACTATCAGGAGATATATGAGCCGTTTTCTGACGAAAAATTAAATCATCAGGCAGCGAGGTGCATGGATTGTGGGATACCATTTTGTCACAATGGCTGTCCATTGGGAAATGTAATCCCTGAGTTCAATGATGCAGTTTATGAAAAGGACTGGGCTCAGGCGATCAGTATTTTGAAGAGCACCAACAACTTTCCGGAATTTACAGGTAGGATTTGCCCTGCTCCCTGTGAGGCAAGCTGTGTATTGGGTATCAACAAAGATCCTGTTGCCATTGAACTCATTGAGAAGAGTATCGCTGAAAAAGCCTATGAATTAGGACTAATTCAGGCTAACCCTCCCAAAAAGAGAACCAACAAGCACGTGGCTGTCATTGGCTCTGGCCCTGCTGGATTAGCAGCTGCAGATCAGCTGAATCAAGCAGGTCATGAGGTAACTGTTTTTGAAAAAGACGCGAAACCCGGAGGTTTATTGAGATATGGTATTCCAGATTTCAAATTGGAAAAATGGGTGATAGACAGAAGAATTGACTTGATGAAGCAAGAGGGAGTCATTTTCTCTTGCGGCACCGAGGTAGGTTTCAATATCAAAGCAGAAAATATCCTTAGAAATTTCGATGCGGTAGTGTTATCTACCGGAGCGGCTCAACCCAGAGCATTGAATATTAAAGGTTCTGATCTCAAAGGAGTCCACTTTGCCATGGATTTCTTAGGAAAACAGAATCAGGTTGTAGGTGGAGAAATAGAGGAAAATCCTATTTCTGCAAAAGGAAAACATGTGATCGTGATTGGAGGAGGAGATACCGGTAGTGATTGTATCGGAACCTCCAACAGACATGGCGCTGCCTCAATCACACAATTGGAGCTCTTACCCAAGCCTCCTAAACAGAGAACAATTTTGAATCCTTGGCCTGAATGGCCTATGACGCTGAAAACATCCAGTTCTCATGAAGAGGGTGCCGAAAGAGTATTTTCTATTTTGACCAAGGAATTTATAGGCAATGAAGCCGGGGAAGTTACCGGTCTAAAACTGGTAGATCTGGAATGGATGGAAAAAGATGGCCGGATGAATTTTGAAGAAGTAGAAGGCACGGAGCGAATTGTGCCCTGTGATCTTGCCTTTATTGCTATTGGTTATACAGGACCTGCCCAAAATGGCTTATTGGAAGCATTTGGGGTAGATAGTATGGAAAACACACTGCCCAAATCCAAAAACTATCAAAGCACCAATGCTAAAGTATTTCTTTCGGGAGATATGCGAAGGGGTCAGTCTTTGGTTGTATGGGCTATTTCTGAAGGAAGAGAAGCTGCTGTCAAGGTTGATGAGTTTTTGATGGGAGCTTCTTCCCTTCCTCAGAAAGATGAGTCTTTCTTCCAGGTTGAAGAATCATTGGAAGGAACAGAATAATTGTTTTTAATAACCTTAATGAAAAACACCACCCGATCGGGTGGTGTTTTTTTTGCCATGAAGTGTGCTTTCACAAGCTATGGCTTTGAGCTTGTGTTTTTACCTTAGATTTAATTGCCTCCACCTCTTCTTTTTCTGAAATCGTCTCTATCCATAATTTCTCCATGAGGTCTCATTCTTACAGGTCTTTCAGATTTGATTTCCACCCATTTTTGACGCTGCTCTTCGGTTAAGACTTCGTTTAATCGCTCTTCGTGTTTTTGAGCTTCTTCCTTACGGGCATCTGCCTCAGCTTTACGGGCCTGTCTTTCTTCCTCTCTTTTTTGAGCTAAATCCAGATGAATTGCATAAACCTTTTCTTGTTGCTCCTTAGTCAAATTCAACTGCTTGGTCATACGTTCGGTCATCATCTTTGCCATCTCCTCAGGGTTAGGCCTAGTATTACCGCGCTGTCCTTGGGCCATCACTCCAAAAGAAATCAAGGCCATTAATCCAAAACTTAAAATCCATTTTTTCATATGATTATAATTTGCTTTTTAAAGGTCATATGGAATCCCTGCCTGCGGCAGGCAGGTCGCATATTTTCCCCGATACATCGGGGCATCCCAGTGTGTTTCGGCTCCGACATGCTCGATTTCATATTCTTCATTATTTGATTTTGGATATTAGACTGTATTTGATGGATTGAGTTTAATACCGATTTGTTAATGAATCTAAATTCTACTTTTCCTCAATCAACTCTCTTCTCTCCGAGGCTCTAACATATTTTGGCTTGATCAATAACCGAAGACTCGGGTCAAAGGAAAGGTAATTCCAAGACCAGTCCAGAAAAATCAATAGCTTATTTTTCACTCCCAAAATGGCCATTAGATGTACAAATAGCCATGTCAGCCAAGCAAACAATCCTTGGAACTTAATAAAAGGCAAATCCACTACCGCCAACTTCCTTCCGACTGTAGCCATTGAGCCCAAGTCTTTGTATTTGAAAGGTTCCCCCTCTTTCCCTTCCTCATAGTTAACCAAATTCTTTGCTAAAGCACTAGCTTGCTGCAATGCTACCTGAGCTACTTGAGGATGCCCTCTTGGATAATCATCAGTTTCCATCAGACAGATATCTCCCAAAGCATAAACACCTTCTAGCCCATTAACTTGATTGAATTTATCTACTAGAATTCTTCCATTTTTGGCAAAAAGCTCATCCTGCAAACCCTTAATCCTGTTAGGTTTAATTCCGGCTGCCCATAAGAGAGTTTGAGTTTCTATTTTATTGCCGTTTTCCAGGAAGACCTGTTGTCCATCATAATCCTGAACTTTAGTCTCCAACTTGACTTCCACCCCCAATTTTTTCAAATATTCCAGCGCATGCTCTTTGGCTTCATCCGACATGGAAGCTAAGAGGGAAGAACCAGCCTCAATCAACACCACCTGCATATTTTTGAAGCTTAATTCAGGATAGTCTTTGGGAAGCACATTATTCCTTAGCTCAGCCATAGCACCGGCAAGCTCCACACCTGTAGGCCCTCCGCCTACAATTACCACGTTCATCAGTGCTCTTCTGTTTTCTTGCTTTTCTATGTTGATTGCTTTCTCATAGTTAGAAATAATCTTATTCCTGATGTATAGAGCCTCTGAAACAGTCTTCATGGGAGAAGCAAAAAACTCTATGTTTTTGGCTCCAAAATAATTGGTATCTGCCCCCATGGCTAACACCAAATAATCGTAGTCCAAATATCCCGAATCCGTGAACAAGCGCTTTTGATCCGTGTCCAAAGACTCAACTTCAGCCATTCGGAAGATTACATTTTTTGAATGATGAAATATTTTCCTGAGCGGAAAGCTAATTGCACTGGGCTCTAAACCTGCTGTGGCAACCTGATAAAAAAGTGGCTGAAATTGGTGGTAATTATTTTTATCCAAAAGGACAACCTGTAGCTTTTTCTTATTTAGGTTCCTGGCAAGTTTGAGCCCGGCAAATCCGGCGCCAATGATCACTACCTTGGGAAATGGAGATTTTGGAATATTGGGAAGGGGAGAGTGAAAGCGTTCTGTCATATACTAAAGTTTTTTAACCCGAATTATGCATTAGAGTAATTAAAGGGGTTGTTCAGAGTTGAGATTTGGGAGAAAATTCCGTCCATCCACCGCCTTCGTTTAGTGGGCAAAGAGATCTTGAGGACCTTTTTGTTAGCGTGAGAAGCTGTCCATGCTCCTAATGCAAAGCAATAGGATCTGAGGGTTCCCAAGGTTGCCCGATTATGATGATTGAGAGCAAAATGACGGAATAGACTCATTAGGTTGTAGGCAACCATGATGAATCTGAAGGAGGCTTCGGTTGCCCAGAAGTCCTGTAGGCAGAAGTTTTCCAGACCAAAGTCATACTTGAGTTCCTTGATTCTGTTTTCACAGTCTGCTCTGTTGTTGTACATGTTCCATATTTGATCCAGAGGAAGATCCATGTTGGTCACATAGCAGCTGTAGCGATAGCCTGGCTCATCCTCAAAGAGCATCTTGCCTGAGGCATTTGGCCTGATGTCGATTTGCTTTTTGACCAGGATATACCTTCTGGGTTTTCCGTTTTCGTGGCTAAACTTCATTTCGCTTAGTTCAATCCCTTTAGCCAATCTGATCCAGTCTTTGATGGCCCAGACTTCGCTTTTCACGTTGGGATACATTCTCACGGCCATGATGTAGTTCAGCTGTTGCTCTTCCAGATACGACATCAGTTCTTCGGTGTAAAATCCGCTGTCTGCCCGCACCAGACCTATTTTCTGGTCTTTGAGTACCTGATTGAAAGTCTCCTCCATGAACTCCTTGCAGCTGCTGCTGGCAGCGGTATCTCCCGGACGCAGCCAAGCATTGGCTACCATACGCGTCTGTTCCACAAAAGCCATCAGCGGATGATGAGAATTCCGGCCCCGTTTGTTGGGATTGTATCCTTTGGCACTGCCCTGCTGATCCCCATAGCGAGTGATGACAGTACTGTCAAAATCTACGGTGAGGCTTCCGATATTTAGCTGGTCAAAAAACCAATGCTGCAGTTCAGGAAAAATCTCTGTGTTCAGTGACTGGGAAAACTTGCCAAAAAAACGACTGTAGGTACTCTGAGAAGGCATGGTGTCCCAGCCGAATATAGAGTGGAGAACCTGATCATATCGTAGCCAATCACAATGAATGTAGCGGCTTGCCCCCGTCCAGATGCCCAGCCAGAAGCTCTCCACGATCTGCTTGGGATCATATCCCCGGTTAGATCCCGGTTGGGGAAGGTTAAGCGTTTCCAACTTTTCCCGGATCCTTACCTGATCAATAAATCGTTTCATTAAACTCATCCCTCCAAATGGGGTAACTGGCTTGGAGGAATATTCAATTGGAAGGTTAACCATTTTGGTGCTACTATTCATACTTCAAAAACAGCTTGTCCAACAAAATTTAACCACTTTTGGACTCAAATCGAAATCCTATTGCATAATCAAGGTT
>NZ_VLOG01000066.1 GCF_007655305.1 Algoriphagus algorifonticola
ATTTTAAGAGCCAAAGAAGAAAATCTAAGTGATATCATAAGGGATTTTAAAAAGTTTACTGCTAAAAGTCTTTTTTCTTTAATCAAAGAAAATCCCCTTGAAAGCAGGCGGGAATGGCTCAGCAAAATGTTTAGTATAGAGAATAGAATTTGGTTTTGGGAGGAAGGATATCATGGAGAGGAAATTTATTCTAGAGAATTTTTTGCTCAAAAATCAAATTATATCCATTTAAACCCCGTAAGAGCTGGGTTTGTAGAAAAAGAGGAGGAATACATTTGGAGTAGTGCCGCTGATTTTTATGGTATTAGAAAAGGTAAGCTAGAAATAGAGGTGTTTGGATAATAAAAAGCGGATTACAAATCCTACAAAACTGCCTCGGAATTGCAAATTCCGAGGAACATGGATTGCAAATTCCGAGGAACATGGTGAAAAGAATTTTCAATCCGAAAGATTTAATTTTTGTTATGGCTTTTTCATCTGTTTATAATTTGTTTTTCAGTGGTCAGATGGAATGCCCAGGATAATCATACCCTCCCGATCCGCCGCGGCGGACGGGACAAGTTGTGTGAGATTTTTCCTCATGGGCATTTCATATCAAATTCTGGATCAGGGGGCAGTTCATTTTGTAACTTTTACTGTGCATCAGTGGGTTGATGATTTTACCCGTGACATTGATAGAGAAAGATTTACGAAAGGGCAGCCTTTAAGTTCCTTCTTTCCTTTTCTTTAAAAAATATGTAGTATTCCATATTAAATAGCCTTTATGAGAAATCTACTTCCTATTGCTTTCTTGCTGATTTTTAGCTTTTGCCAGCAAAAAGTATCCCCTCCGGAACCCGTCTATCCTATTCCCGATGAACGGCAAATCGTCTGGCAAGAAATGGGGTATTATGGATTTATTCATTTCAATATGAATACTTTTTCGGACAGGGAATGGGGGTTTGGTGACGAGTCTCCTGAGCAGTTTAATCCGACCGAGTTGGACGCCCGACAATGGGCAAGAATAGCAAAAAAGGCAGGGATGAAGGGCCTAATTATTACTGCAAAACATCACGATGGTTTTTGTCTTTGGCCATCCGCTTACACAGAGCATTCAGTTAAAAATAGTCCCTGGCGTGAAGGGAAAGGAGATTTGATTCAGGAATTTGTGGATGCCTGTCGGGAATATGGTTTGGAAGTAGGGATTTATTATTCCCCTTGGGATAGAAATCACCCAGATTATGGAAAACCTGAGTACATCACCTATATGCGCAATCAACTCACCGAATTATTGAGGAATTATGGGGATATTTTTGAGGTGTGGTTTGATGGTGCCAATGGTGGGGATGGTTGGTATGGAGGCGCCAATGAAACCCGGAAGGTAGATAAATTGACCTATTATGACTGGGAGAATACCCATGACTTGGTTAGAAAACTTCAACCCAATGCTGTACTTTTTAGTGATGCCGGTCCTGATATTCGATGGGTTGGAAATGAGCATGGCTTTGCTTACGAAACTACTTGGTCAAATCTCTACCGTGATTCGGTATATGCAGGTATGCCGGAGTATTCTGAAAAATGGGCAGCTGGACAAGAAAATGGAACGCACTGGGTTCCTGCAGAATCAGATGTTAGCATTCGGCCGGGTTGGTACTATCATGCCTATGAGGATCATAAGGTCAAAACCTTGCCGGAACTGATAGAGATTTATTACAAAAGCATTGGCCGAAACTCTTCTCTATTAATCAATTTTCCTGTGGATAGAAGGGGTTTGATACACGAAAATGACGAGGAGGCTATTTTGCGATTTGCTGAAAAAATCCGGGAAGATTTTAAAAGAAATTTGGCTCTAGGGGCTAGCGTCACTGGAAGTGCAGAACGGGGAGATGGCTTCGAGGCTAGTTTGGCTGCTGATGGAGATTATTCCACCTATTGGACTGTTCCAGATGGGCAGATTCAGGCAGATTTAGAGCTGGAATTTAATGATGAAACTACATTCAACCGTCTTCTGATTCAGGAATATACGCCATTGGGACAGCGCGTAAAATCTTTTGTGTTAGAAAAGGAAGTGAATGGAGTTTGGGAAATTATAGCGGATGGAACTACAGTGGGCTATAAGCGCATACTTCGTTTTGAAGACCAAACAGCCGAGAAAATCCGAGTGCGATTTACTGATGGAAAAGATATCCCGGTGATATCCGAAGTTAAGCTTTATCATGCTCCCAAATTGTTGGAAGCTCCCAAAATCCAACGAGAAAAGTCAGGAATGGTCACCCTGATTTCACCAGATCAAGGGCTCGATTTATTGTATTCTGTGGATGGTTCGGAACCGAATATTACTTATAGTCAACCTTTTCTGGCAGAAAATGCAATTACGCTAACAGTTCGGTCTTATGACCAGACAACAGAAGAATCAAGCGAAGTGTTAACAGAAAATCTGGGCCCCTCAAAGGCTTTGTGGAAGGCGGATCAGGAAGAAGGAATTGATGAAAAGGCTTCAACATTTGTGACCCTGGAGCAGAATGTATTCAGCGTAGATTTGGGAGAGGTAAAAGCAATAAAAGGCTTTAGCTATTTACCGATGCAGGCCAGATATCCCAGCGGTCATATCACCAACTTTTCTTTTTCAATCAGTGCTGATGGGAAAAACTGGAAAGAAGTCAGCTCCGGAGAATTTTCCAATGTGGTCAATAGTCCAGTTGAACAGCTCAAAAGATTCAATCCAGTTAACGCCAGGTATATTCAACTAAAAGCCTTGAAAACGGCAGATGGTAAGGCTGCGACTCTTGCGGAGTTGGGCATTTTAACCCGCTGATCAAATAGGAATTCCAGTATCCTATCTTATCTGGGATATTGGATGAAAATTCCCTACTTTCTGCTTCGATTTGCATAAAACCCAAAATTTAAACCTATGAATAGACGTCATGCTTTACGGCATATTGCGCTGATTTCAGGTGGGCTGGCTTTGATTCCATCCTGTGATTTCAGTAGTGACGATATCTTGGCCGCCTATCAAAAATTAAAAGTGAAGAGTTCTGAGAAAGAGCTTTTAGGTGCCATCTCCAATACCATAATTCCGGCAGGTGAAATCAAAGGAGCACTTGAATTGGCTGTTCCCGATTTCATTTTAGTCATGGTCAATGATTGTATGGAGGAAGAGTCTCAGTCCAGATTTATGAAAGGATTAAGAGCGTTTCCTGAATTTGCAGGAAAGGAATTTGATCAACTTTCTCCCAAAGAAAAAGAAGCCAAGGTCAAAGAAGGCTTGATGCTAGAGGGCGACGACACCGAGGAAGGAAAAGTGAAACAAGATATTCAGTATTTTCTCAATACAACCAAGCGCCTGACCATACAAGGGTACATGGCATCCGAATACATTCAAACAGAAATCATCCCTTATTCTCTGATTCCCGGAGAGTACAATGGAGCCGTGCTAATTTCTGATTTTCAAAAACCAAGAATCAATGGCTAATCTGAATATTAAAAGCAAGCAGGAAAGAACCTATCAAGCCATTGTAATCGGCTCGGGTATCAGTGGTGGTTGGGCTGCTAAGGAACTATGTGATTTAGGCGTGAAGACTTTGATGCTGGAGCGTGGTAGAAATGTGGAGCATATCAAGGATTACCCCACTACCAACATGCTTCCATATGAATTTGAGCATAGGGGGCAGGTTCCTGAGGATATCAAAAAAGAAAATCCCGTGGTCAGCAGATGTTATGCATTCCGGGAAGACGCCATACACTTTTTTGTGAAGGACACGGAGCACCCTTATGTACAGGAAAAGCCTTTTGATTGGATTCGTGGCTATCAGGTGGGAGGGAAATCATTGCTTTGGGCAAGGCAAGTGCAGCGCTGGTCAGATTTTGATTTTGAAGGTCCTGCTAGGGATGGTTTTGCGGTGGACTGGCCAATTCGCTATAAGGATCTAGCGCCATGGTATAGCCATGTGGAAAAGTTTGCCGGGGTTTCTGGAAATAGAGATGGACTGGATACCTTGCCTGATGGGGAATTTTTGCCAGGCTATGAGTTGAATGTGATGGAGAAATATTTTCAGGAGCAACTCAAAAAGCATTATGGAGGAGATCGACATATGATTTCCGCCCGTTGTGCGCATATTCATGGAAATGCAGATTTCTTTGCGCAGCAGGGAAGAGCTCTGTGTCAAAACAGGAATCTCTGTCAACGTGGCTGCCCATTTGGAGGTTATTTCAGCTCCAATTCATCGACGATTCCTTGGGCTTTGAAAACAGGAAACCTGACTTTAAGACCAGAAGCTGTGGTTCATTCTATCATTTATGATGAAGAAAAGGGGAAAGCAAGTGGGGTTCGAATTATTGACCGACTGACCAAAGAAATGGAAGAATTCTACGCGGATGTGATTTTCCTAAATGCCGCAGCACTGAATTCCAATTTGATCCTGATGAATTCCACTTCCAGCCGATTCCCTAATGGTTTGGGCAATGACAATGGACTCTTGGGCAAATATGTAGCTTTCCACAACTATAGAGCAGGAGTGTCTGGGGAATTCGAAGGTTTGGAGGAGTACACTACCACAGGAGGAAGACCTACTAGTGGCTATTTCCCACGGTTTAGGAATGTTTATAAGCAGGAAACAGACTTTTTGCGGGGATATGCAGCAGGCTTTTCTGCCGGACGTGGAGTACGCCCCAATACAGAAGGTTTGGGAATGGATTTGAAAAACAGCCTTCTCAATCCAGACCAATATGGCCCATGGTATGTAGGATCCCATATGATGGGTGAGACCATTCCTAAAGAAAGCAACTATGTGGCTTTGGACCCGAATCTGAAGGATGAGTGGGGCATGCCTCAGTTGAAAATCTCAGTGGAATACGATGATAACGATGAAAAAATGGTCAAAGATTATCTGGAGCAAATGACGGAGATGTTTGAGAAAGCCGGGGTAACTAATATCCGCACTCGGGATGACCATAGGGCTCCAGGCTTGGACATCCATGAAATGGGCGGCGTAAGAATGGGTAAAGACCCCAAAACCTCCCTTCTCAATGCCCATCATCAGCTGCATGCAGTTCCCAATGTCTATGTGACAGATGGAGCCTCTATGACTTCAACATCCACACAAAATCCATCATTGACTTACATGGCCTTTGCGGCGAGAGCAGCGCATCACGCAGTGGCTGAAAGTAAGAAATAAGTCAGAAAGCTAAAGTGAGAAATCTGAAAATCCCAAGTCGTTAGGCTTGGGATTTTTAGTTAATGGCTAAAATCAACCCGTATTTTTTGAATCCCCAAGTCGAAAGATTTGGGTTTTTTTTGGTTTCAGAGTTTGAAAATTAGATTTTAAGTTTTAGATTGACGTATCATTTAATCGATCAACTAAGTTAAAAATTTATGAACAACACTTTTGCCTCCCCCCAAGTACAAAAATCTGATTAGATTAGGTTTTGGGCTTATTTTTGGAATTTTTCTACTGCTCACATCTTGTATAGAAGAGCCTGAAAGCCCAGAGCTTCGCGAGCTAGAGGTTACAGAAATTTCTCAGGTGAGAGATTGGTTTGAGAGCAACAAAACCAATTTGAGATTACCTGAGCGAGGGAGTAACTATCGCAGTGAATCTCAGGAGTTGATTTTACCTTTCTTCGAAAAGGAACCGGATTGGGATCAGTTTCATCATTACTACTTTCCCGATGGCAGGGAGGTGTTTGAGGTGTCTCTAGAGAATGCCACCAAGTATTATCCAAAAACCTTGCTCGATAGTTTTCCCAATCAAAACCCCGCTGAGCTGATGATTCAGAATATCATGTTTGTAAGGCATCCCACACTGGATCGCTTTGATCCGCTTATTGCCAGGTATTATCCAGATAATCTCAACTCTATTGAAAAATTTAATAATATAAGCTTCAGTGGTCTTCCATTTGACTGGTCCGGCACCTTGGATATTTGGACATACGATGAGCACTACCTTATCGGGTATAAGATAGACCAAGGGCAAATTACCCATACCAGAGAAATGCAGGTGAGTGCGGTAAATGGTAAAAAGGGTTCTTTTGGACCAGAAAATATGGATGAGGCCATCCATTGTTATGTTGTAGCTACCGATTGGTATGATGGAAACACAGGGGAGTATCTCGGTACGACTCATGCCCATACCTGTGAGTGGCAAAGAGGAGGAAGTCAAGGAGGCTCAGGATCAGGAGGCGGAGATGACTATCAACGTCCTCCATGCTGCGATGACCCTATTCCAGTTCCTCCTAGAGATGAACCTACTTATGATCCCCCTTCGATACCAGCACCCTCGACGATCATCAATCAACTGACTAACCCCTGCGCTGCAGATATTTTCTTGGAGCTTTCTAAAGGGAATGCGTATCTCACTGATATAACAGGGCTGGGTAGCTTGGATATCTTTCCGGGAATGCTGGATCTATTTGAACAAAGTGGACAATTTGACTATCGGATTCAAAATGGAAATACAGGTTCAGAGGCTGGTGGATCTACTTCTCCTATTGTAAATGGTATCATCACCATAACATTGAGTAACGATTATCTGCTAAAAGCAACATCTCTGAGTATAGCCAGAACAATTATTCACGAAACGGTCCATGCCTATCTGAGAAAACAAACATCATATCGTTCTGCCACAGACATGAACACACATCAATTACTTGTTGAATATGGAAGAAAATATCCAGGTATCATAAATGACGCCCACCATTCTCTAATGAGTCAATTTATTTTAGGTATGGCTGTCTCATTATACAATTGGGATAAAAAATATGGACCTACAGGTGGTAGTTTAGGTTTTGACTACTATTACAAGATGGCTTTTGGTGGATTAGTAAAAAATGGTACTAGAGAATTGATACTGGAAGCGAAACCATATCTTCCTGATGGAGTCAGCTGGGATGAAATAAGAAAAATTTTGGAGAACGAAGCAACTGGAAACTATCAAGCAAATGGTGAGAAGTGCGATTAAAACTTATTTAAACCTCGGATTAATTCTTTTCCTATTCTTGGGTTTTCAAAATGTGTATTCCCAAAAAGTCAAATTGCTTAAAAAGGAACAGCACCTAGTAATTAATAGTATTTTCAAATACTCTTCTGAAAAACAGATTAAGTTATACAAGAAAACTCTTGAATACGAGTCGTGGATGGGGTTTATTAAGACTACTAATTTTGAAGATCTAGAGGTAATTGGCAATTGTTTGATCAAAGATTCTGAATTTGAGAAAGAGTTTAATGAATTCAAAAATGTAATGGTAAACCTTGGTTCGAAAAAGATTAATTCGAAAGAGCTTGATTCTAAATTCAAGGTCAAAATAATTCCTAGCAAGAATGTTTCAGCTATATCTGAGCCAATCATTATTAATGAATACTCTTTTCAATTTATTAAATCATTTTACGGGAGAGCGCTTAATGTTCAAAAGAAAAACGACCAAGGTAACTGGGATTATGCTTGTGGAATATATTTCCCTATAGATTTGCAGTAAGCTTGTAATCCTGAGAAAAGCTGGTACTTAATTAGTATCAGCCTTTCTTATTTCCTATCGCAGTATCTTTTAATTATTGGGATAAAAAATATGGACCTACAGGTGGTAGTTTAGGGTTTGACTATTATTACAAGATGGCTTTTGGAGGACTCTTGAAAGACGGAACGGAAGATCCATTGGATGAAGTAAAAGACTTTATTCCTTCTGGAAGCAGTTGGAGTGAGATTAGTAAAATATTAGAGAACGAAGCGACCGGAAATTATAATGCAAATGGAGAAAAGTGTAATTAAAATATGTTTATCCTTCGTCTTTCTCTTAATACTTCAAAATGAGAGCTTCGGTCAAAGAAAGGCAGAGTTGACAGAGGAACAATATAAAGTCTTGGAAAGTGCATATAGAAAGGCAAAAGAAAAGACCATTTATGTTTATTATCATACCATACCATTTGAATCTTGGATGCAGTCGTTATGGAATGAAGATAATTACTCAGATATAGGAGTCGGTTTTTGTTCATTCAAAGAATCGGACATTAAACTGGCTTTTTCTGAATTAAAAAAACAGGTATTTGACTTAGAAGAAAAAGAAATCAATAGGAAAAAACTTTCGGATAAAATTAAAACTTCGAAGAGAAAAAAAAGATCAAAAGCTAGTTTTCTTTCTGAGCCAATTAGCATAGGCGATTATTCTTTTGTTTTTAGTAGAAGTTTAGATCAAAAAAGTGTTCACGTTCTAAAAAAAGACACATTGGGAAATTGGAATTATGAGTGCGGAATTCCTCTCCAATTTGATTTGCATTAATTGATTCTAATAAAAGCCATGCCATTTAGGGATGGCTTTTCACCAATACGCTGGAAACGCGCCTAATTGAAGATTGTCAGAAATCAACGGGGCTGAAATCGTTACAATTGGAATAAAAAATATGGGCCTACGGGTGGGAATTTAGGGTTCGATTACTACTACAAAATGGCCTTTGGAGGATTAGTCAATCCTTCTGATAATACGCAACTAATCGATGAAGCAAAACCACTCATTCCATCAGGAAGTAGCTGGGCTGAAATCGATCAAATTCTGAAAAATGAAGCATCTGGAAGCAATCAAGCAAATGGCACGAAATGTAATTAATGGATTTGTATTCCTTGTCCTACTCGGATCTTCTTTGGTTTGCGAAGCTCAACAAAAAGATAGGCTGACAAAAGAACAGTATGAGGTGATCGAAGGAGCCTTCAGAAATTCCGGAAAAGATCAAACGCGGATTTTCTTTCAGACAATCGATTACAAATCTTGGGTCCACCTATTGTATGGGGACTACTACAGGGAGGATTGGGGCATTGCACTTTGCTCTTTTGAGGATTCCAAATTAGAACAAGCCATCGATCAATTAATCGATCATGTAAGGAATATTAAGGTCAAAGAGTTTAATCCTAGGAAGCTGGGAAAAAGATTTGTTTTGGTCAAAGATTTGACAGAGCAACCCTATTTGTCCCTTACAGAGCCGATCATTATAGGAGACTTCTCTTTTGTATTGTTTAAATATCCCAATTCAGAAAGTTTAGATGTTCAAAAAAAGAATGAAAAAGGAGAATGGGTCTATGAATGCTCGATCCCGTTGTATGTAGTTTTCACTGATTAATTTGATTAGAAAGCCATGCCATTTAGGGGTGGCTTTTTGCCAAAATACTGGAAATGCGCATAATTGAAGATTTTCAGGAATTAGCTTGGCTGAAATCGTTACAATTGGGATAAAAAATATGGACCTACAGGTGGTAGTTTAGGGTTTGACTATTATTACAAGTTGTCATTTGCTGGATTAATAAAAGATAATACTTCTGAATTACTAGATGAGGCGAATGAACTAATTCCGACAGGTAGTAGCTGGTCAGGAATTAAAGAAATTATTGAAAATGAGGCCACAGGAAACAATAAATCTAATGGTGAAAAATGCTAATTATTTAAAACTCCAAATTGTAGTTTTTTTCTTATCATTTATTCTTTCAATAAACTGTTTTGCTCAGAAGGAATTTGGAATTAGTCCAGAAAAGTATTTAGTGATTTCTAGTGCATGGCCCCATTCAAATGAGAGAATAATAACAATTAACAAGAAGACTATTGGATTTGAAGTTTGGATGAATGAGGTCTGGGGAGAAGAATTTTCAAATTCACATGGTCTTGGATTTTGTCTCTTTGAAAAAGACCAAAATCTAGCTAAAGCCTTTGAAGACTTAAGGGTTTCAGTTAAAAGTCTCCAAGTAAAAAAGCTTTCAAAAAAGCTTATTGATGATAGATTTCAAATAAAACGTTTTACAAATTCTAATAATGGATTGATGCTTTCAGAACCGATAATTTTGGGAAATTACGCTTTCTTTTTCTTTAGGTCGAAAAAGGATAAGGGTCTTTATGTACAAAAGAAAAATTCAGATGGAAATTGGGAACCTGAATGTGGAGTGACTATTTATGGTGAACTCCATTAAAAATTAAATTAGTAAGGCCATCCCCCATCTGGGCGCAAAATCTCTTCAACAGGCTTTGAAATTCCAGTTGAGGCTGGGTGGAATTTGCAATTCCACCCTCTTATCCTAACCAATTTATAATTGGTATCCAGCTGTAAAACCTATCCGCTTAGACCATGTCCAATTACAAATTTGTATTGATAGAAAGGTGTAGTTACAAACTACACCTAGTCAACGTCTTTTTATAAATCCATCCTATTCCAATCCCAGTGGGGGATTATAGTTTCAAAATAGAAGGTTGAACCCAAGTCTTATGTTATCTGCGAAAGCAAAATTCCATGATTTGGACTTGGGGTCCATCCCATAATTATAACCATTGAGAACACTAGAAAAGGATAATATTGGAATATTAAGCTCTACTCCTAGCTTAGGAAATATTTGATAGTTAACTCCAAGGCCAGTCTGAGCAGTATATGTATGGGGTAAAATGTTAGCTTCTTGCGAACTACTATTATTCATTTTTTGCCTGGTAGAACCCCAATTATGTTTTGCACTTAATTCGGCAAACAAGGAAAATTTATCAGTCCAAACCCAGTATTTTCTCATGAAGACTCCGAGACTAGCTGTATTTGTTTTCCCAACTGATTCTTCGACTACTGAAGACGGAGAGTATTTGATCAATCCCTTGCCAAAACCTATTCCTCCAGAAAGTCCAATGGCCCAAAGATCCGACACAAAATACCCTAGCGTTGGATTTATTTCAAATGAAGTTTCTCTTACGAAAATTGGATAAATTATAGTCGAGTTTGAACCTGCAATCTGATTGTTATCATACCTCAATGTTTCATTTGTAAAATCAAGAGATCCAATTACCAAAAATTTACCTTTATCAAATTGAGCAAAGCTTAAAGTTTGACAGGTAAATAAGCTAATAATGAAAAGAAAAAGAACTTTTTTCATAATGAGTTGAATGGTATCCAAGATTGATTTAGAGCTGGATTAAAGCCTTAATTCTTCTTTATTTTTTATTTAAAAAAAAGTTAATTCCCAAGAAAATAGAACTTGTATTTAAATCGAAGCTAAAGATATTAGAGTTAGTAGAGGAATTATTCTGTACGCTCTCTTCTATTTGATAGACATAGGATAAGGGTTGAGCAGATAATTCAATTCCCAACCATTTTTTTGGAAAATAAGTAAGACCAACATCGATATGAGTAAAGAAATTTCTGCCTTTAGAAAATAACTCTAAGACACCTGCTGTATTTTGATCTCTCTTTAACCTTGAGTTTCCATAAGCTGCATTCAGCCCTCCGAAGAATGCCAATTTTTCTTCAATTGGAAAATATCTTCTGACAAATGGTCCGATCAGAACTCGATTAGATTGGGTTTGTATTTCTCTACCTGAGTTAAAAGAATCCTTGATCCTGGAGGAACTCAGGTTTGTTTGAACTCCTAGTAGCCAGTTATCGGAAATAAAGAGACCTGTAGAAGGTCTAAAAGAGAAATTATTTGATTTTAATGTAGCATTGTTATTTTCTATTGTCTGACTAGAGATATTGAGTTGCCCGCTTAAAAAAACAGAACCTTTTTCTGTTTGGGCAATTGTATTGAAGTAGCTGAAAAATAAGGAAAAGAATAGAAATAGTTTTTTCATGATAGGATAGAGTTAAATACTTGGGTGAAAAAACGTATTATGAAAAACTCTGGTTGTTTCTCAACTAAAAATCCTCTACACGCCTGAGTAACTATTTGAAAATCAGCCATAAAAAATAAAAAATTCAATATGAGGCTTTCAGTTTTCGATTGTAATTATTCCTAACTTTTTTGAATCTAATTTTATGTCGATTGAAATTTTTACGGCAAGCTTCAAACTTTGTAATTGGCTTGGAGTTTGCCCAAGTTTCAGTATATACCAACATTTATTTACTATGAAAAAAATAACAGTACTATGCCTATTCGTTTTTGGAATGATATCCTTGGCTAAAGCACAGGTAAGTGTCGGGATAAATATCCAAAACTCACGAAATTTTATCACAGTTGGCACGGACACAGACAAGGAGTTATTTGGGGAAGCTCGCCTCGGTTTGGGGAGAAGAACCGGTTTGGAATTGATGGGAGGGTATAATTTTGTCAGAAAATCAGATGTCAATGTGTACGTTGGCGCCGCTTTGGGGCTTTTTGACCACTACCACCCCAGAAGGGACAGATATTATGATGATACCTATTTAGCTATTCCATTTGGGGTGTTTTTGAAACCATTCAATGATAAAAAGTTTGGTTTCGTAATCGAAGCCGCCCCTGTTTTCTACGGAGAGTACGGCAGCTACCTTCGTGGAGGAGTAGGATTTAAGTATACTATCAGGTAGAATTTGAAAAAGAAAATTAGGCTATAATCTCAAAGGGTTGTAGCCTTTTTTGTTTTAAGGTTATCCAAAATCATACCTTTAGCCATATATTGGTTCTTGATAGATTTAGGATTTGATATCTTAGACTCGAAAGGAAAGAGAAGCTTGCTTTAATAAAGCATTGCTTTGCCGTAGTTTAGTAAAAATCGCTCTTAAATTTTCTTTGTTCTTTTGGCTTGATCCAAAAGAACCATCCCGAGAATCGGGACAAGACAGGGCAAAAACGATAGTTTTTGAGCCAGTGAGTGCAGGGGGAAGCTCCAACCCTGTCTCGCCGCCAGGCAGGCGCACTTGGCATGACGCTGGCCCGCTGCTGCGTCAGCCCACCGCGCCGTTCCCAAAAGAGTTTTGTGGCAAAATGAAAGTTGAATCGGAGTAGAAGACCCATAATTCCTCATAACTTTTCTAAAGACCAAATCTTCAAAATCAAGATTCTAATCTTCGGTCTCCTGTCATCAATTCACTTAATTTTTCAAATTACCTAGCACCTCATTTTAATTCCCAAGAGAAATAGGTTCTTCATGCTGAAAGAGATTCATATTACTCATTTAATAGCTGAAATTAATTTGTTTCCTTAATTTTGCGCCCTATGGCAAAGACAGCGACACCGGCGGAAAACGCCCAATTGAAAGATATTATTTCCCATGCTAAAGAGTATGGTTTTGTATACCCTAGTTCCGAAATCTACGATGGCTTGCAAGCTGTCTATGATTATGGTGCTTATGGAGTGGAATTGAAGAATAATCTCAAGCGTCTCTGGTGGGAGACCATGACCCGAGTGCACGAGAATATCGTGGGGATCGATGCGGCGATTTTTATGCATCCGACCACTTGGAAAGCCTCCGGTCACGTGGATTCCTTCAATGATCCCATGATTGATAATAAGGACAGCAAGAAGCGCTATCGAGCGGATGTCTTGGTGGAGGAGCATGCTGCCAAAATGGAGAATGAGGGAAAAGTTGAAGAAGCGAGGCAACTCACAGCTGCTCTAGCTCGCTTGTTGGAAGCAGAGGACTTGGCCGGTGTGCGTGACTTGATCGTGAATACGGGTATAACTTGTCCAATCAGCGGAACGACCAATTGGACGGATGTACGTCAATTCAACTTAATGTTCTCAACGCAAGTGGGATCTGTAGCAGAAGATGCTTCGACCATTTACTTGCGTCCTGAAACAGCTCAGGGGATTTTTGTGAATTTCCTGAATGTGCAAAAGACTGCTAGGATGAAGGTTCCTTTCGGGATTGCACAGATAGGAAAGGCCTTCCGAAATGAGATTGTAGCCCGTCAGTTTATTTTCCGTATGCGTGAATTTGAGCAAATGGAAATGCAGTTTTTTGTACGCCCTGGTACTGAATTAGATTGGTATAAGCAATGGTCAGAAACTCGAATGAACTGGCACCTTGCATTGGGTACTCCTGCCGAAAAGCTCAGAAAGCATGACCATGAAAAATTGGCACATTATGCTAATGCGGCCATGGATATAGAATATGAATTTCCTTTTGGTTTCAAAGAAGTGGAAGGGATACATTCCAGAACTGACTTTGATTTGAAATCCCATCAAGAATTCTCCAAGAAGAAGCAGCAATATTTCGATCCTGAAGTCAATCAAAATTACATTCCTTATGTGATCGAGACTTCAATAGGTGCTGACCGCTTGTTTTTGTTGACCCTTTGCAATGCCTATACTGAAGAAAAGACAGAAGAGAAAAGCAGAACCTATTTGAAGTTCCATCCTGCCATTGCTCCTGTGAAAGCAGCGATATTACCTTTGACCAAAAAGGATGGCTTGCCTGAAAAAGCACAGGAGATCGTGGATTTATTGAAGTACGATTTCAATATCATCTATGAAGACGCTGCTTCTATTGGGAAACGTTATGCTAGACAGGATTTAATTGGTACTCCTTTCTGTATTGCAGTTGATCATCAGACTTTAGAAGATAATACGGTAACTATTCGTCATCGGGATACCACAGAACAGGAGCGTGTAACGATTTCAGAACTTCATGGAAGAATCGCCGAGGCAACTAGCTTCAGGAGGATATTTGAGAAGATATAATGTTGGGTGCTTGATGCCCGATGATTGATGAAAAAAGCCTTGAGATTAAATTTTTCAAGGCTTTTTTTATGCTTATTAAAAAATTACTATGCCTAAGGCAATTTTTTCTTTTCTGCTGCCTTTTTTTCTAAAACCCATTTAAAATATTCTGAATCCAGAATACCCTGTGATTCATTTTTGGTGTATATTTACATCAAATGAAATTAAAATGACTAGGCAAAGTATTACATTAACCAAACCAAATGATGAATGGCTCAAGTCCCAGGTGGATAAAGAAGAGTATTCTAGCAAAAGCGAATTGGTGAATGATTTGATCCGTCAGGCCAGGAAGCAGCAAGTAGAAATAGATTGGATCCGAGAAAAGCTCGAAAAAGCTGAATCCAGCGGATTTACTTCTGAAAGCAAGGAAGACATTTTAGCTGAATCAAAGAATTTGTTAAATGGCTGAATATCGCTTGAGTCAAGCAGCTAAGATGGACTTGATTCGAATACACCATTTCGGAGTTCAGCGATTTGGACTGGCTCAGGCAGACAAGTATTTTAATTCGTTTTTCCAGTATTTCGAAATTATTGCCCAAAGGCCTTATTCGTTCGAATCTGTAGATTTTATTAAAGAAGGATACCGACGTTGTGTTTGTGGGTCTGATAGTATTTATTTTCGAATTAAAAACGGGAAAGTAGAAATCATGGCAATCGTTGGGAGACAAGATTTGAATTCTGTTTTGTAAAAACTTCACTGCTCTCTAAGTTTTTTTAATTCTTCAGTGAGGATGTCCACTCACTGGTAAGTTCCGTCCAGCCATGAATCGAAAAAGAGACCTTTGCCAGCTTGTGATATAAAATCATTTATATCCTGGAATATTGCTTCTGAAGGATCAAAGTAAGGCGAAAAGGATAGCTTGCCTGAAATAGCACAAGAGATTTTGGATTTATTGAAGTATGATTTCAATATCATTTATGAAGATGCTGCTTCTATTGGTAAACGTTCTGCAAGACAGTATTTAGTTGGTACTTCTTTCTGTATTGCCGTTGATCAGCAGACTTTAGAAGATTATACAGTTACTATCCGTCATTAGGATACCACTGAACAGGAGCGTGTAGCGACCTCAGAACTTCGGGGAAGAATCGCCGAGGCAACAAGCTTCAGGAGGATATTTGAGAAGATATAATGTTGGGTGCTTGATGCCGTTTGATTGATGAAAATAGCCTTGAGATTAAATTTTTCAAGGTTTTTGTGTTGTTGCTGATACCACTTGCTTACAAGCTCATCTAAAAAAATACATAATAAAAACCCTTCGGGCATACCGAAGGGTTTTTATGTCTTTGTGTCTAACCAAGTATTAAGAACAAGAGAGTCCTGCAACTTCTGGTGCAAGATCCACGCCAGCCTCATCTTTTACAGACCAATCACCCGTGATAGTACTTCCTGAGTTGGAGGAACTCCAAACAATTCTTACTTCAACTTCTTCACAAGAATTAAGACCTCCCTCAACTCTTATATTTCGGTTTGACGAACCGCCAGGAGTTCTTTGTCCAACGGTGTATCCTTCTACTGTTCCAGTAGCCCATCCATCAGATGAAGTAGTATTGAAGTCAACTAGAGCACCGTTGATATAAATTGATGCATTGTCACCTGTGAAGTTGGTTAATCCACCTTGCATTTTAAAGTAGCCTACTCCATCCTCAGATCCAAAGGTATAAACTGCTTCACGTCCATTCTGGGCACAGGAAACAGCATCACCGGAAAATTCATTGCCGTCTATATCACATCCTTCACATTCACCAATCAAGTTGTAATTAGATATTACTGGTCCAGATACTAATACGTTTTCCCCGTCTAGAATTTCTGCTTCAATGGTAACAATCCCACATGCAGCCCAAGAGGAATTAAATGGAAAATTATATGAGTCAGTAATAGTTCCGGGGTTTTGATTGGTTCCTCCTGAACCATTCAACTGATTTGTGGTATAACTCTGAGGAATTGTTAATCCTGCTCCAGAAACAGTTATTTTTAGCTTTCTTCCAGCATTGTTATTTGCCGTATAACTCCAATCTAATTGAAATCCTGTCAGAGTGTTGTAAACTGAGTAGGTAAATACACGTGTTTGAGGCCCACTATTATTAGATATAGTAGAGGTTTGCACCGAATACTCAGGATCAGCTGGATCAATGCAGAAGTTTTCACAGTCAGTAGCTGCGTATGTTCTTGCATTTTCAATACCTGTTCCAAAAGGACTCAATTTGAATCCCGCCTTGTCTGCGCTGGTTTGCTCCAGCATCAGATCTTCATTTTCAAAAGTAGCCAATTGGCTACAAGAAGCTAAAAGCAAGCATGAGATCACTAATCCCAGAAGGCTTGATGTAAAAGTTTTTTTCATAGTTTTTTAATTTATGATATAAATATAAGTGTAATTCAAATACAAAAAAACGCCATTCAAAAAATTTGTTACAAAATAAATAGTTCCTTTATAGTTTTCGGTTTATGTCAAATATCCAGCATTAGCACGATTTCATTATCACTTAATTGTTTTTGAAAAATAATATTTTGTAGAATAAATAAATACATAATAAAATTTGGATGTCTTGTATATTCTATATTATATTTATACCCTGATTTAAAAATTAATGAAAGAAAATAGGGTAACAAATAAATGTTCAGGCTTCAAGTCTGCTGCAAAGCCTTCTCCAACGAGAAGGCTTTTTTCTTGCCTCAAATTCAAAATTCATTTAAGTGTATAACAGCAATAAAAAATTGACCATCAATCAAATAGCTATGAAAAAATCACTCCAAACCAAATTGATTCTCACGCTAGCTTTATCGGCGATAGTGTGGAGCTGTCAGGAAGCAGAAGCTCCAAACATGGAACTTTCTACTCAAGATCTGGTAAATTATAATTCCCAAATCATTGAAGGCGAATTTATTGTTCGTTTGCAGCCTACTTCCCTAAACTTCAGAAAAGGGAATGATTATCAGGCCAATCAGGCCGCAATGAGAAAATATTCTCATGATTTACTGGCTCAATATAAAATTGCTGCCTCCAATGTAAGGTTCACTTACAGTGCTGCGATTGACGGGTTCTCTGTTCACCTTGAACCCGCACAATATGAGGCGATCAAAAATGATCCCCGAATAATATCTATAGAACCCGATGAAATCATTGCTTTGGGCAAACCGGATAGTCCCGGAAAAGGCGGAGGTGGTGGTGGAAACACCAACAAAGGACCAAAAAATAAAGATCCAGAACCGACTCCAGAGCCTACACCTGACCCAACGCCAGACCCAAGCCCGGACCCTGAGCCAGATCCTAATCCAGGGACTGATTATGAGCCCGAGATATCTGATCCTAATCAGGAAGTTCCATGGGGAATAAATAGAGTTGGAGGTTTTTCTACTTATAGAGGGACCAATGTAGCTTTTGTGATTGATACTGGGATAGATTTGGACCATCCGGATTTGAATGTGAATGCTAGCTTAGGCTTTAAGGCAGTTCCCGATGAGGTAAGCACAACATTAGATGATGAGCATAGCCATGGAACACATGTGGCAGGTACTATTGCAGCAATCAACAATACTTTTGGCGTAGTTGGTGTTGCTGCAGGGGCGCAAGTGGTTCCTATTAAAGTGTTGGGACCGACAGGTTCCGGCCAAAAATCATGGGTAATTGCAGGGATAGATTATGTGGCGGCTGTGGGTAAACCGGGAGACGTTGCTAATTTGAGTTTGGGAGGATCAGCAAGCTCTACTCAAGATCAAGCAGTGCTCAATGCAGCCGCGAAAGGTATCTATTTTGCTATCGCAGCCGGAAACAGTGCCGCGGATGCCAATAATTATTCTCCTGCCAGAGTTAATGGAACTAATATTTTTACCATTTCCTCTATGGACTCCAATGGGGCACTATCTTCTTTTTCTAATTATGGCAATCCCCCGATTGACTATGCCGCTCCGGGAAGGGGAGTCAAATCAACTGTTCCTGGAGGTGGTTATGCTTCTAAAAGCGGTACCTCCATGGCAACCCCGCACGTTGCAGGAATACTCCTTTTGAATGGTATCAGGTCCAATGGTTTTGTCATAGGGGACAAAGATTCCACTGCTGATCCAATAGCTTTCAGGGCTGATCGGTAAAAAAAGAAAGCCTCCAAAATCTAAATTTTGGAGGCTTTTTTATATTCCTGAAGGATAAACTATTGCTCTTCAGGGCACTCTACAGGTACTAATAGGTCTAAATGAATAGCGTAATATCTGGAGCCGTCACCTGCTATGGTCAAATCTTCACCTTTATAAGTGGTAAATAATCCCGCAGCTGGTCTTTTGGAGGGGAGCTCATCATATCCCTGAACTTTAACTGGATCAGATACATCTTGAAGAATCATGGATCCTAAATCAATTGTAAGATTCACGCCATCCCATTCGATAGATCCGTCTGTGGCGTTTTGGCCTGCATAAATCATCTGGGTAGCATCTCCCTCAGTATCAAAATAATACCACCAGGCATTGCCAGCACCTGAACTAGCACCCGCCCAGCCTGTTTCTCCTTCATAACACTCATCGTCTATTTCTTCAATCTCGTCTTCCTCACACTCTTGAATAGTAAAGGGACCGGAATAAGTAGCCCAGCTACCCTTATTTACAAACCTTGGTCCACAGCCCCACGCACTTTCGCTTTGAAGCACATCGCCAGTTTCTTCATCTATTCGTAAGACTACGGCATGAAATGCCCAAAAGAAGGTACTTGGAATATCTCCAATTTCAAATTCATAGGTAACTACCTGAAGTACTGGGTCATAGGTCTCTTTGTATGGAAATTTTCCTGGCGCCGGATTCTTTCCAGTACCCAAACCCTGAGCTGTTTCAGAGATTTTTAAATGGCTTTCGAAAAAATACCAGTCTGTTCCTTCAGTAGAAGCAGTGATATATACAAAATCTTCATCATTGTATACTTCGACATTTCCGACTTCAATAGTCCTTCCCGCTAATAAACAGGTCTCAGAACTTTCTCCACATACTTCAGCTTCACTGATAATCACTCTGGCATTCATATCTCCATAAGGAGAACCTTTGATAAAATCAACTCTTTCAGGAATCTCTAATTGATCCAAAAAATCAGGATCTTCAATTTGACTACACCCAAAAGTAAAAAGGACAATTGCCAAGCTCCATAACCCGATGGAAAAATTGGCGGTTTTTTTGATTTTCATAGTGAATAGAATTCTCAATAAAAATACATAAAAATTGGATAGATTGTATTTTAAATCATAAAAAAAGTTTCTGATTATCAGTTATTTGTAGTTTATTTTTTTCCTGAAATTAGATTCAATTATTAAACCCAAGCAGTACTTTTTTGAAAGAGTTTTTGAAATGAATATAACTCCAAGCTGTTTTTTGTAGTTTGCTTTTTGATTAAGGTTATGTCTAAAAAAGCAATCATTATAGGTTCCGGAATAGCGGGGCTTGCTTCATCCGTTCGTTTGGCTGCGAAAGGCTTCGAAGTAGAAGTCTTTGAGGCTAACTCATACCCTGGAGGGAAACTTTCAGAAATTCAATTAGGAGCTTACCGTTTTGATGCAGGGCCCTCTCTTTTTACACTTCCTGAGCAAGTTGAAGAGCTGTTTAGGCTTGCGGGAAAGGATTCCAAAGACCACTTTGAATACCAAAAGCTGGATATAGCCTGCCATTATTTCTGGGAAGATGGCAAGCAAATCAAAGCATTCGCGGATATCAATCAATTTGCGGAGGAAGTGGAGACGAAATTAGGAGAACCTGCTTCTCATGTGAGAAAGGCTTTAAAAAATTCAGCCTTTATCTATGAGAACTTGTCTCCTCTTTTTATGCATAGGTCTTTGCATCAATTCAGTACCTGGACCAATGCCCAAGCGCTCAAATCTTATTTAAAAATGGGTAAACTGGGTATTTTTTCGACTATGAATCAGGCTAACGAGACCCTGTTCGAAAACCCAAAAATGGTTCAGCTATTCAACCGATATGCTACGTATAATGGTTCTGACCCCTATCAGACTCCAGCTACCTTGAATATTATCCCTCATTTGGAATTCAATCGGGGAGCATATTTCCCCAAAAAAGGGATGCATGACATCACTCAGAGTATTTACAAACTCGCGAAGTCTATGGGTGTACAGTTTCACTTCAATTCAAAAGTGGAAGAGATCATCGTTGTAAAAGGTAAGGCAGTGGGAATAATCGTTTCTGGAAAGGAAAAGCAAGCCGACTTAGTGATCAATAATATGGACATGGTTAATGCCTATAAGAGCCTTTTGAAAAAGCAAAAGCAACCCAAAAGGCTATTGAATCAGCCCAAGTCCAGCTCTGCCTTGATTTTTTATTGGGGAGTCAAGAAGGAGTTTAAGCAGCTAGGTCTACACAACATCTTATTTTCTGAAAACTATAAAGCTGAGTTCGAGCATATTTTTGAAAAGGGCAGTATATACCAGGATCCGACTGTCTATATCAACATTACCTCAGTCTGTAAACCCGATGATGCCCCTGAAGGTAGTATGAACTGGTTTACCATGATCAATGTGCCGAATAATCAAGGGCAAGATTGGGATCAATTGATTCAAGTGGCCAAGAAAAATATCATTTCCAAAGTGAATAGGGTGCTTCAAACTGATATAGAATCATTGATTGAGGTAGAAGAGATTTTGGATCCAAGAACCATTGAATCCAAAACTTCCAGTGCCCAAGGAGCACTTTATGGAAACAGCTCCAATAATAAGTTTGCTGCTTTTCTCCGGCATGCAAATTATTCATCCTTTATCAAAAATTTGTATTTCTGTGGAGGCTCTGTTCATCCTGGAGGAGGAATTCCTCTTTCCCTTCTTTCAGCGAAAATTATGATTGGTTTTATAAAATAGCCAATAATTTAAATTTATCGTAAATTGAAGTATGAACTGGAGAGAACACATCACATTTGATAATCGTGTTTTGTTAGGAAAACCTACCATCAAAGGAACCAGGATTTCTATTGAGCATATTTTAGATCTTTTGGCTTCTGGATGGTCTGAGAAGGACTTATTGGAGAATTACCCAAGATTAACGCCCAATTCAATTCGTGCAGTTTTTGCCTACATTCAGGAAATGATGAAGGATGGGTTTCTTTTCTCAGAAGCTGCTGAAAGTGGTAAATGAAGTTTTTAGCTAATGAAATTATTCCTCAAGCCAGTGTGAAATACCTTCTAAGTAAGGGCTGGGATATAATTTCTGTTGGCTTGGATTTTTCAGGGATAAGTGATGAAGAAGTAATAAAAATCTCAAATGAACAATACCGGACAATTCTTACCCATGATAGTGATTATGGAGAATTGATCTTTAAATATGGCTTTAGGCCTAAGGTTGGTGTGATCTTTATACGTCAGAAACCAGAAAATCCTGAATTTACTGGAAGGCTATTGGAAAAAGTGGTGAACTCTAAAAATATTTCATTTGAAGTTGCTTTGACTGTGATTGATCAAAATTCAATTAGGCAGAAAAGATTTTGAACTGATTGAGATTTCTCACTTAAGACTTTCCAAGGCTTCTTGAATCAGATCTTGCTCAAATCCTTTTTGCATCAGATAACCAATGACCTTGTACCGCTTTTTATATGGATCGGACTCATTCGTTTTGGCCCATTTTTTTTCTGTTTCTGTCAATAAAGTATCGTAATATTCTTCCGGGTCAATTTCCAAAAGGCCTTTTCTGATTAATTCTTCAGGAATCTGACGCATTTTCAATTCCATTTTGATCCTGTTCTTTCCCCATCGCTTCAATCTGAACTTCCCTCTGCAAAAGGCTCTAGCAAAACGCTCCTCGTCTAAAAAATTTTCCTTGACCAAATAGCTAATAAGCTCTTCTGCCCTTTCGTCTGTGATTCCTTTCTCAAACAATTTCCTTCGAACTTCCCAAGAACAGCGCTCCTGATATGCACAGTAGGTGGAAAGCTTTTCCTGGGCTTCAGTAAAAGTCCAGGACTTTTTTCCAGACTGATTCAGGTTATTTTTTCCCCAACCGGACATTTTCCTTAATTTTATTCGAGATTATGACGATTTGAATATCCCAAACCTAATAAAATTTTAATTCTATCATGCGCAAAAAGATAATAGCCGGTAACTGGAAAATGAATATGACTTTTGATGAAGGCCAAAAATTGACCTCTGAGATCATAAACATGTTCAAGGACGAAAATATCCAGGATGTACACATAGTGCTGAATCCACCCTTTCCTCACCTTTTTCCAGTAAAAAAACTGATTGGGGATACCCCGGGAGTTTATTTGGGAGCACAAAACTGTTCGGACAAAGAATCAGGTGCATTTACTGGTGAAGTTTCTGCAAAAATTTTGGCTTCCTTCGGCGCGCAATATGTCATTATTGGACATTCGGAGCGAAGAGAATATTTTAAAGAAAACAATGAGCTGCTCTCTGTAAAAGTAAAACAGGCTTTAGAGCATGGACTGACTCCAATTTTCTGCTGTGGCGAATCTTTAGAAATCAGAGAAGCCGGTACTCACGAGCCTAATGTTAAGTTTCAGCTGACAGACTCTCTTTTTGATTTGAGCGCAGATGAGATCAAAAAAGTAGTAATTGCTTATGAGCCAATTTGGGCGATCGGAACAGGTAAAACCGCAACCTCTGACCAAGCTCAGGAAATGCATTTTGCTTTGAGAAGACATTTAGGTTCCAAATATGGCAAAGATGTAGCTGCAGAAATCTCAATCCTTTATGGAGGTAGTATGAATGCCGGAAATGCCGCTGATTTACTTTCCAAGCCAGATGTGGACGGAGGCTTGATTGGCGGGGCTTCATTGAAGTCAAGAGACTTTATCGAAATCGTAAAATCTTATTGATTCTATGGATTACCTGGAGTTTAAAATCAGTTGCCGGGAAGAATTCCGGGAAATCCTCATAGCTGAATTATCCGAAATAGGTTTTGATTCCTTCCTCGAGACAGAGGAAGGAATTGATGTATATGCCCCATCGGATTCTTTTGACAGGGAAAGTTTTGAAGGTGTATTGTCCCAATACCAAGATGCGGCGAGCATTTCGGTGAAAGAAGGGAAAGTTGCAAAAGTCAACTGGAACGAAGAATGGGAAAAAAACTATGATCCCATATCGGTAGGAGACCTAGTTTATGTCAGGGCCTCTTTTCACCCATCCCAAGCAGGATTTCAACATGAGATAGTGATCAATCCCAAAATGTCTTTTGGTACAGGTCATCATGCCACTACTTACCAAATGCTGAAACTTCAGGGCGAGGTAGATCATCAGGGGAAAAGAGTCTTGGACGTGGGTTCCGGAACAGGCATATTAGCCATCATGGCGCATTTGTTGGGAGCAAAGGAAGTTCAGGCATTTGATATCGATGATTGGTGTTTGGACAATGGCAATGAGAATTTCGCCCTGAACGGGATGGATATTCAAATGGGTTTGGGAACTATCAGAGATGTAAATCCTTCAGGTCTATTTGATATCGTATTGGCCAATATCAATAAGAACGTGTTGCTGAATGAGATTCCTATATATGCCGGCTTATTAAAGCCCGATGGCTTTTTGTTTTTGAGTGGATTTTACACTCCGGATGTGGATGACCTGATGGAGATAGCAAGTCCCTTGGGGTTAAAACTGGAAAAGCAGTCCGAGCGAAATCAATGGGCAGCTTTAGTATTGAGGAATAGTTGATATGCAAGAATTACTCATTTATGCGTTGATTTTTTTGGCACTGATTGGTCATTGTCTGCTTGCAGGAAAAATGTACCGAACTGTGCATTCAGATAAAAGTCTGACGATTACTGAGAAGAATGAATGGAAACTGAAATCCCTGATCTTTCCCGCGTATTTTTGGTTTGAGTACAAAAAACTAAAAAAAGCTCAGGACTGAACTATTTCGGTTTTCAAGGGCTTGAAATGCTACGATCTATTCAATTTGAAGAGATTTTCATCTTAAATACTTTTGTAATTTAGTCACATGGAGTACGTCTGGAAACAAAAACCCAAAGCCTCACAAAGCACAATTGAAAAACTGGGGAAAGAGATTAATGTCAATCCCATTTTATCAAATATGCTGATCAATAGAGGGGTGGAGTCTTTTGATCAGGCAAAAGATTACTTCCGCCCCAGCTTGAGCCAGCTGCATGATCCATTTTTGATGCAGGATATGCATCAGGCAGTTACCCGAATTGAAAAAGCGATTGCCAATCAGGAAAAGATTCTGGTGTATGGGGATTACGATGTGGACGGGACTACGGCAGTGGCTTTGGTTTACAGCTTTTTGAAAGGCTTTTATCCTTTGGTGGATTTTTACATTCCGGATAGATACAAAGAGGGCTATGGTATCAGTGAAAGAGGAGTCCGCTATGCCGCCGAGAATGACTTTGCTTTGGTAATTGCCTTGGATTGCGGGATCAAGGCCATAGACAAGGTCAATTTAGCTTCCCAGCTCGATGTGGACTTTATCATTTGCGATCATCATACTCCGGGCGAGGAGCTACCTAAAGCTATTGCTGTTCTTGATGCAAAAAGAGAGGACTGCAATTATCCATATAAAGAGCTCAGTGGCTGTGGCGTTGGCTTTAAACTGATTCAAGCCATTGCAAAAAGCAGGGGAATGGATGAGTCTAACCTGTATGCTTACTTGGATCTTTTGGTAGTAAGTATAGCAGCGGACATTGTGCCTATTACGGGAGAAAATAGAATTCTTGCCTATTACGGCCTAGATAGAATTAATAATACCCCAAGGGCTGGACTGAAAGCTTTGATTTTGCGAAGCAAAATCGAAAAGGAAATAGGGATCTCGGATATAGTCTTTAAAATCGGACCAAGAATCAATGCTTCTGGAAGATTAGAACATGCCAAAGCTTCAGTAGAATTGCTAATCTCTACTGATTTGGAGGAGGCAATTGAGCGAGCTAAAGTAGTGGATGAGGTCAATGCAACTAGAAGGAATTTTGATGAAAATATTACTCGGGAAGCCTTTGAAATGATCGCCGAAAGAGAAGAACAGGCGGAGTGGAATTCAACAGTTCTTTTCAAGGAAGATTGGCACAAAGGAGTTATCGGGATTGTAGCGAGTCGTTGCATTGAAAAATATTATCGGCCAACCATTATCCTGACCGAATCCAATGCCAAAGCTACAGGAAGCGCACGTTCGGTGGTGGATTTTGATATTTATGAAGCTATCGCTGAATGCTCGGATTTATTGGATCAATTTGGGGGACATAAATATGCGGCGGGATTGACCCTTTCTGTGGATAATGTACCAGCTTTTCAGGCGAAGTTCGAGCAGGTAGTCAAGAGCCGGATTGAAGAGGTTCATCGCAAGCCCGTAATTGAAGTAGACGATGAGCTTTTACTCGATCAGATCAATTATAAATTTCATAATATTCTAAAGCAAATGGCTCCTTTTGGCCCCGGAAACACCGAGCCAGTATTTAGAATATCCAATGTATATGCAGAAGATGTGGCGGTTCTAAAAGACAAACACCTTCGCTTTAAAATTGTCCAAGATGGCCAACTCACGACTCCCGTTTGTTTGGGTTTTGGAATGGCTGACCGAGCAAAAGATCCGGATTTAACCACAGTAAATATGCTTAGGGGAAGAATGCGGTTTGATATAGTTGCCGAGTTGAGAGAGAATTTTTTCAGAGATAAGAGTAGCTTGCAGCTTTATGTGAAGGATATCAAATTTGATTGAGAACTCAGCTAGCTTAAATTTGATACAATATCCTAAATAAAAAGAGCAGTGTGAATTAAGAGATTCCTCAAAAAATAAATTGTAATCTTATAAAACCGAGCATGATCAAAACCTCAAAAATTAGAGTGATAAGTACATCATCTGAAGGTTCCATTTGATTATTATAGACAATTATTAAGAGATGAAACTAAGGGCTGAACATTTGGTGAAAATCTACAAGGGAAGAAGAGTCGTGAATGACATTTCCGTAGAAGTAGAACAGGGAGAAATTGTTGGGCTTTTAGGTCCAAACGGAGCTGGAAAGACGACCTCTTTTTACATGATTGTTGGTTTGATTCAGCCCAACGAGGGAAAGATATTTTTAGAAAATGACAATATCACCAGCCTTCCCATGTATAAGCGAGCCCAATTGGGGATTGGTTATCTGGCTCAGGAGGCTTCAGTTTTCAGAAAACTATCTGTAGAGGAAAATATCATGGCGGTTTTGGAAATGACCAAAATGCCCAAGCAGCAGCAAAGGGAAAAAGTTGAAAGTTTATTGGAAGAATTTAGCTTGACCCATGTCAGAAAAAACTTGGGAATGGTCCTCTCAGGTGGTGAGCGAAGAAGAACTGAAATAGCCAGAGCTCTGGCAGTGGATCCGAAGTTTGTTTTGTTGGATGAGCCCTTCGCCGGAGTGGACCCTATTGCAGTTGAAGAAATTCAAACCATAGTAGCTAAGCTGAAAACCAAAAATATTGGTATTTTGATCACGGATCACAATGTTAATGAAACGCTATCTATCACAGATCGAGCTTATTTGATGTTTGAAGGGAGGCTTTTGAAAGCCGGAACAGCTGAGGAATTGGCTGCCGATGAGCAGGTTAGAAAGGTATATTTGGGAAGTCAATTTGAATTAAAACGGAAAATTTTTAACCAATAATGGAAGTACTGAATAGCTTCATGACCTGGATTTTCAAAAATCGATTAGGTCAAATTGAAAATTTTAAAGAAAATCCACTTGAAGTTCAGCACGAGATTTTTTTAGATCTGATAGAAGCAGGTAAGCGAACCAAATTCGGGAAAGAGTTTAATTTTTTAAGCATTCGAACTTATCAGGATTTTGCGAAAAATGTACCTGTACTCGATTATGATGGGATCAAACCCTATATCGATAAAATCATGAAAGGGGAGCAGTATGTGCTCTGGAATTCAGAAATAGAATGGTTTTCCAAGTCCTCCGGCACTACCTCTAGTAGAAGCAAATATATCCCTGTTTCGGAAGAGAGTTTAGAGGAATGTCATTATAAGGGGGGAAAAGACATGGTTTCTATCTATGTCAACAATTTTCCTGACTCCAAACTCTTTTCAGGCAAAAGTTTATCTATTGGAGGAACGCTCGAGAAAAATCCACTTAATCCTAATGGAACCGCTAAAGCTGGAGATATTTCGGCTGTCATTATGCAAAACCTTCCTATTTGGGCTCAGTTTGTCAGGACACCATCCCTTGAAACAGCACTCATGAGTGAGTGGGAGGAAAAAATCGAGAAAATGGCCAGAGAAACCATGGATGAAAATGTGGTTTCAATAGCAGGAGTTCCTACTTGGACTATTGTTCTTCTGAAGCGGATTATGGAGCTAAAGAAGGCTAAAAATATTTTAGAAGTTTGGCCAAACTTAGAAGTTTTTTTCCACGGTGCGGTGGCATTCGGCCCATATCGATCTCTTTTTAAAGAATTGATTCCTTCAGAGAAAATGAGGTACATGGAAACCTACAATGCTTCGGAGGGATTTTTTGGATTACAGGATAGGCCTGATTCAGACGAGTTATTGTTGCTTTTGGATTATGGGATTTTCTATGAGTTTATTCCGATGGAAGAATGGAGTAGCGAAAATCCAACCTTAATTCCATTAGGCGATGTGGAGGTTGGTAAAAACTACGCAGTTGTCATCACAACCAATGGCGGATTATGGAGATATAAAATCGGTGATACCATTCGATTTACCTCTACCTATCCTTATCGATTCAAAATATCCGGTCGAACCAAGCATTTTATCAATGCTTTTGGGGAAGAAGTGATTGTGGAAAATGCAGAAAATGCCATAGCCTTTGCAGCAGAAAAAACTCAGGCAACAATTTTAAATTTTACTGCAGCACCTGTTTATTTTGAAAGTAGCGGGTCTAAAGGTGCACATGAGTGGATCATTGAATTTAAAACTCCACCCAAAGACGGGGAGGAGTTTAAAAAGCTTTTAGATCAACATTTGAGAGAGATTAACTCTGATTATGATGCCAAAAGGTATAAAGACTTGGCATTAACCCAGCCATTGATCCATTTTGCCCAAGAAGGCCTTTTTGAAAGCTGGCTGGGAAAAAAAGGGAAATTAGGAGGCCAAAACAAAGTGCCTAGATTAGCAAATAATCGAGAATATCTAGAAGAGCTCCTTCCCTTATTGAAGGAGCAAGAGTAGAGGTTAAGGAATCAGCTTTTCCAAAAAAGCTCTGATATCCCTTGCGAGGGCATCAAAATCTTCTTGACGATTATACATCATGTGTCCAGCCTCGTAATACTTCATTTGAATTCTCTCCTGGGGGAAATTATGTCTAGCAAAAGTATATTCTGCATCAAAGAATGGAGTAATTAAATCATAATATCCATTTGCGACCATTACCTTGAGAGCAGTATTTCTGTGCATCACCTCGCTCAGTGATCTGGCAGTACTGACATAGCTTGGCTCCCAGTAAGCTCCGTCAGGTACTGGCCTCCATCTCCATGATGAGCCAATCGTACTATTTGAACTCAGATAAGGCTGATCTAGCTTTACTTGCAAATCGTCTAATAGATACTGGTTGAAAACTGCAGAATAGGCTGCTTCGGTCATGTAATCGCTGGGATCCCCTAACACCGGGCCTTCCGCAACTTGATCAGTCTCTACTGCCGCAAATCTTCCATCTAAAGTTCCGATGGCTTTTCCTTCCCGTCTCAATAATTCTTTTTTGAATCGGTGCATCAAGATTTGATTATCCGAGCGAAGGATATAATCTTTTTCCAGACCAGTGAAATAGGATAGCCTCTCTGCTATTTCCTCCTTTTCCGATGCAGATTGAAGCTCACCTTTAAATAAGGAGGGTAAATATTGCTCATAAGCAAATGTTCTAGCTTCCTGTGCAAATTCCTCAATAGATTTACCCTTTCCTGCTTTTCCATGGTAGCGAGCAGTGAGTGCCATCGAAGGGAGGTATGTAAAATTTGAAACCAGATTATCCTGCCAAGAAGAGGAGCCTTGATAATCTAAGGCCTGAGAAATCAGAATAATGCCATTAAGGGCTACATGTTGACCTCCTTCTTCCAGCACCTCCGCAACCTTAGCAGCCCGGGTTGTGCCAAAGCTTTCACCTGCTATGAACTTAGGGGCTTGCCATCTTTTATGTTCTTTAAGCCAAAGTCTGATGAATTGGGATATTGATTCGGCATCTTCTACTAAGCCCCAATAATCTTCATTTTTTCCCTTACCCATCACTTTACTGAATCCTGTACCGATTGGATCTATAAATACCAAATCTGTGATATCAAGCAATGCTTGTTTATTGTCGACAAATTTAAAAGGAGCAGCTCCATCATCTTGATTCGCTTCCGAGTCTACCTTGACTACTTTGGGGCCAAAAAATCCCATGTGTAACCAAATAGAGGCAGATCCAGGGCCGCCATTGAAAATAAAGGTGACAGGTCTTTTTTTATGATCCGAGTTCTCTTTTAAATAAGAGGTGCTCCACATCGATGCGGTGACCTCCCCTTTTTTGTTGGTTAAAAATGTTTCTTTGACCAAGGCTTTGTAAGAAATCTGCTTCCCGTTAAAAGTACCGCTGTGAATTGTTGCAAAAGCCTGAGGGCTTCGATTTACAGAAAGACTGTCTTGGGAAAACCCATTAATTAAAGTGCTTTGAAGCAAAAGTAGGATAAGGCTGAGTTTTTTGATCATGGCTGATTTATTAATGAAGTTTTGATCCATTGGGAACAGGTCTTTCCACCGAGGTTAAGACAATTGCGTTATCTGAATTTGAAAATCCGGTGATCAAGACTTCTGACATGAAGTCTGCAATTTGGCGAGGCTTGAAATTTACTACACAAACTACTTGTCTTCCCATCAAATCTTCATGAGAATACAGGTGAGTTACCTGAGCAGATGACTTTTTTATTCCAATATCTTCTCCAAAGTCAATCCAAATTTTATAGGAAGGGTTGCGGGCTTTTTCAAAATTTTCGACTTGGATAATTGTCCCAACCCGAAAATCTATTTTTTCGAAATCTTTGTAATCAATCGTTTGCATAAAAAAATTTTTATTATTTTTAGAAACCTTTTACAAACCTAAGAGTTAAACACTGGTAATCCAATTCTACAAATGTTCAATTATTCACCATTTCCTTTTAAAAAAATCGGATTCTTCACGGGGGCTGTTTTGGGAATGTGCCTGATGGCAGAAGAATCTTTCGCTCAGAATGATCGTGATAAAATTGAACCAGAATCGGCTAAAATCTTGGAAAAACCACTTTTTGACGAACAAAATGTTCAAGAAGTGATAATTCCGAAAGTGCTTAGTCCATCTAAGTCCAATTCAAACCCTCTTCCAATTCCTTCAACTCCTATCAGAAGAGAAGTTGTTTTGAATCCAGAGGGTAAAAAAGTTGAGCCACTACCGTCAACATTATCGTTCAACATTTTTCTTTATGTAGTGGACAAATTCAAAGCAGATTAATTTGTGTTTTCTTAATAGCAAAGAAAGAGGCTTTTTGGCCTCTTTTTTTATGCTTCTTGTATAAAGTTTTCCAGGTCTTTTAAGGTGATTTTACCTTCATAGTAGGCTCTTCCAAAAACAGCGGACCTGACTCCGATATCTCTCATTTTTTTAAAATCGTCGATTCCTCTAATACCACCACTAGCTGCAAGGTGAATTGTAGGGAATCGATCAATAATTCTTTGGTATAGTTCTAAGTTTGGCCCTTCCATCACTCCATCCCTGGAAACGTCAGAGCATTTAAGATACTTCAGTCCTCTATCATAGAAAAACTCAATATGATCAAATAAATCAATACTGGTCTTTTTCAACCAACCACGGATTTTAATTTTATTATCTACCGGATTAGTATCAGCAGCAAGATTGATTTTTTCCCTGCCATAGGAAAGGATAAATTGTGCAAACCGCTCTGGGTAATTCGCGGCTGCTGAGGAAATAGTAACTGATTTTGCTCCAAATTCGAAACATTTAATCACGTCTCCATCAGTGGTAACCCCTCCTGTAAAGTCAACTTTCAGGTCCGTATAGCCTGTGATTGCTTCCAGAATATGATAGTTTTTAGGCTCGCCTCTTCTGGCTCCATCCAAGTCTACGAGATGAAGTCTTTTAAGTCCGATAGACTCAAACTCCTGCGCTATAGCAAGAGGGTTATTGGAAATTACCTCTTCAGTAGCGAAATCGCCTCTTTTTAGACGAACGCACTTGCCATTGATAAGCCATATTGAAGGAATAATTTCAAACATATTGATTCTATTTACTGGGATTAGTTGGATAAGATAAAAATTTTCAATCAAAGATAATACAGAGTCTGTCTTTACTCATAAATATCCTTTAATTCTTTACTAATATTTAATAGGATACGTGCATTTTCTCCAAATAGGTTAATAAATTCACCTGTTTGTTTTCAAAATGTCAATTTTCCTACTTTTCCTTGTGCACCAGATGCCCATAGGGTACCTTCTGACTGACTCATTTTCACAGCGTGAAAGCCCTCATTTTCTGAGCTAATTTTCTCCCAATTTAAACCTCCATCTTTGGAAAAATCAGTACCATTAGGACCTACAGCCACTACCCACTGAAATCTCGGGAAAAAAGTAATTCCCGATCTATATCCAAAAACACTAGTTTCCGAATTGATCCATTTTTTATCTTCTGGTAGAAAAATCCCTAAGTTACCTTCATTTTGATTTTCATGAAGATAATCACCACCTGTGACAATAATTTCTCCTTTACCTGTCGAGGTCAAAGCAAAAATACCTTGAGAAGATTCACCTTGTTGTAATGGGCTTTTAAATTTTTCCCATGAATTTCCCCGATCTTTTGAGACGTAAAGGTTGGCCTCTTTTCCGCCACTGCCTAAGTATAGGTGATCACCTTCAGCGATCAAAGAAGATGCACTGGCAGCAAATCCTGCCTCTCCCTCAGCTGCTTGGGGTAGGGAATCTATCAATCTCCAGCTTTCTCCCTGATCTACGGTTTCCAAAATTGTCCATCGCCCGTCTTCTGGATCTCCGAAGACATAGCCTCGCTCTTCAGTGGCAAATGATATTCCGTCTAAGAAGGCCTTATCAGAGGCTTGATGCTTTAACACCCAAGTTTTTCCTCCATCCAGGGTTTTATAAATGACAGCAGGTTGACCCGCTGATACTGCTACTGCTTTTTCTGCATCGAAACCATAAATGGATCTAAAATCTACGGTATCTAATCCGGCTATGGTACCTGAATCCCAGGTTTTGCCACCATCTAATGTGCGCATCCAAGTTCCCTGGCTTCCACTAACCCATACAATATCACCTGTAACGGGTGAAAGACCTCTCAAAGAGCTCTCCTTGGGTGTGGAATAGATCTCCCAACCTTGAGGTTTTTCTGGTACTACTTCGTGACTTACTTTTTGACAGGAAAAAAGCGCTAGCCCTAAGGCAAGCGCCAACAATTTTTTTTGAATCATTTTTATTTATTGAACATCTACTTTTCGATAAGCATCAATCAATGCCAACTCTCCATCCTTTCCTGGCATGGCATTGCCGTGCTCCATTCCTAGAATTCCGTCGAATCCTTTTTCATGAATGAATTTAAAAACATTACCATAATGTATTTCGCCTGTTCCTGGTTCCTTTCTGCCTGGATTATCTCCGATTTGAATATAGGCAATCTCATCCCAGGTGTTTTGCATGGTGGCAATAAGGTTTCCCTCGTTTCGCTGCATGTGGTAGATATCATAAAGTATCTTACAAGCAGGACTGCCCACCGCTTTACATATCATATAAGTTTGATCTGCATTTCTTAAGAAAAGCTCTGGGGTGTCACTTAGGGGCTCCAAAACCATAGTCAAACCATGGGGTTCGAATATTTCCGCTCCTCGCTTTAAAGCTTCTATCACGTTGGCTGTTTGGATTCCGATTGGCATTCGTCTTTCATAAAAGCCTGGCACAACAGTCATCCACTTGGCATTGACTCTTTTTGCAACCTCAACGGATTTTTTGCAAGTATTCAGAAAGTTGTCCAGAAACTCTTGCTTGCCAGTCGTCAGGGATGTTTTCCAATTATCTCCACCATCCACAACAAATACTCCCATTCTCATATTTAATTGTTCCATGGTCTTGGCAATTAGGTTCTGATCATCGATGGATCGACCTAGCATCCCGTTGTCTTCCAAGGAGCGAAATCCCTGATCCGCCATAAACTTCAGTTCATCGGCTAAACCTCCAGGGGCTGAATTCTTAAACATCCCAAAATGCGGGGCAAAATCCATTTTGAAAGGCTCTTCTTCAAGTCTCTCGGAGTAAGCTGGAAAGCTTAATGCCCCTGAAACACTCATGACTGTTCCTCCTAAACCCAGCTTTTTTATAAATCCTCGTCTTTTCATCTGTTTATAATTTGTTTTTCAAAGGTCAGATGGAATCTTCGCATTGATTCTCCGATACATCGGGGCGTCTCTCTGTGTGTCCTTTGGGTCGTGCTCGATTTCATCTGTTTATAATTTGTTTTTTAGAGGTCAGATGGAATGCCCAGGATAATCATCCCCCTCCCGATCCGCCGCGGCGGACGGGACAAGTTGTGTGAGATTTTTCCTCATGGACATTTCATGTGTAGATCAATTTTTTATGTCAAGTATGAAATTGTTTTTCCAATCAAGGGCTTTTACTACCTGATAATTTTTTTGCATTAAATCACCTGGGTCTTTCCTGGAATCGCATGAGGATAGTAGCCATCTTCATTTGGCAATACTTTAGGCGAAGCATCCCAAGCTAATTTTTCAGGGAAAAGGTCCACTTTGCCATTTAAGGCTTCTTCCCAAGTCAATACTTTTCCTGAATAAGTAGCGTACCTACCCATAATAGAGGTCATGGTACTTTTGGCAGCATTCTCGGCATCGGAAAATTTGTATTCACCTTTGAAAAGTGCATCCCAAAGTTCATTATGTTCTTGCTGATAGGGATTGACATTGTTTTCCCTATTATGAGAATAGATAGCATTTCCTTTCCAATCGGATAGGTTACCATGATTTCCAGCGCTTAAATAGGCTTTTCCTTTGGTTCCTTGAAAAGATTCATCTACTCTGTTTGCTGCGCCTGGGAAATGCCTGCATTCACTGTGAATTACCGAACCATCAGCATAGGTAAAAGTGACTACATGATGATCGAAAATTTCCCCATGCTCTTTTCCTGTTCTGACAAGCCTGCCTCCTGTGCCTTCAGCCTTCACGGGATACCCTTGTTTTACCCAATTTGCCACATCGATATTATGGACGTGCTGTTCAGTAATGTGGTCTCCACAGAGCCAGTTGAAATAATACCAGTTCCTCATTTGATATTCCATTTCAGTTTGTCCGGGCTGCCGCTCTCTTACCCAGACTCCTCCATCATTCCAGTAAACCTGACCTCCGGTAATATCCCCTATCGCACCGTCGTAAATTCGTTGAATGGTTTCTCTATAATTACTTTGATAGTGTCTTTGAAGTCCAACCACCACATTTAATTTCTTAGCCTTTGCTATTTCAGCCGCAGCCAAAACTCTTCTGATTCCTGCAGCATCTGTTGCTACCGGCTTTTCCATGAAAATCTGCTTTCCTTGATTTACTGCTTCTTCAAAATGCGATGGCCTAAAACCTGGAGGTGTGGCTAAAATCACTACATCTGCTTCAGCAATGGCTTGTTTGTATGCATCGAAGCCCACGAACTTCCTTTCCTCCGGCACATCTACTTTTTCTGCTCCATATTTATCCAAAATTGGTTTCAAGCTTCCGTCTAGCCTATCCCGGAAGGCATCAGCCATAGCAACCAGTTTGATGGGATGACCGGTTTCGAATGCCTGAAATACAGCCCCGGTGCCTCTACCGCCGCATCCTATCAGGGCTAGTTTGAGGTGATTGTCAGGCGCAGCATAGGCCTTGGGCAAAATGAAGGGGGATGTTAATATTCCTCCTGTAATGATTGCCGAAGTTTTCATGAAATTCCGGCGTGAATGTTCAGGTTTCATAAGCAGGTTATTTTTAGGTTTAATAATCATCTATTGGAGCCTTGGTATAATAGGCTTTGATTTCTTCCGGACTAGGTGGGTTGAGAGGTCTGACAAGTCTCATTCCCAGGAATGGTGCTTCAGGGAACCACCATTGACTTTTTGGTATTTGTGGATCCAGTTGCTTCCACTTTGGTTCACTTTGGAATCGTCTGGCGCTACTGATTTCTTCCGCCTTGTGCTTATAGCTTCCGCCTCTGACTACTCTGGGATAGAGTTTTATCGAGGGGTTTTGTGGATTCTTTTCCGGCGATCTCTCATAAAAGTCCGCTTCATATTGGTCGGAAGTCCATTCCATGACATTTCCATAGATATCAAAAAGCCCCCAAGGATTGGCTTTTTTTAAGCCAACTTTTTGAGTGCTTTCATTGGAATTTTCTGCTATCCAGGCGTATTCGGAGAGCTTCTTTGCATCCTCTCCAAAAAAACAGGTTGACTTAGTTCCTGCTTTTGCAGCGTATTCCCACTCTGCTTCTGTTGGGAGCCGGTAAAAAATGCCTGTTTTCAAATATAGCCAATGACAATATTGAATGGCCCCGTATTGAGTCATTCCAATCGCCGGCTTTCCTTCTTTTCCCATTCCGAATGTCATATCCAGATAAGGAAGGCTTGGACGGCTAAGGCCGTCTACAACTTGCCCGATCGGGCCCTCTGAAATCGCTGTTTCATAATTTTTGTCTAAAAAAAGCTCAAAAGCATCCCAGGTGACCTCATGTGTGCCCATCCAAAAAGGTTCTATCTCGACCCGGTGAGCGGGGGTTTCATCCGAATATTTTTCATTAGCCGAACCCATCAAAAAGCTTCCCCCCGGAATTGGAACCATGGTAAACTTTACCTGAGTTCCAGGAATGACTTGAGTATAAGCTTCAAACAGTTCACGGTTTTTCAGGATCCATGCTGTAAAAAGGGCCGCAATAAAAAGCAAAAGAATTCGATACCGGAAAAGCATAAATTTTGACTGAATCATGAATGAGTCAATCAAATTAGGGGAAAGTCCCCAAATAAAAAATAAAATTTCTTGGATTGATTACATCCTTTTAACAACCTCCTTTTTGGGGATTTTAATGGACCACATTCCTCTCAGGTCACCGATCTGATGACCTTTTGCCTGATCTTGTGGATAAAGCTCATTTAGCTTCTTTAATGTTTCATCGTTTATGTCCTTACCGGGTTCGCCGTGGCAATTGAGACAAAGTCCTCCTGGTATGATGATGGATTTACTGTAGAGATAGACCTCCCCATTTTCAATTTTTTGAATATTGGGGGATGGTTCAATTTTATTCTCCATATCATACTCATAGGTTTCTAAAATCCTTTTTTCCATCTCATCCGGCTGATCTTTGGGGTTACGGTACTGATTGGATACTCGCTTTATTTTAACATCGTATTTTTTCGCTACCTCTTGTAAAATTGGGAGGGCATTTACATTGCAAAACTCGATAGCACCTGCCACCCCTTTTTCAGAGATTGCGTTTTGGAGATTTGAAATAAGTTGGTTTTGTGCCTCTTGGCTAATTGAGTCTCCCCAAATCATGGCTGCTTCAATAATTTCAGCTTCATTCAGCTTTTTCACCTCCATGGCTTGGTTTACTTCTTCAAAAACTTCTTTAGAAACTCTTTCACCTGATCCACATGCTACCAGTACCGGGAAAAGAGAGAATATGACTTGCTTTTTCATCTTATGCGAATTTGTATTATTAAAAATACCCAACCTTGATCAAACACAGGCCAGTAAAATTGGTTTTTTTTGGTTTGGATTTAAGGCTTTCTACTAAACTGCTTTGACATGAGCGTAAATGACTTATTTTTGTTTTAGTACATTTTCAGCTTCATGAAAAAAATCTCTTTCTTACTCCTTACTTTTTTCTTTTCGTACCACTGTGCACAGGCCCAGACCTGGACTAGATTGCAAAGTTGGGGTTTGGACTTGGAAGCTGTTTTTTGGGTGAATGATAGCATTGCCTATGCAGGAGGGGAAAGGTTATTGATCAAAACAAGCAATGCCGGCCAAACTTGGGAAGAAGTACCTTATCAATTCGATGGAAGGGTTGTTGCCCTGGCTTTTAAAAATCAAAATTTAGGACTTGCAGTAGGTAAATCTGGTTTGATTTTGAAAACCGCTGATGGAGGAAACTCATGGTCCAACATAAACATTGGCCAATCCTCAGATTTACACGACGTCAGCTATAACGGTGAAAATACTTGGATTATTTCAGGTTCATCCGGGAAAGTATTCGAGTCAACAGATGACGGGACTTCTTGGCAAGAAAATTCCACCGGCCAAACGAAAGATATTTTTGGAGTGGAGTTTGTCAATAAAGACACTGTATTTGCTGTTGGACAGGAGGGTTTGGTACTCAGGAGTTATAATAAAGGAGCTTCCTGGACAAGCCTAAATTCCGGCCTAACGGAATCTCTGTATGCTGTCAGGTTCTCCTCTCCATTAATTGGATATGCAGCTGGAGACAATGGAAGAATGATCAAAACCATTGATGGGGGTAATACCTGGCAACTATTGAATACTGGTACAACGGTCAAATTGAATGATTTGAAAATTGCTCCAAGGGATGTTAGAATTATTGTTGCTGTCGGTGAAAATGCTACTTCGGTCAGGTCTGCGAATTCGGGGTCGAGTTTTGCGCGAGCTAATTTGGGTGCAACCAACACCAGAAATATTTTAGGATTATCATTTATCCCTGGTTCCAATACGGTTTTTGCGTCCGGTCAAGATGGGTACTTGATTTCTTCCGCCAATGCCGGAAGCACATATACCCAAAGGTTGGCAGGATATAGAAATAACTTCACCTCAGTAGATTTCAAAACTGACAGGGTTGGATTTGTGGCTGGTGAAAGAGGAGAGTTTTTGGTTAGCTCTACTTCAGGCAGAACTTTTGTTTCAAGACCTATACCAGAACAATTTACCATCAGTGCAATTGATTTTTGGAATACTGCCTTTGGCTATATATCAGGTCCTGGGGGTAAGATTTATCGAACTAGTAACTCAGGCTCAGCGTGGGGAGAATTTAGTATTAACACTACCCAACGAGTAGATGGCTTTTATCTTTTTGCACCTTCGGTTCTTTACCTGGCAGGGACTAATGGCTTTATTACTAGATCTTCCGATTCTGGAGGTACTTGGGATTTAAGTGTTACTTCTAATTCCACGACCAATTTGAAAGATTTGATGTTTTTTGATTTTGCTATTGGAATTGCAATTGGCGAAAACGGCTTAATTCTATATTCTTTTGGTGGAAGTCAATGGGAGCCGGTCAATTCGGGTACAAGCAGGAATCTCAATGGGTTAGCAAAACTTGGGGAATTTCAAGCCATAGCCGTGGGGGATGGAGGTACTATTATCAAAACTGAGGACAAGTCTGAGACTTGGAGAAGTATTGACAGTGGAACTACCGAAGATTTACTTTCAGTTGATTTTTTCGATAGCCAATTTGGTTTTATTTCCGGCAAGAATGGATTGGCGCTAGTAACCAAGGATGGAGGAGAATCCTGGACAAAAATCGAGACAGGAACCAGTAGAAATCTGAATGCTATCAGTGCAGGAACTCCTTTGATAGCTTATGCAGCCGGGGATGATGGAAGTATCCTTACATACAATTGTGTTCCTCCTACCGGAGCATTGAGTAATATATCGGGCGCTTTGCAGACCTGCCTAGAAAGCCAGATATACCGAATTACAGATAACCAAATAGCCGGAACTCAATTGGTATGGAGAGTTGATGGAGGGCAAATCATCAACGGGCAAGGAACCAATACGGTTGAAGTCGAATGGACAGACCCGGGAAGAAAAGCCATCTTTGTAAGTAGAAGCAATTTTTGCGGAGCAGGTGAAACCTCTTTTCTGGAGGTCAATGTATCTCAATTACCTCCAGCTAATCTGAAAATTGATGGAAATGGGACTGTTTGTGAGACGAATGAGGAGTCTTACCAGCTTCCAAATCTGCAGGGTATCAGCTACACTTGGGAAGCCAATGGCGGAGAAATACTCAGCGGACAGGGTACCTCGACTGTTCTAGTTAAATGGATAAACCCTGGACTTGGAAGTTTGAAAGCTACCCCAGAAAATGCTTGTGGTCAAAGGGAAACAATCACTCTTCCCATCCAAATCAATGCATTACCTACTGCTCCGGACCAAATTTCAGGAGAGAACCTAGTGCCTCCAGGAGAACAAACCTATTCAGTAGCAGTCAATGAGGGCCATAATTATCAGTGGTCATTAAGCGCGGGTGGTAGAATCCTTGAGGGTCAAGGAACTGGGAAAGTTCGAGTTAGATGGGAAAGTGAAGGTAATTTTGAAGTTCAGGTAAGAGCGCAGAATTCCTGTAATTTTAGCGAGGAAATTAAATTGGTCGTTCAAGTAAGTTTGATCACAGCCTTGGAACCAAACAGCGGAGACAGTACTTTAAAAATCTTTCCCAATCCAAGTGAAGGGGATGTATTTATAGAATCTGATTTCTTGGATACATGGAACTGGGTGGAAGTTTCCAATCAGCGAGGTCAGGTAGTTTTTTCTACACCTGTTTCTCCAGGTTTGAAAAGTATAAGATTAACAGACTTGCCAAAAGGCTTATTGATTTTTAGACTTTCGAATAAGGATAGATTGATCAGTAAGAAAATCTGGATTCGTTAAAATTATCCAATTCCTAATTAGTTAAAGGAGAAGCGCTTCATTGCTTAAGAATTCCAAATAATATTCTGTCAATAAAGAACAATATCTAATTTATTTCAAAAAATTCAGAATATAGGACTGAATGAACTTTTGATACAAAATAAAATAAGGAATTAGGAATTGAAAAAGTAAAAACTTTTATGGTGATTTGGGTAAAATATAAACCCAAATACCCATGCACCCAGAAAGTTTAATGATGTCCTATGGATACAAGCCGGAATGGTCTGAGGGAGCAGTCAAATGCCCAATTTTTCAGACGTCCACTTTCGTATTCAAAAGCGCCCAAGAGGGAAAAGAGTTTTTTGAGCTTGCTTATGGCAAGCGGGAAAGAAATGTAGGCGAGCAACCTGGTTTGATTTACTCTCGCCTTAATAATCCGGATTTACAGATTTTGGAAGAAAGACTATCTCTCTGGGATCAAGCGGAAGAGTGTTGCGTTTTTGAGAGCGGCATGTCTGCTATATCTACTGTTTTTCTTGAATTCCTGAGGCCGGGAGATGCCCTGCTTTACAGTATGCCTGTTTATGGCGGAACAGATCACTTTATCAACAAAGTTTTACCAGAATATGGGATCAAAGGAATCGGATTTACGGAGAATGAGACAGAAGATGAACTTTTGGCGAAAGCAAAAGGGCATCAAGTCAAAATGGTATATGTAGAATCTCCCGCCAATCCTACCAACTCTCTCTTTGACTTGGAGCTATGCAGCAAAGTAGCAAAGCAATTAGGAGACAAAGAATCTCCCGCTCAGCTTGTAGTGGATAATACTTATATGGGACCATTGTGGCAACACCCACTTCAGCACGGAGCGGATTTGGTTGTTTATTCCGCTACCAAATATATCGGTGGGCACTCTGATCTGATAGCCGGAGCGGTATTGGGAAATGCCAAGCTGATGAAAAGAGTCAGAACCCTTCGGACATTTTTGGGAAATATGGCCGGACCTTGGACAGGTTGGTTATTGATGAGAAGTTTGGAAACTCTAAAGGTTCGAATGACTCAGCAGGCTGAAAATGCCCGAAATGTGGCAGATTTTTTGAAAGCTCATCCAAAAGTGGAAAAAGTATATTTCCTTGGGCATTTACAAGAAGGAGACCCGCAATACGATATTTATAAGAAACAGCTTAGCTGTGCCGGGGCGATGGTTTCTTTCGATATTAAAGGAGGAGAAAAAGAGGCCTTTGGTTTTCTGGATAATCTCAAATTATTCAAACTGGCCGTTTCCCTAGGGAGTACGGAGTCCTTAGCACAGCATCCGGCTACTATGACTCATTCGGATGTAAGTGATGCAGACCGAAAAATGTTGGGAATATCAGAAAAGTTGGTTCGCCTTTCCATAGGAGTGGAGCATTATGAAGACTTGGTTGCCGACGTCAGCCAGGCTCTAGAGCAGGTTTAAGAAAAAAGGCGAGGATTATTCCTCGCCTCTTATTTTTACATATTGAAATAAGTCGCCGACTACTCCTCGTTTAATAAATGCTTTTTTCAAAATTGCCTCAGGAATATAGCCTGCTTTTTCAAGCACATTCATAGATTCCCCGTTGAAATCATATACTTGAGCATAAACTCGCTGAATGTCGAATTTGTCAAACAGGTGCTTGGTAAATAAACGCACAGCCTCCGTAGCAATTCCTTTTCGCCAAAAAGGTTCACCAACCCAGAAACCTAATTCCATATTGGTTCTCAATTCATCCTTCCCTCTTTCACAGCCGATTGCTCCTGCTAGTTTTCCTTGAAACTCTATAGCAAAATTCTGAGGGGGATTAAACTTTTGATTGTGTTCGATCCAATGCCGGGCATCGTGAATGGTATAAGGCTGAGGAAAACTATCCCTCAGATTCATGGCTATTTTTGGGTTGTTGGCAAGAGGATATAGCTGATGGAAATGGGCCTCATTCCATGTCACTAGGTTGATATCTCTTTCTCCGGCAATGATCATAAGAACTTTTCAGTTATTTCTTCAAGATACTAGTCAAAAATCACATTCTGCAATATTCATTCAACAATTATGCAAAAGGAAAAATTATTCCTCCAAACCCGAGCTCTGCATCTTCTCCAAGTTTTCTGCAAAGCGTAAAGCGGAGATAAATTCCTCAATGTGACCGTCCATTACCTCGGGTAGATTGTATACGGTTTTGTTGATTCTGTGATCCGTCACTCGTGATTGTGGATAATTATAGGTTCTGATTTTATCCGATCTATCTCCACTGCCAACCATAGATTTTCTTTGAGCTCCAACAGACTCATTGTGTTTTGCCAGCTCAATTTCATACAATCTCGAACGAAGTACCTTCAATGCTTTCTCGAAGTTCTTGATTTGAGACTTTTCGTCCTGACATGTCACAACCAATCCTGTAGGATTGTGAGTTAGTCTTACGGCAGAATAAGTGGTGTTGACAGATTGTCCTCCAGGCCCGGATGAGCAATAAGTATCTTTTCTGATATCATTCATGTCCAAGTGTACCTCCACTTCGTCCATTTCAGGTAGAACTGCCACTGAAGCTGCTGAAGTATGAACTCTCCCTTGAGATTCGGTAGCTGGAACTCGCTGAACTCTATGAACTCCCGATTCATATTTCATCATTCCATATACATCTGCACCGGAAATGGTAGCGATAATTTCCTTGTATCCACCTGCTGATCCAAAAGTTAAATCCAAAACAGTAAGCTTCCAATTCTGCATTTCGCAGAAACGCTCATACATTCTAAATAAATCTCCAGCAAAAATTGCGGCTTCATCCCCACCGGTTCCTCCTCTAATTTCAAGAATACAGTCTTTGGAATCATTGGGATCCTTGGGGATGAGTAATTGCTTCAATTCATTTTCAAGCTCTTCTTTTCTTTCCTTTAACTCCTCCAACTCAGCCTTGGCCATATCTCGAAAGTCAGGATCTTTTTCTTTATCCAGAATTTCCTTAGAACTCGAAATATTTTGAAGGACTAGATTATACTCATCGTATACAGCTACAATTTTTTCAAGGTCTTTATATTCCTTGGTTAGCTTGGCATACTTACTCATGTCCGCCATGGATTCAGGCAACACGATCAGTTGACCCACTTCTTCAAACCGTTCTTTTATTGATTGTAATTTGTCCAGCATACTATTTTATTCGCAAGGCAAAATTAAGGATTTATCTTTAGTTGCTGATTCCTTTCCTTATAATTGTATTTGTATCGTTTCGATTTGATTTTTCGTCTCCTGCATTGATATTATTATTGAAATTATGAAATGCCCATGAGGAAAAATCTCACACAACTTGTCCCGTCCGCCGCGGCGGATCGGGAGGGGGATGATTATCCTGGGCATTCCATCTGACCACTGAAAAAACAAATTATAAACAGATGAAACGATTATCCTTTATATCAGCGATTTGCGTTCTCCTCTTTTCAGCATTTCAATGCGATGAAGAGCTTCCACCTGATTGTTATGATTCAAGGTTAGTCAAGGATACTGCAGCTTGCTACCAAATCTATGCACCTGTATGTGGGTGTAATGGGATTACCTATGGCAATGATTGTGAGGCTAGGTCCAGAGGGATTACTTCCTTTACCCAAGGTACTTGTGGGGATTAAAAAAGTAAAGGCCTTCAGAAATGAAGGCCTTGGATATTATTCAACTGTCACTGATTTTGCGAGGTTTCTAGGTTGGTCTACATTACAGCCTCTCATCACTGCGATGTGATAGGATAGCAATTGAAGAGGAATTACTGAAACCAATGGAGCAAAAGCTTCGTGAGTTTCCGGTATCTCTATGACGTGATCAGCCATACTTTTCACCTGAGTATCTCCTTCAGTCACTACTGCAATTACTTTTCCTTTTCTTGCTTTCACTTCCTGAATGTTACTTACCACTTTCTCATAAGAACTATCCTGAGTAGCGATAAAGATTACTGGCATCTCCTCATCAATCAAGGCAATAGGACCATGCTTCATTTCCGCTGCAGGATAACCTTCCGCATGGATATAAGAGATTTCCTTCAGTTTCAAAGCGCCCTCCAAGGCTACAGGAAAGTTGTAACCTCTTCCCAGATAAAGTGCATTTCTCACGTCCTTGTATTCGGAAGCGATATATTCGATTTGCTTATTTGTCTGCAAAGCTTTTTCCACTTTGGATGGAATAGCCGCAAGTTCATGCAGCAACTGGATGTAACGACTTTCCGGAAGCGTTCCTCTTTGGTAACCTAACTTCAAAGCCATCATAGCCAAAACTGAGATTTGGGCCGTAAATGCTTTTGTTGAAGCTACTCCGATTTCTGGTCCCGCGTGAGTATAGGATCCGGCATGGGTTGTTCTTGGGATAGAAGAACCCACCACATTACAAACACCAAATATGGTTGCTCCCTTTGACTTTGCCAGTTCAATAGCAGCTAAGGTATCTGCGGTTTCTCCTGATTGAGAAATTGCGATTACAAAGTCTTTATCATTGATGACTGGGTTTCTGTATCTGAATTCAGATGCATATTCTACTTCTACAGGAACTCTGGCAAATTCTTCGAACAAATACTCAGCAACCAAGCCTGCATGCCAGGATGTACCGCAAGCCGTGATGATAATCCGCTCAGCATTTTGGAATTTGTTCATGTAATCACGTAGACCACCTAAAACCAATCTTCCGGATTTTGCATCCAATCTTCCTCTCAAACAGTCAGCGATGGATTTGGGCTGCTCATAGATCTCCTTCAACATGAAGTGATCATAGCCTCCCTTTTCAATCGCTTCCAATTCCATCTCCAATTGATTGATGTATGGATTGGTCTCTACGTTTTCTATGGTTTTTACCTGAAGCCTATTATTACGGATTACAGCTATTTCGTAATCATCCAAATAAACCACCTTGTTGGTATACTCAATAATAGGGGTTGCATCGGAGGCCAGGAAATACTCATCTTCTCCAACACCGATAACCAAAGGAGAACCTTTTCTAGCTGCAATGAGGGTATCAGGCTCTTCTTTGTTGATCAGAACGATAGCATAAGCGCCTACCACCTTGTGCAGTGCCAGCCGCAATGCTTCTTCTAAAGAGCATTTATTATGAAGCTGAATGTCCTCAATGAATTTGATGAATACCTCAGTATCAGTTTCTGAATGAAACTTATATCCTTTCTGAATCAAGTCTTTCTTTAGGACCTCATAATTCTCAATAATCCCATTGTGGATCATTGCTAGTTTTTCGGAAGAAGAATAATGAGGGTGAGCATTTACATCATTAGGTTCACCGTGAGTAGCCCATCTTGTATGACCGATTCCAATATTGGATTTGATATCACCATTGGACTCCAAGTGTTTTTCCAACTCAGAGACCTTTCCTTTCTTTTTATAAATACTAAGGCCATTATGATCCAGCAAAGCAACGCCTGCACTATCGTATCCTCTATACTCTAATCTTCTTAGACCTTTGATAATAATGGGAAGAGCTTCTTGCTGCCCCACATATGCTACAATTCCACACATATTGAAAAATTCTTTTTGTTTTCTAGAACTTGCACAAAGAAACAGCTTTCATGCCAAAAAAAAGAATCCACTTTCTTAAAATTTGAAAGTGGACTCTTTTAGCTTCTTAAAAAGCAGTTTTTTATTTGATTTTTGAATAGATGGCTTTGACTTTGATTCTGTTCTTATTGACAATAAATTGTCTGAAAGATCTTTTAAAGTCATCTCCATTTGTTTCTGGAGAGTTACCGTACAATAACCAGTCTTTTCTTTGAAGCTGATTTCTGTATAATGCGTTGGTATAAGAAGTAATTAACATACTGTACACCTTATCATTTGAGTTGTATCGGCCTATTGCTGGTGCCCTTACAGCAGGCTCCTCATTACCTTCTGAAATCAACTCTATCTGAGGTTGACCATCCCTTTGAACTGTCAATGGCTGCTTATCACTTGCCCGGCTTAATCGCTCGTTAGTTCCATCTGTAAAGTAGCTTACAAAAAAAGAAGGAGGGTTTTGACCAGTTGGAACTTCATTTATTTCTCCTAAAACAAATTCTACTTGCTGGAAAATAGCCCCATTTAAAGTGTCTAAGAAATTATCAAACGGAGCTGTATTAACTTTCATGGCAATCCCGAGATTCGCTTTAAGCCCAACTAAATCTCCGGTATTGTAAGCTTTACCAGGTTCAGTAATTATCGATGTTGGAGTACCATTTCTGTCACTTTTTACTCCATTAAAACTCCTAGACGAGGAAGTATTGATTTCGTAAACTTGAGATAACGTATCTCCCTGATAATGGTAATAAATATCGAATTTGGTTTCAAACCCAAGGTTTACTCCAATAGTCGTATTCTGACCTTCCCCAGATTTGACTGCAATTCCTGGAAAGTATCTTCTAAAACTGAAAATATCATTGAATTCTGTTCCCCTTTTTAATTTTCCAAATAAATCCTCAGCGAAATCTTGATCTACTGGAAATGTTAAGGTTGTATCTTTTGTTTCACCAAAATTTACACTAGAAAAGGCCAATGGCTGTTCCTCAAATCGTAATTCGTTGAAATTATAATAGGAGGTGTCTAAAATTGGCTCTGCCAGCCTATGAATACTAAAGTATTTTGGTTGATCTAAGTTCCGACCATTAACACTAACCACATCCAAACGGAAAAAAATAGAGTCCAAAATGGCTTCGCTTTTTGGTCTTTCCGCTCTGGAATCGAAATACATTCTCGAGTATCCAATTCCTGTGGTTTTTCCAAAATATGGATCAACTTCTTCACCAACTACCAATAATCCTTGATTGGTGGTGTTAAAAGAGTCCAATAACACAACTTCCGCAGGTAGATCGAATTCAGCGAAAAAAACACCCACTTGGTTGTTTCCCGGAGCTAATTCGAGTCCTACGGAAGCTGGATCGGAACAAGAACTAATTAGAATTGTAAATAGTAATCCCAAGCAGGCTAATTTAGCCCGCAAGATTTGTGTATATGCCGTAAAGCTCTTCGTGAGCTTGTTCTTCTTCGTCAATGCTGATTTCAAACTTCTTATCTTTTGAGAAATCTTCTATTAATTGAGTTAATTCGTCAGAAACTTCTCCGCCCTTCACTACTAAATCGGCATATTCCATACCCATACGAATAAAGCCTTCGAAGTCTTTGCTTTCCAAAGGTGCTAAAATAGTGTCATCAATGTCCACCATCTTAACCTTGTTTAACAAATCATCGCCAAAGGTATGAGAAAATCCGTTGTTGTAGATAGCAAAAACTGATTTAGTGTCTTTGAATAATGGCTCATTCTTGTAAGTCGTCTTCAAATACATTGGAATCAAGGAAGTCATCCAGTCATTGCAATGTACAATATCTGGTGCCCATCCCAATTTCTTGACAGTTTCGATTACTCCCTTACAGAAGAAAATGGCTCTCTCGTCATTGTCTTCATAGAATTTTTGCTGCTTGTCATGGAATACGCTCTTTCGCTGGAAGTAGTCCTCATTATCGATGAAGTAAACCTGAAGCTTAGCATTCGGAATGGAGGCTACCTTGATCACCAACGGCTTTTCTTCTTCACCAACAGCAATGTTAATTCCAGAAAGTCTTACAACTTCATGAAGTCTGTTTTTTCGCTCATTGATCAATCCAAACCGAGGTACCAAAATACGGATTTCCATACCACGCTCTTGCATGGCTTGAGGAAGTGTTCGTAGGAAATTGGCTACTTCTGAAGTCTGGAGAAAAGGGTTGATTTCACTGGCAACGTAGAGGATACGTAATTTAGACATGCTATATATTTTTTATGTAAAGTGATAAACAACGGCACAAATATAATAAAAAAAGCCTGAAATGCCTTGTTTTTCTGGATATTAATCTAGTTTTGCCTCTATTTACCCAAAAGTATCCCCTATCCCGTGCAGGTATTCCGTACAGGGGCCGATTGGAACAAAATCAGGCTCCAATTCATTCAATCAAATAAATCCATAGGTCTCGTGCCGACAATGGGTGCCCTGCATCAAGGGCATTTGGATTTAGTAAAAAAATGTGGAGCTCAGGCAGATTGTACAGTAGTTTCCATTTTCGTCAATCCTACTCAGTTCAATAATCAGGAAGACTTCGAAAAATACCCTTCCAGTGTAAAGGAGGACCTCGACCTTTTGGAATCAGCAGGAGTCCATTATGTGTTTTTACCAGAAGTTGGCACGATGTACCCCAGTTCTCCGGTGCTCAAATTAAATTTTGGCCACCTTGAAAGGATTTTAGAGGGGGCCTTTCGCCCAGGACATTTTAATGGAGTTGGAGTGATTGTGTCCAAGCTGTTTCACATCATTCGTCCCGATCTTGCCTTTTTTGGTCAAAAAGATTTACAGCAAGTGGCAATCATTCAAACCTTGGTGAGAGACCTTTCTTTTCCTATTGAAATAATTGTAGTGCCTACCAGAAGAGAAGAGGATGGACTTGCCATGTCTTCAAGAAATAGACGCTTATCTGATCTGGAGAGAAAAACAGCCTTAATCATTTTTGAAAGTTTATCGGTAGCGGCGAAGGAACTGAAAGAAGGCAAGGAGTGGTTAGTTGTACAAGAACAAATCTTCCGACAGTTTCAAGAACAAGAATCCGTGAAACTCGAGTATTTCGAATTGGTAGAAAGAGAGGCTTTTGAAATAAAAAAGCAGTTTGACCCACATCAAAAAATGGCAATTTGTGCTGCCGCTTATGTGGGAGAAATTCGATTGATCGATAACCTCATAATTAATTCTTAATTTTGCGGCCGGAAAAACTAAGCCAATGCAAATTCAAATCATGAAGTCAAAAATCCACCGGGTGAAAATCACTCAGGCGGAATTGCACTATGTCGGTTCAATTACCATCGACGAAGACTTGATGGATGCGGCCAATCTCATTGAAAACGAAAAAGTCCAAATCGTCAATGTTAATAATGGAGAAAGGCTGGAAACTTATGTGATCAAAGGGGAAAGAGGAAGTGGACAGATCTGCCTCAATGGTCCTGCAGCAAGAAAAGCTGCTGTTGGAGATATAGTCATCATTATCAGCTATGCAGGAATGGACTTTGAAGAAGCGAAGAAATTTAAACCAGTGGTGATTTTTCCAGATGATCAAAACCGATTGATCTGATGTTACACCCTAGAATCAAACAAACAATCCAGATTTTGATCTCTTTGGCGATCGCAGTCTGGATTTTTTGGTTTTTGTATAAGGACATTGAGTTCAATAGCCTGGTGGAACAGATTTTTTCCAGTAATTGGGCTTGGATAGGTTTATCATTAGCCATTGCTTTGGGAGGTTATGCTTTGAGAGGCTGGAGGTGGACACTGCTCATTCAAGAAAATGAAGGAAAAAAAGTAACTCTTTCCGACGCCTATCATGCCGTAATGGTCGGCTATCTGGCCAATATGATTGTTCCGAGAGCCGGAGAAGTAGCACGATGCGGGGTCCTATCCCGAACCAATGGGATTTCCATTGGTCATCTTTTAGGGACGGTCATCTTAGAGCGATCTATAGACCTATTATTTTTGATTGCTACTATTCTATTGGCTTTTTTGGTGGAAAATGAGCTTTTCTTGAATCTAGCTGGTCAATTGGTAGACCTGGATAACTTAGGAGCTAAACTAGTTCAAAACCTTCCTTTGCTGCTGGGCGGAATTTTGGTTTTCTGTTTGGTCATTTATTTCATTCTAAGACGTTTTCGAGACAACGGATTTATACAAAAGATCCAGCACTTTCTTCGAGAATTGTATTCAGGCATAAAAGGAATCTCGACTCTAAAAAATCCCATGGGTTTTTGGTTGAGCTCTGTAGTCATTTGGTTGATTTATTTTTTAACCATGTATACAGTTGCATTAGGGATTCAAAGTACTGCCAATTTGTCCAGCGGCGAAGTGCTCCTAGTCATGGTAATGGGAAGTATTGGCATGGTTGCACCGGTTCAAGGGGGTATAGGAACCTTTCATGCATTGGTGGCCTTTATTTTGATACAGTTGGGAATATCAGAAGTAGACGGGAAAATCTTTGCAGCCATTATTCATGGCACACAGGTAATTTTGGTTTTGGTGGCCGGCTTAATTAGCTGGGTCATTATGATTCAAAAACCAGCTTGGATAAAACCTGACAAAAGCTAACTTCGTATTCATTTCTGCAAACAAAAAAATTATGTTACTGATATTAATTGTAGTCGTATTTGCAATCGCTGGCTTTGTAGTCAGCAGCAAGCTGAAAAGCAAGTTTAAAAAGTATTCTCAGACTGCTCTGGAGGCCAACCTTTCGGGTGCTGAGATCGCCAAACTTATGTTGGCAGATCATAATATTCATGATGTTCAGGTGGTTTCTGTTGAGGGGCAATTGACAGACCACTATAACCCTATGAATAGAACAGTAAACTTGAGTCCTGATGTATATTATGGAAGAAATGCCGCCGCAGCTGCTGTTTCAGCTCACGAATGTGGACACGCAGTACAGCATGCTACCTCTTACACCTGGCTCACACTTAGATCCAAGCTTGTTCCTTTGCAGAATATTTCCGGAAAGATTCTTAACGTAGTCTTAATTGCCTCTTTGTTCGGTGGATTTGCCTTAGGTCTGCCCTATCAATTCATCGGATATATTGTAGTAGGTGCTTATGGTGTCATGACCTTATTCACCTTGGTTACCCTTCCTGTTGAATTTGACGCATCTAACCGAGCTCTGGCATGGGTTCAAAACCGAAACATCGTCACCCGAACTGAATATGCCATGTCTAAAGACGCATTGAAATGGGCTGCCATGACTTATGTGGTTGCTGCTCTTGCATCATTAGCTACTTTAGCTTACTACATATTTATTTTCTTTGGCAATCGGGATTGATTCAAATCAAAATAAAATTCGGAAAGGGGCAACATTTTGCCCCTTTTCTTTTTTTACTATAAATTCCGCAAACGAAAATAAACCCGATAAATAAAAATGAATTTTCAACTGACAGAAGAGCACCTAGCAGTGCAGGAGGCGGCAAGAGAATTTGCAAATACTGAACTTTTGCCTGGGGTAATAGAAAGAGATACTGAAGCTAAGTTTCCAACTGAGCAAATCAAAAAAATGAGCGAGCTTGGATTTATGGGAATGATGGTGGACCCAAAATATAACGGTGGGGGAATGGATACCATTGCTTATGTCCTAGCTATGGAAGAGTTGTCAAAAATCGATGCCTCTGCTTCAGTCTCTATGTCAGTAAACAATTCTTTGGTGTGCTGGGGTTTGGAAAAGTACGGGACAGAAGAACAAAAAGAAAAATACCTGAAGAAACTAGCTACGGGCGAAGTTTTAGGTGCATTCTGCCTTTCCGAACCGGAAGCAGGTTCAGATGCTACTTCTCAAAGAACAGAAGCCACTAAAGAGGGTGATTATTATATTCTAAACGGAACCAAAAACTGGATTACAAACGGTTCTTCTGCAAGTGTTTATTTGGTTATTGCCCAAACAGACGCCAGCAAGGGACATAAAGGGATCTCGGTATTCATCGTGGAAAAAGGATGGGAAGGATTTGTAATTGGGAAGAAAGAGGACAAACTCGGAATCAGAGGAAGTGATACCCACTCATTGATGTTTACGGATGTGAAAGTTCCTGCTTCCAATAGAATTGGGGAGGAAGGATTTGGGTTCAATTTTGCCATGGAAACCTTAAATGGAGGTAGAATTGGAATCGCTGCTCAGGCATTAGGAATCGCTGCCGGAGCCTATGAGATGTCTGTAGCATATTCCAAGGAAAGAAAAGCTTTTGGGAAGCCAATTAGTCAGCATCAAGCCATACAGTTCAAATTGGCTGATATGGCTACTCAGATTGAGGCTGCCCGAATGCTCGTATACAAAGCGGCTTGGTTAAAAGATCAGGGCGAAGATTATGCACATGCATCCGCTATGGCCAAACTATATGCATCTGAGGTTGCCATGAATGTAACAGTGGAAGCTGTACAAGTTCATGGAGGGTACGGTTATGTGAAAGAATATCATGTAGAAAGGCTGATGAGAGATGCTAAAATTACCCAGATATATGAGGGGACCTCAGAAATTCAAAAAATAGTCATATCTCGAGGACTGCTTAAATAGTCTTCTTTTTACTTTTTGAAGGGCGCAATTGAATATAATTGCGCCTTTTTTAATTTATTTTAACGGATCCTGTAAAAATATTCGTTTTTTTAAATGGAAAAATTATATTTTTGTATCTCAATTTTTCTGCAATAAAATCATGGAATATTACAACAAGGTCATCGAATCGGTAAATGTAAGGTTTTTAAGGGGAAACAATTTTCAGATTGAAAAGCCCATTTCTATAGCCGACCACAAGGAATTTGACAATATGCTCATCTTGCTTCATCACGGAAGCTTGAAGTTTGGAGAGGATCAGGAAATACTCAATGAAGGCGAAGTTCTTTTTCTTCCAGGAGAAAAAAAGACCTCGCTGACTTTTGGTGGAGGATCCAAAAAGGCTGAGGTATCAATGGACAATTTCCTGGAAAACAAAAAGAAGTATCTTCAGAGTATCAGTTTTAAGGATATTCGCAATGTTCAGGAAGACTGTGTTTCGATTGTTAGCTTTGAATCCAAGGTTTTCGATGTTGTAAACTTTTTCAATTCCTTAGATATTCCTGCTTTCATTATACGATTCAATGATAGAATAGGAATGTTGATCGAAGATATCATGAAGGAGCTGGAGCAAAGCAGTGTAGGAAAAGAGAGAACTTTAAGAGCCTTAACAGAGGTGTTGGTGATTGAGCTGTTGAGACATATTCTGAAAAATCGTTTGTTCCTGGAAGAGCTTTCTACCAATGTTACCTATTTCAAAGACCCGAGGTTGATTGAGTTGTTCAAATTCATCAAATCAAACCTAGGTGGAGATTTATCCAATAAAGTATTGGCTCAGGTGGCCAATGTCTCAGAAGACTATGTGGGCCAATATTTCAAAATGCTGACAGGAATCAATCCTCAGGATTACATAGAATACCAAAGAATGGAAGCAGCAGTTGACTTATTGAGAACAACCAAAAAATCCATTCGGGACATTGGAAAGGAAGTTGGGTACAAAGATACTGCTTACTTCTGTAGACGATTTAAGATGATGTATGGAGTTCCTGCAGGAAAAATGAGACGCAGAGAATCTTTAATTAACGTGTAAACTTTGATTATACCAATCTTTAAAAGAAAGGACCTCTGTTAGAAAATGGGGGTCCTTTTCTATTTGGTTTCCGATGACAATGACATCTGCTCCGGCTTCAAATCCCAAATGAATTTTCTGAAGGTTATCTAATCCACCTCCGACAATGAGTGGGCCCTTCAAATATTTTTTGACTTCCTGAATTACTTCCGTAGCTACCGAAGAGGCAGCACCACTTCCAGCATCCAAAAAGCACAGATCCATTCCCATAAACTTACCTGCCAAGGCAGTCTTCACTACTTCTTTGATTGATTTATTCAAAATCGGAAGTGTATTCGATTCCCTGTGAACACTTTTGAGCTCTCCATCATTGACTAAGAGATAAGCTGTTGGAAGTACTTCTAAATCGGAATGGTAAATGGATTCTGCAGCAGCAATTTGTTGGGAGATCAGAAATTCCGGATTTCTTCCGGATAGTAGGCTTAAAAATAAAATGCCATCAGCATGATTGGAGACCTGCACCTTGGAACCAGGAAAAATCAGCACAGGGATATTACCCGCAGCATTTTTTATTTCAAAGACAATTTCATCGAAGTTTTTTTCCCGGTATTTACTTCCTCCAATAAAAATAAAATCAAGCTGAGAGTCTCTGATTGATTTTATATGCGGGATAAGATTTTTGTCAAATTTGGCAGGATCAATCAGCCAGGCAATTCCTTTCTGTTTTTTTTCAAAAAGTCTGTGGAAACTCTTAGAAAGAGCCTTCTTCTTCCTTCCCATCAGCCTTTTCCTTTGTAAATAAGTCTTTGAAATATTTTTCCTTAGCCAAAGCCAGACCTAATATCAACAATCTTTGACTCATGCTAGGCCAGAAACTGGATTTTTTTGTTTTGGTCAATTTTTCTTCCAAATCCTTATCCAACAGGCCTTCCCGCTCCAATACCTCAAGGGCTTTTTGGGTCTTTTTATTCTTTTTCTTTCTAGTGGCTTTCACAATCGCGTAAGCAAGTAGGCCCCCAGCCAGTACGGCTCCGCCTACTTTCAACCAATCCTCGGAATCTCGTTTGAGAAGGTCTAGCTGTTTTTGAAGCGTTTGCTCCAATTCTTCAGCTTGTTTTTCCAATTCATTACTCATCTTTCTTTTTGAGTTTGATTTTGCTAAAAATAAAATTCCTTAAACCTCCCTGCACTTTGGATTGAATGCCTATGGAGTAGCGTCCCAAATACAATGCAACCAAGAGAATCAGATAAAACAGACCAACTAATAAGAAACCAATAAAAGGAGACTCAAATTTTGTGCTGAGATAAAAAGCCAATGACAAACTGAAAAACAAAAGTACTAATAGCGTCAGGCCACCAAGTACCACCAAAAGAATGGTCCGGGATATGATTCCAAGAAATTCTTCTTGAACTTCCTGCTTCACCATATTGACCCTGGTTTCGATCAAACTTTTGACAGTTTGTACTATTTCAGATACTTTGAGCATGCCTATTATTAAAAATGTAATTTTTATTAAGAACACTAATATAATTTAATTGCGACGAGCAAAAAAATCATACTTCCTCAGCTCTCTCCCCTTCTTCGTAAAATTTAAATCTCAAAACAAGTTCTAAGGCTCTTCGAATCGCCTCATTGACAGGATAATGGTCACAAAGAGATTCGTCGATATCCCGTAGCTGAGTGTAGTAGGCTGTTGCCATGGGAATATGCAGATTCTCGTTGATCAATAAATTAACTTCCTGGAATCGATCAACTTGGGATTCTTTGATGGGTTTACAGATAATCAATTCCTTTTGTCCTGTTTTAGTTCTTCTCGCAGAGCTGGCAAATACTCTACAAATCATGCCTCTGTTCTGATAATTGCCACAAAAACCCTTACTTCCATCCTCGTTTTGTGGACGGTAGAGAATGCAGTTTCCACCATTTTCTTGAGTTTCCAGAAGGCGAAGGCTTGCTTCAGCAACGCCCTTTTCATGAAGGTCTAAGGCTAGAGGTAAAAATTCTAAAATAGAGGCTGGGATCTTTGGGTTTGCACAGCAAAAGCCACAACCCGAAATACAAGAAAGTCCACTCTCTGTGGCAAATTGTTTGGACTCTGTCTCAAGCTCAGCAAATAATTGCTGTACCAAGAGGGATTTTTCTGCTAAATTCAAGCGTTATTTAATTTCACGCAAAAGTAAGCGTAAACAAGCCGGTATGATTCCCGTCAGGTAATATTTTTTATTACTGAAAATCAATTGCTTAGGGTTTCTGCTTCTTTTTTGCGGGGGTTTTGGCCGACTATTTCGGTGTGTCATCGTTTTCTTACTAAAAGTAAATATGTTATGAGCAATCTAGAGGATAAGCAGCAAGAAGATAAAATCAGAAAAGCATTTAAAGAACGCGATTGGAGCGAGATCAAAAGCGCGGATTCTTGGGCAATTTTTAAAGTAATGTCTGAATTTGTGGAGGGCTTTGAAAAGCTTGCCAAAATAGGACCTTGCGTGTCAATTTTTGGTTCGGCAAGGACTCCAAGAGATCATAGCCACTACAAAATGGCAGAGGACATTGCTGCCAAACTGGTACGCCATGGATACGGGGTGATCACAGGAGGTGGCCCGGGTATCATGGAAGCTGGTAATAAAGGAGCCCATTCTGAAGGAGGTAAATCAGTGGGTTTGAACATTGTTTTGCCTTTCGAGCAATTTAACAACATTTACATTGACCGGGATAAGCTGATCACCTTTGATTACTTTTTTGTGAGAAAAGTAATGTTTATTCGGTATTCACAAGGATTTGTGGTTCTACCGGGAGGATTTGGAACCATGGATGAGCTTTTCGAAGCCCTTACCTTAATTCAAACAAATAAAATTGGACGCTTCCCTATCGTACTTGTCGGAAAAGATTATTGGGAAGGACTGGTAGACTGGATCAAAAAAACTCTTTTGAGTCATAAGTATATCAATGAAGAGGATTTGGACCTTTTTTCAGTAGTGGAAGATGCTACTGAAGCAGTCCGCGTAATTGATGATTTCTACAGCAAGTATCTATTGAGTCCCAACTTTTAATGAAGAGCTACCACCTTATTATCATCTATGGATTATTGTTCACCTGTCTGATTGGAATAGCTGTTATCTGGAAAAGTACGGATGGCTCAGTTCCACAAGACACAGAAGAAGCTTTGATTCCGATGAGTCTGCCAACCTTACCGGCAGACTCTGTGCGAATCTTTGAAATACCCAAGGAATTGAGTTTTGCAGGTGAGAAAGTTCCTTTAGAAATCCAGGATGTGTATGAAAGGTTGGAGAGGGAAATTTATGTCAATGCCTATTGGCAATCCAATATGGTATTGTTGATGAAGAGATCAGGAAAATACCTGGATGAAATCAGCCAAATATTGAAAGAAAATGGGATTCCTGATGATTTCAAATACCTCGCAATAGCAGAATCTGCGTTGATGAATGCTACCTCTTCTGCAGGAGCTAAAGGATTCTGGCAATTCATGGAAGATACCGCTAAAGAGTATGGCTTGGAGGTAAGCAGAGATGTGGATGAGCGCTATCATTGGCAAAAATCAACTGTTGCAGCAGCGAAATACTTGAATAAAGCCCATCAGAAATTTGGGAATTGGACCGCCGTGGCAGCAAGCTATAACATGGGACAAAGTGGTCTTTCCCGCCGTCAGAACGAGCAATTACAGGAAGGTTATTACGACCTATTGCTCAATGATGAAACGAGTAGATACATTTTCAGAATTCTTGCCTTTAAAGTCATCTTTGAAAACCCCAAGAAATATGGATTCGGATTGAGGAGGGAAGATTACTATACCAATCCTAAATTAAAATCCATCACTGTATCTGATGATATTAAAAATCTCGCAGAGTGGGCCAAACAACAAGGCTCTTCCTACAAAGAGTTAAAGCTCTACAATCCATGGCTTAGAGATCGAGACCTAAATGTCAGAAGAGGGAATTCCTATGAAGTCTTACTTCCGGAGTAAATATCTATTTCAATGATTTGAACTAAAGAAATTCGGGAAGCATTGATGCTAGAGAAAGCTTTCTGTAAAGCCTGAAAAGCCTACTTTCTTCAAGAAAATTCTAAAAAAGACTTAAGAAACCTGAGATTTCAAAAGATTTTTTTCTCAAGGTTATTCAGACAAAAGTTTTGTTTGTATCTTTGACGGGCAAATAGGGTTACCTACAACCGATATTTGCTATGAATCGAAACTCCGATAAATTTCTCTTCGAAGCACTCACTTACGATGACGTGCTCTTAGTCCCAGGGTATTCAGAAGTTCTTCCTCGCGAGACCAACACTTCTACCCAACTCACCAAAAAAATCAGATTAAACATTCCTCTTGTCTCTGCTGCTATGGACACAGTGACTGAGGCCGAACTCGCCATTGCTATCGCTTTGGAAGGAGGTTTAGGCTTCATTCATAAAAACATGTCTATTGAGAAGCAAGCCGCTCAAGTGAGAAAGGTGAAGCGTTCTCAGGCAGGTATGATCTTGGATCCTATCACGCTTCATATCGATGCAAAAGTGAGGGACGCTGAAAATATCATGCGTGAATTTCACATTGGAGGTATTCCTGTTGTCGATGAAGATCGCGTATTAAAAGGGATCATTACCAACCGTGATTTAAGATTTATCAAAGATCCGAACAGACCGATCCGGGAAATCATGACCATTGATAATCTGATCACAGCCAAAGCAGGCGTCTCTTTGGAGCAGGCAGAGGAAATCCTTCAAGAATATAAAATCGAAAAGCTTCCAATCGTTGATGAGGAAGACAAACTTACCGGCCTGATCACTTACAAGGATATCCTGAAAAGAAAGGATAAGCCAAATGCTTGTAAAGACGAGTATGGACGCTTGAGAGTAGGTGCTGCTGTAGGTGTTACTGCAGACATTGTTGAAAGAGTGGAGGCATTGAAAGCTGCCGGAGTTGACGTAGTATCCATCGATACAGCTCATGGACATTCCAAGGGTGTGATTGAAACCTGCAAAAAGATTAAAACAGCATTCCCTGATTTAGAAGTGATTGTTGGAAATATTGCAACTCCTGAAGCGGCTCTTGCACTTGCAGATGCTGGTGCAGATGCCGTGAAAGTTGGGGTGGGTCCAGGTTCAATTTGTACTACCCGGGTGATTGCAGGAGTTGGAGTTCCACAACTTTCGGCCGTTTATGAATGTGCGCAAGCATTGAAAGACAAGGGTGTTCCTGTAATTGCTGATGGTGGTATAAGATATTCCGGGGACTTGGTTAAAGCGGTTGCAGCTGGAGGTAGCTCTATCATGATCGGTTCATTATTGGCCGGGACAGAAGAAGCACCAGGCGAAATGATCATTTTTGAAGGAAGAAAGTTCAAGTCTTATCGTGGAATGGGTTCATTGGAAGCTATGGAGTCAGGCTCCAAGGACAGATATTTCCAGGATGCAGAAGATAATATTAAAAAGCTGGTTCCGGAAGGAATCGTAGGTCGCGTACCTTACAAAGGCTTGGTTTCTGAAGTCTTATATCAATTAGTAGGAGGCTTGCAGGCAGGAATGGGATATTGTGGTACAAAAACCATTGAAGACCTACAGCGAGACGGGAAGTTTGTGAAGATCACCGCAGCTGGAGTAAAAGAGTCCCACCCGCATGATGTGAGTGTGACTAGAGAAGCTCCTAATTATAGCTTTAAATCATAAAAAATTGGCCGGGATTGATCCCGGCCTTTTTTTATGCCAATAACTGTTTGATTTCGGAATCCTGAAGATGGGCATTGATCCATCCGGCTTCCAGGTAAGCGCCATATTTTTTGTAAAAATTAATCGCTGGCTCGTTCCAGTCTAATACCTGCCACATCATTCCGGTACAATTTGATTCCAGGCACTTTTCCATTACTCTGTCAAAAAGCATTTTCCCGGCACCATTTCCTCTCTCAGATTCAGTTACTACAATATCTTCCAGGTAAAGACGCTTCCCTTTCCAGGTACTGTAGCGATAATAATAAATAGCAATTCCTATAATTTCACTGGATTCTTCCTTTTCACAGACAAAGAGGCCATAAATCGGATTGGGTCCAAAGCCATCATTTTCCATCATTTCCAAAGTGTTGGTGACCTGTTCCGGAGCTTTTTCATAAAGCGCCAATTCTTTAATGAGTTCTAAAACCCTTGGAAGATCGGCTACTTTTCCTTCTCTTAGTGAGTACATATTTGTTTTCTGTTTTTGGATTTTCCTTAATTGAAAGCCTAAATTAGTCAAAACCTGAATAAAGCATGTTTCTAGCCATTGATGCCGGCAATTCCAATGTGGTTTTTGCGCTTTTTGATGAAAAAACGGGAAAATGGACCAATCATTTTAGGTTGGAAACCAAGACTTCCAAATTAATTTCCCAATTGGGGAAAAAAGTCCCTGTCTATTTTTTGGAGCACAACTTGACTCCTGACACAATTCAGCAAATAGGCATGAGCTCTGTAGTACCAGAGATCAATCAAATTCTCATTGATTTCTGTAAAAATTACTTTGGCCTAGAGCCTTATTTGATTTCTCCAAACAGCTATTCCAAGCTACCGATCAAGACCAAAAGACCTCAGGAAATGGGTACTGACTTGATGTGCAATGGGCTTGCCGCTTGGTATAAATTTAAAAATGCCTGTATTGTTGTGGATTTTGGTACGGCTCTAACTTTTACAATTTTGGATGAATCCGGAGAAATAATGGGGGTAGATATTGTTCCAGGACTACGTACAGCCATCAAGGCTTTATTTATGAATACTTCCAAATTGCCGGATGTGGAGTTAAAACTTCCCGAATCAGCCATTGGGAAAAATACGGTTCATGCCATTCAGGCTGGAATTCTCTACGGATACACAGGATTAGTCAAAGGAATGCTAGAAACCATTCGAAAAGAGGCTCAATTGGATTTCAAGGTAGTTGCAACCGGAGGTCTAGCAGAAATTCTGACCTCATTGGAACAAGAGTTTGATACAATTGACAAAAATCTGACATTGGAAGGCCTAAGATTAATGACTTTGGCTAACCTTTGAGTTTACTCAAATTGAAGAATGAAATTCGGGTCAGGACAAATCCTTTGATAGTGTGCTAAATCTTTTTTCGATGCTACACCGGGAAAGTCACCCTGATTTCCCATCATATCCCACATCAGTTGGAAATGTAAATGGGGAGGCCAATCCCCATTTTCAGGATAAGGACCCACATGGCAGAATGCCTCTCCTTTTTGTATTTCTTGACCTTTTTGTAGGCCTTTTAAATCTGTTATTGCCAAATGGCCATATAAACTGAAAAGCCGCGTACCATCCAAGTCATGCTCTAATATGATTGTTGGACCGTAATTTCCAAAACCCGCATTATCCTGGAAGCTGTGGATTTTCCCTGTGTAGGGCGCATAAACAGGTGCTCCCGACTCAGTCCATACATCAATCCCCAAGTGGATATTTCTGAAATCAGCTTCATCGGTGGCGAATACTTCTGATCTTCGATAGATGGCGCGGTGTTCCATATATCCGCCTATTCCAAACTGCTTTCCTTTTCCTTTGAGTTGTTCAAATACAAATTGATCAAACTCCGAAGTGTCGCTTAGGTTCACATTTTCCAGAAAGGTATTAGCTGGACTAAAGTCCAGAGGAAGTGTATTATCTCTGTTTAGGGCTGTTCCCATTACAGGGAAAAAATCATATGCTTTCCAATTCATATCCGAAGAAAGCAGATTTTGGATTCACCTAAAAATAATCCTCTCAAAATCCTGATTTTTGGTTGAAGGTTCCTAATTTTCAAGTATGAAAGAGCAAGAGTTTCCTACCCTCAACGATATCCGCCATGCCTTGGTCAAAATCAAAAATTTTGTCCATCGTACGCCTATATTAACTTCCACTGCCATCAATGAAATTGCAGGATGTGAGATTTATTTCAAATGCGAGAATTTTCAGAAAGTGGGGGCTTTCAAAGCAAGAGGAGCTGCCAATGCCGTATTGAAATTAAAACCAGAGCAAAAATCCAAGGGAGTTGCTACACACAGTAGCGGGAATCATGCAGCAGCTTTGGCCCGTGCAGCAAAAGTGGCGGGTATTCCAGCCTATATAGTAATGCCCTCCAATGCTCCCGAAATCAAAAAAAAGGCGGTTAAAGGCTATGGAGGTGAGATAATTGAGTGCGAGCCAAATCTCCAAGCAAGAGAAACAACTTTGAAGAAGGTGGTTCAAGAGACAGGAGCGACTTTCATTCCACCTTATGATTTTATGGATGTTATTGAAGGACAGGCGACCTGTGCTTTGGAGTTTTTAGAGGATCAGCCGGATTTGGAAATCATCATGGCACCGGTTGGAGGAGGCGGCTTGTTGGGTGGCACAGCTCTTTTAACTCATCATTGGGATGAGGAAATAATCATTTATGGAGCTGAGCCCAGTGGAGCAGATGATGCTTACAGATCCTTAAAAGCAGGACATATCATCCCTCAAACCAAACCGAATACCATTGCTGACGGCCTTTTGACCTCAGTAGGGGTATTGAATTTTGAGTTGATCAAGAAATATGTAAAGGATATTTTCCTAGCCACTGATCCACAGATTATCGAAGCAATGAGGATGATTTATGAGCGCATGAAAATCGTAATAGAACCTTCATGTGCAGTACCTCTAGCTGCATTATTGGCCAACAAGGAAAAATTTGCAGGCAAAAAAGTAGGTATTATTCTTTCCGGCGGGAACGTGGATTTGGGGAAATTACCTTTTTGATTTTCAATATGATAAAGAGAAGAATCGGTAATTTACTATTGAATAAAGCGCAAGTGATCTTACCAGAGTCCTTCCTCTCTTCGAATAGGTCTGTTTTCTTTTGAACTTTTAAAGGAAGCTTCGATCAGCTTTAGGACGCTGATGGTTTGAGGGACTTGGACCAAAAGTTCTTTTCCAATCAAAATCGCGTCAGCCACATTTTGATAAAAAATTCTATAGTCCCCCTTCAAAGTTGGATAGGCTTTACTCTCATTTTCGAGATACAGTTTTCCCCACCGTTCTTCTGGTTCCACCCCCCAGTCTTTTCCTTCTGGGCGAATGTTTGCTTTGAATGCAGCTTCTTGAACATCCAATCCGAATTTTTTATAAGAGCCCCTTTCTCCCAATAAAAGAAATTTGGGAGTGGGCGCATTGACTAAGACTCCTGCGGTCACTCGGGCTTTTTTATCTTCATAGTCTAATGTGATATCAAAATAGTCATCTGCAACAGCATGAGTTCTTTGTTTTCTGATATCGGCAAAAATACTTTTTGGCGCTCCAAAAGCGAGGACCACTTGGTCAATTAAATGCGAGCCTAAATCGTAGGTGATTCCATTTCCAGGAACTTCTTTTTCCCTCCAGTTTTCAGAAACTTGAGGTCTGAACCGATCAAAATGAGATTCTAAATAGACAATTCTACCCAATAAATCTTGCTTTAATATTTCTTGAAGCGTCAGGAAATCTCCGTCAAACCTACGGTTATGAAATACTGAGCAGATTAGATTTTTATCTTTTGCAAGTTGCTGAAGTTCTTCCGCCTCATGCGGATAGATCGTAACAGGCTTATCAACCACTACGTGCTTTCCGGCATTTAAGGCCATTTTGGCCATGGGAAAGTGAAACTCATTGGGAGTAGTAATGACAATTAGGTCTGCTCCATCCTGTTCCAGCAATGATTCCAAGCTCCTGTAGGTTTGAACCTTAGGATATTTTTGCTCACAGCGGTTGGAATTTCTCTCCACTACAGCTGCCAAATCTAAATCTGGGGATACATCAATGAGTGGTGCATGCATTTTTTCAGCAACGGAGCCGAATCCTACAATTGCAGTACGTATAGGGGAGAATAATTTCATCACAGGTTCATTTCGTGGGCTTTATTGACCAATTCAACCCTGGAACTTACTCCAAGTTTATTGTGGATATTCTTTCTGTGTGTCTCTACAGTGCTTTGGCTTAGACCTAATTCTTCTGCAATATCCTTATTGGTCAGACCCTCTTTGATTAATTTGATTATTTCAATTTCCCTTCTGGATAAGCGGTATTTATCTCTAAAGGAGTCAAAAAATGCATTGGGACGAGCTTGCTCGATTACTCGCTCAAAGTTTAATACATGCCTTCCTTCATGGACTTCCCGAATGGTGAAGACGAGTTCATCTGGGTCAGCATCCTTCAGAACAAATCCGTCAGCCCCCTTTTCTAGCGATTCTCTATAGATTTTCTCTTCATCGTACATGGAAAGTACGACCACCTTGGTTTGAGAATTACCATTTTTTACTGCTGAAAGCACCCCAAAGCCATTCAGAATAGGCATGTTGAGATCGGTAAGCACTACGTCGACTTCGCTGATTTCTAAAAAGTCCACCAGTTCTTTTCCATTGCTAAAAAGCCCAAGTACTTCTAGGTCTTCATGTTCCTCAAGAAGGCCTTCAATTCCTTTGGCAAATAAAGTATGGTCGTCGGCTATAGCTATACGAATCATTGTAATCAGGGTGAAACCGAAATTAAACCTAAAATATTAAACTGGCAAAAGGAGTTTTATTTCGGTGCCTTTTCCTGGGATAGAATGAAGATGGAATTTTCCTCCTATAGTTTCCATCCGCTTTTTTAAATTGGTCATTCCACTGCCGGTTGAAGCAATACTTGTATCAAAGCCTTTCCCATCATCTTTGATCTGGATGAATTTTTCGGTGCCCGAGGAATCAAGAGTTATGGTAATAGTTTCAGGAGAAGCGTGTTTGATAGCATTGTTGAGGCATTCCTGAATCACCCGGATCAAGATCATTTTTTGTTCTTTGCCAGGCTCCCAGTGGAGATTATTTGCAATAAATCTAGTCTTGCAATATCCTGATGCCTCAATTTTAACCAATTGTTCCTGAATAAACTCCTCCAGTTTTAAATTCTCTACCCAGTCCAAATTCAAAGACTTAGAAAGGCTTCTGACCTCAGTGATAATTTTTGAAATCAATTCTTTCCCTTCTGCCTGTCTTTCGGGTTTGGATGAGCCTAAATAAAGCTTAGAAAGTGAAAGCAATTGACCAATATTGTCATGTAGTTCCCTACCGATATGGTTGAGTGTTTCCTGTTGAATTTCATTCTCTATATTCAACATAGTTTTTTCAAACTCCACCTTGAGCTGCTCCACTTTTTGTTTATTCTGAACTTGACGTTGCCTATGTAGAATTACCATAGCCACTACGAAAGTGGCCATGACAGCAGCCAGAAAAACTCCTGAGAATAAAATAAATAGAATTTGGGTATCTTCTCCGCCCATTATATTTCTGTGTTTTTTAAAAGTGTGTTTCTGCCCAAAGAAAACAGCATTATAAAGGCAATTGACATCAAAAAGTACAAAATCATAGAAGTGTAGTTAAACAAATAATAAATTTCTACTTGATTGAAAGCCAAATACTCAAATGCCACATCTGATAATAAAGTTAGGACAGACTGAAATAAAATAAGGGTGATGTACCAAAATGGCAGGAATTCAACTGGATTTAACGACAAAAAATAATCTTCCGAAATTAAATCTATAAAAAATAATCCACTGGCAATTATCAAAAAGATATTGCCCAAGAAGTAAATAACCGGTTGGGGTTCGTGTATTTTTTCGATTTCTGAAAAAGTTAATCCAAGGCTACCAATGATTAAAATTCCTATCAAATAAAGTACCCAGGTTTTCCTGGTTTTATTATTGAGATTTTCCCGGATCAGCAGTAAAAACAGAATTTTTGAAAGCTGATAATTGAAAACATTAAAAACCCAGGTATTCCATCCTTTAAAAGTATCTGAAGTTAATAAATAGTGGATTTTCTCGTGAAGTACTCTGTTAGCTACCATATAGGTAGCTAATAATTCATAAAAGACCACTAAAACCAAAATAGAAAAGGGGAGATAAAAATGCGGGATTTTCTTTTTTCCAGATGGCAAAAAAGCGAACAATATTATCCCTGCCAACCCCAGAATAATGATGGCTATTAGATAATAGTTATTAATGATTAATTCCCAGAATTTATCAAATACCACCTTTACTATTCACATTTTGGAGGACAGCTTGTACCTCGGTTATAGTATTCCTCTTCCTCACCTGCATAGGTTAAAGTAGTTCCCTCTTCGTTTGCGGGAGAAATGACAAGATTTAGTCTTCCTACATAATCCTGCGGATTATTGGGATAAAGTTGTTGGGCTGTTTCCTCAGTGTATTCTGTAAAATAAATTCTGATACCGCCTTTGTCAGGATCTGTTTTTTGTAAGAGCTCTTCAATCGTCTTTCTGTCAAAAAAAATCCAATTGGTTTGATTATCTACATTTCTACTTGGACCCTGACCTTTTCCGCCCTTTCGGATTTCATCGTCATACTTTTTCTTCATCTGGTCAAAGTCCTTCTTGCTTATTTTCATTGATGCCGTCCGTTAGCTAATAGGTTTTTATAAAAGATTAATTGAGAAGATGAATATAGCTTATTTTAGGCCTCTGATAAAATAAAAAAGGAGCTGCTAAGCTCCTTTTTGTATGTGTGGTAATGGCTTTTATTCCATTCCTTTATCTCGCATTTTTTTGAACTCGTCGAATCGTCTAAATATGGCGACGGTGAATCCGATCAGCATGATAATGGAGCCAATCCAAAGTACATTGATGTAAGGCTTTACAATTGCCTTCATGACCACGTAGTCTTTTTGATATTGATTGACCTTGAAAACAAATTTATTTTGTTCTGGGAGAATATTATCCAAAGTCACTTTGATACCTAATTCATTGTCCACCACCGGTAGTTTACCCACTTGATTGTTTCGGATGATAAATGTTGGTTCTAGTTTTTTCTCCACATCATAATCCAAAACCCGAAGCTTGGCTTTCACAGCTACATCACCTTCCTGAAGCGTATATCCCTCGATTTGATTTAATACCTCTGCTCCGTCGAAATAGGTCACATAATCAGCAATGTGGAACTGTTCACCTGGAGAAACCTCATGAAACTGATCATCTTTCCACTCCGGATCTTCGTAGTCATTCATTGCGGCCACGTAGGTATACAAGTCACGATCGAAGTAAATTTTAGAGTCTGGAGAAGAAATCAAACCTCCCATGTTTTGATTGAATTGGGACATGGGGCTTAGGGAGAATTTTAAAACTTCATTTTGATAGTAGTCTATCTTGAAGTAGTCATTTTCTTCTAAAACCAGATTTACTTTATCGCCTTTCTTGATGAAATCTTTATAATCTTCCAGAGCAATAGCTTCATTCACATTCCCGGTTGATTCCAGAATCTTTGCAGGCACATATTCAGGAATACCCACGACTTTTTTCTGACGTCCCCGGTAGATTACTGTGTAGTCTTTCATCTGGGTTGGTTTGTTGATCCAAAGCAACACATGCTCTTTATTCAACTCATCCTCCCAGCTATTGCTATAGGTTAGCCCAGACATATTGATGGAGATGGTATCTGAGTAACCTGAGCTAAACATGATGCCAATCAGGATCATTCCTAAGCCTATGTGAGCTAAAGATCCACCCGCCAATTTGAAGGTTGAATTTTTCAAAATTCTGGATAAAATCACAGCATTGGCTACAACGGTAAATGTTCCAGCCACTACGATTATCATATATTTCCAATCATACACTTTGGCCAGTACGATTACCAATGCAGCTATGACTACCGAAATTATATAGGGTGTCAAAAGAGCGTCTTTCAACGCTTTTTTATCCATTTTTTGCCACCAGAAAAACTGGCCGACTGCCGTTAGCAATGCGATGGCCACTCCAAACCACAGCTGGAATTTAGTATAGAATTCTACCTGGTCTGCAGGGGGCGCCATATTAGAAATCCCTCCAAAGCTTTCCACCAAGGCATTCCATGCAGGAATGGATGTAGGAAGGATTACTTGGAAGCCCATCAAGCCTAAGGTAGTAGCGCCTATAAAAACCCAAAATTCACGGGAATAAACGGATGCTTCCTTTTCAGAGGTAGGAATATGCTTCCATGCACGAATGGCTAGGAATACTGAAATGAATAAGAAGAAAAGCAGATAGATCAATAGCTGACCGGATAAACCCAAGTCAGTAAAGGAGTGAACAGAGGCATCTCCTAAGACGCCTGACCTTACCAAGAAAGTTGCATATAGGACCAAGATGAAGGAAAGAATGACCAAGACTATGGAAGTTTTCAGGGCGGTCGCACTTTTCTTAAAGGTGATCATAGTGTGAATGGAGGCCACCAAGATCAACCATGGTACATATACTGCATTTTCAACAGGATCCCAATTCCAATACCCGCCAAAATTCAATGTTACATAGGCCCAATAGGCTCCCATGATGATTCCCATTCCCAAGACCATGGCAGAGAAAATTGCCCAAGGCAGAGCTGGACGAATCCATTCAGAATATCTTTTGGTTACCAACCCTCCAATCAGAAATGCAAATGGAACTAAAGTCGAGGCATATCCCAGGAATAGTGTTGGTGGGTGAATGACCATCCAGATATTTTGCAACAAAGGATTAAGCCCAGTGCCATCTTCCGGTATAAAGTCCGGATTCACCTCAAATATTGGTGCCTGCGTAGCGTCTCTTAATAGTATAAAAGGAGAACTTCCCAGTTTTAAATCTCCGATTACAACTCCCAAAATCATGGATACCAAGAAGGCCTGAACCAGAGAGAATACAATCATTACTGGAGCTTCCCATTTCTTGTTGGTATGGATTAAAAATAGCCCAAGGACCACATTCCAGAAAATCCAAAGGATAAAAGCACCTTCTTGACCTTCCCAAAAACTGGAGATCATGTAGTGAACTGGAAGCGCTTTGCTGGAGTGAGAGTAGGCGTAGAAATATTCGAATCTATGATTGTAGATTATTTCAAAAAGTGAAAATGCAACCAGAACACTGGCTACAGCATGTACATAAAAGCTGATTCGACTGAATTTTTGCCAACTAGCTTTTTCAATCTCATTTGCTGAAAAATACTTGTAATAGGCAAATGCCGTAACCAATGAACTAACAAAGGCCACGATAGTCATCAAATGGCCTAAGTTGCCGATAAAGGTGTTAATCATGAATTTTTGGATCTATTGCTTTCTGCCTCACATTCCCGCCGCCTGCACTTCTGTTTCCTGATACTTGGAAGGACACTTCATCAGGATTTTATCTGCGATAAATATCTCATCATTCTTGTAAGAGCCAATCACTACCACTGATTCTGATCTCGTGAAATCAGCAGGCACTGGCTCATTATAGAACACTTCTTGTTCTGTTCCATCATTGTCCACCAAAATAAAGGTAAAGGATGTTTTGTCATCTCTCACTTGAAGTCCCTCTACCTCACCGGATGGGTTCTTTTTCAATTGGCCAACTACGTGGATAGCTTTGTCATTTCCATCCTGCTTCATCTCCAAAGCAGTATTGAAAGTTTCATAGCTGCTCGCATCTCCTATTGAAGTCATGATAATCACAATGGCTATTGCGATGATGCCGATTCCGATGATATGTCCTTTTTTCATAATTTGACTTATTTGGTGGAAATGCTTTTTTCCAGTTTACTGATCTTTCTTTCCGTACTGATTAGATAAACAGTAATTCCTGCGAAAATGATCCCAATTATCCCAACCAGCACGTAGATTTTTCCATCAGCTCTAAGCTGATCAGCCATTTCTACGGAATTATTGGAATAATCCGATTCTGTCACAGGGATTTTTTCCTGTGCCATGACGGATAGGCTCAAAACCAGGAAGAATATTGTTAGTAATTTTTTCATGTGTTTATAATTTGTTTCTCAAAGGTCACCCCGAATAGTCGGGGCAAGCTATGGAATCCCTGCCTGCGGCAGGCAGGTCGCATAGATTCCCCGATACATCGGGGCATGCCAGTGTGTGTCGTTCTCGTCGTGCTCGATTTCATCTATCAGGAATTAATCATTTTATCTTCCAAAGTTCTTTCCACTCTACGCATTCTCACGCGGACTGTTGCTATCCAAGCACCCAAAAGCGTCCATCCAATAATGGCTGGATAGAACACCATTCTCAATTTGGAGTCAAGATCATAGGCATTAAAGCCAGGGTTTCCACCGTTTCCAGGATGCAGGCTATCGGTTAATCTTGGCAGTACAAAGATGAGTGGAATAAATGCTGCAAAAGCAAAGATGTTGTAAATGGCACCTATTCTTGCTCTTTGCTGCATATCAGTTAGGGAGTTTCTCAGAATTAAATAGGCAAAATACATCAAAAGGCCTATTGCAGAGGCGTTTTGCTTGGGATCACCGCTCCAGTAATCTCCCCATGTAAATTTTGCCCAAAGCATACCCGTAACAATTCCCAGTACTCCGAAAAGAATGGCTGCATTGGTGAATTCAATCGCCATGTCATCGTGATTCAAATCATTGCTTCGGAGGTATTTGATACTGTAATACACAGATACCATCAGCATAAGAATCATCCCAAACCACATCGTCACATGAAAATGCAATGCACGGATAGTTTCATTCAGAATTGGAAGTCTTGGAACGTCCATCAGTAAACCTGCCGTTAAGGTATAAATGAGCAGGGCAATGGCCAGGATTTTCCACCAGGATTGGCGCATAGGGTAATTTTTGCTTTTTCAAGCGCAAAAATAAGGCATAAGTTCCTGAAAACGTCGGATTTTCTCAGAAAAGACAAAAGGCCAAAGCTTATCCGCTCTGGCCTTTAGTTTGTACTCTCAAATCCTTTATTCGTTAGGAGTCAAAGGATTACTTTTTCTTATCAATCCATCTGGCAATTCACCTTCGGTACTTGCTACAATGGTACAGACGGTAGCATCTCCGGTAACATTGACTACAGTTCGGAACATGTCCAAAATTCTATCCGGTGCGATGATCAAGGCGATACCTGCAGCCGGAACACCGATAGATTCCAATACGATGATCAACATAATCAAACCTGCGCCAGGCACACCTGCCGAACCAATAGAAGCTAAGGTTGCTGTCAATACAATCATCAGCTGTTGAGTCAAAGATAAATCCATCCCTAAAGCCTGGGCGATAAATACTGCCGCAACCCCTTGGTATAGGCTGGTTCCGTCCATGTTTACTGTAGCGCCTAGAGGTAGAACAAAGCTGGATACTTCCTCTGAAACTCCGATTTCTTCCTCAACCTGCTTCATAGTCACAGGAAGGGTAGCAGAACTGGAACTCGTAGAAAAAGCCAATAATTGGGCAGGTCTGATAGCTTTGAAGAAATCCAAATATTTGACCTTGGTAAAGGCCATCAAGATCAAAGGATAAATGACCATGATCATCAACAGCAATCCTCCAACGACCACTAGGCTATATTTCAATAGGGCTAATAGTAACTCTATGGCTGAATCCGGATTATCTCCAGCGATTTCAACAATTAGGGATGCCATCAAAGCAAAAACGCCATAAGGTGCAATCATCATGATGTAATTCACGATTTGGATAATGACATCATTAAAGCCATCGAAGAAGGCGATGACAGGATTTCCTTTTTCTTTGGGGATTTGGAGCAATGAAATACCTACAATGATGGCGAAGAATACCACCTGAAGCATCGCTCCATTGTCTGTAGTCGCCAAAAAAAAGTTTTGTGGGACAATATCTACAAAAGGCTGCAAAGGGCTTTGTTGTTGTAATTCGGCTGCGACACCTACTTTGGAGCCGGCATCTCCCTCATAAAGCTGCATTAAGCTTTCTCTAGTCTCTACCGGAAGACTTTTTCCCGGTTTGAAAATGTTTACCAAAATCAAACCAATACTGATAGCGATCACGGTTGTGACCAAATATGTTCCTATGGTTTTTCCACCAATTCTGCTGAGTTTAGAAATGTCTCCTAAATTGGAAACACCCACAATCAAGGAGGCCAAGACTAAAGGCACCGCGATCATTTTGAGCGCATTGATGAAAATAGTGCCTACTGGTTTGATGTAATCAATGGTGAAAGAATTAGGTAGGTTAGTTTTGATCACTACTAGACCGAAAACCAAGCCTAAAACCAAACCAATAATAATTTTTGTATGTAAAGGTATTTTCTTCCTCATGAGGCTGGGTTTAAAGATCTCGAAGTTTATTGGTTTTTGACAATAAAAGGTAATCAGCTATGACCAAAGCGGCCATTGCTTCCACGATTGGTACGGCTCTAGGCACTACACAAGGATCATGGCGTCCTTTTCCTGAAACGGTTACTTTTTCACCAGCCTCATTGATGGAATCCTGATCTTGCATAATTGTGGCCACGGGTTTGAAGGCTACTTTAAAATAAATGTCCTCTCCGTTTGAAATTCCGCCTTGAATTCCGCCTGAGTGGTTGGTTAAGGTTTTGATTTGATCGCCTTCTTTTACAATTGCATCATTGTGCTGGGAGCCTCTCATTTTTACCCCTTCGAAACCGGAGCCAAACTCAAATCCTTTCACAGCATTGATACTAAGCATAGCTTTTCCGAGCTCTGCATGTAATCGATCAAATACCGGTTCTCCCAATCCAGCTGGAGTATTTTTAATCACACAGCTGACAATACCGCCAATAGTATCACGGTCCTTCCTAACTGAATCGATCAATTCGATCATTTGATCAGCAGTTTCAGGGTCTGGACATCTCACAATATTTTCCTCAGCTTTGTGAAGATCCAATTCTTGATAAGGTTTCTTCAAAGCAAGATCTCCAACCTGAGATACAAAGGCTTGGACAGAAATTCCTTTTGTTGCTAATAGCTGTTTGGCTATGGCTCCACCAGCAACTCGGGCGGCGGTTTCTCTTGCCGAACTACGGCCTCCACCCCGGTAATCCCGAAGCCCGTATTTTTCAAAATAGGTATAATCTGCGTGTGAAGGGCGAAATTTATCTGAGATATGAGAATAGTCCTTACTCTTTTGGTCGGCATTACGAATGACAATTCCAATCGGAGTTCCGGTAGTTTGTCCTTCAAAAATTCCGGAAAGGATTTCTATCTCGTCTTCTTCTTTTCTTTGTGTGGTAATTTTTGATTGGCCCGGTTTTCTGCGTTGCATTTCAGCCCGAATGAAATCTTCATCGATTTTTAAGCCTGCAGGACAACCCTCTATAGTTACTCCTAAAGCTACTCCATGGGATTCACCGAATGTGGTGATTTTGAAGAGCTTTCCAAATGAATTCCCCATTACTTCTTTCGAATAATTATAACCGCCAAAAAGACCACTGAAGCCAATAAGAGCAGGTTGATTGCGGTCGTAAAATAGTATTTATATCGCTCGTTTAAAAATTGGTTGTCTTCACTCCCAATTCTATCATAAATTCCTCCTAGTCTTTGACTGGAGATGGCTTGGTTTACTTTGCTCTCTCCCACCACTTTAATCTTTGCTGAAGGTCTGAGCGTATCATATACTGCTCTTGCAGGATCAAAATAGATCCATTCAAAATGCTTGGCTAGATCTACCTCAGAAGCTTCATTGATGGTGATGTAATAGGTAAACTCCTTGATACCCGAAACTCTTCCGTATCCCCGATTGATTTGTTGTCTCACATTCGGGTCGTAGGTATTGAGATTACCTCCCGAAATTCTTCGAGGCTCTGAAATAGCGTTAATGTTTCCTACGCCGCTGATTCCAAAATTGTAATTGAAGCCTTCTCCGGTTTCTACTTGCAGTTCAGTAATGTTCTCCCGTAATTGATATTGACCAACTGCCACCTCATTTCTCAAGGGATGTGGAGGCAAAGGTTTCACTGTGATAGTTTTTGGAGCAGAATAAAAGGTCTTAAAGTCTTCCTGTCTATTAGCTCCAAAAAAAGTAGGGTTCTTTGCGACTCTATATTTAATCATTTCCCAAGGGATACTCGGAATCTGAATTTTTCCTTCAGAGAAAGGGAAAAAAGTCGCCTCGTATACCTTGTACCTCACCCAACGCTTATTGTTGATAGTGATTTGCTCTGGTTCGATATTGGAAATGTTGTAGTTTTCTTCCCAGGCATTGGAAGGCTTGATTTTTTTCAAAACTCCATCCAATTGCTCTCCTGGCTTATAAAAGTTAAATGGAGCTTGATTATTTTCAGACATATAGAATGCAAGTGTAAGAGAAAAGCCCTCACCTGCATATATTTCCTCCTTATCTACAGTTACAGAGAAAAAAGCCTCGTCGTCTAGCTCTATATATTCAGGTTCTTCGGCATTCCTTCCAAAAAATTCTGCAAAAGGGTCGTAATTGTTGCCCCCTAGGTTTTGGGCACTTACAGGATCCGTTACGGAGATAGTTTTGCCCGCGAAATCAAACTCTTTTCCGTTGATGGTTATAGAGAAAGAGGGAAGAGTAAACTCACCTTTTCTGGAAGGCTTATAATACTGAATAATACTATTGGAACTAGTCACCTGTCCGTTGATCACATTCATGGAGGATGATTGCGAAATTCCTTGTTTTTGGAAGCCCGGAATTTCAGGGAATTGATCGTAGGACTTGATTTTTTCGTTGGCTACGTTTATTTTAATGGTGAAAGTTTCATTCAGTCCTATCTGGTTTGGGCCTAATTCCACCTCTACTTCCTGCGCAAGAAGGTTTTGAGAGAAAAAGGTACAGCAAAATACCAAAAAGGAAATGATGAGCGTTTTAGACATAGTTGCGAAATTAAGGATAATTCCATTTTTGGAACCCTAATTTTACGTAACAATGAAGGAAAAGCCTTCGTATGGATACTTAAAATCAGTTAATAAACCCTAAACTCTTTAAACTATGATAGAATATGTGAAGACCATTTTGCAAAAAGTCAGCTTCTCAACCTATTTGTTTGAAAGGGAACTGCGAAAGGGCCTTCGACTTATTTTACCAACTGAAGTCGAGGAATTTAAGAACTGGTGCTATGAGATGTTTGGTAAAGTTCACCAATCAATTCTAAATCGGTATTTTCAACCTGCCATCTAAAAACAACAAGCCCCGATCATTTTGACCGGGGCTCTTTTTTGGTTGGTGGTTAAACCTGAAATAAGCATTATAAAATCTACTTCGATCTCAAAATGCTTCAAAATCAATCGCTTCACTTCACTTTTCGATCTTACCGTAGCGGTGCTACGCTTCGATCTCCAAAGTGCTTGATTTTCTTGCATTTTAAGCTCTCGCTACGAATTCTAATGCATAATTCAGGTTAAAAGTGAAATTAATCTTTGCTGGCAAAATCGGGATAAGCTCTCATGCCATGCTCATTGATATCCAGTCCTTCGACTTCTTCTTTTTCATCTACCCGAATTCCAATAGTTTTTTTCATGGAATAGAAAATAATTCCTGCGAAAAGCACACAGAAAAATCCTACTGCTCCTACTCCGATTAGTTGGGATACAAACTGATTCCAGCCTGCCAAATCCCCAAAGATTCCGACAGCCAATGTTCCCCAAATTCCGCCGACCAAGTGCACAGAAATAGCACCTACGGGATCATCCACTTTGATTTTATCAAACAGGACTACGCCAAATACTACCAATCCACCCCCTATAAAACCGATGATGACTGATTCATTCAAACTCATTTGATCTGCCCCGGCGGTGATTCCCACTAGTCCAGCCAGGATACCGTTGAGCACCATGGTGATATCATAGGATTTGAATTTGATGTAGGAAACAAGCAAAGCTCCAAAAGCTCCTGCAGCAGCAGCCATAGAAGTAGTCACAAATACTTTGGAAACGGCTCCCGGGTCTGCGCTCAAAACGGATCCCCCGTTGAAGCCAAACCAGCCAAACCAAAGTAAGAAGACACCAAAGGTTGCAAGTGGTAAATTATGACCTGGAATAGCACTCATTCCTCTTTCGGTGTATTTGCCGATTCTAGGACCTAATAAGAAGGCTCCTATGAGGGCACCCCAGCCACCCACTGAGTGAACAATCGTAGATCCTGCAAAATCATAAAATGGAGTATCCAAAGTATTCAAAAATCCTCCTCCCCATTTCCACATTCCCACAATTGGATAGCAAATGGCCACGTAGAGAATAGAAAAGAAAATAAATGGTCCAAGCTTGATGCGCTCAGCAACAGCTCCGGACACTATCGTAGCAGCTGTGGCTGCAAACATTGCCTGAAAGATAAAATCTGTAAAGAAAGTATAGCCTTCATTATAATTAGAAGTATCCCAACCTTCAGGAAGGTCGAGACCAAAACCGGCGAAGCCAAAAACAGCTCCTTCGAATCCTGCTCCCGGGTACATCAAGTTAAACCCAACCAGTGCATAGGTTAAAAGCCCTATTGCAGGGATAATGGTGTTTTTAAATAGGATGTTGACGGTATTTTTTGCTCTTGTCAGTCCGGCCTCCAGACTGGCAAAGCCCAAGTGCATGATGAAGACCAAAATGGTGGCCATCATCATCCACAGGTTGTTGACGGTAAATAATTCTTGCATAGGTTTGAATAGGTTCGGTGATTATTAAAGCGCTTTTTCGCCTTGATCGTTATTTCTGATTCTGTAAGCTTCCAATACATCGAAAACAAAGATTTTTCCGTCTCCGATTTCTCCTGTTTTACCTTCTTTCAGAATGCATTGAATGACTGATTCTACCAGATCATCTGTAGTGACGATTTCCAATTTCGTTCTTGGAATGTATGCGGGTTCATAGGCGACTCCGCGGTACATTTCCTGCCGGGCGTGTTCGAAGCCCATTCCCTTGATTTCATAGAAGGAGAGAAATTTCACTCCCAAACCGGAAATGCAGGCATGAATTTGCTCAAAGCGTGAAGTCCGGATAATTGCTTCTATTTTTTTCATTTTTTCAATGAGTTTAAAGGTTTGTTGAGAATTCGGCATGAAAGTACTTTAAATTTTACATGAAAATCAAAAATGGGTTAAAAAAATATCTTGATTTTTAAAAAATTGCCTCTCATTTTGATAATTAGGGGTGTTTATTAGCCCTTATTTGAAAAAATATATGTTTAAAAATAAAATTCTGGATGATTTTTAAACCTGTCAAGATCCAATTTAGAATTTCATTTACTTGTTGCAGTGGGCAATTCAATTAATTTTGCACACGTTTTTAACAGATACACAGAGGAATGACTCAAAAACCAACTTTAGTAGTATTAGCTGCTGGCATGGGCAGTAGATATGGAGGGAATAAGCAGATTGACGGTTTCGGCCCTAATGGAGAAACCATTTTAGAATATTCCATTTTTGATGCCATCCGGGCAGGATTCGGAAAAGTCGTATTTATCGTGAGGCAAGAGATTTTGGATGTTGCCAAAGAAAAGTTTCTTCCGAAGCTTCAAGGTAAAATTGAAGTCGATTGGGTTATACAGTCTTTGGATAGCTTTGTGCCTTCGGAATTGAAACAAGCGGATAGGGTAAAGCCATTTGGAACAGCACATGCAGTATTATGTGCAAAGGATGCAGTTAAGGAGCCCTTTGCTGTGATCAATGCAGATGATTTTTACGGAAAGGAAGCTTTCGACGAGATCGGAAAGTTTTTGTCTAAAGACGCCCGTCCGGATTTACATGCCATGGTAGGATATGCCATTCAAAATGTGCTTTCAGAAAATGGAACTGTAAGCCGGGGAGTTTGCAAAACGAATGAGAAAGGGCAATTGATAGGAATGACCGAACGCACTTCAATCGCTCGTGAAGGAGGAAAAATTCTCAGCAAAGGAGAAGGGGAGGTGCTAGAAATTGCTGAAAACACTCCTGTCAGCATGAACTTCTGGGGTTTTCATCCGGATGTTTTTGCGGATGTGGAGCAAATGTGGAAGGATTTTCTACCTGCAAATCGGGATAACCTGAAGTCGGAATTCTATATTCCAACGGTTGCAAATAATTTAATACAGTCGGGTAAAGCTGCTTTTGAAATCTTGCCTGGAGGTAAAACTTGGTTTGGAGTGACCTACACAGAAGATAAACCCGTAGTCATCGAGGCCTTAAAATCATTGCATGATTCTGGAGAATATCCAGCTGAATTGTGGAAATAAATGAAAAGAGGCGGCGGCCTCTTTTTTTATTTCTTCCTGGGGATTTTGGTATTTAATTACTTTCTAAAAAGGTGCATTGAATTGCATTGCAGGTATTAAAATTAAACCTCTAAGAGTATAAGATCTAATTCCTTTATCTTAGAAAATCCTTGGTCTGCGGTGATTAACGGTATTCCTATTGATAAGGATGAAGCGGCAATAATAGAGTCTGGAAGCCGCAGGTTATGCTTTTTCCTTAGGTCAATGGTCCATTCCTTAATTTTTAAATTCCATTCTGTAAGAAAACAATCATTGATTAGGGCCTTTATCTTTAATTCTTCTGGCTTGGATATTCCTTTAAATCCAAGTAATTCAACTTCAGTGACAAAATATTATTTCCTTCGAGTAGATAGATTAAAAAATTGGTGTCTGCAAAAAATCAATCTTCATTTTCTCTTATTTCCGTTTGATAATCAAGACCATCCAATTTTCTTTTTAGCTTTCCAAAGTGCTTTTGGAGCTTGCCGGACTGACCCTTTTTCTCTTTAAGAATCTTTTTTAAATCATCCTTATTTTTTTTGTTTACAGTAATTGTCATCTCTTTCATTGTTATATATCAATATGAAAAAATAAGACTCTTTAAAAAGTTAATTATTATATAGAAAATTTTCCATTTTAAGTTCGTTTCACTGACTGACTTGGCCATTTTCAACCCCAAAGAAAAACACCTCCGAATCCAGCTCAGTCAAAATTGCTTGTGAGCGTTCGGGTCTTGCATCAGTCAGAAAAATCTGCCCAAAGGTATGTTTGGAAATCAATTGCATCATTTGGGCAATTCGGGTATCGTCCAGTTTGTCAAAAATATCATCCAATAAGAGTAGAGGCTTCTCCCCCTTAGCGCTTTCAAAAATTTGAAATTGGGCTAATTTCAGAGCAATAATAAAGGATTTCTGTTGCCCTTGGCTTCCGATTTTTCGGATAGGATGCTCTCCGATCAGGAAATTGTAATCATCCTTGTGAATTCCTGCATTGGAATTCTTGGTTATAAAATCTTTTTTCCGAATGCCTTGAAAGTAGCTTGCAAAATCCTCTCGAAGCGCTTCGGTTTCATAGATGATGGTTACCTTTTCTTGTCCTTGTGAAATTTCAGCGTAATGGGCCTGAAGCATAGGAGCCACCTCGTCCATCAATTCTGCTCTACGCTTAGCCAAAATCTGACTTAACCGAATCATCTCCTCATCGTAACTTCCCAATAAGGTCAAATCTCTTCTTCCTGTTTCAGCAAACTTTTTCAAAAGGGCATTCCGCTGTTTTAAGAAATGATGATACCGGATCAGTTGATTCAAATAATTTCTGTCCAATTGGGATAATAAACCATCAAAGAATTTTCTTCTACCCTCACTTCCCCCTTTGATCAATTCTGTATCATCTGGTGCAATCAGCACCAATGGGATTAACCCTACATGCTCAGAAGTTTTGTCTAAAGCCTTTCCGTTTTGCCAAATCTGTTTCTTTTTTCCCAACTCAAACGTACATCTGACCTCCAGCGGTTTTTGATCCAGTTCAAATTGACCCTTGATCGCAAAAAAATCTTTGTCATGCTGCACATTCAAGGTATCACTGGATTGCACTGCGCTTTTGGTGAGCGATAGGTAGTGGATTCCGTCTAGTATATTGGTTTTCCCACTACCATTTAGCCCAGTAAAGCAATTAATTTGAGTGCTAAAGTCCATTCGGGTCTTCTCATGATTTTTGAATTGTAAGAGTTCCAGGGACTTTAGATACATCTGTTTGGGTAATTATTTTGGCGGCAGCCTGATTTTTAGGAGAGGTTGGTTATATTTGGGGCCTAAAATAGCATATTTTGATCATTACGATATGGCAAAGAAAACTGCAGCGACCAAGTCAAAGGTAAAATATTCGAAAGAAACTTATACGTTCTGGTACGAGAGCATGCTCTTGATGAGACGATTTGAGGAGAAAGCCGGACAACTTTATGGTCAACAAAAAATACGCGGGTTCTGTCACCTTTACATAGGTCAGGAGGCTTGCGCCGCCGGAGCTATCACAGCTTTGGAGAAAGATGATAAGTGGATCACAGCTTACAGAGATCACGCACACCCATTAGGCTTAGGGACAGATCCAGGCGCTGTGATGGCAGAATTATATGGAAAAGCAACAGGAACAACCAAAGGTAAAGGGGGTTCTATGCACATTTTCGATAAGGAAAGAAATTTCATGGGAGGTCACGGGATCGTAGGTGCTCAGGTACCTATGGGTCTAGGAATCGGCTTCGCTGAAAAATATAAAGGCACCAAAAACCTTTGTATTTGTCATATGGGTGATGGAGCGGTTCGTCAGGGTGCTGTGCACGAAGCCTTCAACTTGGCCATGCTTTATAAGACTCCGGTGATCTTTGTGATCGAAAACAACGGATATGCAATGGGTACTTCAGTTGCCCGTACTTCTAACGTGACCGAACTATACCAAATCGGAGAGTCTTATGATATGCCTGCATTCCCGGTTGATGGAATGAATGTAGAAGCTATTCATGAAGCAGTTGCTGAAGCAGCAGAAAGAGCCAGAAAAGGTGATGGACCAACTTTGTTGGAATTCAGAACTTATAGATACAAAGGACACTCCATGTCCGATCCTCAGAAATACAGAACCAAAGAAGAGGTAGAGGACTACAAGAAAAAAGATCCTATCGAGCAGGTATTGAAGACTATTAAGGACAACAATATCCTAAGCGACGAAGAGATCGAAAAAATCAATGCAAAAGTGAAAAAGCAAGTGACTGAAGCTGTGAAATTTGCAGAAGAGTCACCTTGGCCTGATGGTCAGGATGCTTTCAAAGATGTCTACGTACAGGAGGACTATCCTTTTGTAATGGAATAATTCATATCCAAAGCTCGAAAAGCCATGAAAACTAGGTGGATTCATGGCTTTTTTATTGGGCTTTGTGTAATTCATAAAAAACGTATATTTGCGCCTGAAAAATCAGTAACATGGCAAAGAAATTATCCAAAAAAGCACAGGAAGAGCAAAACGAATTGCTAGAAAACCCAGAAGTTTTAGCAGAAACGCTTGGTCGAGGTGAAGCTTTTTTGAAGAAAAATAGCAAAATATTAGGTGGCGTTTTGATCGCTGCCATCATTTTGATCGGAGGAATTCTTTTCTTCCAGATCAATAATGCAAACCAAAATGAGAAAGCTCAGGAAGAAATGTTCCAAGCGGTATATTTCTATGAGCAAGATAGTATTGAGTTTGCCTTGAATGGAGACGGGATTAATCCTGGATTCCTTCAGATTGTAGAAGAGTATCCTCGTACTGATGCAGCCAATCTGGCTAATTTCTACATCGGATCTATTTACCTTTCTGAAAGAAACTTCACCGATGCAATCAATTATCTTGAAGATTTCTCTGCGGATGATTTCTTGGTTCAGTCTAAAGCTTATGCTCTTTTAGGGGATGCATACTTGGAAACAGGTAACTTAGATAAGGCTATTTCCAATTACAAAAAAGCTGCAAGCAGCGAAGAAAATAAATACTTTACTCCTAAGTATTTATTCAAATTGGCTGTAGCCTATGAAGAAGCAGGAAAGACTCAAGAAGCTATCGCAACTTATGGAGAGATCGAAGAGAAATATTTCGAGTCTTATGAGTATGCTGCTGCACGAAAACACAAAGCTCGCTTAGAAGGCCTTGCCGCTAAGTAGTGCTGAATACTAGCACCAATTAGAAGAGTAAGGTCCTCGGGATCTTACTCTTTTTTTGTTTACCACATTTCAAAAATTAAACTCAGATGGCAACATCATTAAAAAGTCTAAGCGAGCATAGCTCCAAGAATATCCAGGATATCAGCAGCAAAAAATTTGCAATCATTGTTTCGGAGTGGAATGAAGATGTGACGGAAGCATTGTATTCCGGCGCTTATCAAACATTGCTACAGCATGGAGCAAAGAAAGAGCATATCATTCGCAAAAATGTGCCGGGCTCTTTTGAACTGACATTAGGAGCTCAATGGTGTGCTCAGGATGAAAGTATAGATGCTGTTATCTGTTTAGGTTGCGTAATCCAGGGAGAAACCAAGCATTTTGACTTTATCTGTGATGCAGTTGCCCATGGAATTACCAATGTTGGATTGAAATATAACAAGCCGGTAATTTTTGGGGTTTTAACTCCAAACAATCAACAGCAGGCTTTGGATCGCGCAGGCGGAAAGCATGGAAACAAAGGAGATGAAGCCGCAATCACCGCCATCAAAATGCTTGGTTTTTAAAGAGAACTAGAAGTAAAAGAATAGACTCTCAAGTCCTATTTTCAAGCTTTATCTATTATAACAAACCTATTAATTCATCCTTGAATCTATTGTGGAAATTGCTTGATGATAAACAAGCGAAAATCAGCAGACTTCAGGGTAATCTAAAAGACAAACTCTACCAATGAAAGTAATGAAATTCGGGGGAACCTCTGTAGGAAAGCCCGAGCGTATGCATCAGGTGAAAGACCTGGTAACCCGTGGAGATGAACCCACAATTGTTGTATTATCAGCCTTGTCTGGAACTACCAATGCCCTTGTAGGGATAGGAGAGGCTTTGGCTGATGCTGATAGAATATTGGCAAAGGAGAGAATCGATGCTCTTCATGCTCACTATATGGATTTTTATCCTCAGCTTTTAAAAACTGAAAAAGGAAGAGCAAAGGCTGAAGATATCATCAAAGAACATTTTGAGTTTTTGAATATTATTTTGAAAATCTCCTTTAACGAGGCGATTAATAGGGATATTCTGGCTCAGGGAGAATTGCTATCCACAAAGTTGTTTTATACACTTTTGGAAGAACTCGAAATTCCTGCGGTATTTTTAATTGCCTTGGATTTCATGAGTATTGATGAAAATTCCGAGCCTGAATTGGGGAAGATTTCTGAAAAACTGAAAGCCATTATTGCTCAGCATCCAGAACAAAAATTATTTGTTACCCAAGGATATATCTGTAAAAACCACAGAAATGAAGTAGACAATTTGAAGCGTGGAGGTTCTGATTACACGGCTTCACTTGTGGCTGCAGCGATCAATGCCTCAGTTTGTGAGATTTGGACAGATATTGACGGGATGCATAATAATGATCCCCGCATTGTGAACAGAACTAGGCCTATTGCTGAGTTATCTTTCGATGAAGCGGCAGAGTTGGCCTATTTCGGTGCTAAAATTCTCCATCCTGCTTCTATTTGGCCTGCTCAGCAATACAATGTGCCTGTTAGACTTCTGAATACCATGGATCCTGAAGCCCATGGCACCTTAATTAAAGCAGGAGTAGAAGCAAAGGGCGTCAAAGCGATTGCTGCCAAAGATGGAATTACTGCCATCAAAATCAAATCCAGCAGGATGCTTTTAGCTTACGGTTTTTTGAGGAGAGTATTTGAGATTTTTGAAAAATACAAGACTCCTATCGATATGATCACCACTTCTGAGGTGGCGGTTTCGGTGACTATCGATGATTTGACTCACCTGAAACAAATTCTGAAGGAGTTGGAGGTGTTGGGTTCTGTGGAAGTGGACGAAAATCAATCCATCATATGTATTGTAGGTAATATGGTTTCTGAAACCAGAGGTGCAGTAAAATCAGTGATGGATAGCTTGGTTGATTTTCCTATCCGTATGGTATCTTACGGAGGTAGCCGACATAATGTCTCCCTATTGATTGACTCAAAGTTTAAAAATGATGCGCTCCAAAACTTAAACGAGGGCGTGTTTACCTGGTAATAATTGAAAGGCGAGGAAATTTTCCTCGCCTTTTTCCAAATTACGAAAGCTTTTCATGAAAAATAAAGAACAAAAACCTGGCTTTCTTCAGCGATTACAGACTAAATGGAAACTGGATAGCCTGCTTCAGGTAGTTCTGGTTTTGGTAGTTTTCGCCTGCACGGGCTTTACAATTTTATTTATCAAAAACCCCATTTTGGATTTCTTCGGGGTTGAAAAAGGCGGCTTTGTTAACACAGTTCTGTATCTCTTATTGGTTTTACCGCTCTATCAGATATTCTTGTTGATTTATGGCTTTATCTTCGGCCAATTCCAATTTTTCTGGGAAAAGGAGAAGCAAATTTTTCGAAGAATAGCAAAGCTCTTTTCAAAGAAATCAGACTAATCCAAGAACTATTCTGCATCGTATTTGATTACATGGATAAGACAGATTTTTAACCAAAACACTTTAATCCATGATTAGAAAAGCAACTGCCGTATGGCAAGGAAGCGGAAAAGACGGTAATGGTCATTTGACTACTCCTAGCACCGTTTTAGATAAAACTCAATATTCTTTTAAGTCCAGATTTGAGGATGGCATTGGTACCAATCCGGAAGAGTTGATTGCAGCAGCTCATGCTGGATGCTTTGCTATGAAGCTTAGCTTTAATTTAAGCGGAGCTGATTTTCCTCCTCAGGAATTAGATGTTACTTGTAATATAACATTCGAGGATGGTTCCTTGAAGAAATCCCACCTTGTGCTAAAAGCAAAGGTAGATGGAATTACAGAGGAAAAATTTGCAGAATTGGTGAAAGATGCGGAGGAAAATTGTCCTATCTCCAAAGTCTTAAACACAGAAATATCTGTAGAATATACGCTGAATTAAGCATTAGGAAATTTTAAGAAAAAACAGGTCTTCAAAAACCTGTTTTTTTCTTGAACGGTACTGGAATTGATCCGTATAACAAAGTCTTGATTACTAAACCACTACCACCATGGAAATGACGGCTCATCCATTTCAGAACTCCGGCTCTAACAGAATTACATTTATCAAACATGCAGGAATAACCTTGGGTGTTTTACTGATTATATTGGCATTTCAAGGAAGTTTTTCTTCCACTTGGATTTTGCCTTTAATCTTCACTCCAATCGCTGCAGGTATAGGAGGAATTATTTTCAAAAACACGGAAGAATTAAGATACTCTTCGGGCCTGAAGCAGGCTTTCGGTTGGGTAATCGGAATAGCGGGCTATCTGCTATTAATTCCAATGGCTTTAGCTTTATAAGCTATTTCCATCGGAATTTACTCCAATTCTCCTGTTGTTTTGAATTCAGATAAGTCCAGGCTAAAAACCTGGATTTTTTATTGCCCTGAGCCATTTCAATAATCTCATATTCGCTTACGGCAACCTGCTTTAGTCTATTTGTAAGTGACTTCAGGTTAGCTTCTTTGGAAATAAGGGAAGTAAACCAAAAACACTGATGCTTAAAATGAGTGCTTTCTTGAATCATTTGTCCAACAAATTCCAATTCTCCCCCTTTGCACCAAAGTTCATGACTTTGTCCACCAAAATTGAGCTCATTGCTTTTTAAGTTTAGATTCTTGGCTTTTCGTTGATTTCCTTGTTTTGCCTCCTGTGCGGAACTGTGAAAGGGAGGGTTACATAGGGTTAGATCAAAGTATTCATCATGTTGAATAATTCCTTTGAATATCCGGCTTTCAATTTCTTGTTTCCGGAGATTGATTTTTTTGTTAAATGTGGGATTTTGAGCCAGGATTTCTTCGGCATTTTTTAAGGCAGGCTCTTCTATTTCCGCAGCGATGAAGGACCAAGAATATACTGAACTACCAATCAAGGGGTAAATCAAATTGGCGCCAGTTCCTATATCCAGAGCTTGAATCTTAGCTCCTTTCGGGATTTTTCCCTGATTTTTAGATGCTAAAAGATCTGCTAAATAATGAATATAATCTGCTCTACCGGGAATCGGAGGAACTAGAAATCCGTCCGGGATATCCCAGAATTCTACTTGGTAAAAATGTAATAATAGTGCTTTATTTAGGGCCTTAACGGCATTCGGGTCGGCAAAGTCTATTGTTTGATTTCCAAAAGAGTTGGTAAAGATATGTTCGGCAAGTCTGGGAAAGCTTTTGGAAAGTGCCTCCAGATCGTAAGTACCTTGATGGTAATTTCGGGGGTGCAATGTGGGTTTTTCCTGAGGATTAGCTTTTGCCATGATGCAAATTAAGCCTTCCTTTAGAATAATTTGATGTAGTCGATCTCGAGCTTGAAGCTTTCAGCCTTTTTATTCCCAATCAAAAATGCGATTTCTTGTACTTGATCTCCCGGGAAATTTTCCATGTTAAGATCTCTGCCTCGAAAGGCAGGTTTGAATTGATTTAAGGGGATGGTTATTTCCTCCCACTCTCCGCTTGTTTGGAAACTCGCCACGTAGGAGTGATAATCTGATCGCTTTCTTTTAAACCGGAATTGATAGGTCTTTCCATCACCTCGAAGCCGAATTTTTACTTGAGAAGCTCCATCTATGATGGTTTTATCAGGTTGATATCTGACCGATGAAAAGCCACCATTATTTTCTAAGGAAACTTTCCCTTCGAATACACCATGTCCCTCTGAATTGATAGAGAATGAGCCATCAGATCTTCCCCCCATGACCACATCATCGATAATTCTCCAGTCTGATTTCTTACTATCGGATTGGAAGTCGTAAAGAGTCATGCTCGTAAATAATTGAATGAAAATAGCCAATAGTACCACTTAGATAGAATCCACTGGCTGTGAAATTGTTTGGAAAAATTAATTTGATTCAAAAACCAATTTCATGGTGATGGATGCAGTTTTGTTTTTTGAACTGGTGTTAAAGGCTCCTCCCCAGGAATAATCTTCTCCTGAGTTTTGTCCGGTGATTTGAAAAACTCCCATATTGGCAGAAATCAAATCGCCTAGTTTTGCCTCTGAATTTTCAGCGATACGCTCTGCGCGAATTCTGGCATCTTCAGTTGCTTTTGCTATCATTTCCAGCTTGAGGGACTCTAATTCGGTATAGTAGTATCGGGGCTGTTGGGAGTAAAAAGCAATTCCTTGATTTAATAATTCCGTGATTTCCCGGCTGATTTTTTCCACCTTTTCTACTTCTTTGGATTCAATTTGTAAGGATTGACTCAATTGATATCCAGTAAAGGTTTGCCCCATGTATCTTCCGTCGTTGGAGTAGTTTTGCTGATATTGAGGGTTTGTGATGACCGCGTTGAAAACCAATTGTTCCTTCGGAATTCCTTTGGAAACCAAATAGGTTGTGACCGATTCGCGATCTCTTTCCAGATTGGAATAGGCAGTCTGAAGGTCTTTACTTTCCCGACTGAAATTACCTTCCCATACGATCAGGTCAGAAGTAAAATTACTTTCTCCTAAGCCAGTTACGTTGATGGTGCCCTGTGGTCGGTTTCGATTGATCACAGCCTGTCCCAATACGATAGAAGAAAGAACTATGGCCAAAGAAAAAATGATGGACGATGATTTCATAGTGTAGAGGTTTATGGAATAATATAGATATTTTGTACGAAAAAAAGCCCGGGAAAAACCAGGCTTTTGGTCAATTCATAAATTTTAACGCTTAGAAAACCCGTTGCTTCAAAACCTGCTCCTTGGGATTTTCAAGGTCAATGAGATAGCCATTTACGATTGCGTATTTCAGTAAATCGCCTTCTGCTAAAAAGAAGTTTGGTGAAGAGCCTGTCTTCCAGCCGAAATTGAAATCTTTTTTACTCTGTAAAATCAGAATGGGTAATTGATGAAGATCTCCGGGCTTTCCATTTTTTATTTTAACTCCCAAATAGCCTTGTCTCAACAGCTCTATCGCTTCTTCTGAACTGATAGCTGCCAAGTTTTCAAATTCTTGCTCGAATACTTTGCCTTCCTTAAAACTTAAACCTGTTGCATCTATTTCTTCAAAGCCAAAATAGACCTGCATATCTCCTAAATCTTCCACGTTTCCAGTAACATAAAAAGTACTGTCTGCATTGTTTTCTCTTCTACGAATTGCCAGATCTACCGGGAATTTTTTCCCCTCAACTTCTACTTGCATCTCTTTGATGATCAGGTCAACCAATTGCAGATCGTTGTCAGGGATTGCAAAGTATTCATCAATGCTATGCTGTTCGTAGGATTGGGTGGCAATTTGATGTAGAGCATTCAGGATTATCAGGAAGTTTAATTTACGGATATACTGCTTTTCTGCGTCACCGACATAGCCTCCAGATTCAATCAAGATCGTACTGGTTCCCCATTTTTGGATATTATCTCCAAAAGCTCGTGGCTCAAATGCATCGTCATACTTTCCTACCTGTCCGGGAATAAGCTCTTGTAAAAGCCTGTTCATTCCCACAATGGTTTTCATGGCTCTTCCTCTTACCTCATTGATTTCTGTTTCATAATTATAAGCAGGAGCTAGAACAGAAATAGTTGCCTGCTTCGCTGTATTAACCACATTATAATAAACCTGTTGATCGTGGAGGTTGAAACCAAATTCTGGCTCGAAGCTGTCTCTTGCATTTTTCAGAATCACGGCTTCCGGGGAAATCTGAGAAATTGCATCCCTATTTAAATCTATGTCCAAAGCATTTCTTCTTTGAAATACTTCCGCTCCGTCGGGGTTGATCATAGGAATAAACTTGAGGCTGAGGGAAGTTTTCAGAAGATTTCTTAAGCTATCATATTCGTCTCCGGATGCTTCCAAGAAATTGAAAAGATCAAATAAAGCCATGGTTGCAGTACTTTCATTTCCATGCATCTGAGACCAAAGCATGACCTTGGTTGAACCCTTACCCCAATCCAAAGATGTTATGGATCTTCCTTCTACTGACTTCCCCAATTCTGTAATTTGAAAAGAATTTTGATGTTTTTGGATCAATGGTTGTAAATCAGCATGCCTAAATCGCCTATGAGTAATAGCGGGTTCCTTAAATTTTTCAAAGGCACTTTCCAAAAAAGGGGTATTCAGGCTTTCAAACTTTTCTTCATTTGCCGTTTTGCATCCAATAATAAAAACTAAAAACAGCAAAAACAGGCTAAATTGATTTCTCTTCATTATTTTCATGTTTTCAAACAGATAGGATAGGAATAGAAGTAAATCTAGGAATCTTCTGTTGAAAAATCGGCCTATTTCTTACAATTCAGACTCTTTTCTTCCCATGAAATTATCTTATCAGGTATTTGATTTACCACTCCGACATACCTTCACGATTGCCCATCAAAGCAGGGATATTCAGGATACACTCATCGTGACATTGGAGGATGCAGGTTTTTTCGGTTTAGGCGAGTCCACTACCAATCCCTTCTACGGCGTCACAATTGAAACTATGACGGAGGCCCTGGAAGCATTTAGGCCTGTATTGGAAGATACTAAAACGGTTAATCCAGAAACGCTTTGGGCCATGGGTAAAGATTATTTCAAAGGCAATCCCTTTGCTCAATGTGCATTGGATATGGCCGCATGGGATCTATTCACAAAAAGGCAGGGGCTAAAGCTATATCAATACCTTCAGTTACATCCTGAAAACATCCCCACCACCAACTTTACCATAGGAATTGCCAGCATTGAAAAGATGGTTCAGAAAATGAAGGAGGTGGACTGGCCTATTTATAAAATCAAATTAGGAACTCACGATGATCTGGCAATTGTGAAGGAACTGAGGAAGCATACCGATGCTGTTTTCAGAATAGATGCAAATTGTGCTTGGACCGCTGAGGAGGCCATCCGAAACTCTGAAGAATTGGTCAAATTAGGAGTGGAGTTTATGGAGCAGCCTTTAGGCAAGGATGACTTGGAAGGAATGCGGGAGGTGTACTTGCACTCTAAGTTACCTGTAATGGCAGATGAGAGTTGTATTGTAGAAGAAGATGTGAAAAAATGCCACGGTCTTTTTCACGCGATTAATGTCAAGTTGGTGAAGGCAGGCGGGATTACTCCGGGTTTGAGAATGATTCAAGAAGCGAAAAGATTGGGAATGAAAACGATGGTGGGTTGTATGACTGAATCCTCGGTGGGAATTTCTGCGATCGCTCATATCGCTCCACTTTTGGATTATGTGGATATGGATGGGGCGATGTTGCTGGCAAAAGATCCGGCAGATGGAGTTAAAATTAGCCCTGAAAAAGTGACCTTCCCTGAAAGGAATGGTATTGGAACAGTTTTAGTATAAAAAAACCGTGAGCGAACTCACGGTTGGATTTGGGTTATTTTGAATTAAGATTCCCCAACAATCAGTTTAAAGCCTTCTCCATGTACCGTTATGATCTGAACTTTGGGGTCGTCTTTTAATATCTTTCGAATTTTACTCAAGTAAACGTCCATACTTCTGGCGTTGAAGTAGCTGTCATCTCCCCAGATTTGCTTGAGTGCGTGGGAGCGATTGACCAATCTATTCATCTCCGAAGCTAGGAGTCTCAGCAATTCATTTTCTTTAGAAGTGAGTTTATGCTTGCCTTTCGGACCATCAAGGACTTGCTCATCGTAGTGCAATTCAAAATCCCCGAAATTGTAAACTTTCAAGGCTTCTACTTCAGTGGATTTTTGTGTTCTTCTCAAAATCGCATTGACCCTCAATAGCAATTCTTCCATGCTGAAGGGCTTGGTGAGATAATCGTCTGCTCCGATTTTTAATCCTTCGATGATATCATCTTTTTGATTTTTCGCAGTCAAAAACAGGATAGGGAGATCATCCTGCACCTTTTTGATCTCCTTGGCTAAGGTAAAACCATCCTTTTTGGGCATCATGATATCCAATAGGCAAAGGTCGTATTTATCTTTTTTGAATTTATTCCATCCTTCTTCCCCATCCCGGCAAAGTGTGGGCTCATAGCCTTTCATTTCGAGATATTCCTTTAAGATATCACCCAAATTTGGGTCATCTTCCACCACTAGTAGTTTTGCTTTGCTCATTGTTTTTTGGGTAGATTAATTGTGAATGTACTTCCTTTTCCCAACTCACTCTGTACTTGAATTTCTCCTTTATGGGCTTCCAACATAGTTTTTACATAAGAAAGGCCCAATCCAAATCCTTTTACATCGTGGAGGTTTCCGGTAGGTACACGATAAAACTTATCAAATATTTTCTTCTGGGCATCCTTATTCATTCCTATTCCTTGGTCCGAAATACTTACCCATACTTGTTCTTCATTTTCCCAAGCTTTGATATGGATAGTTGGCTTTTCCCTACTATACTTATTGGCATTGTCGAGGAGATTATTGAATATATGAGTGACATGAAAGAAATCTCCTTGTATCAGTCCATCGCTCAGTTCATTTTCAAACTCAATATTTCCTTCCCTTTTTTCTATCTGTAATGAAAAATGATCCACTGCATTCTCCAGGAGTTCGGAAAGGTCGATGTCTTCCACCTTGAGTTTAAAATCCTTCTTATCTAACGCAGCTGCCTGCAATACGTTTTCTACTTGGGCTACAAGCCTTTTATTTTCATCTTTAATAATGCCTAAATACCGGGTTCTAAATTTATCCTGAGATGAAAGTTCAGGGTCCTGAAGTGCTTCCACCGCCAAACTCACCGTTGCTAATGGAGTTTTAAACTCATGAGTCATGTTATTGATGAAATCATTTTTTGTATCCGAAAGCGCTTTTTGTTTGAAAATGACACGAATTGCATAGATGAAACACCAGATGATTACTCCGATAAATAAGATGGAAGAGGACACGGGTAGCCATACTTGACGAAGTACATGGTTGTTTTTCTCCGGAAAGAATATGTAGAGATAATTCTCCTTTCCAAAAATGTCATTGGGGAAAAGCTTGGCCTGTATGCCATATTGAACTAGTCGGAATGGTTCAGACACAGGTCCGATAGGCATCAAGAGACCATCGTCTTTTAACAGGCCCAATTCGAAATCTTCATAAATTCCTCTTTCCAGCAGGTGATTTTTGACCAGTTTTCTTACCTGAGAAGTATCAAGGCGGTTTAAAATGGCTTTTTGCCCAGCTGCCATTTCTTCCCAAGTTTGGTTAATCAGGTCAATTTTGAGGTTGGTTTTTTTGATTTTTTCCAAGGCATCCTCGGAGACATTGACCTCTTTTTCGAAGTTTGGATCCAAGTAGCTCCCTGTTGGTCCCAAACTGTATACTTCCACTTGGCTGAGGTATTGTAACTGCCTCTCCTTTTCCTCCAAAAGGATAGCCATTTCATCCGGAGTAAAAATAGTAGAGGCTACCTCAGGAGTCATAAGCGTAAAAAATCTTTCCATTTCCTGTAAAACGGATAAGTCAATTCCTCTAGATTCCAGCATCCTTCTGAAAGTAGCACTGACCTGAGGAACTGGAGTAATTTTTAAGGTATCGATGATAGAGGGCCCCCTTCTAAAACCTGATTTGGGGCGAATTTCAAAATCAATAGGTTCAATTTTCTCAAAAAGTGATTTTTGAAGAATGGGGTCCTTCATTAATTGGCTTAGCAAAACGTCACTAGCTTCACTCTTTTCGAGTTGATCTGTAGTCCCTGCCAGTGCTTGATAGACATCCTGATCAAACCTTTCTTGATTGATTCGGATCGCATTTCTCACCCAATAGTATTGAAATCCCACCAAGCCAAGGCTGGCTACGGACATCAAAACAATTATTAAAGTGATCTTATTTTTGGACATGTTACAAATTTAAAGGCTTATCGGGGGAGAAAGGTAGGGTTAACAATATTTAACGGCTTGAATGAAAGACCATTGAAGGCAAGTTTAAATGGGATTTTGTACCCAGAAAGCCCCTCTGAGATGCTAATTGAGGGCTATTTATTCTTCATTCTAGGGCTATTTAGCTATCTTTGTGGCCAAATTTGAGAACATGCCACAAGCTATTAAACCTACTCATATTCAAGGAATTTCCTTGGAATCTATTGCTGAAAAATATGGAACGCCTCTTTATGTGTATGACGGTGAGAAAATCACCAATCAAGTGCATGCTATTCAAAAGGCTTTTCTGGGAGTACCTTTAAAAATAAAATACGCGACCAAGGCTTTATCCAATATCAGTATACTCAAACTGATCAAAAATGCGGGTGCTGGAGTGGATGCAGTCTCCTTGGAGGAAGTGAAATTGGGATTGATGGCAGGTTTTCAGCCTTCAGAAATCATGTATACTCCGAGCGGAGTAGGCTTTGATGAGATTGAGGAGGCTGTAGATCTAGGTGTGATGATTAATTTGGACAGCCTTCCTTTGATGCAAAAATTTGGAGAGGTCTATGGCAACAAAGTGGGCGCTTGTATCCGGATCAATCCTCACATCATGGCTGGAGGGAATATCAAAATTTCCGTAGGTCATAAAGCAAGTAAATTCGGGATTTCCATAGAGCAACTTCCTGAAATTCTGGAAATTGTCAAAGAAAAAAACCTCAAGATCGTTGGGCTTCATGTGCATACCGGATCTGATATTTTAGATGCAGAAATATTCTTAAGAGGAGCCAATGTTTTATTCGATACGGCGTTTAAATTTCCAGACCTGGAGTTTATCGATTGTGGAGGAGGGTTTAAGGTTGCCTATAAAGAAGGAGATCCAAGAACCGACATTCAGGAGGTAGGGGAAAAGGTCAGCGAGGCTTTTCAGCAATTTTGTGAAAAATATGGAAAGCAATTGGAGCTGTGGCTAGAACCAGGTAAGTTTTTGGTCAGTGAGTCGGGGTACTTGCTGGTGAAAACCAATGTAGTGAAGAAGACACCTTCCATCACTTTTGCAGGTGTTGATTCCGGCCTGAATCATTTGTTGAGGCCCATGCTATACGATGCCTATCATGATGTTTATAATCTGAGCAATCCCGATGGAAACACTCATACGTATAATATTGTCGGGTACATCTGTGAAACTGATACCATTGCTTCAGACAGGGAGCTTTCTGAAGTAAGAGAAGGGGATATTTTAGTAATCAAAAATGCCGGGGCTTACGGGTTTAGCATGGCTTCTAATTATAACTCCCGCTTGAGACCTGCCGAAGTTTTAGTATGGGAAGGGAAATCCCATTTAATCAGGACTAGAGAGACGATAGAGGATTTGACTAGAAATCAAGTGGTTATCGATATTTAGTCGAATGTTTCCAAAGGCAAGAAGTCTTTGGTATAGTTATTGAATATCGAGGGTGATTATAGATCTATAGTTTAGTTAAAAAAGGTCAGAAACAAATAATTGATTGATCACCCCAATCATAAGCCCTAGTAGTTTCATAACCTTTTAACATTCAAAATTCTTTTGCCAATTGGCTAATGGCTAATTTGCAGAAGGAGGGATTACGTATGGTGAGGAAATTAATAGGATTGGTACTTTTACTGGGGCTAGGGATAAACTCCTTAGCTCAGGATGTACAGTATTCTCAATTCTATGCTGCTCCCCTTTATCTGAATCCAGCATTGACAGGCGCTTCCGAGCTCACCAGAATTGGCGTCAATTACCGAAATCAATGGCCTGGCCTGGACCAAAATTTCAATTCCTATTCATTTTACATAGACCATTATATTTTTGACTACAATAGTGGTATCGGTCTTATTTTCAATGGCAATAGAGAAAGTATGGCTAATCTTGCCACCAATGAGGTAGGACTTTCTTATGCTTACAAATTGCAGTTGGGAGAGGAAACCTTTTTCAGGTTAGGTGGGCAAGCAAGTTATATGCAGCGAGACGCTTTTTTTTCTGACTTGGTTTTTGGAACTCAAATTGACATCATCAATGGGACAATAGGCGGTATTACAGACGAGCTGAATGGTATTCCAATAGATAGCAGGTACAACTTTTTTGATTTTGCCCTAGGTGGGATGTTTTATAGTAAAAACTTCTGGTTAGGTGCCTCTGCGCATCATCTCAGTGAGCCCAATGTTTCTTTTGTGGAAGGTCAAATGTCCAAACTTCCGATGAAGCTATCAGCTCAAGGAGGAGTCAAATTTGATTTTACCGGAGGAAGAAGAGATTATTTTACCCATGCATACCAAGAGCGGGCAATTTCCTTTGCATTTAATTACAAACAGCAAGACCCTTTCAACCAATTAGATATTGGTACTCAGTTGTATTTGGATCCATTGGTATTGGGACTTTGGTATAGAGGTTTGCCAACCAAAAACTCCTTACCCAACAATGAGTCAATTATCGGCTTAGTCGGCGTATCACTTCCGACCGGTCTGGACATAGGCTACTCCTATGATTTTACGGTCTCCAAATTAGGGTTGAGAAACTCCGGAGGAGCACATGAAGTCTCAGTTACTTATCGATTTTTATGGGGAGATGCCAAAAACAGAAATCTTAGGGCACGAACTATCCCTTGCTTCAGATACTGATTTTCAGAAGGAAAGCTGAGTAAAGCGAAAAAAAATTAAAAATATTTTAAAAAAATTTTAAGGCCTGTTTTTCAGGCCTTTTTCATTTCGTCACCTAAAAAAAGCTTCATCACCGCTATTTTTTGGAAATGGTAGAATTTCTAGAAAAATAAGATTTTTTAAAGCTGCATTTCATATTTGCTTCGTATATACAAACCCTTGGAAATAAGAATCAAACTATTATTATTAGGTGTAAATAGTGATTTAATAGAATATCATTTTGTTGTATTTGATTTACAAAAAATAATATTCTAAAAAATGAAATACACAAAATAGGTTTTATAAGGCAAATTTCACCCATCGAAATTCATAGTCAAAATAGGAAATGCAATTAGGGCTAAAAACATATGGAAAATCACTTCTTCTGCTCCTGCTGAGCATTGGAATGTATTTTCCTGCTTTTGCCCAATTTTCTTTTGAGGTTCCCAATTCAGCCAATCAGAGAATACTCTCTTACAATTCAATCCAAGTGGAGGTAAGCGGTAAACTTGCTCTTTGTTCCAATTCTGAGAAAGGACATATTAATTTGGATATCAAAGGGGGAACACCTCCTTATACTTTTAGATGGAACACCAATGAAACCACTCAAAACAGAACCAATCTTTTTGCAGGTACTTACACTGTTGAAATCACTGATGCGACTGGATTTAAGCACATAGAAAAAATTGTGGTTCAACCGCCTTTCCCGTTGATTTTAAATCCTGTTGAAAAGAAAGACGCAAGTTGTGGTTCCGGCAATGATGGTTCAGCAAAAATTTCTGTTAAAATCGGAAGAGGAGAGCCGTACAAAGTAAAATGGAGCAATGGTCTGACCAATGTTTGGGAGGTAAACAATCTTAAGCCAGGAACATACACTGTAACCGTCATCGACAAATACAATTGTGATGTCACCACCAGTTTTGAAATAGGATCTGCATCTGAAGGAATGAGTGTATCCGAGTCTATCACCAACAGTTCTTGCCAAGGAAAAAATGACGGGACAATTTCTCTTTCTGTAAGTGGAGGTGTTGGACCTTATACTTATAAGTGGAACACCGGTGCTAGCACTAAGGATGTTTCAAACCTTAAATCCGGAATTTATGAGGTGTTGATTAAAGATAGTAAGGGTTGTGCTTTTCAGGGAATTTACAAAGTGGATGAGCCAAAAGGAATGGAGCTTAAGTCCAATTTTCTCGCTCCAAGCTGTTCTTCATCAGAAAATGGTCAGATCACTTTGGATATTAACGGAGGAACAGCACCATATACCTACTCTTGGAGCAATGGCATGACCGGATCTGAAATCAAAAACCTTCCAGCAGGGACTTACCAAGTGAAGGTTACTGATGCTTCAGGTTGCTTCATCCAACAAGAATTTAAGCTTGAAAATCAATCAGCATTAAATCTTCAACTGGTTCAATCCAAAAACTTGAGCTGCTCAGGTGAAAATGATGGAGAAATTGAAATCAAAGTAACTGGAGCAAAAGGAACTGTTGATATTACTTGGTCAGACGGAGTGAAAGGCAGTCTTTCCAGGAAAAATCTAGCCGCTGGCACCTATGAAGTAAAAGTGACAGATGAAAGTGGTTGCTCATCCACTAAAGCTGTTCAAGTTGGTCAAAATGAATCAATCACAGCCAGAATCGAGTCAGCCCTTGAGGTGAATTGTGATCAAGGTACAGTGAAAGGAAATGCTTGGGTTTCTTTCCAAGGAGGTAAAGCACCGTTTAAAATTAAGTGGAGCACCGGAGAGGTTGACAAAAAGGAAATCACTTTCAATCAATCAGGAACTCTTAAAGTGACAATCACTGATGCCTTAGGTTGCAAAGTAGAAACAGAAGCTAAAGTTGATTTCCCGAAGGCGGCCACTCAGGGAGGAAGACTTGATTTTAACTATAGAAAACTGGTTATCAATGCTGATCCAGAAGTACTTACCCGGGAAGAAATACTTTTTGAGAGTGAGATTGCCCCTGAGTTTATCGCCTGGGAGTGGAATTTCGGAGATGGAACAGTTTCCTCGGAAAAAGACCCAATCCATGTTTTTGAAAAAGCAGGGATTTATGAAGTGAAATTGACGGGCTTTGATATTTATGGTTGCTCCTCTTTTGAAACGAACCGAATTCAAGTGGCAACAGCCACTGAAATGGTAGTCATCCCGAATGCATTTACGCCAAACGGAGATGGATTAAATGATACTTTCTTACCAAAAATGAAGGCAATCACCGCCTTTACTATGGAAGTCTTTAATACCTGGGGAGAAAGGCTATTTGTTGAATCAGGTTTGGAAGCTCGTGGATGGGATGGTACCTACCGTGGACAAACCTTACCTGCAGGAAACTACCTATATAAAATCACCTATACCAACCGCGAAGGTATCCAAAGTACCAAAAGCGGAGGAATCACCCTAATCAGATAGGTTATGAAAACATTATTTACGTTTATCATCCTAAGTTGTGTATGCCTAAGCCTTCGTGCTCAGGATGTGCAATATTCCCAGTTTTATGCCGCTCCCTTGTACTTGAACCCTGCTATGGCAGGTGCTTCTGAGATGACCCGAATCGGAGTGAATTATAGAAATCAATGGCCTGGGTTAGATCAGTCCTTTACCTCATATTCAGCCTATTTGGATCATTATATTTTTGGAGCTAATAGCGGAATCGGAATTGTTTTCAACAGATCTGAACAAAGCATGGCCAATCTTAGCGTATCCGAAATTGGAGCTTCATATTCTTATCGCGCAAGATTGGGGTTTAAATCCTTTTTGAGAGTGGGTGGTCAGGTGTCTTATATGGATAGAGATGCATACTTTGGTAATTTATTGTTTGGTAGCCAAATCGATGATCAAACTGGAGCAGTGGGTGACTTCTCCGGTGAAAACTTAGGTTCTGATTTCCGTCATCAGTTCGTGGATTATAGCTTTGGAATGTTATTTCACAATGATAATTTCTGGTTTGGAGCATCCGCTCATCACGTGACTCAGCCTAATATTTCTTTCATAGAAGGAGAAATCAGTGAGTTGCCTATCAAGGTTTCCGCACATGGAGGAATAAAGCTGGACCTTTCAGGTGGTTCGTCTACCCAATTCTACAATCAGAGAACAGGCACCAAAGAGTTGACTTTCGCATTTAATTATAAAAATCAAGGACCATTTACTCAGTTGGATTTAGGAACTCAGATTAATATTCAACCATTGGTTTTGGGAGTTTGGTACAGAGGAATCCCGGTTTCTGATAAATCCCAGCCCAACCATGAGTCAGTAATTGCTTTGGTAGGAATTTCATTGGGCGGTGGATTGGATATTGGATACAGCCACGATTTCACCCTTTCTTCTTTGGGAAATGCCAATACAGGAGGTGCTCATGAAATCTCCATTCGATACAGCTTCCTGGCTGGCTCTGCAAAAGGAAGAGGCCGAACTTCATCTATGCCTTGCTTCAAATATTAAAATCAAAACAAACCTCAATCAAAAAGGCTTTTATCAGAAAGCCTTTTTTTATGTCTAAAACCTTACGCCTAATTCTCGGAGATCAATTAAACTCAAAACATTCCTGGTTTGATAAAGCCGACAAGAACAATCATTATTTGATTGCAGAAATGAGGCAGGAGACAGATTATGCTCCTCACCATATTGAAAAAGTGCTAGCGTTTTTTGCCTCCATGCGAAACTTTGCAAAAAGTCTAGAGGAAGCAGGCCATCAGGTAATTTACTTTCAACTCGACAATAAAAATAATCCTCAAAAGCTGGATGAATTAATTGAGCAAGTTATCAAAGAAGGTGAATTTGAAAGGTTTGAATACCAGCTGCCTGATGAGTATCGTTTGGATGAGCAGCTGAAAAATATTAGTGAATCTCTGGAAATTGAGTCTAAGGCTTATGATACAGAGCATTTTTTGACAGAAAGAGAATTCCTCAAGGATTTTTTCAAGGGTAAGAAGACTTATTTGATGGAGTCATTTTACAGGGAGATGAGGAAGAAGTTTGATATCCTCATGGATGGAAAGGAGCCGGTGGATGGAAAATGGAATTTTGATCAGGAAAACAGAAAGGCCCTGAAAGACAAGCGTCTTTTGCGTAAGCCAAAATTACATCCCAAAGATCTTAGTGATATTCATAAAATGATTGAAAAAGCGGAGGTCAAAACAATTGGAGAAGTAGATCCTAAAAACTTCCCTTGGCCTACCTCCAGAGAAGAATCATTGGAGGTGCTGGATCATTTTTGTAATAATTTATTGGTTCATTTTGGAGACTATCAGGACGCTTTGACTACTTGGGATCCTTATTTATTTCATTCTCGACTGAGTTTTGCCATGAATTCAAAAATGCTTTCCCCTCTGGAAGTGGTGGAGGAAGTAGAAAAATACTGGGAAGAACATCGCGATGAGATTGCCATTTCCCAAGTGGAAGGCTTTATCCGGCAGATCATAGGTTGGAGAGAATACATGCGGGGAGTTTATTGGGCTAAAATGCCGGACTTTGCGGAGATGAACTTTTTTGGGCATGATCGCAAGTTGCCTGATTGGTTTTGGACTGGTCAAACCAAAATGAAATGCCTTTCCCACTCCATTACCCAGTCTTTGGAGAAATCCTATGCACATCACATCCAAAGATTGATGGTCACAGGCAACTTTGCTTTGCTTGCAGGAATAGACCCCGATGAATTGGATCAGTGGTATTTGGGGATATACATAGATGCGATCGAATGGGTAGAAATCACCAATACGCGCGGGATGAGTCAGTTTGCAGATGGAGGAATCGTAGGGACCAAACCTTATGTTTCTTCAGCCAATTACATCAAAAAAATGGGTAATTACTGTGAGCATTGTGCTTACAATCACAAGGAAAAAGTTGGAGAAAAAGCCTGTCCTTTCAACAGCCTATATTGGCAATTTTATGAAAGAAACCGGGAGAAATTGGAAAAAAACCCCAGGATAGGAATGGCTTATAGAACTTTGGATAAATTGAAAAATAAGCAGGAAATCCTCGATCAGGCGGAAAGTTATTTGGAAAAACTTAATGAGCTTTAATTCAAAGTGAATTCTATAGAACCCAGCAGAAAGAAATCAGTTGAATTGCGATTATCCCGACCCAAAGATGGCCCAGTCAGATAACGGCCTTCCAATCTGAGGATGGCAACCTTTCCCAAGGTCCAATCGGTATTCAAAGATATCCCCCCTGTTTCTATGCCCCAATTATTCAAGCTTGTAGCAATTGCCTGGAAGGGATCATGATAATATTCATAGCGAATTGCTGAGGCAAATTTTCCAGAAAATTGCCGCTGTAAAATTAAGGAAGTTCCCCACCAAGTTGGGTTAAAATCCCCTTCTACAGTTCGATTTCCTACATCCAGCCCTATGATTAAGTTCCATTTTTGATCAAGGCGAAACTTCCCAAACAGATTGCTGAAATAAAGATAAGTACCACTTTCTGCAGGTTGATCAGTGCCCAAAAATGTACTCCAATTCAAAGTAGTATTTTCATTGGGAGTGTAGGTTGCCCGTGTTCCAAAAGACGGAGCAGCCTTGCCGGGGATAAACCGAATTCTTTGCCATCCATTGAGCACCAAAAAAGCAAAATCCCATCGTTGGTTCATTTTCCATTTTAACCTAGCGCCTGTTTCAAAATAAGGGCTGTTTTCGGCGATAAGTGAACGCGACAATGTCAGATTTTTGGTAGAAATCGCATTCTCGAAGCCTATATGAGAAGGCAAAACACCCACATCCAGCCAGAGCGATTGGTTCTGGTCCAGAGCTACACCCACATTGGCTTGGTGAATCCATCGCAAGGCCTTGGGCTCCTCGCTTAAATTGTCCTGGGCATAAGTACCTTGCTGAATGCCTAGATTTGCACGGAAATATTTGGACTTTAACTGAACAGTCACTAAAGCCAAATTGATGCTTGGCCTGTTTTTTCTATTATGATTGTAAAGAAAAGGAAACCTATCACCAGCCATTGGTTCTCTGAAATCCTGTCCATAATAAAGATCTACAAATCCTGAAATATCCCATTGTATTGGTTTTTCATCCTCTTGACCAAAGGTCGGGAAGGAGTAGGTTAGGAGACAAAGGATGATAATTTTTTTCAAGTCGTCTCTGATTTTTCTAACACAACTCGGGTTCGAGGGAGAGCATCCGGATAGTTTTTCTGAAGAAATTCTACCATTTTTTCCCTAACATGAACGCGAAGATCCCAAGCAGTAGGAGAATTTCGTGCTGATACCAAAATCCTACTTTCTACAGTCCTTTCGGAAGCATTGGTGACCTGAAGAACTTTGACTTTTTTATCCCATAGATTGGTCTTTTCCAGGATTCTGTCCAGCTCTTCTCTCAATGCATCAAATGGAACCGTGTAATCGGTGTAGAGAAAAACAGAACCAATTATGTCAGCAGAGCTTCTGGTCCAGTTTTGAAAAGGCTTTTCCAAAAAGTAGGTTGTGGGTAAAACCAAACGTCTTTGATCCCAAATCCTGACTACTACATAGGTTAGGTTGATTTCTTCAATCCAGCCCCATTCGCCTTCGACCACCACCGCATCATCCAGCCGGAATGGCTGTGCAAAGGCAATTTGGATTCCTGCAATCAGTGCCCCTATAGCTTTTTGTGCTGAGAAACCGATTATTATACCCGCTACACCTGCGGAGGCGAAGACTCCAACTCCGATTTTTCGAATTGGCTCGAAAGAAATCAAGATCAGCCCGATTCCCAAAACGATGATAACAAAGTTTGTGATCTTTTGAAGGATATTGAGTTGGGTGTATACCTTTCTTGCCCTGAGATTATCTTCTTTGCTGATATCGTATTGTTTCAGGAAAATCCGCTTGAGGATTCCTGTAAAAACCAATAGACACCAGGTAAATCCCGAAATGATCAGAATGGTATTGAGGTGAGGAAGATAACTCCAAAAGCCTTCCCAAGATTCAGATTCTCCTTTGTAGTAGATTTTGGCAATGACCAGAAGAAGGGTGACCAAAAAAGGAATGATTAATCTTCGATAAATCTTCATTTCAAAAATAGGTTGAGAAGGCAGAAGATAAAAAAGGATTTGCAAGCATGCAAAAAAGAAAAACCGCAAGAGTTTTTAGCCCCTGCGGTCTCAAGCTTTAATCACCGATCCACTCGGCGACAAATAAGTTGGTGTCCCGAGTTCCACCATTATTTCTATTGGAGGAGAATACCAGATATTTACCATCGTTGGAAAAGACCGGAAATGCATCGAAGGTGTCATTTTCAGTGATTCTGACTAATCCTGAGCCATCTAAGTTGATCATATACAGATTGAATGGGAAGCCACGCTCGGTGTGATGGTTAGAAGCGAAAATCAGCTTTTTACCTGATGGGTGGAAAAAAGGAGCCCAGTTCGCCTGACCCAAATCCGTTACTTTTTGAATATTGCTCCCATCTGCATCGGCTACATATAATTCCATCTCCGTTGGCTTCACTAATCCTTCAGCCAATAACTCTTGATATTCTTTGATCTCCTCTTCAGTCTTAGGGCGGGAGGCTCTCCATACTAATTTGCTTCCATCAGGAGAAAAGAATGCTCCGCCGTCATAGCCTAAATCTGAGGTTATTTGCTTCACTTCACTTCCATCAATATTCATGGTAAACAATTCCAAATCCCCAGTGCGCATGGATGTAAATACAATTTTATCCCCTTTCGGTGATAAGGTAGCTTCCCCATCATAACCGGGTTCATTGGTCAGTTGGGATAGAAGGTTACCGCTTAAGTCCGCAGTGAAAATATCATAGGTGTCATAGATAGGCCAAACGTATTTCCCGTCAGTTCTTCTTTCAGGAACAGGAGGGCAGTCGTCCCCGCCCAGATGAGTGGAGGCATAGACGATGGTTTCATTGCCCGGAAGGAAATAAGCACAAGTAGTTCTCCCCAATCCTGTTGAAATACGCTGAGGAGCATTATTTTTTAGATCATCCTTTCTCCAGTCGGTATAGAATATCTGATCACAAGAAGCTCCCCAGGCTGCATAATCAGACTGGAAAACCAATAAAGAGTCATCAAATGACCAGTACGCTTCTGCATTATTGCCTCCAAAAGTCAATTGTTTGATATTTCTGAGATACTTCATTTCATTTTCAGAAAGAAGTAAAGAATCAGTGGCAGTGTGAGTTGGAGTTTCAAGCTCTTCGGTGTTTGAGATTTTGGGAGAGCAGGAAATGATCAAAGCGATCAAAGCGAATAGTAAAAGACGCATTTTGTATTCATTTTATTTTGCTGCGCGAAGATACCAATTATTATCTTTGAGCTAAACTCCTGCTTTTATGAAATTCAATACTCTGATTATTACCTCTTTGATAGCAACTGTGATGCTGTCTTGTCAGTCGGCTCCCAGCGATGATAAGCTATTGTCAAACTTGAAAAAAGATGTCAGTTTCTTGGCTGCAGACCAACTGGAAGGCCGTGCTATTGGCACAGAAGGAGAAGAGCAAGCTGCCCAATATTTGGCTGATCGTTTCAAGCAATTAGGAGTAGAGCCCAAAGGAACCTCTGGTTTTTTCCAGGAATTTACCGTTTCCAAACCATCCAACCCTCATGAAGAAGCTGTGATTGGCACAGACGGAGAAGGAATCACCGGTAGAAATGTTCTAGGCTTCATTGATAATCAGGCTGAAAAAACAATTGTGATAGGGGCTCATTTTGACCATTTGGGATTTGGTGGAGTGGGTTCTTTGCATCGGGGAGATTCCGCCATCCATAATGGAGCAGATGATAACGCTTCCGGCACTGCTGCACTCTTGGCTTTGGCAGAACTATTAAAGCATCAAAAGCATCAGTCCAACTTTTTGTTTATCGCATTTTCAGGAGAGGAAAATGGTCTTTGGGGGTCTAATTATTTTGTAAAAAATCCAACCATAGATTTAGAAACTGTCAACTTCATGATCAACATGGATATGGTTGGTCGGCTTAACGAAGAAAAAACCCTAGCCATCAATGGAGTAGGCACCAGTCCAAGTTTTGTGTCTGCTTTGGATCTAGTGAATGCAGACAGTTTGAAATTAGTGACCTCCGAATCAGGAGTTGGCCCTTCTGATCATACCTCATTTTACTTGCAGGACTTACCTGTTTTACATTTTTTCACTGGTCAGCACGAAGACTATCACAAACCTTCAGACGATTCAGAAAAGATCAATTATGAGGGCTTGTTGAAGGTGGTGAGATACATAGAGCGATTGGTTGGGAAGCTGGATGAGGAACCAAAATTGGCCTTTACCAAAACCAAGGACAGTTCAGGTGATTCGCCTCGATTCACGGTTTCTTTGGGCGTAGTTCCGGATTATTTATTTGATGGCAAGGGTATGAGAATCGATGGAGTTTCGGAAGACAAGCCCGCTCAAGCTGCAGGTTTGCAAAAAGGAGATGTCATTTTACAATTGGGAGATTCTACTATAGTGGATATGATGAGCTATATGCGAGCTTTAAGTGCTTTCCAAAAAGGAGATGAAGCGAAAGTTTGGTACGAACGAGAGGGGAAGAAGCTGGAAGCACAGGTGAAGTTTTGAGGCTTGGCGGGAAGAAATGCTCGCGGCGTCGCAACGGCGCGGAGGGTTTGATCTGGAGTTAATTTGGTTTACCGTCACTGTGAGCGGAGCTTGCGGAGCGAAGCAGTCTTACAATCATCTCCATCAAAAGGATAGATTAGGCAAAGGGTTTATGAATCAATGTTTTCTATCTATGTGGGCTATTGTGGCTATGTGGTGAAAAAATGGCTCGCGGCGTCGCAACGGCTTGGCGATTTTATTCTCCCGCCAAGGATGGAAGCGGCAAAGAGATTTTTTGAAGGTTGATCAAATCGCACCGCTGGTGCTTTGGCAAGTTTGTGACTTTATTCTCTACAATCAGGTCGCACCTCTGGTGCTCTAAAAGAGTTCTGCCTCTTAAAGCCTCAGAGAGGCGTTATGATTGTAGAAAGTCGAAGAAAGAGTTATCAAGAGCTTCGGAGAAGCGATTTGATAGTTAATTCATCTTATCATCTCCCGCAAAAGGATAGATTAGGCAAAGGGTGTGTGAAGCTATGTTTTTTATCTATGTGGGCTATTGTGGCTATGTGGTTTAAAACAGGCTCGCGGCGTCGCAAAGGCGCGGCGATAATGTCTCCCGCCAAGGAAGGAAGAAGTAAAGAGTAATTGTGTAATTGATTA
>NZ_VLOG01000067.1 GCF_007655305.1 Algoriphagus algorifonticola
CCGCTTGTCAGCTCTTTGCCATTATAAAGATAAGGATTCACCCAGCCCTGCAAACTGGCCCCTCGCTAAATCAGTCCACAGGACTGATTATTCACGCTCGGTCCTCACCATATTGGTAACCTAGTCCCGAGAGATCCACTCCCCAAGGATCATAATGAGTCTCTTGCACGATCAGTGGACCCGTGCTCATGATCCGGAACTGGTCAAACCAAACATTTTCAGCCGTTTCATTGACTAGGTAGGTCTCGATATAGCCATCCTTCTTGATCGCCAGCTTTTGAATCAGTTCCTCGTGTTTGTTTCGGGCTTTTTTGGATAAGATGACCTTTCCTTGTTCATACAGATTACTGTCTGCATCATAAAGCGCATATCCTAAATATGCCTCGGGGGCGGGTTTTTGCTGAAGTTCTGTAATCACCAGAGCGATGACATTTGCTATGGCCAGTTCATTGGGACCGGTGGCTCGGAGGTTTTGCCCGAATTCAGTCAGTTGTTGGATCATCTTGGTATTGGCCCCTGTTTGAATAAAGGACACCGGATGGAGGCGCGTTTTTCGTGGATCCATATATTTCCCAAAAACCCCGACTTCCACACTGTCTCCCTGCTGCACTTCCTGACTTCGGGAAGGACCAAGTATTCTTCCACGATCCGCATTGAGCCACGCTGTCGCATAGCCTCCGGGGGTCTTGTTATGCTCACTTGCGCCTTGGCGAGATTCCTTGATATTGTCAAACAGCTCCTCCTCCTCTTCGGCCTTTTCAGGCTCCATGGTTGCCATTCTAAGCGTGGACTGTGGTGCACGGACTACCTGACGTACATTTCCCAAATGATCTTTGACGAAGAATTCGTATTGGAAGGCTGAGTTCTCAAAGGCAGCGCGTCCTTCCTCATGCATGATATAGGACAGCGTATTGGCTCCCGAATTGATTTTTTCAAACACAAATTCCCCCAAATAATCCAACGTAGTGGTAGTGGCCCCTTCTACATTTACCTGCCGGACATTTAAGTGATAAAAGGGATTATTTTTAATTAGAAGCTACATATATCAACAATGTATTATCTGCTTTATTTAAAAGAGAAATTGAATAGGACATATTTTCTTTATCGGAGAATTGAATTTCATAAACACCATCTGATTTTTCCGGTAATAAGGAATTAATAGGGCCATAAAGAACTTCTTTAATTGGCAACTCTTGAAAATTTAGTGATTTAGCTCGATTGTAAATTTTATTGAAAGGTTCTTTTTCCAAACTTAGAATAATTAATGAATACCCATTTCCATTGAAATCATTCCATTGTTCTTCATACTTTACAACACGAGAATCACTAGGCACATCCAAGCCACTAATTAATCTAGCTACTTTTTTAGGAGTTCTAGGGGGCAAACTATCATAAAAGAAAATATACATAGCAAGTACCACTATGAGAATCCCAAAAAATATAATATTGTATTTTTTCATAAATCAAGGAAATTTTATCTTAAAAGGTTTAGCGCCAACCATCTGACCATCCAGATTGACTAATCTTGTTTTGATTTCTGCTTCATATGACCTAACTCCCCATGGTTTTGGATCAAAATCAAATACGTCATAGAACCCTACAGGATTATTATTTAAATCATAATACAACGTTGAACTTCCAAGAGAGTTAGCATGTACGGTTCCATAGAAGGATATTACTTTAGCAATAACCTCCTTCCCATTTAATTCTATTTTTTTACCTTCTATTTTATCAGCACCTTTTGCTTTTGCAAGACTTGCAATTTCCTCAAATTGGGATTGGGTTAGGGTCATATCACCCTTTCCTAACCAATAGCGTTCAAACATATCTTTCCCCGCTTCGGTGCCCATTTGATTCCTGTAAAAATTCCCGTACCCAAGTAAATCTGGTCTAGTTTGATCTTGGAAAGTAGCTAAATTACTATTAACCTTTAATCCAGCCCTCTGCCGAATTTCATTATTTACTCTGTTTCTTGATTCCTGTTGTTGTTTGGCTCGTTCTGCGTTTTTACGTTGGATTTCTTTTCCTCCTCCATTTGGGGATACTGGCATATTTACATCTTCAGGAGCTAAATACCCATCAACTGTTATACCCCCCATCACCGAATACGCCTCCATTCCATCCGGGTCTATAAAGCGCATCGGGTTATTTAGGGCATAGTTATACGGACTATGTCTTCTAGCCTTTTCAGCCAGCGGATCATGCACAAACCATCTCCCAATCGCAGGAATATAGAATCTAGCCCCGTAATCGTACATGATCACGCCTAATCCGCTTGTCAGCTCTTTGCCATTATAAAGATAAGGATTCACCCAGCCCTGCAAACTGGCCCCTCGCTAAATCAGTCCACAGGACTGATTATTCACGCTCGGTCCTCACCATATTGGTAACCTAGTCCCGAGAGATCCACTCCCCAAGGATCATAATGAGTCTCTTGCACGATCAGTGGACCCGTGCTCATGATCCGGAACTGGTCAAACCAAACATTTTCAGCCGTTTCATTGACTAGGTAGGTCTCGATATAGCCATCCTTCTTGATCGCCAGCTTTTGAATCAGTTCCTCGTGTTTGTTTCGGGCTTTTTTGGATAAGATGACCTTTCCTTGTTCATACAGATTACTGTCTGCATCATAAAGCGCATATCCTAAATATGCCTCGGGGGCGGGTTTTTGCTGAAGTTCTGTAATCACCAGAGCGATGACATTTGCTATGGCCAGTTCATTGGGACCGGTGGCTCGGAGGTTTTGCCCGAATTCAGTCAGTTGTTGGATCATCTTGGTATTGGCCCCTGTTTGAATAAAGGACACCGGATGGAGGCGCGTTTTTCGTGGATCCATATATTTCCCAAAAACCCCGACTTCCACACTGTCTCCCTGCTGCACTTCCTGACTTCGGGAAGGACCAAGTATTCTTCCACGATCCGCATTGAGCCACGCTGTCGCATAGCCTCCGGGGGTCTTGTTATGCTCACTTGCGCCTTGGCGAGATTCCTTGATATTGTCAAACAGCTCCTCCTCCTCTTCGGCCTTTTCAGGCTCCATGGTTGCCATTCTAAGCGTGGACTGTGGTGCACGGACTACCTGACGTACATTTCCCAAATGATCTTTGACGAAGAATTCGTATTGGAAGGCTGAGTTCTCAAAGGCAGCGCGTCCTTCCTCATGCATGATATAGGACAGCGTATTGGCTCCCGAATTGATTTTTTCAAACACAAATTCCCCCAAATAATCCAACGTAGTGGTAGTGGCCCCTTCTACATTTACCTGCCGGAC
>NZ_VLOG01000068.1 GCF_007655305.1 Algoriphagus algorifonticola
GAAATAGTGATTTAAAAAGAAATCTGGCGAGGTAGCTCAGTTGGTTAGAGCGCAGGATTCATAACCCTGAGGTCACGGGTTCAACTCCCGTCCTCGCTACAAAGGCTTTCGGAAACGGAAGCCTTTTTTTATTCCAAGACATAAAAACTGTGCAATATTCATATCTGCTACGCCTAAGGCGCACAGGCGCGGCGGACATGGGCCTGCCTGTCGCAAACAGGTGCAACTCCTGAAATATTGAAATAGTGATTAAAAAAATTCTGGCGAGGTAGCTCAGTTGGTTAGAGCGCAGTATTCATATCCGCTACGCCAAGGCGCACAGGCGCGGCGGACAAAGGTTCAACTCCTCCCGAATCCTTTCGGGACTACAAAGGTCTCTGATTTTTCAGAGGCCTTTTTTATTTTTAGGAAATGGATGAATTTGTAGTCTACATACTCTTCTCGCCTTCAACTGGTAAAACCTACACCGGAATGACCTCTGATTTAATCACCAGGTTCAATTTTCACAATTTTAAATCAACAAAAGGTTTTACAACTAAATATAGGCCATGGATGGTTGTATTTGTCGAGTTTTTCGACTCTAAAAAAGATGCTTTAAAAAAAGAAAAAGAACTTAAATCTGGAAAAGGAAGAGAGTGGGTAAAAAATTATGTTCTTCCCAATTTTATTGATAGCACGGGATTTACATCCAAGTTTAATTTAGAGATTACTGGTCTTTGATATACTTTAACCTAAATACTTATTAAACAAAAAAGCCCTCCCAAAAAGGGAAGGCTTTCCGCAAAATAAGGTCAGCAAACCTTATTTTACTCTTTCAACTACAGCTTTGAATGCCTCTGGGTGGTTCATAGCCAAATCAGCCAATACCTTACGGTTCAACTCGATTTCAGCTTTCTTCAACATACCCATAAATTGAGAATAGGAAATACCGTGCTCTCTTGCACCGGCATTGATACGCTGGATCCATAAAGCTCTGAATTCTCTCTTCTTCGCTTTTCTGTCTCTGTACGCATACTGAAGACCTTTCTCATACTTGTTTTTTGCTACAGTCCACACATTTTTACCTCTTCCGAAGTATCCTCTTGTGGCTTTAAGCACTTTTTTTCTTCTTGCTCTGGACGCTACCGCGTTTACTGATCTAGGCATAGTTTTTTGTTTTTTGACACTTGGTGTTCCGTGTTATCGAAATCTTTTAGACCAAAGCATCTGGTGAATAAATAAACCTTAATTAATGAGACAGGCTGATCAGATTCTCAACATGTCTTTTACTCTACCTTCATCGGAAGTGTGAACCAAACCAGTTTTGGTCAATTCTCTCTTTCTTTTGGTAGCTTTCTTAGTTAGGATGTGGCTTTTGTAAGCGTGCTTCCTTTTGATTTTTCCTGTTCCGGTCAAAGCGAATCGCTTTTTAGCGGAAGATTTGGTTTTTACTTTTGGCATTTTGCTGTTTGTATTTAGTTGAAATTATTTCTTCGATTGTTTCGGTGCAATGAAGATGTTCATTCGCTTTCCTTCCAATTTTGGAAGCTGCTCAACTGCTCCATAATCTTCAAGAGCCTGCGCAAACTTCAGCAATAACATCTCACCTCTTTCCTTAAATACAATGCTTCGTCCAACAAAGTGCACATAAGCTTTCACTTTGGCACCTTCTTTTAAGAAGTTGATCGCGTGCTTCAACTTAAAGTTGAAATCGTGATCATCTGTATTAGGTCCGAACCGAATTTCTTTTAAAACAACTTTCGCTGCATTAGCTTTAATTTCCTTTTGTTTTTTCTTCTGCTCGTACTTGAATTTGGCATAATCCAAAATCTTACATACGGGCGGATTTACATTTGGGGAAATCTCAACCAGGTCCAAATCATTTTCTTCGGCAAGTTTAATAGCCTTGTCTAAGGGTAATACTGCATTACCTCCTTCTACGAAATCCCCTACTAATCTTACTTCTCGGGCTCTGATTTTTTGGTTTACCTTATATGGTTCTTCTCTTCGACCTCTGTTTGGTTGTCTGTCTCTCAAGTTAGCTTTTGTTGTTTTTGTGAAATTGACTGCAAATATCGGAATTATTTCCTTTTCAAAAAAGCAGAATAAAATTTTACCTAATTAATCCTTGCTTAGCGATTCTGAAATAATCCCCTGAAAATACTTTATAAACTCCTCCGGAGAGTAGTTACCTAGATCTCCCTCCCCATGCTTTCGCACAGAAAGTTTTCTGTTTTCCTGCTCTTTTTCGCCCACTATTAGCATAAAAGGTACTTTTTTAACCTCAGAATCACGGATTTTCCTACCAATCTTTTCATCTCGGTTGTCAATTGAACCACTGATTCCATTTTCATCTAAAATAGCTTTTATTTCCTCAGCATACTCAATATACTTCTCAGAAATTGGCAAAATATTAATCTGCTCTGGAGATAACCATAATGGAAAGTTACCTGCACAATGCTCAATCAATACCGCTACGAATCGCTCCAAGGAGCCAAAAGGTGCTCTGTGAATCATCACCGGTCTATGCTTGGCATTATCCGAACCAATGTATTCCAACTGGAATCTGTCAGGAAGCTGATAATCAACCTGTATAGTTCCCAATTGCCACTTTCTGCCCAGGGCATCCTTGACCATAAAGTCTAACTTAGGACCATAAAATGCTGCTTCCCCTAATTCGGTAACGGTATCTAATCCTTTTTCAGCCGCAGCTTCGATGATTGCCGCTTCAGCTTTTTCCCAAGCCTCTGTAGAACCGATGTATTTTTCTGGTTTTTCAGGGTCTCTCAACGAAATCTGAGCTGTATAATTTTCAAAGCCCAAAGCCTTGAAAACATACAATACCAAGTCAATTACCTTAATAAACTCTTCTTTCACTTGATCTGGGCGGCAGAAAATATGCGCATCATCCTGAGTAAACCCCCTTACACGGGTTAAGCCATGCAATTCTCCACTTTGCTCGTAGCGATAAACCGTCCCAAATTCAGCATATCGAATTGGTAAGTCTTTGTAGGATCTTGGTTTATGCTTGTAAATCTCACAGTGGTGAGGGCAGTTCATAGGTTTCAATAAAAACTCCTCTCCTTCATGCGGAGTGGCAATTGGCTGAAAAGAATCTTTGCCATACTTCTCGTAATGCCCTGAAGTCTCATATAAGGCCTTATGCCCAATATGCGGGGTAGTCACCTGCTGATAGCCTGACTTATCCTGAGCTTTCTTCATGAAAGCAACTAATCTTTCTCTTAATAAAGTTCCCTTAGGCAACCATAAAGGCAAGCCCATTCCCACTTTTTCAGAGAAGGTAAATAGTTCTAATTCTCTTCCGATCTTTCTATGGTCCCGCTTTTTGGCCTCTTCCAGCATGACCAAGTACTCCTGTAATTCCTTGGCTTTTGGGAAAGTAACCCCATAAATACGGGTCAGCATTTTACGCTTCTCATCCCCTCTCCAGTAAGCACCGGCTATATTGGTTAACTTAACCGCTTTGATAAAACCGGTATTGGGGATATGAGGACCACGGCAAAGATCCGTGAAGTTTCCCTGCTCATAAAATGTGATAGTGCCGTCTTCCAGACCTTCCAATAGGTCTAATTTATATTCATCGCCTTTTTGTTGATAAAAGGAAACAGCATCTTTTTTAGAAATGTCCTTTCGGATATACTCATTTTTTTCCCGAGCCAATTCGATCATTTTTTGTTCGATCTTCTCTAGCTCAGAGCCATCCAAAGTATGATCGCCGAAGTCTACATCATAGTAGAAACCCGTTTCAATGGGAGGTCCGATACCAAATTTGATTCCGGGGTATAATGCTTCCAAAGCTTCAGCAAGCAAGTGAGCGGAGGAGTGCCAGAAGGTATTTTTCCCTTCATTGTCATTCCAAGTCAATAACTGAACTTCTGAGTCTGATTGAATAGGTCGGGTAGCATCCCAAACCTGACCATTGACTTTTGCAGCAAGAACATTCCGGGCCAAACCCTCGCTTATACTGGAAGCAATCTGTAGTCCGGTAGTTCCTTTTTCGTACTCCCTCACCGATCCGTCGGGCAGGGTAATTTTAATTTGTTGTGACATAAAATAAATAAGCCTTTACAAACAGGCGATTGATTAAGCTGCAAATATGCACAAGACGGATGCAATCAAAAAATATAAAGCTTATGAATATAGAAATGACCACCTATTTCAAGAGTTTTAGTTGTATTTCACTTTTTAAATGGAATGCATTAAAATATATTCTTGCATAAGGCGTCTATTTAATTTCCTTTTTGAAAACCATCAATCATTTCGAGGTATAGACAATCAAAACTGGATTTTCAGAGTCTTTTGCCGCAAAAGCAGTTTGAGCAAAGTTTTTCCCTTTACCTTTAACAAACTCTTCAAAGCCCTTCTGCCCAAGCTCTGCCTTTTTCTTTTGCAATTCTTTGTAAAGGGTCTTACCAGGGATTTTAACTCCAACTTTATCATTACCAAAATGAAATAAGATAGAATGTGGATTATACCCTCCATCTATATCATCTTGAATAATCCAATCAATCACTGAAGTTTGCTGGGTTTCTCGGTGAAAAAAGACATTATACATTTTGTCCTCATACCTAAACAAGGAATAAAAGTACTCATCATTCAGATACCAAGAGTTTGGTACATAATGTAGTTTGGTTTTATTATTAAGGTAATCCATTTGTTCCAGGCCACTCAACTCATCCATCTTTTCTTTGAACTCTCCTACATCTTGGCCATACTTTCCAAAATCCAAAACTAATCTAGGCTTAATTTTTCCCTCACCTATCTGGTATATGGTATCATGGAAAGTCATTGAAAAATAAAGGAGTTCTCCTTGATCAATGAAAAAATCTCTACTGGAAAAATTACCAAAATACTGATCTGGGTTTCTAGGAATGGAATAGACCGTGTCTTGGAATTCCGAGTCTAAACTCAATATCATGAAATCTTCCGCTGTGAACGGAGACCTTAAAAAATAATACCTGCCAGTCTTTTCCTCATAGGCACCCGACGATAAATGAATTTCCTGTTTTTGTTCACGGATAAAGTTTCCTTCTAGATCAAACCACATTAATTTGGGTGGATGTACTCCTAGGAGAATAACTTCATCCTTTACTACCATCAATTTATCGAAATCCAAATACTTTTCTGGTCCTTCTCCATATGCTCTAATTTTAGTTAAGTAGTTCCCACTACTATCAAAAATTTTTATGCATTTACATCCAAATATATCAAGGGTGAGAATTTTGTCCTTGTAAAAGGTAATTTGGTGTAATCCTGCATTCAATTGAGACTCTTCACTTTCATCCTTCAGCCAGATATATTCAATAGATGGCTCAAAGAATTCAGACAGTTTTCCTTCTCTTGCTTCAAAAAGGTCAACTTTGATGATTTCAAGTTGTTCGTTTAACTGTTTAGAACGAGCTTTTTCATCCTTGGAGCAGGACGTGATATAAAAAGATAGGATAGAGATTGATAGTAGTTTTAGGCTCTTCACAAAGGAATATTAGTTAGAAATTCAAAAAATCACAAAATAATCTGCGCACTGACTTTTACCACAAAGGGATTAGCATCGGGCACATCCAGGTAGGTCATGCGATGGAAAAAGTACACCCGGAAGAATTTAAAGATGTTCTCGATCCAACTATCTAGCTCGAAAGATAAATCTAGAATTCTAAAAACTCTTACCAAAACTGATTCCAGCAAATCTGGGTTCAAAATTCCAATTTTTTCTGCCACCTACAGGAACATTAAAAAACGGAGTATAACCAATTCTAAAAAAGAATCCACCTTCAGGTTTTTGATATCGATATCCGACTCTTAGAGGAATAAATGCATCAAAAACAACTTTTTCGTCTAATTCTAATGATCCTGAATCAAAAAATAAAGTTCTATCTAAGAGTGAGGTAAATCCAAAACCCATTTCCAGATGATAGTTTAACTTGCCATATAAGGCAGTAACCTCCAAAGGAATAACGGGAAGCCAATACGTTTTGAAATCATTTATTTTATTACGCCACATAGAAAAACCAGCACTGGCATTCAATTTTAGCTTTCCTTTTTGATGAAAAATCTTGCTGTAGTTGATTGCATATCTTCCAGAACTTCCTCCAACTTCAAGGTAAACAGCATTTTTTGAGGTAAAGGTTTGGGAGTTGGTTTGAGCAAAAATAGATGGGGAACTAATCAATAAAACCAGAGAAAAACCGAAAAGAATAAATTTGGATTTGTAATTCATGGTGTAGCGGGTTTATAACATTTTTTGATTTCCATTTACCTAAGTAATTGATAATCTTCAAATAGAATCAAAACGAGGAAAATTCCCAATTAGCCTCTTTCAAAAACT
>NZ_VLOG01000007.1 GCF_007655305.1 Algoriphagus algorifonticola
AGCGGTGCTATGCTTCATTCTCCGCCTCAGGCGGATTGATTTTATTGCGGTTTGACCTCTCACCACAGATTCTAATGCATAATCCGGGTTAAAAGATTTTTGAAAGTGGTCAGAATGCTTCAGCTCTCGATTCAAAGAGGCACTCAGAACAGTAGTCCCTAATGAACTCAAAAAGTACTAACCGAAGTTTTTGAAGGCTGATTCTTGGTTAAATTTATTCTGATTATCCGCAATCATGCCTTTGCCTTATTTTCTTTGCTTGACTGATTGGATGCTTCGACTTCGCTCAGTACAGGCGACCGATGACCGAAGACCCAGCCACGGCTGACAGGCGAAGCTTCCGGATTCTGATCCTTTTAGCAGACAATAAGCCGTATTTTGTTGTTACTGTTAAGAAAGCGGATATCCATAAAAATTATTTTTTATTGGCTGGAAGGGTGCAGGTAGCATATAATTTAATTTTTTGAAGTGTCACTCAGGTTTTTAGATTAAAAATAACTTACGCAAAAACTAAGCCTAATGAAAACAGTTCAAAATCAGAAGTTTGACTTTAAATTACCAAAATAAGGCTATTGAAATAAGTATTTGACTTTCTTAGTTCTCAAAAAAAGACCAATCAGAATCAAGGATTTCTAAAATCTAGTATTTACTTTGAGTGAAAGTAAGAATATGATAATCCGTAAGGCGGAAGAAACAGACACTGACTCAATTATTCACTTACTCAGAACTTCTCTGGGTGAAAGTTTGCTTCCGAAATCCCTGGAGTTTTGGAGATGGAAGCACCTAGATAATCCTTTTGGGCGATCTCCTGTACTTCTGGCGGAAGAAAATGGGGAACTGGCCGGTATACGTGCTTTCTTAAAATGGGAGTTTACGCAAGGCACAAAAATCTACAAATGCGGACGCGCCGTTGACACTGCTGTACACCCAAATCATCAGAAAAAAGGGATATTTACCCAACTCACCCAGAGTCTTTTAAAGCAAGTTCAACAAGAAGGATACGATCTCATATTTAATACTCCCAACACCAAAAGTTTACCGGGGTATTTGAAAATGGGCTGGAAAAAATGGGGCAGACTGCCCTTGAAGATTCAGTTTTACATCAGTTTCCGACCGAGTGAAATTCCAAAAAATAATTTTGAATGGGACGCAGTCAAACCATTGATTCAAGAGTTTGAAGAAAGTGCCAATCCAACGGAGGATTTAATTCAGTCAAGGCTAAAAAAAGGATACATCGTATGGAGATACCAGAAATGTCCAGTTGCTAATTATTCCTTTATCAGTGATTTCAAAAGTTATCTTTTGGTCTATAGAATCAAAGAAGTGAAATGGGGCAAGGAATTAAGAGTTTGTGACTTGTTTTGCTCACCAAATTTTGAGGAAAGTGAAAAAAGAGAGTTGAACGAGCAGTTCAGAAATTTGATTAAACAAGAAGAAATCCGGTTTAGCAGTTTCTCCGGTCTAAGTTACAATTCCGATAAGTTGGACTTAGGGATTTCTCCGGTTTTGCAGCGAGGCCCCTTAGTAACGATTAAACCCCTCAAAGAAACTCTGATGAACCAACCTTTGATGTGGAATTGGAGCCTGGGAGATCTGGAGTTATTTTAGGACTGAGAAATTTAACCTGAGTTTTACTGAATCTCCCTTACTATATTCCTGATTCCAAGTAGCCCTTCCTTCGGTAACTCACTGATTTTTTCTAATCCATCATCTCAATATCCACAGGAATTATCTCTCAATTTCCTTCTTCCTCTTGACATAAAGAAAGAAACTTACTTAAATTGACCTTGGAAGTTTCGTAGAGGCTGTTCAATTTTTAAAAAATAAAACCGAGATATCAACTCATTTTCAATCAGCAAAAAAGTATGCCCGGATCACTTATTATTTCACTTGATTTTGAACTTCTATGGGGGATTTTTGACAAGGTTGGGAATAGATACAAACCTGAATATTTTGAAAATACCCGAAGACTGATTCCGCAAATGCTGGAACTCTTTGCCAATAATCAAATAGCAGTTACCTGGGCTACCGTAGGAATGCTTTTTGCCGAAAACGAGGAGGAATGGAGAGCATATTCACCTGAATTTCTGCCATCTTATAAAGAAAAAAAGTACTCCGCCTATGAGTGGAGCAATGTACATGGAATCAAACCTGAAGTACATTTTGCTCCTGATTTGATTCGTCTGATTTTGGAAACTCCCCTGCAAGATTTGGGTTCCCATACCTATGCGCATTATTATACATTAATGAGGGGACAAAGTCCGGAGCAATTTAGGCAAGACTTGCAGGCAAGTCAGATGATTGCCAAGGACAAATTTGGGGTTGAGTTAAAGTCCCTTGTTTTTCCCCGAAACCATATCAATGAACTGTATTTGGGGATTTGTCTGGAAGAGGGTTTCGACTGCGTGAGAGGGAATCCTAAGAATTGGTTTTGGCAGGAAACACAACACGAAGATTTGAGCAAGAAAATTTTCAGGTCAGCAGATTGCTTTTTCCCATTGGGCAGTAAAACTTCCTTTTCTTCGGATAGCATTTCATTTTTCCCCAATGAACCATTAATCATTCCTGCTTCCAGAATTTTAAGGCCTTACAGTCCTGACAACCCTATTTTCAACAAAGTTCGGCTCAATCGTATCAAGCAGGAAATGTCAGAAGCCGCAAAAAAAGGAGAACATTACCATCTTTGGTGGCACCCACATAATTTTGGGAATAATCCTGGGGAAAGTATGGAAGAGCTTCAATCCTTGATCCTTCATTTCCATCAATTACGAAACTTGTATGGGATGGATTCTCATTCTATGGAATCGTTCAGCCGAGAAATAAAAAGCATGCCTGCCTTTGCTGATAAGGTTTAGGTAGGCTCAGCGAGTTGGCTATCCCAGTACTTCTTGATAAATTTTTTCCAATTCCTTCACCATGCGTTGCATACTGAATTTTTGTTCCACCTGTTTTCTGGCCTCTTCCCCCATTTTCATAAGTAATTCCTCTTCCTCTAGGAGCTGAATACAGAAACCTTCCAAATACTCCCATTCATCTACGTGGCATAAAAACCCCTGCTTCCCATGCTGAATCACTTCTCCAATTCCTCCAGCCCGGGTAGCGACAACTGGAATTTCACAAGCCATGGCTTCCAGCATAGCAATTGGAAGACCTTCAAACTCAGAAGAACTGAGGTAAATATCCATGAGATTTAAGTAAGGGATTACCTCCTTTTGCACCCCTACCAGGTGAAAGTTCTCTTCAAATCCAGAATCCTTTATTTGACTTTCTAAGCGCTCCCTCCACTCTCCATCACCCACTAAAAGGAAATGAGTAGTCGGGTGTTTTTTTAAAATTCGGATGGCCACTTCCACCCAAAGCCAAAGCCTCTTTTGAGATCTAAAAACGGCCACCTTACCGATTACTTTGGAAGAAGCAGGTATTCCCAATTGTTCTTTAATACTAAAAGATTCTACCCCAACTACTTTTTCTCGCATCTCATCTCTAATCTCTCGCTTCTCGCCTCTCGCTTCTTGCCTCTCGTCTCTCGCTTCTTGCCTCTCGCTTCTCGCTTCTAGCCTCTCGCTTTTCTTCACTTCATTCTCGCTTCTCATCTCTCGCTTCTCGCCTCTCATCTCTCGCTTCTCGCCTCTCGTCTCTCGCTTCTCGCTTCTCATCTCTCGCTTCTCGCCTCTCGTCTCTCGCTTCTTAAAAAAAACCTCCGTATTGACTCCATTCTGCACCACTCTGATTTTCAATCTTCCTCCACGCTTGTAGGGATCCCAAATGGAATTGAGTTGCATAGAAAGCGCCACTTCGTTGGAAACCGCGATTGCCAAATCCTGCTTTTTGAAAGTCAGTCTATTTCCCCAATAAGAGACTTTGTTATATCTATCCCAGGTATTGTGTTCGGTGTAAACAATAGGGATAGAAACATTCAAACCGACGAATCGGGCTAAAATTCCTGCCCATGGAAGGTGCGCGTGGATGAGGTCAAAGTTATTTTCCCGGATAAATGAACTTACCTTTTTCACTTGAAAAAACAGACCCAGATTTCCCGAAGGGATATGGTGTACCTGAATTCCGGCTCTTTCCAATTCATCAATAATATTTTCTTGTTGATGGTAAAAATAAAGGCAATGGAATTCGAATTTAAGCTGATCATGAACCGAAGCAGTTTCGGGAATCAATTTTTCTGCCCCTCCTCTTCCCAGGGATTTGATCAGGTGAAGTACTTTTATTTTTTTGGACACGGGTAATCAGGCTAGAATACAAACCTAATTAAAGAAATACTTTTGAAACATGGCTATGGCGAAATATTTAAAAGATACCTAAAAGATAATTTTTAAGATATGCCTTTGGCAAGATATATATGG
>NZ_VLOG01000008.1 GCF_007655305.1 Algoriphagus algorifonticola
CTTGATTTTATTGCGGTTTGACCTCTCACTACAGATTCTAATGCATAATCCGGGTTTAATTTTAAAATAACATGCCTGCGATTGTGGCAGTCATCAAACAGGCAAGTGAAGCTGCCATTAGAGATTTCAACCCTAACCGGCTTAAATTTCCTTGCTGGTTTGGAGCAATGATAGAAATACCTCCCAATTGAATGGCTATTGAACTAAAGTTGGAAAAGCCACAAAGGGCATAAGTAGCAATGACAATTGATTTAGAGGAAAGAGAACCCATTTCCTTCATTTCTGAGAGAGAAAGATAAGCCACGAATTCATTGATCACTGTTTTTTGTCCAAGCAAACTTCCCACCTGCAAGGTATCAGACCATTCCACACCTATCACCCAAGCAAATACCCGGAAGATCTGGCCAAAGATATATTCCAGAGAAAACCCTTGAAACTGTCCACCAGTTGAACTTGCCACGAAGGAATTCAGACCTGTATACTCTCCAAGTAATCCAGTCAGTAAATAGTTGACTGCTGCAATCACGGCAATAAAAGCCAATAGCATGGCACCTACATTCAGAGCGAGTTTTAATCCCTCTGATGCTCCAATAGACATGGCATCTATCAAATTGACTCCCATACTTTCCTCATTCACTTCCAATTTATCTTGAACCAACTCCTTTTCTGTTTCAGGAATAAAGATCTTGGATAACACTATGGCTGCAGGCGCATTCATGATACTTGCTCCTAAAAGATAAGCAGCAAACTTACTTTGCTCTTCTAAGCTATCTCCTCCTAAGAAGGCTACATAACCTGCCAAAACCCCTCCGGCAATAGTTGCCATACCTCCTGTCATCAAGCACATTAGCTCAGATTTACTCATATGAGGAATAAAAGGTCTGACCAGTAATGGAGCCTCTGTTTGTCCTAGGAAAATATTTCCGGCAGCTGACAGACTCTCGGGACCAGAAAGCCTCATAGTGCGGGCCATCACCCAAGCAATGCCGAATACAATTTTTTGAAGAATTCCTAAATAATAAAGCCCTGCTGATACAGTAGAAAAGAATATGATGGTAGGAAGTACTTTGAATGCAAAAATGAACCCGAAGCTATCTCCTGCCAGATCACCGAAAATGAATCTTGCCCCATCTTCCGAGAAACTAAGAAACTTTACGAAACCTTCCGAAAGCAAGGCAAAGCCACTAGCAACGATTGGTACTTTGGTAATCAAAAAACCAAAAATCAACTGAAGGATGATACCTATACCGACTAACCTCCAGTCTATTTTCTTCTTATTATTTGAAAAAATAAAGGCCACCAATACAATGACCAATAGTCCGAAGACTCCTCTGATGTAATCCATGCGATCTAATTATCAAATCAAGGGCTAAAAATAGGTAAGTCAGAGGCAAGAAAAAAGTCCTGATTTCTCAGGACTTTCAATTTGCTTAATTTCTTTTATTTATTTCATCCCTGATTCTGGCTGCTTTTTCATAATCTTCATTATTAATAGCTTTTTCCAGCATCTGATTCAACTTATCCAAACTAAAATCCTTCAACGAAGGCTCTTTTTTGGAGGTGAATTTTTGGGTTGGTTTTTTTTGCGGAGAACTGCTTTCCTTTTCCTCAACTTCAAAATGCTCCACTGCTCCTTCAGACATGGCCTTTTCACTACAGTAAATAGGGCTTCCAAATCGAATAGCAATAGCAATGGCATCTGATGGTCGGGCATCAATTTCGGCGTCTATCAAGTCACTTTTACACTGAATTTTGGCATAAAATACGCCTTCCTTCATGTCTGTTATGACTATTCTATCAATGTCAAAATTAAAACCATGAGCAAAAGACTTGAAAAGATCATGAGTCATTGGCCTGTTGGGAATGATTTTTTCAATTTCCAAGGCTATGGCCTGAGCTTCAAACATACCAATCACGATAGGAAGCCTTCTTATACCACCTACCTCTCCCAAGACCAGGGTAAAGGAGCCTGATTGGGAATGATTGGACGAAAGGCCCAAAATCTCAAGTTCTATGAGTTTCTCCACAAAAATTTAAAGTTCTGCTTTAAGTGCTTCGTTTAATTTAGGAACGACCTCAAATGCATCTCCAACTATCCCATAATCCGCAGCTTTAAAGAAAGGAGCTTCTGGATCTTTATTGATAACTACAATACACTTGGAGGAATTTACTCCTGCAAGATGTTGAATCGCTCCTGAAATTCCTATTGCAACGTATAAAGAAGGTGCAACTTTTACTCCTGTCTGTCCTACGTGCTCATGGTGAGGTCTCCAACCAATATCAGAAACTGGCTTAGAACATCCTGTAGCAGCACCAAGCGTTTTTGCCAAATCTTCAATCATACCCCAGTTTTCAGGCCCCTTCATTCCTCTTCCACCGGAAACCACGATGTCAGCTTCAGGAAGTAGTACCTCACCCGTAGCTCTTTCAGTAGCTGTAATTTTGGAACCAAAATCAGAATCAGGAACATTCACTTCCAAAGATTCAACAGCCGCATCTGCTCCATCAATTTTAAGGTCAATGGCATTTTTCTTAATAGCTAAAATTTTGTTTGCAGTGGTTAAGCTAGTTTCAGCAAATGCCTTACCTGTATAAATACTTCTTTTAACTATATAACCGGAATCTGTATTTGGCAATTCTACTACATTAGAAACTAATCCTGCATTGACCTTAATGGCCAACCTGGCAGCAACAGCGTCTCCTAATGATGATTTCGCCAAAACCACGGTTTTAGACCCTGTTTTCTCAAATGCCTGGGCTACAGCGGTAGCATGAGCCTGAATCACCCCTGCATCCAATCTGCTATCCGATGCATGAAGTACTTTGGTTGCACCTGCTTTCCCCACTGAAGCCAATTCAACCTGATCGACTGAACCTAATGCCACAGCGATTACTTCCCCTTCTCCTGTTTTAGCAGCTAAGGCACTTGCAAATGAAACAGCCTCAAGACTGGTTTTTTTGATTTTACCTTCTGCCTGCTCTATATATACTAATACTGACATAATTTACTGATTTAATGTAAGTTAAAAATAATTACTTAAAGTACCTTGGCATCGTTTTTCAACAATTTCACCAACTCGGCTACATTATCTTTGTCAACCAATTTTACAGCACCTTTAGCAGGTGGTAATTGATACTTTTGAGTTTCGGCCTGAGTTTCTTCAGTCACTGGATCCACCACATTCAATGGTTTTGTTCTCGCTGACATGATTCCTCTCATATTAGGGATTTTCCATTCTGCAATTGGCTCCTGACATCCTGCAATAAGTGGCAATTGAGCTTCAAGCATTTCTTTTCCACCCTCAATTTCTCTAGCCATTTTTACAGTGGTTCCTTCCACATCTAATTTCATAACAGGAGAGAAAGAAGGCATTCCCAAAAGCTCTCCTACCATACCATGGACCATTCCACCATTAAAATCGATTGATTCTCTACCCATCAAAATCAGGTCATATCCACCTTCTTTTGCATAATGAGCGATTTGTTTGGCTACAAAAAAGGAGTCTTTTGGATTTGAATTGACACGAATGGCATCATCGGCACCAATTGCCAAAGCCTTTCTCAAAGTTGGCTCAGTTTCAGCCTCCCCTACATTCAATACTGTTAACTTACCTCCGGTTTGATCTCTTAATTCAACCGCTCGCGCTAAAGCATAGTCATCATAGGGTCCGATGATGAACTGAACTCCTGTGGTGTCAAACTTGGTATTATCGGCAGTAAACTGAATCTTTGAAGTCGTATCCGGCACATGAGTGATACAAACAAGAATCTTCATTGGTTTAGGATTAGATTATTTTAGATTTATTTGCCGTGAAAATAACAGTCAGACCTTAATTAAAAAAACAATTCATGCCCTATTTAGACAGGAAAAGCCTATTAAAACAATATATTTCCGAAGAACCTAAAAATCCCTTCAATTGGTATGCATTGGCCTTGGAGATTCAGGAAAATGAGCCAGAAGAAGCAAAATTGATTTTTGAAAAATTATTGCAAGAATTTCCAGACTATTTACCTACCTATTACCAGGCAGCTTTTCTTTTCGATTCGCTTGGTATGCTAGATCAGGCTAAAAAAACTTTTGAAGGAGGTATAAATTTGGCAACAAGCCTCCAGGATCAAAAGGCAATCAAAGAGCTGAAAAATGCTTACCAAAATTTCTTGTTCGAAAATGATTTGGATGAAGAGATTTAAAAAATTGAAGAAGGGTAAACTTTTTGAAATTTCAATAAAACAAAACAACACTGACTAAAATCATATTTTCATATTTGTATTAATAACTTATCAATCAGATATTTATACAAAGCAATCTGATGGTGCAATGGCTGTTTCTCATGAAAAAATATACGACTACTTTTTTCCCCTCTTGAAAGAGTCAGGAAAAAAATATCGAAAGACTAGTCTGGTCAAAGCCAAATTAGCAAAACCAGGTCAAGAAGTAATTACAAAGACTTCAGATGGAGTTGAAATAAAATGCAAGGCAACCAAAGGAGATTTATTGATTGAAAATCAAACAAGCACCGGAGAAATTTACTTGATGAAAGGGGATAAATTTGAGAAGCGTTATCAAATGAAACAAGCCCTAGATAAGGGCTGGGCTGTATACCAGTCCAATTTTCCAATACAGGCTATCCAACTTGAAACCAGGCATTTAACTGATTTAGGAATAGATTCTGAATTTGAATTTGAAACTCCATGGCGAGACACTATGAAAGCCCTCCTAGGTGATTTCATAGTTCTCTCCAGTGATGATTCTGGCTTTTATAGAATTGCTCAAAAGGAATTCTTGGAGACCTACAAGGAGGTTTAAGGCTTTAACACAATTTTCCCTATTTGCTTACCGGCCTTCATTCGATCAAAAGCTTCGGCAGCTTTTTCAAAAGAGAAAACTTGATCTACAATTGGCTCGATGGATTTTTCATTTACAAATGCCAACATTTGCTCAAAATCCTGATCTGAACCCATGGTACTCCCCATGATTTTCAGTTGATTCCAAAAAATCCTTCTGGCTTCCAGTTTTCCGGGATTTCCCAAAGTCGCACCATAAAAAACTATTCTCCCGCCAGGATTAGCCACTTTAATCAGATCATTCAAACTATCACCAGCGGCACCATCAATGATTAAATCAAATCCACCAGCCTGTTCTAAGGCCTGCTCAGTCCAGTTTTCATTTTTGTATTTGAAACCTGCCTTTACGCCTAAACCCAAAGCTTTTTGAATCTTATCCTCACTGCTACTACTCACATACACCTCTGCTTGAAGACCTATCGCAAACTGTGCCGCAAACTGTGCTACCCCTCCTCCAAATCCGGTAATCAACACTTTTTCACCGGCTTGGCAGTTTCCTTGATAAGTCAATGCCCTAAAGGCTGTTAATCCTGCCAAAGGCAAGGCCGCAGCTGACTCAAAAGTCAAATGAGAAGGCTTTGGATGTACTCTATCTGCCGGTACGAGTAACTCTTCGGCAAGTGTTCCATTTTCGGGCATTCCCAAGATTTGAAAGTCTTTGGATTGAACTTTTTGATTTTGACCCCAGTTCAAAGCTGGATTAATGATCACCTCCTGCCCCACTTCAAGACCCGAAACTCCAGTTCCCAGTTCCGAAATAACTCCGGCTCCATCAGAGCCTAAGACTACTCCGTTTTTTAAATTAGGATAAAGTCCTTGTCTGCACCATTCATCCCGATGATTCAAAGCAGCTGCCTTAATCTGGATTTTTACTTCCCCTGGTCCAGGACTAAAGGAGTTCAGACTTTTTAATTCAATTTTATCCTCTACTTCTCTATTGAGTACAATTCCTTTCATCTGTTTATCATTTGTTTACTAGAGGTCAGATGGAATGCCCAGGAAAATCATCCCCCTCCCGAAGCAAGTTGTGTGAGATTTTTCCTCATGGGCATTTCATTATTAAAAATCAGTGGGTTTGGAGTCTTTATTCAGCAAATCATCAATATCATCATTTGCTTTGCTTTGAAGTTTGATAGTTCTGCCTGAATCAAATTCTCCAGCTCCTGTGGATTGAGAAGAGAATTTATTTCCATACATCGGTTCTGCCGGCATTTGCCCAGGATCAAAATTTCCAAAATTCTCTAAGTCCGTAAACTTGGTGTATTTACCGATGAATCTGAGTTTCACTGTATCCAAAGAACCATTTCTGTGCTTGGCAATAATTACCTCGCCTACCCCTTGGGTAGACATGCCTTCATCTTCAGTGATGCCATAATATTCCGGTCGGTAAAGGAACATTACCATATCCGCATCCTGCTCGATAGCTCCAGACTCCCTCAAATCTGATAGTTGAGGGCGTTTATCCCCTCCTCGTGTTTCTACGGCTCTGGACAACTGGGAAAGAGCAATTACAGGAATAGCGAGCTCTTTAGCGATCTTCTTCAAGGCTCGGGAAATACTCGCAATCTCCTGTTCACGGTTTCCGCCATTTCCGCCTCCTTTAGAGTCACCTGACATCAATTGCAAGTAATCAATTACAATCATTTGAATGTCATGTTGCGCTTTCAGCTTTCTGCATTTTGCTCTTAATTCCAAGATGGAAAGAGCCGGAGTGTCGTCTACAAATAAAGGAGCTTTCGAGAGCTTGGCCGTTTTATGGACCAACTGAGCCCACTCATGCTCGGCCAATGATCCTTTTTTGATTTTTTCGGAGTCCAATTCAGCTTCTGAAGCTATCAAACGATTCACCAATTGAACAGATGACATTTCCAATGAGAAAATAGCTACAGGACGACTATGGTCTACTGCAGCATTTCTTAGAACAGATAGAACGAAGGCTGTTTTACCCATTGCTGGACGGGCTGCAATAATTACCAAATCCGATTTTTGCCATCCTGAAGTAACTCTGTCTAATGCAGTAAATCCTGAAGGAACCCCAGTCAAACCATCTTTTTGCTGTTTCTTTGACTCCATTTCCGCAATCGCTTCCCGCATAATGGACTTCATATCCGAATAGTTTTTTCGGATATTTTTCTCTGAAATTTCGAAAAGAGATTGCTCCATTTTATCCAGCAATTCAAAGACGTCAGTGGTATCTTCGAAAGCATCTTTTTGAATTTCTGAAGCTATACTGATCAGTTCACGCTTGATAGCCTGCTCAGTAATAATCCTCGCATGGTATTCAATATTGGCTGCTGAGGCTACTTTTGAGGTTAATTCTGTTACATAAAAAGCTCCACCTGCTATTTCCAGGGCACCATTTTTTCTCAGTTGAGACGTGACAGTCAATAAGTCGATTGGCTGAGAATCGGTGAATAAGTCCAAAATCGCCTGAAAAATAACCTTATGAGCATCCTTGTAAAAAGATTCAACTTTCAAGATGTCAATCACATTGGTTAAGGCATCCTTTTCCAACATCAAGGCTCCCAAAACAGCTTCTTCTAAATCCACAGCTTGAGGAGGTACCTTTCCGAGGTTATTTGGATTATCGAAACTTGGCTTTTTTCGGGTGATTCTAGGGTTATTCAGCTTTTCGGTCATATAACAAATGTATTCGCTTTAGTTCAAGAGTTTTGAACAAGTTTTCCAATACTTATCAACAAAAATCAATCCGATTGAATATCAGCGCTCTTTAAAATGAACACCATTTCTATATCCCCGGAACATACTGCAGAGCAAGGCCCAGGAAAAATGCCAAAGCATTTCGGAAAGTGGGATATTAAAGATTCGGAAACCTAAAATAGGTTCATTCAGCATCCCATAAGTATCCCAGAAATGAGGAAATAATAATTTGAAATTGATCAAATAAATCAAAAAAGAAATCCCCAAAGTGGCAAAAGCAGAAATGATGGATATCCTTATCAAATCTGGTCTTTGTGTCCAAATATAGACAGACAGACAAAAGAAGGTCAAAAAGGTCACATAGCCTGAATGAATTCCAAGTCCAATGCTGAAAAAGGTTAAACTGGAGCAACCGAGAATAAAAAGGATAAACAAGTCCCTGTTTTTAGGTGGGCTAAATTTTTCCGTATCTACTTCTCTCTTAGTAAAGGCTGAATGGATATAACCTCCTACTCCAAATAGGGCAAAACCAATGATGAAGTCTTCTATACTTGCCACCCCTTCTCCCATGAGTGTAGGAGGTCTCCAGTAATCCCTGAAATACCAAACTTCAGCGATCACACCCATGATTCCGCCGATAAACCCAACTTGAACCATCCCTCTTTTCCAGGGACTTTTCCAATAAACGAAAGCCCATGCAAGCATATACAGCAATGACATTGACAAATAGGCAAATCGGTCCTCGAGCATTTTCACAATCTTATTGAGGCGCGAAATTAACCAAAAACTTAATAGCTCAAAAAAATCAAGGATGCATTAACTTTATAAAGCTTTTCCTTTCAAAATCCTTTAAGTTTGAATTTTTAACACTAAACCAACAGCATGAAGAACTATCATTTTATAGCCATTGGAGGAGCTGTAATGCACAACTTGGCTTTAGCTCTAGTAAAGAAGGGTTACCAAGTAACAGGCTCGGATGATGAAATTTATGAACCTTCCAAAAGCAGATTGGCGAAGGCTGGGATTTTACCACAAGAATATGGTTGGTTCCCTGAAAAAATTCATTCTGGCCTGGATGGAATCATTCTAGGAATGCATGCCAGAATAGATAACCCTGAATTGGTTAAGGCGAAAGAATTGGGCATTCCAGTTTTTTCTTTCCCTGAGTTTATATACAATCAAAGCAAAGATAAAAAACGGGTAGTGATTGCAGGGTCTCACGGCAAAACCTCTATCACTTCCATCATCCTGCATGTACTCAAAGATCAGGGAGTAGAATTTGATTACTTGGTCGGAGCACAAATTGAGGGTTTCGACCTGATGGTTCAACTCTCTGATGCTCCAATCATCATCATTGAAGGCGATGAATATCTTACCTCACCTTTGGATAGAAGACCAAAGTTTTTCCATTACAGGCATGACATCGCCTTGCTTTCTGGTATTGCTTGGGATCATTTCAATGTCTTCCCAGATTTTGAAGAATATAAAGACCAATTTAAACAGCTCATTAATCTCACTCCGGCAGATGGTGAATTGATCTATTGCATTGCTGATCCATTGGTCAATGAAGCAGTAGAAAGCAGTTCAATTCTGGGAAAGAAAACTCCATACGCTGCGCATCCAGCTAAAATTGAGCAGGGAAAAACCTATTTAGAGACCTTGGGAGGACCTGTTCCTGTTCAGATTTTCGGTGAGCACAATCTTCAAAATCTCCATGGTGCAAAAAAGGTATGCGAGTCATTAGGAATCAGTGAGCTGCAGTTTTATCAATCCATTCCTCTCTTCAAAGGAGCGGCCAAAAGAATGGAATTGGTCAAAGCGAAAGAAGACAGGGCCATGTACAGAGATTTTGCTCATGCTCCATCCAAATTAAAAGCAACTGCAAGCGCAGTAAAGAATCAATTCCCTGATAGAAGATTAATTGCTGTTCAGGAATTACACACCTATTCTTCTTTAAATCAGGACTTTTTACCGAATTATGCTCATACAATGGACACAGCTGATGAGGCAATTATCTATTTAAATCCACATGCGGTGGCGCTCAAAAAGCTGAAGTTGATGGATGAAGAAACCCTGAGAAATGGATTTAAAAGGCAGGATTTACGATTATTTACCAATAGTCAGGAGTTAAAATCGTACCTTTTGGGTCTTGATTATAAGAATACCAACCTGCTTTTGATGAGTTCGGGAAATTATGACGACATGGACTTAGAAGGAATCAAAGCAAAATTTGATTAAAATGAATTTAAACTTAAAAAACTCAATTGCTTTTTTTGATCTGGAAGCTACGGGAACCAATGTAGGAACCGATCGCATCGTTGAAATCTCAATTGTAAAAGTACACCCTAACGGTGGTCAGGATATTTACACTAAAATTGTCAATCCAGGAATTCCAATTCCTTTGGAGTCATCCCTCATTCATGGGATTTATGACAAAGATGTCAAAGGAGAACCTTCTTTTAAGGAATTAGCCAAAGACATACATCAGTTTATAGGGCATTCAGACTTAGCTGGCTTCAATGTTCTGAAGTATGACATTCCCTTGTTAGTGGAAGAGTTTCTGAGAGCAGGTATAGATTTCGATTTGGAGAAAAGAAATCTTTTGGATGCGCAGAAGATTTTTCACCTGATGGAAAAACGTAACCTGACTGCTGCTTATAAATTCTATTGTGGAAGAAAGCTGGAAAACGCGCATAGTGCGGAGGCAGATACACTTGCTACCCTAGACGTATTCCGAGCTCAAGTAGAGAGATATGCCGGTGAAGAAGTAGAAGATTTACAGGGAAATAAACTGGGAGTCTTTGAAAATGACATGAAAAAAATTCACGACCTAGTGAATGAAAAAATGGTAGATCTTGCCGGTAGGTTTATTTTTAATTCCGAAGGAGTTGAAATATTCAATTTCGGAAAGCACAAAGGCAAAACAATTGAGCAAGTGCTGAAAGAAGAGCCTGGCTATTATGATTGGATGATACGGGGAGATTTTCCATTAGATACCAAGCGAAAACTCACCCAGGTGAAATTAAGGGGATTTGGCACAAAATAAGTAGCAAAAAAGGTAGTGAGTTTCCTTAGGGAAGGCTCACTACCAGAATAATCTATTTTTTGTAGTACTCCAAAGCCTTGGGCATTTTAGCGTTTAATCGCTCTATTCTTCTATCTGGCCCAGGGTGAGTAGACAGAAATTCAGGTGGTGCTTCTCCCCCAGCAGCTGCCATTCTTTCCCAGAATACCGGTGCCTCTCTTGGATCATATCCCGCCATTGCCATGAATATCAAGCCTAATTCATCTGCTTCCAATTCATGTTTTCTAGAGAATTTCAACATTCCCAATTGACTTCCTATACCTACAGATTGTAGAAAAATCTGTTGCATCAAAGTAGGATTCTGTCCCATGGCAGCAGAAAACACACTTAATCCCAAATTGGCAACCATTGCATTGGACATACGCTCTCTCGCATGAGAAGCAACAGCATGTGCCACTTCATGACCCATTACCACGGCAATCCCTAATTCGTCTTGAGTGATTGGTAAAATTCCTGTGTAGTAAGCTACTTTTCCTCCAGGCATACACCAAGCATTCACTTGATCGGATTCGATCAGATTGAATTCCCATTCAAAATCATCAACCAAATCTTGATACCCCTCCTGAATTAAAAAGGTTTCTACTGCGTTAGCGACTCTATTTCCAACCTTCACTATCAACTGACCATCCTTGGTATTTGTAAGGAGCTTACTCTCTTTTTTAACTTGATCGTATTGTTCATTGACCAAAGGCATAATTTCTTCATGAGAAACCGCAGCCAATTGCCTTCTGCCTGTGATTGGAACTTTGGCACAGGAGTACACTAATAACCCTGCAAGAAAAATGACTAGTAGTTTTTTCATAAGTTTTTGTTTAAGCTATAGATTAAAATTCAAAAAGGATACCAAGGTTTAATTCAATAGTAAAAATTAGTATTTTAAGTGAAAATTTACATCATGGGAACTGTGAGTACTACTACTAATTTACACAAAGAGGCTTTGGAATACCAAAGAAAAATGACGAACCCTATCATCTTTTGGTTTGCAATGCTGGTTAAACTGCCTTCAGCTGTTTTTTGGAGATTAAAAATCAAGACATTAACAGTCGAAAAATGTGAAGTCAGCATTCCTTTTTTCTGGAGAAGTCAGAATCCTTTTCGGTCCATTTATTTTGCAGCATTGGCTGGAGCAGCAGAGCTAAGCACAGGGGCATTGTGTCAATTAGCTTTGGCAGGAAAAGGTAAATTCAGCATGCTGGTAGTAGATTTTCGCGCAGAGTACAGTAAAAAAGCAGATACAAAGATCACTTTTTCCTGTGATCAGGGATTGGAGTTGTTTGATTTGATTGAAAAAATGGGCGTAGGTGAAACCGATCAATTGACCATGATATCCACTGGTAAAAACCGAAATGGAGATGAAGTTGCCAGATTTTATGTCACTTGGTCTTTCAAGCGGAAAGCCTAATAAGAAAGCATAGACTCCACCTCAAAAAATTCAAAAAGGCTTTTTTGCACCCGATCTTTGGACCAGTCTAAAAATTCATGTGCTTGGTGAAATTGATTGAATTTAATAATCATTTGATCCCATGAAGCCGAATCCAAATCATATTTGATTTTCAATTCCTGCTTGATTGAATCAGATTCAATAATCTCATAATACCCGACCCTTCTTGAATGCCATATTTTTTTTCGCTCATATTCCCTTGCCAAACGCGCCTTTTTGGTAAAATATGAAATTGGTCCACTGATGGTAATTCCACCATTTGGATCATCGCTTTTTGTTCCCACGAGAACCTCACCCTTTCTAGAAGGCAATTCTTTTTCATTTTCATCTCTTAATACCAATCTTCCATCTTTGAAGCGATAAGAATAAGGTTTCTCCTTTACTTCAAAAGTCGGCAAAAAACGAGCTTTATCCTGTAACTCAATCAAGAAATAGCGCTCAGCAGAAAGCACTCTTTTTTGACTGATAAATCCGGGAAAACTTATCAATATGGAATCACCCGGAAATGCCTTTACTGAAAAGTAACCTCTTGAATTTGAAACTGAGTTATGATCTTTACCGATGACCTCTACTTTCACGCCCTCTAAATAGGCCTTATCATTGCTGTCCAGGATATTTCCTGAATAGGTGATTTGAGCGCTTACCGAAAAGGTTAGCAACAGAAAGAAAAGAAAGGATGAAATTCTCACCTCGAAAAGTAAATAGGAGCTATCGATTTCTGAAAAATTGAGGGTTAAAAGACCTTAATCTCTATTTAATTTCCAATAGCATGTCTGTTCCCAAAAATTCCGGGGTTTCCGTTCTGTACCATGATCTGTTTGTTGGGATTTTCAAACCATCGTATTCAGTAAGTCCTTCCAAATAAATGATTTCTCCTTTTTTTGTTGCCTCATTCTGATAGAACTTATAAGCTTCCATGGCATAAGTTTGAGGGTCTAAGTAGAAATACCAAACGTCCTTTTCATAAGGAGCCCTCACGACCAGGTAAGATTTACCATTCAATTCTTCCTGGAAAACCTTATCATCGATTAGTGTTCCAGGGTCCTTCAATTTCATAGGTAATCCCCACAAATAAGTATAGTAGTTTCTCATACGGAAAGCACTTTCAGCTTCAATCACTCCTTCAAATACCTGAATTGAATCATTCCAAACCAAATAATGAAGCCCCTCTATTCGGTAAACCATTTTGGATAAGTTATTCTCGAAGGATACCTCATAAAACCTGGAGTCTCTCCCTTCAGGAAGGCTATCCTGAATCACTAAAGTGCTCTTAAAATTTTTCCATTGATTCTTCGGATCATGAAACTCAATACTTTTCTTAATCAATTCATTTCCAGTTAATTCCATATCACTCTTTGTATTACAAGAAAAAATAGAAATGATAAATATGAAGGAGAATAAAAACCGCATGACCTTTTTTTTACTAATCTACTTATTTTGGTGAGATGAATCAGCTTTTGACCAGAATAGCACCAACTCCAAGTGGGTATTTGCATTTAGGAAATGCCTATTCTTTTTTAGTAACGAAGGCAATCGCTGAGAAATTTGGAGCAAAAATCCTCTTGAGAATTGATGACTTGGATAGAGATCGGTTCAGAGAAGAATACGTTCAGGATATTTTTGATTGCTTGGAGTTTCTGGAAATCAATATTGATCAAGGGCCTAGGAACTTGCAGGATTTTCATCAAGAATGGTCACAAATCCACCGATTTGGGCTTTATGAGCAAGCATTGGATAAATTGAGGGTGGACAAAAAGGTCTTTGCCTGCACTTGTTCCAGAAAGAAAATCAGCCAATTAGATTCCTCCGGTTATTATTTGGGACATTGTCTAGATCGAAAGATACCTTTACAAAGACCTGAAGTAGCCTGGCGACTGGATACCTTAGACGCTGATCTGATCAAATTAAAAGACATTCACGAGCGCATGCATTTCGAGGTGATTCCAGAAGATGTAGCCTTTTTTGTTGTTAGAAAAAAAGACAGACTTCCCTCCTACCAATTAACTTCTTTAATTGATGACATCCATTTTGGAGTTAATCTGATTGTTAGGGGAAAAGACTTGTATTCGTCCAGTATCGCTCAAACTTATCTAGCAGAGCAATTGAATCTAGCTGATTTTCAAGAGAGTCGATTTTTTCATCATGAGTTAATGAAAGGACCCAAAAAGAAAAAGCTTTCTAAAACCGATGGGGCTACATCTATTAAGCAGCTTAAAGAGGATGGAAAGTCACTCAATCAGGTAATTGAATTAATTGGGGACTATCTGGGTAAACCTTTTCAAAATTACGATGACATCAAAAAAACAATCTCCTGAACTTCATCAACATCCAGGAGATTGAATTCTTAGAAGCCAAAATAAAGACTTTAGGATATTCCGATTAGATCAATCATGTAAGTAATATTCCTTTGATGAAGCGAGGGCAATGCACCTGAACTTATGGATGGAAACTTACACTTTTTCGATTTTCACTTATCCTTCAGCCTTTTTTCAATTATTTATATTTGGCAGGCATATTTGGGGCTACCATAGATTTTTGAATGAATTGGCGGATATCTTCATTGGAAGTAGCCAAATCCTCAGCTCTCAAGTACATCATATGTCCAGATCTGTAGCCTTTAAAAGAGAGTCTATCTGACATCTTGCCATTAGGGTCTATATGCCAAAGGCTATATTTTGCGTTGAAGAAATCAGTTCCCCCATCAAAATACCCGGATTGAACCATCACGTGTAAATAAGGATTTTGACGCATTGCCTGGCCTAGATCATATCCTGTATTTTCATTAGATCTGTCCCAAGGATGAACAGGCCCGAAAAGATTATAAGTAAGGTCTGACTTGAAACCCAATACGTTTCTTGCATAAATGTTAAATGCAGGTGCAAAAGCATGATTCCAGCTAGTCAAGGCAGGATCAAAATCGTAGCGATCACCCGCTTCCATTCTGTCAAAACCTTTGTATCTACTATCTAATCTACCAACAGTCATTCCTTCTTCTCTCAATAGTTCTTTCCAAAAGAAGCTGGTTGGAACCATCAGGTTATGGTCAAGAATTACTTCTTTGCTCAAACCTGAATAACGAGACATTTGTGTGGCAATTGCATCTCTTTCTAGTGCAGATAGACTTCCTCCTTTCACCATAGCAGGAAGTACTTTTTCGATGGTATACTTTTCTACTTCCGGCAAAATCTCATCTAAATCTTTGCTCTGAAGATCAGCGGGAAGTTGACCATGATACCAAGCTGTCGCCGCATAATAAGGCAGATAGTTAGCCATTTTCACCGGCCCCCCTCTGTCTATCCCCATATCAGTTGGTGAAACTAAGATGACCCCATTAAAATACATCCAATGAGCATTTTGTAATTGCGAAACCAATCCAGCCACACGCGTGGTACCATAGCTCTCTCCTATTAAATACTTTGGAGAAGCCCATCTATTTTGTCTGGTCACAAATGTATTTACCCAATCAGCTAAATACTTGATGTCAGAGTTGATTCCAAAAAAGGTAGATCTTAGAGTCTCAGAGTTCAAAATTCGGGAATATCCTGTATTAACCGGGTCAACATAGACTATGTCGGCTACATCCAAGATCGAATGAGGATTGGATCTTGTACCATAAGGTTGCACTGGATAACCCTCATCATCAATATTCAATAATACAGGCCCTGTATAAGCCAAATGCATCCAGATAGAAGCTGATCCTGGACCACCGTTGAAAGAGATCACCAAAGGGCGGGTTGCTTTGTTGGTGATATCAGTTCGCTCGTAATAGGTGTAAAATAAGGAAGCTATAGGCTCTCCATTATCGTCCCAAACAGGTTGAGTACCCGCAGTGGATTTATAGGGCACCCTTTTTCCTTTGATGGTGACTTCATGTGTTTTTTCTACAGAGGTTTCAACAGGCAGTTTGCGGGTCTCCTGAGCAATCGTCAATGAATAGCAAAGGATTAATGCCAATGAAAGGTAAATTTTTCTCATGAGTTTAGTGATTTAGAAAGAAAGCTAAGGGGAATGATAAAATAATGCAGGGCCTTTTACACCAGTGGACTCATCTTTTACTTTCACTCACCAATTTCGCGATGACCACTGCTGGATATAAAATCCCTACTGTGCTCAAAAACACAGAAAGCATTTTAGACATGATGTTTACTGGGTAAAGGTCTCCGAAGCCAACCGTAGTGAGAGATACTAAACTGAAATAAATATACTGAGCATAATCATCATCTAATCCTTTCAAGTCCAGCTCTCCCGAAATACTGTTTCCAAGCGTCAAATGGATAATTTCAAAAACAAAAGCCCCTAATAAGGCCACACACAAATACACATTAATTGCACCAATGACTCTATAAACATTAATCTCCCTATCCCTAAATAAGAGCCTGAGGTTCAGAAATATAAATATGGACATATTCAGTATACCTACAATTCTTTCTGTCAGGTAAAATTGAACTGGTAGGTCCGAAAATCTGAGAATCCTGAGTGTTAATTGAGTGAAGAATAATAAGGCTGTAAAAATTATTAAAAAGCGCTGAGTAGAAGACCAAATTCCCGTAAAAAACAAGAAAAGGAAAACCAAGTTCACAAAGATCATCTCCACATGACCATATTCTATTAAAATGGGGAGAATGAAAATGGTAAATAGTAGAATCAGCAAAAGCAGGCCAAAACTACCGTCAGTTAACCAATATTCGGTAAAATTGGTGAATACTCTCTTTAGAGTTCTTTTTTTAAAATCTTTGACGTCCTGAAAACTTTCCTCCATTACACTTCAATAAATCCCTGAAGAACAGCAACTGCTTTTCCCCGTAATATCACTCGATCATCGTGTTTTTCCAAAAATAATTTCCCGCCTCTTTTACTAGCCTGATATGCTTTCAACTGCATCTTTCCAGTTTTTTGATACCAAAAATCCATCAATGCACAGTGAGCAAAGCCAGTTACAGGATCCTCAGGTACTCCTACGTTGGGCCCAAAAAACCTGGAAACAATGTCAAAGTCTCCATTCCCTGCGGCGGTAATGATAAAGCCTTCCTCGCTGTGAGCTGCAATCTCCATAAAATCAGGCTTGAGTCTTTTTACAGCCTCTGCTGACTCCAGTTCAAAAATCCAGTTCTTTCTCAATTGTGCAGCCGATATGATCTTTTCTCCGAATAGTTCACTTTTAAAATGTGGATGCAGATCTTCAAAAGTGGGGATCAAAGGGAAATTCATTTCCAATCCATCCTCATTTCCTATTACTCTCAATTCACCACTTAAGGTGTCAAAATGAATCGTTTCTCCTGCATGAGCCCAACCTTTTTGAAGCATCCAAAATGAAGATGCCAATGTAGCGTGCCCACAAAGATCAATTTCCAAAGTAGGAGTAAACCAGCGTAGGGAAAAATGATTGGGGTTATCTGTTCGCTGCACGAAGGCAGTTTCACTCAAATTCATCTCCATCGCTATGGACTGCATCAACTCTTTTTCTAATGGTTCATCCAGCAAGCATACACCCGCTGGATTGCCTGAAAAAGCCTTTTCAGTAAATGCGTCTACAACAGCTATCTCTAATTTCATCTGTTTATATTTTGATTTTTAGAGGTCAGATGGAATGCCCAAAATAATCATCCCCTTGTTTGAGATTTTTCCTAATTGGCATTTCATCAGTATCTTTCTTTTAGAATATTCAAATGGTGAATGAAATGCCCAGGAATAATCCAAAATAAGGATCTCGGAGTGATGGTGTTTCCATTAGCTTCACCTTTAAAATCCAAAACATCTTCACGAAGTGTTTGGATTAAGGTCATCAAGGCTTTTCTCTGAGCTTCAAAGTCTTTGATTAGTAAGTCAGACTGAACCGAACCAAAGCGGGCATTCAAAACATACGGATCCTGATCAAAGCCAGGTAAAGCCGATTTTTCACCTCTCGCAAAACACAATGCACGGAAAGTCATAATTCTTTCTGTATCTATAACATGACCCAAGACTTCCTTGGGTGACCATTTTCCACTTTGGTAAGGATGGTCAGACCAATTTTCAGGTTTGGATGCAAATAAGCTTTTCAAGTCCTCAATTTGACTTTCCACCAACTCGCAAAAAGGAGTTTCCGGAACCAAGTCCATATAGGTAGAATAATAAGCAGGGTATTCGCCTTTGTTGGGAAGTAAGAAGGTGTTCATGTAAAATTATGCTGTTATTTTAAAGTCTGAGGGTAAATTTAGGCTTAAGCAATTAATCAACCTTACCATGCGTAAAATTTTATACACCCTACTGTTGGGGATTTTTTCCCAGCAGATCATTGCACAAACATTAATCATCCGAAATCCTGAAATAGACCAAATGGTTCAGGAAATTTCTGCGGATACTTTGGAATCCTATGTGAGAAAACTGGCTTCATTTAACTCTAGACATACATTAAATACTGATGAAGTAAGTGGAATGCCTGCTGCTCAGAACTGGGTACTTTCTAAATTTAATCAATTTGCCAAAAACTCATCCGGTAGAATGAGTGCAGAAATCGAGCGTTTTACCATTCCTGCTGATGGAAGAAGAATAGAAAAAGACTCCCCTGCGGCTAATGTAGTAGCTACAATAAAGGGCACGGATCCAAACGACAACAGAATATTTATTATCTCCGCCCATATGGATTCAAGAAATAAAAATGTAATGGATCCCGATAATCAGGCACCTGGAGCCAATGATGATGGAAGCGGTACTGCGGCTGTGATTGAATTGGCAAGAATCATGGCTTCACATTCTTTTCCTACCACCATCAAATTTGTGGCATTTACAGGGGAAGAGCAAGGTCTTAAGGGCGCCACCTACATGTCGGATAAAGCCAATGAAGAAGGTTGGAATATCGCTGCAGTACTCAATAATGATATTGTAGGGAATAGTGAATCATCCGGAACTTTGATCAAAGACAATCTCAAAATGAGAGTTTTTTCAGAAACTATTCCAGTGGCTGAAACTGAAAGAGAAGCTTCTATCAGAAGATATACTGGTTCGGATAATGACTCTGACTCCAGACTTCTAGCAAGATATATCAAGGAGCTTGGTGAAAGATATGTGGACCAATTTGAAGTTAAATTGATTTACAGAGCCGATAGATTCTTAAGAGGTGGAGATCAGACAGCTTTTGCCAGAAACGGTTTTACTGCTGTTAGAATGTCGGAAATGAATGAAAACTTCTACTATCAGCATGAAAATGTCCGTGTTGAAGATGGTATACAATACGGTGACTTACCTGAGTTTATGGATTTTGAATATTTAAGAAAGGTTTCAGGAGTTAATTTGGCTTCATTGGCAACCTTGGCGAATTCAGCCGGTAAACCAGAAAATGTAAGAATTGATGTGAGAGGATTGAGCAATCATTCCATCTTGGTATGGGAAGCTCCGAAAGTTGGAAAAGTTAAGGGTTACTATGTCTTGATGCGTGAAACCTCCTCCCCCGTTTGGGAAAAGAAATTTTTCACCACAGATACCAACCTAACATTACCATACTCCAAGGATAATTATTTCTTCGCTGTTCAGTCTGTTTCCGAAAAAGGTGCTGAAGGGTTACCCGTATTTCCTTCTCCTTTGACCAGATAGAGGGAAAATTTAAATGCGATATAAAACCTATTTAATTAAATCAATTCTAAATTTCTTGTACAAAAAGCAATTTTGGAACCTTGGTACCTAGAAATGGTTAATTTGGTATAAATAACATCGCTATGAAATGCCCATGATAATATCTTCTAGCTCAGGTGGATGATAAAACATGGCATTCCATCTGACCTCTAAAAAACAAATTATAAACAGATGAAACAAAAGGAAATAGTCACACTGCAGCGATCTTTGCTGCATGACACAGAAGCTTTACTGAATAAACAGATTGAGATGGAGGGAAAATCCTCTGCCTATTATCTTTCAATGGCATCTTGGTGCGATATGATGGGTTATGAAAATGCTGCCAAGTATCTCTATACTCATGCTGATGAGGAAAGAATGCACATGATGAAAATCTTTCAATATGTGAATGAGGCAGGAGGACATGCCATCCAACCCGAGATTACCGGAATCAGAAATCATTTTAATTCCTTAAAAGAGATTTTCGAGTTGATCTTAGAGCATGAAATCAAGGTTACTAAGTCTATCAATTCAATTGTAGACCATGCCTTTTCTGCAAAGGATTTTGCCACTTTCAGCTTTATGCAGTGGTATGTCAATGAGCAGCGAGAAGAAGAAACCATGTCAAGGAGAGCGTTGGAGCTATTTGACATTATTGGAGAAGAAGGCATTGGTTTGTGGACTATTGATCAAGAATTGGGAAAACTTCACGCAGCCGCGCATGCGGGTGAATAATCTCAAATTATTACAAGACAAAAGCGGCTTTCGAGCCGCTTTTTTTTCTTTCCAGCATGGCCTACTAAAATCCGCTACTGATTAGTGATAATGTTAAACCCGAAATATGCAGTAGACTTCTTATTACGAGTCCAAACCGCTTCAAAATCAATCACTTTGCTGTATTTAGCTCAATCACCGTAGCAGTGCTATGCTTCATTCGCTAAATACTTGATTTTATTGCGGTTTGACCTCTCACTACAGATTCTAATGCATAATCCGGGTTAAATAGTTATAAGCCATCGTAAATTTCAAAGAAACCCATTTATAAAGCCATAGGAGCAATAAACTCCCTTGTGAAACTTTGATGCTTTGCTTTTTCAGCCGAAATTTTTACTAAAATTCACTTTTTTAAGAGATTCAAAATATAGCTCTAGTAAAAATAACTAATCTCAAATATCAGAAATAGAACCATTTGCATTTTTTGCCAAAATGGCGATTCCTCGTTCTTAATCTCGGTTTCACAAAGGGCAAAATGAGAGATAATTTTCATAAAAAAAATTATGAACACTTATCTCAAAGCTCCCAAATCAATATCCTTAGGCCCATGCCTTATTATTGGATTTTTCATTGTGTCTGCATTTTCAGGTATTGGTTTCTTATTATCAGAAAACCAATTTTTAAGCAATAGCCTCTTGTTTTGTTCAGGTTGGTTTTTCTGGACATTTTTTGAATACGCTGTTCACAGATTCTTTATGCATGAGTTGATTGTTCCACAAGCAAAAAAGGATATCATCAATCACCGCTATCATCATAGAAATCCTCAGGATATCAAAATCAATATAAAGCACCGACTTTTCATACTCCTGATTATTTCAATAGTAGCATTTTATGCTTTTCAAATGGGTGGATTTATGATGAATCTACTGGGATTCCTTGTTGGACTATCTAATTACACTTTTCTGCATTACCTCCTACACAGGCCAATTGGAGGGGTACTTATGCCTAGAGTTCAAAGAAATCACATACTTCATCATTCTATTCGTCCAAACCATGGATTTAGTTTTAGTACTGTTCTATGGGATTGGCTCTTCAATACTTTACCACCCAAATCAGACATAGTCACAAAAAAAATGATGGAATTCTACTTCCAAGATTTACAAACCATAAAACAAAACCCATAATCCTATGAAAACTCTAATTAAAATTTCAAAAAAAATACTGATAGCTGTAAGCTTTCCAGTACTATCTGTAGCTTGTGTTCCTGTATTTTCCGACCTACAAAGTGCCAGGACTTTAGGTAAAGGTCAAGTAGAAGCAACACCTTATTACACTATTACGGGTTTAGACAGTGAAGATAAAGGAGCTTCGCATGTTGGCGGAAATATAGGAGTAGGACTAAGTGATAAAATAGACATTAGGGCCAAATATGAATCTAATTGGTTAAATGAGGAAGACAATACCGCCGTCACAGTTCTTGGGATCGGCCCAAAGTTTTCATTAATACCAGATAGATTAGCATTCTTTCTTCCGGCAGGTGCCATGCTTCAGGAAGGAAAACTGGATTTTTGGCAAATTCATCCAACGGTTTTTTATACCCAACCAATTGTAAAAGATCGTTTAGAATTTACTGTTGCACCCAAATATCTTTTAAATATTTGCGAGGACTGTTCCGGAAATTTTGCCACAAACTTTGGTTTATCAGCTAGTAAAGATTTCAAAAAATATGCTTGGCGGGCAGAATATGGCAGAATCATTAGTAATGGTTCAGTTGGACAGTTTTCTTTAGGATTTTCATTCTTTTTAATCCCAAAAAACCAAACTCCTTGAACTAATGACAGCCCTCCATTTATTGAAAAATGGAGGGTTTTATTCAATCTTCATTGCAAAATATTATTTTATTTTTATCTAAATTCATACAATATAAACAGTCTATCAGGACTGTTTAAAACATTATTTCAATGAGTGATCCCACTAAACCGAATTTTACTCAAGTTTTATTTTTTCAAAACTTGAAGAACTCTATCCCTTCCTATTCCTCTTTGGTGGATGAGGTGGCGGAAGTTCTAAATGTGAGCATTGATAGTGCTTACAGAAGAATTAGAGGTGAAAAACTCCTGGATTTTGAAGAAATATATTTACTGTGTAAAAAATACAATGTTTCTATTGATAAACTGATCAGTTCCCAATCCAATACAATCGTATTTCAAGGTAACCAAAATGATTTTGGAGAAGAAAATTTTCATTCTTGGATGGTAGATGTTTTGGCGCAATTAGAGATGGTAAATTCATTCAAAGAAAAGCATATTTACTTTCTACTTAAAGATATGCCTCCTTGGTACCATTACTATCATGCTGAATTGGCTTCATTTAAATTTTTTTTCTGGCAAAAATCTATCCTTTTCAATGAGAATTTTAAAAATCAACAGTTTTCTCTAGATCGAATTGATAATACGGAATATTCTGATTTGACTCAGAGAATTCTCAAGACGTATAATAAAATCCCTACTACCGAAATATGGAATTTAGAGGGAATTAATACTACTTTAAGACAAATAGATTTGTATCATGATATGGGAGTTATTCCCTCTTCAAAGGACACTTTGAAGCTTTACCAGTGCGTACTTGAAGTAATAGATCATTTATCTAAAATGGCAGAATATGGGAAGAAATTCCTGCCAGGACAGCTACCCAATTCTGAGAATTCTGATTACAACTTTTTAGTCAATGAATTTGTAATAGGTGACAATACATTTTTTGTAAAGCTCGACGATATAAAAATCACCTATCTGAATTACAGCGTTATATTTTTTATTGGAACATCTGATCCGTTATTTAATGAAGGTATGTTCAGAAACCTTGAAAACCTGATAAAAAAATCCACTCAAATAAGCCAGGTTGGAGAAAAGGAAAGGCACCAATTTTTCAATAAACTCCGGAAAAAAGTCGTAAATAGAATAGAACAATTGAATTTTAAGTGAAAATAAAAATCATTTGTTTTACCACCTGTTAAATTCTCTTTATTTTACATTCCAATTAAACACACAAATTTATTCTTTTGAGTCATTTGAATGAATGTACTCCAAATAGCTTTGCTATATCAAAGCGATAAGTTTTGGAGTTGAGATCTACTTGAAATAGGCCTTCTTCCTACTTTCACAATTCTCTGAATATTTACTACTTTAAAAGTGGGTTAAATTCAAGTTTTCGAAAAGGTGACAATAAAAAAGAAATTCAATTCTCTAAAATTATGAAGATTTATAAAGCACTATCAAGTGTTTTCTTAATTAAACTCATTCTTTTAAGTAATTCTTGCTCGACAAGAAATACTGAAATAAGCGGTCCTGATCAAGATATAATCCAAAACCAATTTGTAAAACCCACAAACACACCTGAAGGAATGGTTTGGATACCTGGTGGAAAATTTACTATGGGCACCAATGATGCAGATGCCTATGATGCTGAAAAACCCGCTGTTCAAATCGAAGTTCAAAGTTTTTGGATGGATGAGCATGAAGTCACTAATCAGGAATTTCAGAAGTTTATAAATGAAACTGGCTACCTAACCGTAGCCGAAAGACCTATTGATTGGGAAGAACTGAAAAAGCAACTTCCTCCCGGAACGCCAAAACCCGATGATTCTGTGCTCGTTCCCGGCTCAATGGTTTTCACACCTCCACCTTTTCCTGTACCGCTTCAAGATATTTCCCTTTGGTGGAGCTGGGTCAATGGAGCTAATTGGAGACATCCAGAAGGACCGATCTCCAATCTTGAAGGAAGAGAAAATCATCCCGTAGTTCATATTGCCTTTGAAGATGCAGTAGCCTTTGCAGATTGGTCGGGAAAAAGATTACCTTCTGAAGTTGAGTGGGAATTTGCCGCAAGAGGAGGAATCAATGGGAAGCGATTCGCCTGGGGAGATGAATTAACGCCCAATGGACAATATTTAGCTAATACGTTTCAAGGAAGCTTTCCTAATGAAAACTTGGGAAAGGACGGTTTCACTGGCACTTCACCGGTAAAATCTTTTGCTCCAAATGGCTTTGGCCTTTATGATATGATCGGGAATGTATGGGAATTGACAAGCGACTGGTATGATGCACTCAAGTTTGCCAGAATTGCGGGAAAAGCTCCCAAACTAGATGCAGGGATGAACCCTTGCTACAATCCAGACAACCCCTTTGCACAAGAAAGAGTAATCAAAGGAGGCTCTTTTTTATGTGCAGAGAATTATTGTGTCAACTATAGACCCTCAGCAAGGCAAGGTCAGGCATTTGATTCCGGCACGTCGAATGTCGGCTTTAGATTAGTAAAAGACATGAATACTAATTCTCTTAGTTTAAATTAAACTGATATTCAAAAAGTTAAAAAACTCCTTATTTTTAAAGATGTTATCTTTTTTTATGAAAAAATTATCTACAAGTCTAGTTATAACGGTTTTACTAGCATTCCAAGCTTTTGCTCAATTAAAACCAGGTTTTGAAGCTGATGAATACTTGCAACTTCTCGGTGTTTTCACCCATGGACTGCCAGACAGTATGAAAGTTGGTATACCTATCCCAACGGCTTTTGAAAAATTATATGATTCACCGGTGGTAGGACTTGAAAATAAATGGAGTCTTTGGCTCCAAGAATCTGAGAAAATTGCTGTAATAGCTATCAGAGGAACAGTTCAGAGTCCTACGAGTTGGCTGGCAAACTTCTACGCTGCAATGATCCCTGCATCTGGATCCATGAAAATACGAGAGGATTACACATTTGATTACAAATTTGCAGAAAACCCAAATGCGGCCGTTCATGTGGGGTGGACTTTTGCAACCGCTGCTTTGTCCGAAACTATGACACCCAAAATAGATTCACTGATTGCAAATGGATATCAAGACTTTATAATAGCAGGCCATTCTCAAGGTGGTGCCATTGCATATTTGGTTAGCGCAATGCTCAATGTTAAAAACCAATCAAGGAGTTTGCCCTCAAAAATTAGAGTTAAAACTTACTGCTCTGCCGCGCCTAAACCGGGTAATTTATACTTCGCCTATGATTATGAATACATGAATCAAGGTGGTTGGGCTTTTAATGTTGTCAATGCATCCGATTGGGTTCCTGAGGTTCCTTTTTCAGTCCAGACAGTTGACGATTTTAATAGCACAAATCCTTTCTCTAATGTTTCAGGAATCATCAAGGCCCAGAAATTTCCAAGAAACCTAATTTTCAAGAAGGTTTACAAAAAACTGGATAAGCCAACCAAAAAATCTACAAAAAATTTCCAAAAATTTCTTGGGAAGTATGCAGGAAAGCAGGTATTGAAACTATATCCTGATTATGAATCTCCCACTTTTTTCCCCAGCAATCATTTTGTACGTGTGGGTACATTCATTGTGCTTTTACCTGATGAAGAGTATAGGGAAAGTTTCCCTGATGAAGAAGGAAAACTCTTCAAGCACCATATGTTCAACCCCTATTATTTTCTATTCAAAAAGCAATATTTCGATTAGGGTTGAGGATAACCTCTCAAGATTCTTTGAATGTATTTGCCCACAATGTCAAATTCCAAATTGACCTTATCTCCTACCTGTAATTGATGAAAATTAGTATGCTCGAAGGTATAAGGGATAATCGCAACTGAAAATCTTCCCGGACCTGAATTAAAACATGTCAGACTAGTTCCATTAATGGTAATTGACCCCTTTTCAACAGTCACATTTCCTGTAGCAGGATCGAATTCCAAATCGAAAATCCAGGATCCATCCTGATCTTTGATATTTTTCACTACTCCGGTTTGGTCGACATGTCCCTGAACGATGTGCCCATCAAACCTTCCATTTGCAGGCATACATCTTTCCAGGTTAACTTTCTTTCCCACTTCCCATGCTGAAAGATTGGTTTTTTGAATAGTTTCATCAATGGCCGTTACTCTGTAGGCTTTGGGGTCTGTTCTTACCACAGTTAAACATACCCCATCATGAGCGACCGATTGATCAATTTTTAATTCCGAACAAATTTCTGACTCTAAGTCAAAGTGAACATTTGAACCTTCTTTGGTAATATTTTGAATGACTCCGAATGATTCGATGATTCCTGTAAACATATATTTTCTTTGAACTGGCTTTCAGTGAATAAGCAATTTTTGCCGCTTGAGGTTTCAAATTAAGCCAAAATATCCTTTAACTTCGACTGAAACTCAATATTCAATGCCACTGCTTAAATTAGAAGATACTTACCTCCATAAAGGAAAAAGAAAAGCACTTGTAGCTGAACTCAAAAAGAAAGGAATTCAAAGTCAACGTGTTTTGGATGCAATCAATGCCTTACCCAGACATTTTTTCTTTGATTCCGCTTTAATTTCACATGCCTATGAAGACAAAGCATTTCCGATAGGTGAGGGTCAGACAATCTCGCAACCTTATACAGTAGCCTTTCAGACTGAACTGTTGGATATTCAGCAAGGCGATAAAGTTTTGGAAATTGGAACTGGATCCGGATACCAAGCAAGCATACTACACCTTTTAGGAGCTGAGGTTTATACAATTGAATATCAAAAAAAACTTTTTGAGGGTACCCAGAAATTTTTGAAAAGACTGGGAATAGAAATGAACCTGTTTTATGGAGATGGTACAGGAGGTCTTCCTCAATTCGCCCCTTACGATAAGATTATCGTAACTGCTGGAGCTCCGGTAGTACCTGAAGCTCTAACCCAACAATTGAAGGTTGGAGGAGTTTTAGTCATTCCTGTTGGGGATAGAAGTAAACAAGCTATGGTAAAAATCACCAAGAAGGCAGGAGGAAAATTAGAAAGGGAAGAATTTGATTACTTCGCTTTTGTACCCTTATTGGGAAAAGATGGATGGAAATAGAATTAAGAGATTTTTCAGAATAATATTTTGAAAATATATTTTCATATAATGCTTTAAGAAATTTAATTTTTATTTTTGTTGAAATTAAAGATTATGGCTAAGAAAAAATTTGCAAGGGAATCAGCTACCATCATGACAGAAATGGTGCTACCTAATGACACAAATACACTGAATAATCTCATGGGGGGAAGGTTGATGCATTGGATGGATGTGGTTGCAGCCATCGCTGCTCAGAAGCATTCCAACCGAATTGTAGTCACAGCTTCAGCTGATAGCATTTCATTCAAGCAGCCCATTAAACTTGGCAATGTGGTCACATTGGAATCCAAAGTAACAAGGGCTTTCAATTCCTCAATGGAGGTTTATATTGAAGTAACAGCAGAAGATATTCCTGCCAGTACAAAAATCACTACGCATAGAGCTTTCTTTACATTTGTTGCGGTAGATCAAAACGGGAAGCCCATAGAAGTGCCTGAGGTAGTACCTGAGACAGGTGAAGAAGAGGAGCTTTTCGAAGGGGCATTGAGGAGAAGGCAACTGAGATTGGTTTTAGCAAAAAGAATGAAACCAGAAGATGCAGTGGAGTTGAAATCCATATTCAATCTAGACATCACAAAATAATGATCAGGGAAGGCACAAAGTCTTCCCTTTTTTTGGCTTAAGGGGATTTTTTGAGCAATTTTCAGACATGGAAAATTTATCACTTGGTGAATTAAAATACATACTTCAAGAACCGATTTATCTTTTCGAGGAAGATCAATCTGAATTGAAAAACCAGGAATCTGACACTAAATCAGAGCCTGTCAAGAAAAATGAGGTCCCCCATACAACTCTAGAAGAACCAATCAAACCTGATGAATTAAAGCCTGAAATTGAAGAGGTTGAAATAGAACCTATTAAAGTTCGTGGCAAGTTTGAAAAAGGGATTCTGATTTTACATGAGGAGGCAGCGCTCAGTGATGCTGTGATGGATATGCTTGTGAAAATGATACAGGCAGTAGGGCATAGTATGAGCGAAGTTGGATTAGTAAGTTCGGAAGAACTGCATGGAAAAAGCCTAGAGGAATTTCAGGCAATCAATGCCCATATTGTGCTGAAGTTCGGCAAAATCAAACACCCAATCAATGCGCTTCCCATCCACGACTATCAAATTCACACAGAGGAGGAAACGGAGTATTTGTTCGCAGATTCTCTCACAGCCATTTCAGAGGATAAAAATTTAAAAATTAAAACCTGGAACGCTTTGAAACTTCTCTTTAATATATCCAAATGAAAAAATTAACTCCAGAGCAAAGCCTGTGGGCCAAACGATTTAAATGGATCAGTTTGATTGAAGGAATATCATTTTTGGTGCTCTTATTTATTGCCATGCCATTGAAATACATGATGGATTTGCCTCAGGCTGTAACAGTTATTGGCTGGGTACATGGGCTACTTTTCATTATTTACATCTATACTGTATTCCCTACAGCTTCAAAGCTAAATTGGAATTTCAGTCGAACTCTATTTGCCTTAATCGCTTCTGTCTTACCCTTTGGCCCATTTATATTTGACAGAAATCTGAAGAAAAGCCAACAAGTTGATTTTTGAAATGGCATTGATCAGCAAAAAGAAAAAAGTTTACAAAATCAGCTCAGAACTGAGAAACTATCTACTGGAATATTCCAGAGAAGTAGATATACCCATTCATTATCATGAACTGTTAAGATATACTGATTCGATTGCTTTATATGATTCCAAAGATCAGGACACATTTTGGGAGACAGTATTTTATGATCAATCAGACCGAGAAGAAATCCATTTAAATGTCAAAAAGATCTATGCTATTCTGAAAGCCGGAGGAGATATGTCTGTGATGGATCACCTGTATGTAGATCGAATTGATCTATGTATTTATGGTAACACGCAGCCTTTTCGAGTAAGGATTGTAAACCGGATCAATGATAATTTTGACTATTTCTACATTAAAAATGCAGACGCATCCAGAGTATATGGATTGGAATTGGAACATCTGCTTTCTCCCAACAGAATCAGTTACCTCGTTCATCAAAATACCTTGATTGAGGAACATATCGCAGGTATTCCTGGAGATAAATTTATGCGTCTTCACATGGCAGATCCACATCTGAACCCTATTCGACTCGCCAAAGAGTTCGTTAAATTCAATGAGCGTTGCTTTGTAAGACTTTTGGGAGATATGCACTCCTCTAATTTTGTAATAGACGTAACGCCTGATTTCGAAGAGACGCATTATAGAATCAGGGCGATTGATTTTGATCAGCAAACCTATGAAGGTAAAAAGTCTATTTATTTGCCTCAATATTTCAAGGAAAATAATGTCTTAATTCAATTGGGAATGAAATACATCACTCCTGAATCTATGAGGCAATATCAACGAGAAGAAAGAGCCTTGATCGCCACTAGGTTGAAGTCTTCCTATCATGAAATCGAGGGAATTTTAAACGCTATGGAAAAGGATCATATTGCTCCTTTGCAAAACGTGGATAGCCTGAGAAAAGAATTGGCAAGACATTATAAGAACCAAAAGTTCATGTCTTGCCAAAATATGGGGCAAATTCTGAAAGTAAGTTTGGAGCAACTACTCAAATAATATTACCACTTTTTCAATTGCTCATAAACCAAATGCAAGGGAAATCCCATTACATTGAAGTAAGATCCTTCAATACTTGCAACTCCTATAAATCCAATCCATTCCTGAATTCCATAAGCTCCCGCCTTATCGAAAGGCTTATATTCTCGGATATAATGCCAAATCTCTTCTTCTTCCAAAAATCGAAAGGTTACCTTCGTTTCATCCTCAAGCGTGATCCTCTTGTTTCTATCCTTGATGGTAACAGCCGTCATCACTGTATGCGTAGCACCGGATAAACTTTTGATCATGTCGAAAGCCTGTTGTTCTGAATTAGGTTTGCCCAGAACATGGCCTTTTTCGATGACAACAGTATCAGATGTAATGAGGATTTCATTTTCTTTAAGTTCCTCAGGATAAGATTCTGATTTCAACCTAGAGAGATAAGCCGCCACATATTCCGCAGGAATATCTGGCGGAATCGTCTCATCCACAGGGTTGACTTTGATTTCAAATTCCAGCTCTAACCCTTTTAGAAGCTCTTGTCTTCTCGGAGAATTAGATGCTAAGATGAGCTTTTTGTCCTTCAGTTTTTTCAAAAAAGGCGTCATATTCATAGTCAAATTCGTCTTGATCAATACTCGCAAAAATCAATCCTCCAAGAGCTTTAGGATAAAAATAAGTAGATTTCTGCGGCATCATTTCTCCGGATTTACAAACCTCCAAAACTTGCTCCATCTCTAATTCTCTGGTAATTAAAGCAAAGGTTGCTTTTCCGGATCTTACTTCTCTAATACAACGCGCAAAATTTCTTTCATAGGCAATTTTGGGTGATTTCCTTTGTTCTTCGGATGGGATTCCTAAAATCTGGTTAAACAGAACTTCATGTAAAGCTACTAAATCTAAGTTTTTCAAAGCAGGAGCTAGGTTCAAATTTAAATTTTTAAACTTCTCTTCCTTCAGCTCCAAGAAATAGGACTCCTCTCCTATTACCAAACCATAAGTATGGGATTTATGAAAAGCATAATTGCCTAATTCATCCGGATCTGGGAATTTTTTGACTACAAACCAATCCTCCAACTTATTCATTAATGTGGATTGCTCTATTTCCATATTATAAAATAGCCGATGGGTAGGAAGAATTTTGAGATCATTCGCCAATGCATTGGTTAAATACATCAGATGATAATCATGAGCCTTCCACTTCTTATCCTGATATGCTCCATTCATTGAGTTACGATAAGAAATAGCTCCTTCTAAGCGATGATGGCCATCTGCTAATATGATTTGCTTTTTTTGAATTAGGGTCAAAAACTTTTGAATAACTCTTGCGTCATGAATCACTGCTAAAACTTCCCTTACTCCTTGGTAATCCTCCAATTCATATAATGGGGATTCAATAGCTGCATCCATGTATTTCTCCAATTGGAATTCCTCGTCCTCATACAATCCATGAGTGGGACTTGCCTGGATTTTAGATGCCTTCAAAAGATCAACTCTATCATTTACCGCAGAGACTATCGTATTCTCATGCCTTAAAATCTGTTTTTCTTCCCAATTATAGGCTTTAATCTGAGCTATAAACCCTTTTCGACATCGCTCATCATGCTCTCCAGGAAGCCTGAAATATTGATAATAGACATAAATTCCGGGAAGCATATCCTGAGAAATAATCCCCTCTTTTTTCCATTCTGATATAGTATTCTTCACTCTTTCTATAGGCTTGGGACCTTTAGGTACAGAAAGGTGTATACTATTTAGAGGATTTTGATAGAGTTGCTCTCTCTGCTTTTCAGAAACCACATCAAAAAGTGGGGCAGTAAGTTCTTCCAACTTAGAGCTAAACTTCTCAGCATACCTCCAAGCTCTTAATGGTAGTATTTCAGCCATATTATTTTAATCTATTCCTCCACATACTGGTAGATTGGGAAGGGTTAGACTCGGTAGTTTTGTTTGTTGATTTTGATTTTTGAGCATTGAAAAATTCAACTGCCAAAGCAGCTAACATTTCTTCTTCTTCAGGAGAGAGCTTCTGATCCAAAACTTCAGGAGTAAAGTACCTTTCCACGAATTTGGTATCGAAATTTCCACTGACGAAGGCCTCATGCTCTAAAGCAAAACGACAAAAATCCAATGTGGTTTGAATTCCAGTAATCTCATAATCCTCAATTGCCCTCAACATTCTGTCTATCGCAGCCTCTCTAGATTCTGCATGCGTGATTAGTTTGGCAATCATTGGATCATAATAAATAGGTATATCCATACCTTCCTCAAACCCATCATCCACACGAATTCCAGGTCCTTGAGGTCTTCTATAGGTAATTAATTTCCCAATATCCGGTAAAAAGTTGTTTCTCGGATCTTCTGCATAAACACGAACTTCCAATGAATGTCCGTTGATTTTTAAATCCTCTTGAACAAAGTTCAATTTTTTTCCTTCAGCCACCCAGATTTGCTCTTTTACCAAATCCTTTCCTGTAATCATCTCTGTCACAGGATGCTCTACCTGAAGGCGGGTATTCATCTCAAGGAAATAAAAGTTCAATTTATCGTCCACAATGAATTCCACTGTTCCGGCACCATAATAATTACATGCCTTCGCCACTCCCACAGCTGCCTCTCCCATGGCTTTTCTCATTTCTGGAGTCACTACGGCTGAAGGCGCTTCTTCAATTACTTTTTGGTGTCTTCTCTGAATAGAACACTCTCTTTCAAATAGATAAACAATATTTCCATGCTGATCGCCCAAAATTTGAATTTCTATATGTCGTGGAGAAGTGATGAATTTTTCAATAAATACAGCACCATCTCCAAAAGCAGATTGTGCCTCAGAAACAGCCCTTTGCATCTGCTCCTCAAATTCCGCTTCAGATTCTACAATCCGCATTCCCTTTCCTCCTCCTCCTGCGCTCGCCTTGATCAGGATTGGATATCCGATTTCTTGAGCCTTAGATTTAGCAGCCGCAATATCTGAAATGGCCTCTTCTGTCCCCGGAACCAATGGAATATCATACTTAGAAACCGCCTGCTTAGCTGCCAATTTACTCCCCATAACCTCAATAGATTCTGGGGAAGGCCCTACAAAAATAATCCCTGCATCACTGACTTTTTGGGAAAAACCCGCATTTTCTGATAAAAACCCATATCCGGGATGAATGGCATCTACTCCTAATTCTTTACATGCCTCAATTATTTTATCTGCCAATAAATAGGACTGATTAGAAGGTGGCGGTCCTAAGCAAATAGCCTCATCAGCAAATTTGACATGGGGGGATAATCTATCAGCTTCTGAATAAACTGCAACGGTTTTAATTCCCATTTCCTTTGCTGAGCGCATGATTCTAAGGGCAATCTCTCCTCTATTGGCTACAAGCAATTTTTTAATACTTGGCATGATCTCTAATCTTATTTGGGTATGGTACAAAGTCAAAAGCGAATTAAGGAAATTATTTTGAGGAATGTTAAGAAAGCAGCAGTAAGACAAGGGATTTTTGCTTGGTAGGCATTTAAGTTTTATTTTTGGCGGATTTTGAATGAATAAATCATTGCAAAATCTTTATCACTTAAATTCAATAAGCTTTGGATCTATTTGCAAAACTACACACCAATCTGGGCCCGCTGGGCAAACACTCTCAGTTTTCAGATGGCTATTACATGTTCCCTAAACTAGAGGGCGAGATTGCTCCCCGTATGAAATTTCAGGGAAGAGAGGTATTGACTTGGTCTCTGAATAATTATTTGGGTCTGGCCAATCATCCTGAAGTAAGGAAAACTGACGCTGATGCAGCAGCCAAATGGGGTGCAGCATACCCAATGGGAGCTAGAATGATGTCAGGCCAAACCTCACTCCACGAAAAACTGGAGGATGAATTGGCTGAGTTCGTAGGCAAAGAGAAGGCCTACTTATTAAATTATGGCTATCAAGGCATCATGTCTGTAATTGATGCTCTTTTGGACAGAAAAGATGTAGTAGTATATGACTCAGAATGTCACGCCTGTATTATTGATGCATTGAGAATGCACATGGGAAAAAGGTACGTTTTCCCTCATAATGATATCGAAAACTGTGAAAAGCAGTTGGAAAGAGCAACCAAACTTGCAGCAGAAACAGGAGGAGGCATTCTTGTAATTACTGAAGGTGTTTTCGGTATGACCGGAGATCAGGGCAAACTCAAAGAAATCTGCGAACTGAAAAAGAAATTCGAATTCCGTTTATTGGTTGACGATGCTCATGGTTTCGGAACTATGGGACAAACCGGTGCCGGAACTCATGAAGAGCAGGGAGTAATCGAAGAGGTAGACCTTTATTTCTCCACATTCGCAAAATCTATGGCATCTATTGGTGCTTTCATTGCAGGAGAAGAAAAAGTAATTCACTATTTGAGGTTCAATATGAGATCTCAAATCTTTGCAAAGTCTTTGCCTATGCTTTTGGTAGAAGGTGCTTTGAAGCGTTTGGAGCTTCTAAAAACCCAACCAGAATTAAAGGCAAATCTCTGGAAAATAGTCAATGCATTGAGAAGTGGGCTTCATGAAAACGGTTTTAGCACCGGAAAATCAAATTCTCCAGTTACTCCAGTGGTCTTGAACGGAACAGTAGGCGAGGCTGCAGCTCTTTCTTATGACTTAAGAGAAAATTATAACATCTTCTGTTCAGTCGTGATTTACCCGGTAGTACCTAAAGGCATGATTATCTTGCGTTTAATCCCTACTGCTGTTCACACTTTGGAAGATGTGAAAGAGACTATTCAGGCCTTTGCAGCTGTGAAAGACAAGCTAACTAGCGGTCAATACAGAAATTCTGAGATAGCAGTTTCCTTCGGGGAATAAAAAAAAATTCAAAAAAAATGCCCTCAGGATTGAAATAGCAAGTATTTGGGCTATATTGGATTCAAATAAACTTATCATCAACCTAAAAAACACACTTTTACTATGAGCAGATTTAGTGAAGTTAAAGATCTTGTAATGGGCCTTGAAGGCGATTTCGAAAAATTCTACGAGAAAGGTAATCAAGCAGCCGGAACCCGAGTAAGAAAGGGGATGCAAGATTTGAAAAATTTGGCACAGGACATCCGTAAGGAAGTTCAAGACAAGAAAAACGCCGGTTGATCCGTCAAAAAATAAAAGGTGGCCCAAAAGCCACCTTTTTTTAACTGGATTATAATAAAGTGGAGCCTTAAAACTCCACTTTATTGTTTTCAAGCATTACGTCAGCCAATCTTTTACTTGGATCTATTTCGATAGATTGAATATCCTCTAATTTTCTATCCAATACGATAGTCTTTTCTAAATTGACCCAAGGCCAATCCTCTGTATACACTCTGTTTGGCATTCCTTCTTCATTTGCTTTTTCACCTCTCATGATCACCAAAGGCATATAAATTTGCTCCTGCGCACCATCCTTATATGTAACCACAATATCAAGAGGCATTGGCATTAAACCAATTCTTTGGAAAGTTACTGCTGTTTGATCTCCTCTAGCTTCTACTGGACCTATAGCATAGTCAATGGTCTTTGTTGTGTAAACAAAATATTCCTTATACCAATCCAATTCGATTCCGCTTTCCTTCTCCATAATTCTGATCAAATCATTGGCATTGGGATGCTTGAATTTCCAAGTATTGAAATATCTCAATAAGCCTCGATCCCTTACCTCTTTACCAATTACATAACCTAATTGCTCCATAAATACCGCACCTTTCGAATAAGCTGCGGAACCATATGCTCTATTGGTGTGATAATGGTCAGAATGGGTAGACATAGGCTCTTCTAAGCCTGATTTCGCTAAACTGATGTAGCCACGATAACTTCCTGCATGAACATTCCCTACTCCTTCTCTAAAAATTTCACCCATAGTCAGATTGGTGGCATAACTCGTGAACCCTTCGTCCATCCAAGGATACAAAGATTCATTGCTTGCCAGAACACCATGATACCAGCTATGCGCCAATTCGTGAACCATCACTCCTACCAAGCTACCTAAGCTTCTTTCTCCTGTGATTAAAGTAGACATGGCATACTCCATTCCTCCATCTCCTCCCTGAACAACTGAAAATTGCTTATATGGATATTGCCCAAAATTCTTGGACATATATTCAATAGCCTTAGGAGTATATTCTTTCAATTTTTCCCAGTTCTCAGAGGTATTCTCTCCTGGAATAAAAAAATGGTGAACTGTTATCCCATTGTCCATTTGAACCTTATCGTGCTGGTACTTCGGATCAGCTCCCCACATAAAATCGTGAACCATCGGAGCTTTAAAATGCCAAGTCAAAGTATTCCCTTTTGGCTGAGGCACTTTCACTCCTGCATCTTCATAGCCATGACCAATTTCATTTGGATTCTGCAGGTAACCTGTTCCCCCAATGGTGTAGGTTTTATCAATAGTGATTTTAACATCAAAATCACCCCAGATTCCATAAAACTCACGACCTATGTAAGGATTTGCATGCCAACCCTGTTCATCATAATTGGCCATCTTAGGATACCATTGGGACATGGAATAGCGTACGCCCTCTTCTGAGTCCCTTCCTGATCTCCTGATTTGTACAGGTACTTGACCTTCAAAAGACATTTCAAAGGTTGCCTTGGAGTTTGGCAAAATAGGCTGATCCAAATCCACAACCAAAATTGTCTCTTCTTCATTGAATTTCACAGCCTTTCCATCTTTGGTCAAGGACTTGACATGTAGATAGCCAATTTCCTCTGGAGACAACAAAGAGATTCTATCTCCTACTCTTCTATCCGGATCAGCAATGGTACGGGACCTTACATCCATCATGCTTCCTGGTTGGAATGCATTATAATACAAATGATAAAAAACCCTATTTAGGGTATCCGGTGAATTGTTGGTGTATGTGAGAACTTGAGTACCAGTATATCGATTGGTTTTCACATCCATGGATACTTCCATTTGGTAGTCTACCGCTTGCTGGAATCTACCTGTTTGTGCAAAAACACCCGTACCCGATATCAAGCAAAGAAAAAGCCCTGCAAAAGGCTTCATGTACTTAGTGAGCATAGATTTAATTTTTTTTCTAAAGAAAATCAAAATGAATAGGCTGGGCAAACCAACTATCAAATTTTACTTAGAAGAGTAAGTTTGATGCTCAAATAGCTATCTACTCCATTGAAATAATTTTCGGTAAAGGTTTGAATCATTTCCTTTAGTTTCAGAAAAAATTACCAATCCAACACCCTTGCGAAATCGAGCTGAAGGACTTAAGTACTTTTGGGTATTTATCTCTGAAGGCACGATTCCATGTGAATAGTGAGAAAACAAATTTAAAACACATGAAAAAACTCTACATTTTGATTTTAGTGGCCATGATGGGGTTCAACCTTCAGGCCCAACAGGTCAATATGGATTTATTTAAATCCATGAAAACAAGAAATGTGGGACCGGCAGGTATGAGTGGTCGAATCACTGCGATAGATGCAGTTGATGATGATCCCACCATTATTTATGCTGGTTCTGCATCTGGCGGACTTTGGAAATCCACTTCAGGAGGCATCCATTGGGAGCCTATTTTTGATGAGCAAAAAGTTCATTCTATCGGAGCTATTTCCATTTACCAAAAAAATCCTTCCGTAATCTGGGTAGGTACAGGGGAAGGAAATCCAAGAAACTCTCTAAACCTAGGTTATGGAGTTTACCGCTCACTTGATGCAGGTAAGACCTGGGAAATGATGGGCTTGGAAAAAACGAGAGCTATCCACAGAATCATCGTTCACCCTGAAGACCCTAATACAGTTTACGTAGGAGCGATAGGCTCTCCATGGGGAGAACAAGAAGAAAGAGGTGTCTACAGAACTACCGATGGAGGAAAAACCTGGAAAAAAATCTTGTATGTAGATACAAAAACTGGTGTGGGTGAAATGATCATGGATCCAAATAATCCAAACAAGATCTTTGTCAACATGTGGCAACACAGAAGATATCCATGGTTTTTTGAATCTGGAGGAGCATCTAGTGGCTTGTATGTGACTTATGATGGAGGAGACAATTGGACAAAGCTGGGTGATAAAAACGGTTTACCAAAAGGAGACTTAGGACGTATGGGACTAGCTATTTCTGCTGCAAATAGTAATAAGGTTTATGCTTTGGTTGAGTCTAAGAAAAATGCATTGTATGTATCTGAAGATGGAGGCTCCAATTTTAGTATGATCAACAGTGGTGATGATATTGGAGATAGACCCTTTTATTATTTTGAAATCCATGCAGATCCTAAGAATGAAAACAGGATTTACACCTTGTATTCAAGGGTGGGAATGAGTGAAGATGGTGGTAAATCTTTTAAGCAAATCTTACAATATGCGGGAGTTCACCCAGACCATCACGCATGGTATATCAACCCAAATGATCCTAAACTTCTTATTGATGGAAATGACGGTGGATTGAATATTTCTCGTGACGGAGGTAAAACTTGGTATTTCGCAGAAAAGTTACCTGTAGGTCAATTCTATCATGTCAATGTGGACAATGAGCTTCCTTATAATATCTATGGAGGCATGCAAGACAATGGCTCTTGGGTAGGCCCAGCCTATATCTGGAGAAGAGATGGAATTAGAAATACGTATTGGCAAGAAGTATCATTTGGTGATGGTTTTGACGTTGTTCCTCATCCTGCAAATTCAAGATATGGTTATACCATGTCTCAGGGTGGGAATGTGACTCGCTTTGATAAATTGACAGGTCACAACCGATTCATCAAGCCTACACATTCAGATAAAGACGTGTTCTTGAGATTTAACTGGAATGCTGCAATTGCACAAGATCCGCATGATGATAATACCGTGTATTACGGTTCGCAGTTTTTGCATAAGTCAACTGATAGCGGGGAAACTTGGGAAATTATTTCTCCGGATTTGACAACCAATGATTCAACCAAGCAAAGACAGCAACAAACAGGCGGTTTGACCTTTGATATCACAGGAGCAGAAAATCACACTACTATTATTGCTATTGCACCAAGTCCAGTTGATCCTAATGTTATTTGGGTGGGTACGGATGACGGCAACTTGCAAGTAACCCAAGATGGTGGAAAAACCTGGAACAATGTGGCTTCTAAGTTAACAGGTCTTCCAAAAGCAAGCTGGATTCCTCAAGTTCAAGCTTCTAACTACGAGGCAGGAGAAGTGTGGGTCATTGCAAATAATTATAGAAACAATGACTTTTCAGCTTATGCATACCATAGCAAAGACTTTGGAAAAACATTTACCAGAATCGCAGATGATTCAAAAGTTTGGGGATATGCCTTATCCATTAAGCAAGATGTAGAGCAGCCTAATCTAGTTTTCCTAGGAACTGAGTATGGATTGTACGTTTCGTTCGATAAGGCAAAAACCTGGAACAAATGGGAACATGGCTATCCGAAAGCTGTCTCCACATACGATATGACCATTCAGGAAAGAGAGGCTGACTTGGTAATAGGCACCTTCGGAAGATCCATGTGGGTTCTGGATGATATCAGACCTTTAAGAATTTTTGCAGCTAATGGAGGAAAAGCTCCGGCAGCAAAAATAACGGCTGTTCCAGCTCCTGATGCTTATCAAGTAGAAATTCAACAGCCACATGGTGAGCGATTCCCGGCTGATGGAAAATATGCTGGAGAAAATAGAGAAACAGGAGGAAGACTAAGCTTTATCATCAATGATGACAAAGAAAAGTTGGATACAGTCACTGTGAATATTTATAATCAAGCAGGAGAACAAATCAGAACCTTGAAAACTGCACCTCAAAAAGGGGTAAATAGAGTTAACTGGGGTCTAGACAGAAAATCTACAGCAGAAAATGCCGGAGGAAACCGTGGACGAAGAAATGGATTCTATGAGCCAAGTGGTGGAGATGCACTTCCTGGAACTTACAAAGTAGAGTTTGTATATGGTGAGGAAAAAGCTGAAACTTCTATTAATGTGCATGCAGATCCAAGAATCGAGATTCAACTAGCAAACCTTAAAGCCAGAGAAGACTTCACTAAAAAATTGGAAGCTTTGCAAACAGAAATGAGTACAGCAACCAATCAAATGAGTGAAGCGGAAAAAGCTATCAAGAAGGTTGAAGATATGACCAAGGACCTGGATTCAGAAGAGGCGAAAGAATTGGCAAAAGCAGCAAAGGAAATCAAGAAAAAACTGGAAACAGTTAAAGAAGCTTTTAATGGACCAACCCGAGAAGGTCAGGGAATCGTGAGAAACCTCTACCCTACTACTATGACCATGCAGTTTGCACCTAGAAGGTATGTAGGCTCATCCTACGGAGCGCCGGGAGAAACTGAAGAAAGACTCTACCAACATGCAAAAGAGTCCGCAGAAGAAGCCTTTAAAGTACTGGAAGAGTTTATGAGTGGAGAGTGGAAAGCTTTCGAAGAGAAAGTAAAAAACACTCCTGTAAACCTTTTTGAAGGTGTGAAAGAAAAATAAATTCAAACCTAGAAAAAATGAAAGGCTGGCTATTTTTAGTCAGCCTTTCTTTATTCTAAGAAGCACAAATTTCAGGACAATATTTATATTCAGGTCATTAAACTTATTAGCCAACAGTCATTCATGTTCTCTTCGAATTTTAGCCAAAAAGCCATTCAAGAATTCCAAAATAGATACCAAAAGAAGCCAAGAGTTTTTCGTTCTCCCGGAAGAATCAATGTGATTGGAGAACATATCGATTACAATAACGGCTGGGTAATGCCAGCGGGGATTGACAAAGAAGTCACCTTTTGTATTTCAAATAATGAAACAGAAACTTTTCGGATTTTTTCACTAAATCAACAAGAGGAGGTTTCTTTTACCCTGTCTTCTTACAATTCCATCACATCAGGCTGGGCGAAATATGTGATTGGAGTTATAGATGAATTGATAAAAATCGGAAAAAAAATTCCTGCCTTTGACGCTACTATAGACGGAAACGTTCCCTTCGGATCGGGACTATCCTCATCTGCTGCTTTGGAATGTGCCACTGCATTTGCGATAAATGAGTATTTCGAACTGAACCTTTCCAGAAAAGAGATTGCGCTAATTTCTCAAGCAGCAGAAAATAATTTTGTGGGGGTGAACTGCGGTATTATGGATCAATTTGCCTCAGTTTTTTCCAAAGAAAACCAGGTGATCAAACTGGATTGTGATACTTTGGAATATGAATATTTTCCCTGTGACTTAGGGAAATACACGTTGATTCTGGCCAACTCTTTGGTCAAACACAGCTTGGGTGATTCAGAATATAATACCCGTAGAAGGGAATGTGAAACAGCCCTTGAGGTTATTTCCGATGCTAAAGGAGTTGAAAAAAGCTTTAGAAATTTGACAATTGAAGATCTCGATACCTACTCTTCATTGATCAATGAGACACAAGCTAAAAGAGTCAGCTTTGTACTTGGAGAAATAAGCAGAGTTCAGCTTACGAGTAAGGCACTTAAAAATAAAGATTTTCATGAGCTGGGTAAATTGCTTTACGAATCACACCAAGGATTGCAATATTTATATGAAGTGAGCTGTGAGGAATTAGATTTTATGGTAAGTTTTTCAAAAGGCTTTGAAGGTCTTTTAGGATCTAGGATGATGGGAGGTGGATTTGGAGGATGCACCATCAATCTTATTGAGCGGAAATCTGCCCAATCTTTTCAAAAGGAGCTTACAGAAGCATATTTCAAACAATTTGGCATCGAACCTGAATTCTATCAGGTCAATATTGGAGAAGGAAGCTCAGAAGTGATCCTATAATTAAAATGAAAAATGCCAGTACAGCTAAAATTTCCTGGAAAACCGCCGCGGGCCTTGTGATGGCCAATATGATCGGAACTGGGGTATTTACAAGTCTTGGCTTTCAACTCCTTCAGGTTCAAAATACCTGGTCAATCATTCTTTTGTGGGTAATTGGAGGTATCATGGCCTTAATCGGTGCTTTGATATATGCTGAGTTGGGAACTCATTTTAAGAAAAGTGGAGGTGACTATATTTTTTTATCGGAAACCCTGCATCCTTCCATCGGCTATTTATATGCTTGGGTTTCTTTAACTGTAGGATTTTCTGCTCCTATCGCTATAGCTGCCATGGCAATGAATAACTATTTAAACCCTATCATTCGAGCAGGAATCTATCCAGGATTGGCATTTTTACTTTTAATTCCGCTTACTCATATTTTCTCTATCAAGCGCTCTTCACAGTTTCAAAATCTCTTCACCCTAATCAAGATATTATTTATTCTGGGATTAATTGGAATAGGTTTAAGTCTTTCAAATCAAATTTCCACATCTGCTTTGGATTTCTCAGGAACCTGGAAAAATGAAGTGGTTCTGCCTGGATTTGCAGTTTCTTTGGTTTATGTATTTTATGCCTACACAGGCTGGAATTCAGCTGCATATATTGTAGAAGAAATAGAAAATCCCGAGAAAAACCTTCCAAAAGCTCTTTTGGCTGCAACAAGCTTGGTATTAGTTCTATATGTTTTAATGCAATTGGTTTTTCTCAAACATGCAAACCAAGAGCAATTGCTGGGTCAAGTTGAAGTGGCTGAGATTTCTTTTAAAAATATCTTTGGTGAATCTGGAACCATGTGGGTAAGCATCTTAATAGGGATTCAATTAATTGCCACCATATCTGGATATGCTTGGGTTGGACCAAGGGTTACTTATGCCATGGCTAAGGATTTTAAAATCTGGAAGCCTTTATCCAAAACAAACTCAAAAGGAATTCCCGTTAGAGCTATTTTAATCAATACACTTTTCAGTCTAATCCTTTTCTTAAGCGGTTCTTTTGAGCAGGTAATGATCTACGCTGGATTTATTCTACAAATAATGGGAACCATCACAGTTTACTCTTCTTTGAAGGTTTCTAAATCCAAGGGTTTTCGCTCTCCTTTCAAACCTCTTCTTCAGTATTGCTATATCGCCTTTAGTTTGTTTGTTTCAGGATATATTTTCTGGGAGAAACCAAAAGAAAGTCTTGCCGGGTTGATCCTAATTCTAGCAGGTTTAATTCTGTATAAAGTCGATAAAAAAACCGGCACTAGGCCGGTTGTAGATCAATGATAATGTTGTTGATAGTAATCTTGGTAAGCTCCCGAGGTCACATGGTCTAGCCATTCCTCATTGGCCAAGTACCAATCAATGGTGATATCTATTCCCTCATCAAACTGCAAACTTGGCTCCCAACCTAGCTCGTTTTTGATTTTGGATGAGTCAATGGCATACCTCAAATCATGACCAGCTCTATCTTTCACAAATGTGATCAGCTTCTCAGAAGTACCTTCTTCCCTACCTAGCTTTTCATCCATTTTCTTGCAAAGCAGACGAACGATATCAATATTTTTCCACTCGTTGAATCCACCGATATTGTAGGTTTCCCCTGATTTTCCTTGGTGAAATACTGTGTCAATTGCTCGAGCATGATCCTTCACAAACAGCCAATCTCTGACATTTTCCCCTTTTCCATAGACTGGAAGCGGTTTCATATTCTTGATATTGTTGATGCAAAGTGGGATCAACTTCTCAGGAAAATGATTTGGTCCATAATTGTTAGAACAATTTGAAACAACCGTTTTCATTTTGTAGGTATTTGCATAGGCCCTAACAAAATGGTCTGATGCAGCTTTTGAAGCCGAATAAGGAGATTGAGGATCGTAAGGTGTGGTTTCTACAAAATACCCTCCATCATGCAGTGATCCATAAACTTCATCTGTAGAAACATGGTAAAATAAGTGCTGATCCAATTCGCCTTCCCAGGCTTTTTTAGCAGCATTCAAAAGATTAACTGTTCCAAAAACATTGGTTTTTACAAATGCCAAAGGATCAGATATTGACCTATCTACATGAGATTCTGCTGCAAGATGGATTACATCGGTAATGGCGTGTTTTTCAAATACTTTTTCCAATTCCAAAGCATCTTGAATATCAACCTTCTCAAAGTAATAATTGGAAGCATTTTCTACAGCCTTAAGATTTTCAAGATTCCCGGCATAGGTAAGGGCATCCAAATTCACAATCTTATAAGAAGGATATTTCTCTACAAAAAGTTGTACTACATGGGAACCAATAAATCCAGCTCCGCCTGTAATTAAAATTGATTTACTCATTTATAGTTTTTTTATAATAATCTAAGTACCAATCAGTAAATGCCTGAACTCCATCTTCGATTTTTGTGTCAGGTTTATATCCGGTATCTCTGATCAAGTCAGAAACTTCTGCGTGTGAAGCAGGAACATCTCCTGGTTGCAAGGGCAAAAGCTCCATTTTTGCCTTTTTACCCAAACCTTTCTCTATTGCTTTGATATAATCCATCAACAAGACCGGGGATGAATTACCAATATTATAAACTTTATAAGGGGCTCTCCCACTTCCCGGATCTGGGTTTTGAGGGTCAAAATCAGGGTTGGGTCTTGCAGGCCTATCAGCTACTTTAAGAATGCCCTCCACTATATCATCAATATAGGTGAAGTCCCTTTTCATCTCTCCGTGATTAAAGACTTTAATGGGTTCCCCTTTCAAAATAGCCTCAGTAAAAAGAAATAAAGCCATATCTGGTCTACCCCATGGACCGTAAACAGTGAAGAAGCGTAAGCCAGTAGTAGGTATTCCAAATAAGTGACTGTATGTATGAGCCATCAATTCGTTGGATTTCTTTGAGGCTGCATACAAAGAGATAGGATGATCTACTGAATCAGAGGTTGAAAAAGGTAATTTTTCATTTGCACCATACACTGAACTGGAAGATGCATAAACCAAGTGTTTGACTGGATTATAGCGGCTGCACTCCAAAATATTCAGGAAAGCAATGATATTACTTTGAATATATACTTCTGGATTAGTAAGGGAATATCTTACACCTGCCTGTGCCGCAAGATGGATTACAACATCAAATTTTTCAGCTTTAAAAAGTTCAGATAACTCCTCTTTCCCCGTTAAATCAAGCTGTATAAATGAATATTCTGGATACTTATTGGACTGAAATACTTTTCCATAGTTAAGCTTTTCCTTTTCAATGCCCATATGCTCCAAACGAGCGTATTTTAGATTGATATCATAGTAGTCATTGATCGAATCCAAGCCTACTACCTGTTCTCCCCTTTCAATCAGTTTTTTTGCAACATGGAATCCAATAAAACCGGCTGTACCGGTGACCAAATACTTCATAGGGAAAAATAACTATTCATTATTAATTCAAATATATACTATTCACTTTTCTCTACCTCTTCAATCAAGCGTTGATAATTGGAAAATATTTCTTGATGAAGCTTCGTTCTCTCATATTTTTCACTGATTTCTTTAAAAAGGTTTGCGGCCAGTAATTGCATTTTATCTCTTTTTACGAATGCAAATTCCAATGCTTCTCTTAAAACCTCTTCATTTTTTACAGGAAAAATTAGCCCAGTTTTTTGCTGGCTAATGATATCTGAATTACCAATTATATCAGAGCAAATCACTGGAAGCTGCATTGCTCCTGCTTCCAACAAAACATTGGGAAAGCCTTCTCTATGGGAGGCATGAACCAAGACATCTGCCAAAGCCATGTAATGAGCTACATGATCAGACCAGTCTATTTGAACTATCCTTGGATGATCTTGGATGGTCTGAATTATTTCCGGGGAGAGTGGATTTAAATCTTGTTCAAAGCTGCCTAACAAAACCAATTTTGAACTGGACACTATCTTTGAAGCCAAAAAAGCCCGAACTAGCTCCTCAATACCTTTGTCTTTGACAAGCCTTCCTACAGCTAAGATTAAGAAATCATCTTCTCCTGGTAAGATTCTCATCGTTGCTGCCACCAAGTGATTTTCCTTCAGCGCAGAGCGATTGTATTTAGCTAAATCCACTCCATTGGAAGAGCCACTTCCGATTACTTTTAATTTACGCTCAGAGCAGAGCTCCTTTTCAATAACGAAATTTTTTAGGCCATAAGAATTCGGCCATACCTCAGTAGCGTTGGAATAGGTCCATTTTTCAGCACTCTCTAAAAGTCCCTTTTTTTGACCCTCGGCAGCCATGGCAGGAATGCCCGCTAAAGTATGAATCCGAGTTTTGACACCCGCTAAATTTGCTGCTATCATTCCAAGCAAACCTGCCTTGGGTGTATGCGTGTGAACTATATCAGGTTTTTCATTTCGGAAAAGTTGGTATAATTTCCAAACGCATTTTAAATCCTGAAATGGGGTGATTTTTCTTGTAAAAGGAATTGTAATGTGCTTAACCCCTTCTCTTTTTTCGACTTGTGGAATTTCTTTACCATCAGAACTGACCGCAATTACCTCCCAACCCTTGTCTTTCATATATTTCATTTGCCCTGAAAGCAAAAGATTTAAAGAAAGAGGAACAGTTGTAATACGAATTAATTTCGGCATCAGTAGCTATTATAAAAACGCAAAGGCAGGTTTTGAAACAAACCTACCCGCTTTTGTGCAATTGCAAGGCCAAAAATAGTCATGTTAATGGAATATTCTACCATTAAAGCAGTGGATTCAATTTTAAAGCTTAATTAACTTTTACCAAACTTGTAAAAAAAGTAATTGATATCATTTTCAGCTTTTTCTTAAGTATCTATTAATAAATAGCGCATTTAATTACCTTTAATGAAGATTATTTGCTAAAAATTGAAAAATTCATGATTACAGATAAAAAAATAGCAATCATAGGCTGTGGGAATTTAGGGACTTCCATCGCCAATGGCTTATTGGAAACCCAAGGCTTCATTACAAAGAATCTGACTTTGACTAAAAGGTCAATCAGTAGTCTCTCTTCCTATTCCCAACTGGGAGTCAATATCAGCTCTGACAATATTACTGCTGCTCAGGAGGCTGATTTGGTGATTTTAGGGGTGAAACCCTACAATGTCACTCCTATATTAAATGAAATCAAAGAGGTTCTGAACCCTAGGAAACAAATCATTATTTCCTTGGCAACTGGAATAAGCCTCGAGGAAATGTATAAAACCCTAGATCCTCGGACAGTCTGTTTCCGTGCTATGCCCAATATTGCAGCAGATATTCAAGAATCGATAACCTGCATTTGTCAACAAAATGCAAATGCAGAACAAATTGCATTGATTGAAAAACTATTTAATTCGATTGGATTTACTCAAACCATCGATGAAAATTTAATGGAAGCAGCAACAGTCTTAGGTGCCTGTGGTATTGCTTATGTTTTACGCTTTATGAGAGCAATGATTCAAGGAGGTATTCAAATTGGATTTGATTCTGTAACTGCCAGTAAAATTGTCAATCAAACTGTGAAGGGTGCTGCCGAACTGATGATACAGAAGAACATGCATCCTGAAGCAGCAATAGATAAAGTGACCACTCCCAAAGGCTGTACTATCGTAGGACTGAATGAAATGGAACATCAAGGCTTCAGTTCAGCAATGGTCAGGGGGGTAATTGCCAGCTACGAAAAGATTGAAAAACACTAAAAAATCACGCTACAAAAAAAACCGAAGAAAATCTTCGGTTTTTTTTATGTCAATTTTTGTCAAACTGAAATTAATCAAAAATTACCAAAAAAATAAAAATGCCGTTTGGAGCACACCAGCCATACTTCTTGTATTAAAAAACAATCATTTCTATGAATATTTATATTTATTGAAAAAGAAAGAATTTTTGATGTGTTTTTCTTTTGAATATTTTTATTAGATTTGTCTCGGGTGATAAACAACTTTTGCTATTCCTTTTTAAAAGAACCAATTTTTAAAGGAAGGACTGTTTGGTACTTTTTCCTCCTTCCTTTTATGAAATGCCCACAAGAAAAAATCTCACACAACTTGTCCCGAATTTGTTTCGGGAGGGGGATGATTATACGGGGCATTCCATCTGACCTTTGAAAAACAAATTATAAACAGATAAAATAGAATTTCTGCTCTGAAAACCTTCGCTAAAACGAAGGTTTTTTTCATAAAAAAAACCCTGTCATTTTTGGTGACAGGGTTCTTCATTTTTGGTTAGAAATATTAATCAAAAATCTCTGCAAGCTTATTTTCAAGACTAGGTCCGCGTAAATCTTTAGCGATGATTTTCCCATCAGGATCCAGCATATAAGTAGCTGGAATGGCATTGATTTGATAAGTCACAGCTGCTTTAGAATTGAAATACTGAAGATCTGAAACATGAGTCCAGGTCAGACCATCGTCTTCAATAGCTTTCAACCAGTCTTCTTTGGTTCTGTCTAAAGAGACTCCAAATACTTCAAACCCTTTATCTTTATAAAGATTATACATTCTTACAAGATTAGGATTTTCCTGACGACAAGGCTTACACCAAGCAGCCCAAAAATCAATCAGTACGTACTTCCCTTTCATATCAGAAAGCTTTACCATTTCCCCTTGAGGATTAGGTAATTCAATTTCAGGGGCAGGCTGCCCTACAGATAACTTTCTCATTTCATCCAGTTGTTGTTTTAACTGAAGGATTGATTTCGTGTTAGGGTAGTTTTCATTCAGATCAGAAACCAATTGATCCAAAAATGGAAAATCATTTTTTGGATTTAATAAGCCTACCGCAGCAAGAGAGGCAAAGCTATCTCCCATACTTTCTATAGTCGCTTTTACTTTTTCAGATTGCTGAGCTTCCAATTCCATTGCCTGCTCTTGGATACTTCGGATAGCATCTGAGTTATTACTACTCATGGCTTCATAATAAGCTTCGTTTAGCTTATTCACTTCAGTTTGATAATCATTCATCAGCTTTTCCAGCTTGAGCATCTCCTGAGAGTCTTGAGAACCCTCGATTTTAATTTCCTCTGGCTTGGAGAAATCATAGTAAACCTGCACGTTTTCATCCAAAAGAGCTAGCCTTACTGAGCGTTGACCAAAAAGATTCAATTCATAAAAGGTAGGAGAATCAACAGCCACCTCATATTCAAATTCCCCTTTGGAGTTAACCTCCAAGGTATCTAAAACCTTTGGTCTTGATTCCGTAAACTGAGAAAGAACAACCACTCCTGCCGGAGCATTTTCTACTTTCCCCGAAACAAGGACTTTTCCATCTGTATTAGACTGCCTGCTTCCACAAGAAACCAATACCGTGAAAACAGCCAGAAAACTTAAGCTGAGTATTTTTTTCATATTAATTGTCTAGAATTTTTGTCAATAATTTAGTGGCAACTATTGGGTCTGCTTTTCCTTGAGACTTTTTCATTACCTGTCCCATAAACATCCCCATCAATCCCTTTTTACCTGATTTATACTCCTTTACCTTAGAAGCATTTTCACTGATCACACTTTCGACAATAGGCAACAAAGAATCTTCATCGCTTTCCTGGATCAAATTTAACCGCTGAGCAATTTGAAGAGGACTTTCTTCAGATTGATTTAGCATTTCAGGATAAATCTTTTGCTGAGCAGCTGTGAAGCTAACATGCCCCTCATCAATCAGCGCAATCAATTCTCCCAACTTGGAAGCCGGAATCGGAAAATCTGAAATTGAGGCTCCACTTTCATTCAAATAGGACTTAATCGGTCCCATCATCCAGTTGGATGCCGCTTTATAATTGGAAGTGATTTTACAAAGACTATCAAACCATAAGGCAATGGGTCTTGATTCTGTCAAGAAACTTGCATCATAATCCGGAAGCCCGTAGTCATCGACAAACCTAGCTTGCAGTTCACGAGGAAGCTCTGGCATCTGTTCCTGAATGGAGCTCAACCATTCTTCAGAAATCACTACCGGACTTAAGTCAGGCTCAGGAAAATACCTGTAATCATTTAAATCTTCCTTGGTACGCATGCTTGCAGTAGTACCCGAATTGGCATCAAAAGTTCTTGTTTCAGAAACAATTTCCTTGCCTTCTTCCAACAGCCCGATTATTCTTTCATGCTCGTGCTCAATAGCCCGAAAAACATTTCTGAAAGAATTCATGTTCTTCACTTCGACTTTTTTCCCAAGTTCTTTGGCGCCCTTGAGCATAACAGATACGTTGGCATCGCATCGAAGAGATCCCTCCTCCATGTTTCCATCACATATTTCTAAATATTCAACGAGCTTTTTAATCTCAGTCAAAAAAGCATAAGCCTCTTCCGGGCTATGCATATCCGGTTCAGAAACGATTTCAATTAATGGGGTACCTGCTCTGTTAAAATCCACCAAAGTATCTGTTTCGCCGGCCAAGTGAATTGATTTACCAGCATCCTCTTCCATATGTACTCGATTGAGTCGGATATATCTTTTGGTTCCGTCTGAAAGCTGAATAGGTACTGTTCCACCCACGCAAATAGGCCCTTTATCTTGGGTAATTTGATAGCCCTTAGGCAAGTCTGGATAGAAATAATTTTTTCGGGAGAAAATATTAAATCGCGTGATTTCAGAATTACAGGCTAACCCCATTTTCACTGCATACTCCACCACCTTTTTATTGATCTTCGGTAATGTGCCTGGATGCCCTAGGGTAATCACAGATATTTGGGTATTAGGAAGATTACCGTATTCAGTAGAATCGGCTGAAAATATTTTACTCACAGTCTGCAATTGGGCATGAACCTCCAGCCCAATTACCAACTGATATTTATTTCTTAAATCTTCGCTAATCATATTTACTTATTCAGCGCTTATAAAAACATTTGCTTTGCCTTGCTAATCACGTCTGGAAGTCCTTCCAGTTTCTTACCACCAGCTGTAGCAAAGAAAGGTTGACCTCCTCCTCCTCCCTGAATCTCCTTGGCTAATTCACGGACAATTTGACCCGCATTCAAGTTTTTAGATGAGATCAAATTTTCGTCCAAAATAACAGCTATTTGCGGTTTTCCTTCGATTTCTGCTGCAAGAATTACAAAGGCATCAGCTACTTCATTTTTCAATTCATAAGCCAATTTCTTCAAGGAGTCTGCATTCGGAAGGCTAATTTGAGCCAAAAGAATTTTGGCTCCATCCTTTTCTACAAATTGCTTTAAAAGATCTGCTTTAACTCCAGAGGCTTTCTCTTGATATAATTTATCCAGCTCGCTCTTCAATTCAGCTTTTTCGTGCAACAAAGATTCCACCGCTTTCTTCAAGTCTTTAGGATTCTTTAACAGTTCCTGAAGTTCTTTCACGAGATTTTCCTGAGCTTTCAGATATTTCTCTGCTTCCAAAGAAGTAATAGCTTCTATCCTTCGAACCCCTGAAGCTACAGATCCCTCTGAAAGAATCTTGAATAGCCCAATTTGTGCTGTGGAAGGAACATGGGTACCACCACAAAGTTCGACCGAGAAGTTTGGATCAAAGGTGATTACTCTCACATAATCCCCATATTTTTCGCCAAACAAAGCAGTTGCGCCCATTTGCTTAGCTTCTTCAATAGGGACATTTCTTTTTTCCAAAAGCGGGATATTTTCCCGGATCTTGGAATTGACTATGTCTTCAACCTGAGAGATTTCTTCTTCAGTCATCTTAGCAAAGTGGGAGAAATCAAATCTCAGGATTTGATCATTCACCAAGGAACCTCTTTGTTGTACATGATCTCCTAACACCTGCTTTAGAGCAGACTGTAACAAATGAGTAGCAGTATGATTATTCATAGTTAAGGATCGCTTGAGCTTATCCACTTCAGCTGAAAACCTCAAACTTGGATCCGTTGGCAGTTTTTCAACGAAATGAACAATCAGATCATTTTCCTTTTTGGTGTCTACTACTCTTATTTTTTCCGATTCAGATATCAAGTAGCCGGTATCTCCTACCTGACCGCCACTTTCTGCATAAAATGGAGTTTTGTCCAGCACTAACTGATACTTATCTCCTTTTTTATCCTTTACTACCCTGTATTTGATGATGTGGGAATAAGCCTCGGTAAAATCATAACCTATAAAGTCCACACCTTCATCATCATGCACTGAAACCCAATCTCCGGTTTCGGATTCTGAAGCTGCTCTAGATCGATTTTTTTGTTTTTCCATCTCAGAGGCAAAGCCTTTTTCATCCAGTGAAAAGCCCCCTTCTCTTGCAATTAAAGAAGTTAAGTCCAGTGGAAAACCATAGGTATCATATAATTCAAAGGCAGTTTTTCCTGAAATCACCTTTTCATTTTGAGCTCTCAAGTCTGCCTTGATTTGATCCAGCATCTTTAAGCCTTTATCCAAGGTTCTCAGGAAAGATGTTTCCTCTTCCTGGATCACTTTTGCAATAAACTCCTGCTGTTGCTTCACTTCTGGAAAAATCTCCCCAAAGTTGGCTGAGATCAGTGGGCTCAATTCATATAAAAATGGCTCCTGAAAATCCAAGAAAGTATATCCATACCTCACAGCTCTTCTGAGAATTCTTCTGATCACATAACCAGCCTTATTATTGGATGGCAATTGCCCATCTGCTATGGTAAAAGAAATTGCTCTGATATGGTCGACAATAACCCTAAATGCAATGTCAGTTTGCTCATCTTGCCCATACTTTTTCCCAGATTTACCTTCCAAAAAAGAAATGAAAGGCATAAACAAATCAGTGTCATAATTGGACGACTTATGCTGTATTGCTCTTACAAGTCGCTCGAATCCCATCCCTGTATCTACATGCTTGGCAGGCAATTCTTTTAGACTTCCATCAGAAAGTCTGTTGTACTGCATAAACACCAAATTCCATATTTCAATGACTTGAGGGTGATCATTATTTACCAGATCCTTCCCGGCAACTTGCTTGCTTTCTTCCTCAGAGCGCAAATCTATGTGGATTTCTGAACAAGGACCACAAGGACCTGTATCTCCCATTTCCCAAAAATTATCCTTTTTAGAGCCCATGATGATTCTATCTTCTGGAACAATTTTTTTCCAGAAATCATAGGCTTCTTGATCCATTTGTAAATTGTCATCCTGGTCACCCTCAAAAACAGAAACATATAATCTGTCTTTTGGTAATTGATACACCTCAGTCAGTAATTCCCAAGCCCATTCAATAGCTTCTTTTTTGAAATAATCTCCAAAGGACCAATTTCCTAGCATTTCAAACATGGTGTGGTGGTAAGTGTCCACTCCAACTTCCTCCAAATCGTTGTGCTTTCCACTTACACGAAGACATTTTTGTGAATTGGCTACTCGGGCGTATTTAGCCTGCTCATTCCCTAAAAAAGCATCTTTAAATTGATTCATCCCTGCGTTTGTAAACATCAGGGTAGGGTCATTTTTAACAACTATTGGAGAAGAAGGAACAAACTGATGCTGTTTAGATTGGAAAAACTCAATGAATGTACTTCGGATTTTTTTTGCTTCCATGAAGTTTAGACTGCGCTTAAGGTGTTGAATATTGGATACAAGTCCGCTAAAGTCGGCCTTTTATTTTGGGACACAAAATTAGTACAATTGGCGGGCTATCGCTAAGGGTGCGGGTAAATTCTACAATTGTTTCAAAATCGGAGGCTAAAATTCCAAAATCCAACTCAGAAAAATGAAATAATACAGAATACTAGTCTTATTCAAAATCCTTCTCCAGTATAAACTCGAAATAGGAATAGTCAATTTCAGTATTTCAATCAATCTCTAATTTTAATCTTCAATGCTTATTCGTTAGCAGTAATTCATGAATTATTCATTTCCAAGCTCAAAAATCTTTTTTACTTTCAGGTAAATTTTAATGCTATCAAACCACAATGACCTACCTATCAAAAATCACTTCCCCTACTCTGTTGATCGATGAGAAAAAATGCCGGGCAAATATCAAACGAATGGCAGATAAAGCTGCTCGGCATGAAATGAAACTTGCTCCACATTGGAAGACTGCTCAATCTAGAATTATTGGAACATGGGCGAAGGATTTTGGAATCAAGGAATTAACAGCTTCATCAATCAAGATGGCTGCATATCTATGCGGACAAGGCTGGGATAATATCCATATAGCTTTTCCTTTCAATCCATTGGAAATAAATAAGCTGAATGAATTAGCCAAAAATCAAAGCCTTTCAGTTCAATTGATCAACCCAATCACCACTCAAAAATTGGTAGACCAATTGACTGAAAAAGTAGGTTTCTTCATAGAAATAGATGCCGGATATGGCAGAACGGGCGTCAAGGTTTCGGATTTTGGCCTGATTGAAGAAATCTTGAGAACAGCTAAGAAGTCTGATAAGCTATATTTTAAAGGTTTTTACATACACGCAGGTCATTCTTATTATAAGCCAGACATTCCAGAGCTCTATGAGCAAACCAGAAATGCATTAGGGATGCTGAAGGCCAAGTATAGATCTGAATATCCGCACCTAATTACTCGAACAGGAGATACTCCCGGTTGTGCGGTGATGGAGGATTTTGGAGATATCGATGAAATGGGGCCTGGAAATTTTGTCTTTTTTGACTTAATGCAAGCCAAACTTGGTGGTTGTTCAAAAAAAGAGATAGCTGTTGCTCTTGCAGTTCCAGTGGTTGATATTAATAAAGAAAGAAAAGAAGTGCTTGTTCATGGTGGTGGGGTTCATTTAGCCAAAGATGTGATGAAAGAGCCTGATGGCACAAATAATTTCGGCGAAGTAGTCCAACTAGAAGAATCTGGCTGGAAAATTTCTGAACCTAGTGAAAGGTCCTATTTAAAAAGTATTTCTCAGGAGCATGGCATTATAAAGGCTTCCGAGAGCTTTCTACAAAAGGTGAAAATTGGAGATGTGATAGGAATACTACCTGTTCATTCCTGTATGACAGCAGATGCTATGGCTTCTTATTTGACCTTGGATGGTCAGACAATAGACCATGCAGAGGGAGTCTGCTAATGTAGTCATTTGATGATCAAATGACCTAAAAAACAAATCAAAACCAATTTTACGATTATGAGTTATCAATTTGATTGAATTATGAATGAAGACTGTATAGCTGATTTCCTTCCTTATAATTTCTTGATTGCCTACTTGATAACCTGTAATAAAGGTTTGAAATAATAATGTATTAATGAGCAGCATTTCACCTCTTTTTGAAGAATTTTCGTCTTCGAAAAACATCCTCAACCTGATTGAAACTGAATTATGCAATGGGATTTTACAACTCACACATAATTCGGATTGGGAAGAAAAAAGCAACATATCTCTTAAAAATCTATTAGGCTTTCCTATTGGAAAGAACTATCCCGGTTTTTTTAATCTTGTTCAGCCTTCAGATCTCACGGCGTTTTTGGATGAAATTGAAAAAATTTCAGCTGAAAGAGGAGGAAAAATAAATTTTGTACTCCGAGCAAAACATGCAAATGGAAAGCGCCTTCATCTCCAACTCATCGGACAGAGATTAAAAGCAGACTCGCCTGATTTATTATTTTTTATCAAAGACCAAACTGCAAAAATCGAGCATGAGGACTTTGCTTTTCAATGCAACTTAGCTTCAAAAATTGGATACTGGAACATTGATCTAGAGACTCAAAAGCCCTATTGGAGCCGAGTGACGAGATTGATACATGAAGTACCTGATGATTTTCAACCTGACTTTAAAACAGCAATAGATTTTTACAAGGATGGGCAAAGTAAAGAATTGATCCAGCGAGTTGTAAAAAATGCATTAGAAAAAGGAGAACCTTATGATGTGGAACTAATCCTTATAACCTACAAAAATGAAGAAAAGTGGGTTCGGGCCATTGGACTTCCGGAATTTGCAGATGGAAAATGCATCAGATTATACGGGACTTTTCAGGACATCCACCAACGCAAAATCAATAGACTCAAACTCCAAGCTGAGCAGGCAAAACTTAAAAATGCAATTGAAGGTACCAATCTCGGAACTTGGGAATGGAATGTTCAAACTGGTGAGACGGTATTTAATGAAAGGTGGGCTGAAATCACAGGATATACGCTAGCCGAATTAGCCCCAATTTCTATAGAAACTTGGACCAAATTGGCTCATCCTGAAGACCTTGAAACTTCCTCCAAAAAGCTACAAGACTGTTTTGAGAAAAAAACAGATTTTTACGAATGCGAGGCCAGAATGAAGCATAAAGACGGGCATTGGGTTTGGGTTTATGATAGAGGGAAGGTGTTTTCATGGACTGAGGATGGCAAGCCTTTGATGATGTTTGGAACCCATCAGGACATCACTGAAACCAAAAATGAAATTGAACAACAAGCCATTTTTATTCAGCAGGCACCATCATCCATTGCGATGTTTGACAAAGAGTTGAATTACCTCTCCGCTTCTTCTAAATGGATTAGAGACTATGGACTAAACGGAAAAAAAATCATCGGAAATTCCTTTTTTAAAACTTTCCCAAAATCAAATCAAAACTGGCAGGAAATTTTTGAGGATAGCTTAAAAGGCAGTTCCCGAAAAAAAGATGAGGAAAAGTTAGTTTATGAAAACGGAGAAATTCAATGGATCAAGTGGGAGTGCAAACCATGGTATAATAAACAGGGGAATATTGGTGGTGCATTGATGTATACCCAGGATATCACGAAAGTCAAAGAAACAGCTGAGCAACTGAAAATTTCCATGTCTGCTTTTCAAAGAAATTTTGAGAATGCGGGGATTGGGATGGCTATAGTGTCTACCGAAGGACAATGGAAAAATGTCAACGACAGACTTTGCGAAATGATAGGATACAATCGTGAAGAACTTTTGAAGCTTACTTTTCAGGACATCACCCATCCCGAAGATCTCAATGCTGATTTAGAATTGTTGTATGAAACCATAAGAGGAGAGCGACAAACGTATCAGATTGAAAAGAGATATTTTCATAAAACCGGAGAAGAAATCCATGCACTACTTTCCGTATCAGCAGTAAGAGATACCGAGGATAAGTTACTTTATTTCATTTCCCAGATCATCGACATTACAGATTTGAAGCGGGCCCAAACTCAAATTAGAAAATTATTACAGACCAGTGAAGATCAAAACGAGCGGTTAAAGAATTTTGCCCACATCGTATCTCATAATCTTCGTTCCCACAGTGGTGGAATGGTACAACTTCTGGAGTTTTTAGAAATAGAAAGTCCGGAATATTTTCAAAATGAATTGGTCAAATTGCTCAAACAAGCATCCGACAATCTTAAAGAGACTATTGAGCATTTAACCCAAATAGTCAATGTAAACCTACAATCCTCCTATCCGAAAAAAGCAATTAGATTGTATGATGTGGTAGAGAAAACCCTTCAAAGTCTTCAAATAACAAGTCAAAACTCAGGCGTAAAGTTGTTCAATGAAGTAGATCCTACTTTGATAGTAATGGCAATTCCTGCATATTTGGATAGTATAGTGCTGAATTTTCTTACCAATGGCATAAAATACAAAGATCCTGAAAAGAGTAGTTTCGTAAAAGTCAAAACAATTAACCATTCTGATACGATCGAAATCCATTTTGAAGACAACGGACTGGGAATAGATTTGGAGAGATATTCGAATTCTTTATTTGGAATGTACAAGACTTTTCACAAACATGATGATTCGAGGGGCGTAGGACTTTATATCACTAAAAACCAGATCGAAGCTATGGATGGAAAAATCGAAGTAGAGAGTAAAGTTACAGTAGGAACAATTTTTAAAGTTTTTTTAAATAAGAATTAAATCATGATTGACCTAGCTTGCTTAATTGAGGATGATCCTATTCATGTCTTCCTAACAGAAAAATTTTTGGGTGCCAGTGGAAAAGTGAAGGAACTCATCCGCTATGCTAATGGAGAGGAAGCTTATTTTGCACTCAGAGAAAAGTTCGAGAAAAAAATACCTTTACCTGAATTAATCCTATTGGATCTAAATATGCCTATTTGGGATGGATGGCAATTTTTGGAGGAGTTCACGAAGTTAGCTATTGAAAAAAAGATTTACATTTTCATTCTTACAAGCTCTATTGACAGTCAGGATGAGCTCAAAGCTCAAAAGTATGGGATGCAGGATTATTTTAGAATTAAACCAATCACTGCGAATATGGTGACAGAAATATTTGACATGATGGATTAAGAAATCTGTCAATTGATAAAATAAACTATCCCAAGCTTTACTGTCCAAGTACTCCTCTGTCCAAACTGCCTTTGAATCTCAGGATTCAAACCCAATTGATCAAGTAATTTCCATTGAAGTCCAGTACCCACATTGAATGTATGGAGATTTACAGGTGGATTCTCACTCAACTCAAATACTCTCTTATAATAGCCGTATCCTGAAGAAGCGTACCATTGATATTTTTTTTCTGTCAGATAATACCGTGCATCTAAATTTACCCCAGTCGCTTTTCCTGTTGCCGGTAGATACACAGATACGCTAGGACTAACAGATAAATAATGAATAGGGAAATATTCACCCGATATATTCATCGCAAAAAACCCAGGTTGGAATCGAAAATCATAGCCCTGAGATATCCTCCATTGCTTTTGATATTGAGCATGAACGCTCATGGATAAAGTAATTGCGATCAGCAATAAGCCAAATTTCTTCATGATTTTTAACCTTAAAATTGGAAGTCTCTGGTCAATGGTTTTCGGTTACCTCTAAAATCAAATGTGTACATAATATTCAAGCGAATAATATGTCTGTTCCGGTAAATACCCAAAGTGGATGTCGGGCCATAAGTCCACATATGTCCTCCAAAAAACATGAGGTTGTTGTAGGTATAACCTATTGCCGTGTATAGACGATTTTCTTCAAAAATATTCAGCTTAGTCTTGCCAGTTTCGAAGAATATCTCATTAGACGGTGCAATAAAAAAGGTCTTATTTTCCATTTTCGGCTTATTTAAAGGAACATAAGCCGTGATTTTATAGCGATACCTATTGGTAAAATCATAATCATCACCCACGTTATTTAATCGCTTGAATCTATGCTCAAATCTAAATTGATGAAGAACCTTTACCCTGCCGACTCCCTGTGTAAGCAACCATTGATGCCAAATTCTAGGTTCTAAGACAGAGGTCTCAAATTCCGGATTTCCAGGTTCAGGTGTGTAATTCCAAACTAAGGTCGGACCGAAAGTAACTTCGAAATTGTCTGTGAATAAATAGGTCATCCCGAAACGGTTATAAACCTGCCCCATTCTACCCACAAAATCACTTCTGTTGTCTATACTACTTCTCCTTCGATAGTGATTTTCCTGATACCACCACCACTTATCTGACAGCCTCAGCTTGAGGTACAACCCATTCCAGAGCTCAGTTGTTGCAGGTAAACCTTGGGGCTCTGTCATAGGAGAACTTTGAGCCAAAGCCAAACCAAAAGAGGTTACAAAAAATATCAGGATCAGACTCAACTGATGGACCCTATTGATCAATCTTTTCATTTTATTGAAGCCCAAGTGATTGTTCTAATTTTGAAATGGTAGCTCTCTTGTTGATGCTCCTTTCTATGCTTTTGGTGTCTTGATCCACTAAGGCCACCATCTTAGAGGAGAGCGTTTGAATTTTTTGAATCCAAACTGGAAGTTGTTTAGAATTCCTTTCCTGCATCAATTGGGTTTGGTAATATTCCAACAGACGTTCGTAAGCATCGTATAACTTGGGCTTAATTCTTTGATTGTAGCGGCTATAAGTAAATGGATTAAATACCTCTTCTTGATAAAGCTCGTCAACCTGCAGTGAGTAGCTATCCAACTCCAATAATTCAGGGTAATTAGAAATAAGGATAGAAAGCAAATCCAGTATGTTTTGACCTATCGCCTTCTTCTTATCAAATTCCTGCTCCTTCGCAAAATCACCCGTCAACTTTTGTAATGTTTGAGTATATAATTGCTCATATACTGCTTTAACATACTCATTTGCAAAGTCCTCCTGATATAGGTTTCTGGTTGCCTCAGACTTTTGAGCAATTTGCTTTTCCAAGTTAAGGAGCTCAGAATCTTGCCTAATCACGAATAATGATTCATCTACCAAATCCTGCTGCTGATCAATCAATTCTGATATCTGTGTCAACCAAGAATCCAATCCTCTAAAAAAACCTTTTGAAAATTCTTCTTTAGAAAAAGACAAGGATCTGCTAACACTTTCTCCGCCATAAGTGAATTTGATTGGGATTTCCTTAGGGAACTTATTTTCCAGAGATTTTTCCAATAATGACACATCATGATATTGAATATCCTTTGTTTCCAGAAGTTTGACCAACTCTTCCAATCCTTTCAGTCTATTTTCGAAATCACTGTGAATTTGATAAGCGTAAGCCATAGACTCTGAAGAGTTTTTATTCAGCACAAAGGAATCATCATCGAGATAGGTTTGAATTTTGGAGATGAGACTTTTATAGCTTCCCGGGATGGTTTCGATAAGTCTTTGCTGGGTGCGGTTAAATTCATAAACCATCCTTCTAGTATGCATTGGATAATCAATTAATTGCCCTGCTGCATTCACATAGGAGGATTCAAACTTTAAAAGTTTACTTAGGAATTCTTTTATGAATTGATTTCCAGCGTTTTGAGATTTAGCCTCTTCTGAGTCACTTAAAAATCCATCTCGGTAATCCAAATTAAAAACCCTATCTGCAACTCTAAATCCAGTATTTTTCCCTTGATCCAATAAATTGAGCTTATCTATGGTTTCAAAATAAACCTTGTCCATGATCAGTTGGTCAGTCTTCAAGTCCCTCTTGACCATCCCGATTAAAAAGCCGTTTAAATAATTCCGGACTTCTGAAATAAGCTTCTCCCCTTCTTTATAAACTATTACCCATTCTCCATCCATCACACCGTTTTCCAGGAGTTTACCCCTAATGAACTCGGCCCTACCATTATTTCTAAATTGAATTTCAAGTTTTTCAGAAAGATCTCCTTTTTTAAAAAGTAATTGATCAGAAAATGCCCTTCTTACTTTTCTCGGGCCATCTAAAGAATATTCCTCATATATCCAATTCCCTGAGGGCACCCCTCCTTCGTAATTAGCCTTTAATTCAATCAGAGTTCCACTTAAATCAGCCACTAGCTCAAGGTCCTTTACATCCCTTATAGTGACTTTATAATCTTCTGTGAGGTAATTCCATTTCTGGGCTTTCTTATTTCTATCATAGGCGCCTTCCACCAGAACCTTTAAGAGTTCATCCTTTTGAGGCAACTTTTTAGATTGGAATTTAAAATCTCCATCTAAAACCACAGAATCTTTATCGAAAGAATAAAATTCAAAATCAGCTTTTCCCTCGAATCCTCTCCATGAGTATGCACCGCTATAAATCTTTTTTTCCTGTCCCCAAATGTTATTACTGTATAAAAGGGCTAAAACAAGAAACCATCTTGAAAACTTCATAGGCCAATTGAATCAAGAATATCACCAGAAACTAAGTTTTAAAAAACCTCAGCAAACTCAATTAGTTCCTGCATATTATTTTTTTCGTGTTCTTTTAAAAAAGGGTTATTTAATTCCCCCAGTGTATCTAAACTGCAAATTTATTACGGGGGAAGCACTTTTTAAATAATATTAAAATTTTGAAAGCAAAAAACTACTTCTTTAATGTTTCATTAACCAAAAAAAGGAGAAAATCTACAAAGTGTAGACTTTCTCCTCAATTTATCATTTCTCAACTGGGGAATAGCCCAGTGTTTTGAGCATACTTTCCTCAGTTTGATCTTTCGCAAATAATTTATGGACAATACTTCCGGTTTCATCTCTATCTATCAACACATGCTTGGGAGCTGGAATCAAGCAGTGTTGGATTCCTCCATACCCTCCCAAAGATTCCTGATAAGCACCTGTGTGGAAAAAGCCGATGTATTGTTTTTTACCTTGCTCCACTTTAGGCAAGTAGATATTGAATTGGTGAGCTTCGGAGTTGTAATAATCCATACTGTCACAAGTCAAACCTCCCAAAGAAATATTGTGATATTCCTCATCCCAGTTATTTACGGCTAGCATGATATATTTCTGATTCAAGCCCCAGCTATCCGGTAACTGAGTAATGAAAGATCCATCAATCATATACCAAAGCTCCTTATCATTTTGGAGTTTCTCATCCAAAATACTGTAAAGAACAGCACCGCTCTCTCCTACTGTGTAACTTCCAAATTCAGTAAAAATATTCGGTTCATCGGTGTGGTTTTTAGCACACATCCATTTGATATTTTTGACAATTTGATCCGCCATATATTGGTAGTCGTAGTCAAAAAATACGTTTGTTTTGATAGGCCATCCCCCTCCAATATCCATGGTGTCCAAGCTTGGAGCTACCTTCTTCAGGTCCACATACTTTTGGATAAAGCGGGTCAACTCAGACCAATAATAGGCAGTATCCTTAATTCCTGAATTGATGAAGAAATGGAGCATTTTCAAGCTTACTTGAGGATTATCCTTGATTTTTTCCTCATACAAGCTGATAATATCATTATAACGCACTCCCAGTCTGGATGTATAAAACCCAAACTTTGGTTCTTCATCAGCAGCGATACGGATACCCACTTGGAATGGAACTTTCACATGCTCCAAGTAGTAATCAATCTCACTCAGATTATCCAGGATAGGAACACAGTTTTTAAACCCGTCATTCAGCAATTCAGAAATGTATTGCTTGTACAACTCTCTTTTGAACCCATTGCAAATAATAAAGGTATCCTTGGTGATTTTCCCTTCTGCATAAAGACTTCTCACCAAAGGAATATCGAAGGTTGAGGAAGTCTCTATATGGATATCATTTTTCAAAGCTTCATTCAATACGAAGCTGAAATGAGAAGATTTGGTACAGTAGCAGTAGGTATATTTTCCTTTATAGTTATGCGTTTGAATCGCATTGTTGAAGTAGGTTTTGGCATTCTGAATACTTTCAGAAATTTTGGGCAAATAGGTTAATTTTAAAGGTGTGCCATAAGTTTGGATGATCTCCATCAAGTTCACACCATTAAAAAATAACTCATTATTTTCAACATGGAACTCTTTGGTTGGAAAGTCAAAAGTCTGTTGGATCAGATCAATATATCGATTCATTTGCCTTAGTTGAATGTTTTATAATACACTTACAAAATTGGACAATAAATATGGAATTCAAATTAAAAGCCCATAAATCCCTGAAAAAGCTCTAGGACTTCATCTTTATAAAAGAGTTCAAGTTTCCTCTTTACACCTATCCAAAACCTCCTGTTTAACCTACTTGTTTGCATCCATATGAATAATAAAACTATCCCTATTTCAGAAAACCACTTTATCCTTGAATTAAATGGATTAAATCAGGGGTATTAAGTAGCTTTGTCGGCATAAACCCAATAAATTTTTGAGAAAATGAGAAATATCAAACTAGTAGAAGTTCGTTCTGAAATTGCAGCCGGCACCCGGGGTGCAAGTTTGGGTATAGACGCTCTCAAAATAGCTTCTCTGGATAAAAAATCAGATTTCTTTACTCAATTCGAGCCCATTAATGTGGCTGACGCGAATAATTACCTATGGAAGGGAAATAAATTTCCTCACGCCAAATACATTGACGGGGTGTATCAGGTTCTCAAAAATGTATACAGCTCAATAGAATCTCTTCGCTTGGATAAAAAATTTCCTATTGTATTGGCAGGAGACCACTCTACTGCAGCTGGCACTATCATGGGAATCAAAGCTGCTAACCCAGAATTAAGGTTAGGAGTGGTTTGGATTGATGCTCACGCAGATCTTCATACACCTTACACCACACCTTCAGGAAATATGCACGGGATGCCTCTTGCAATGGTTTCTCAACTGGACAATAAAGAATGTCAGGTTAACCAACCAGATGAAGAAACATTGTTGTATTGGGAGAGAATCAAAAAAATAGGTGGAGATCAGCCTAAAATTGATCCTAAAGATATAGTCTTCATCTCTGTAAGAGATACCGAATCCCCGGAGGATTTCCTGATCAAAAAGCATGAAATCCGAAACTTCAAAACCAGTGAGGTCAGAGAAAAAGGTATTAGTCAAATTGCCAACGAAACCTTAGAGATTCTCAAAGATTGCGATCAAATCTACATTTCTTTTGATGTAGACAGTTTGGATAGCTCCATTTCTGTAGGTACGGGTACTCCAGTTCCAGACGGTCTTACTGTTGAAGAAGCCATTCAGCTAAACGCAGAATTAATCAAAGATAAAAGGGTGTGTTGCTGGGAAATAGTAGAGGTAAATCCTACACTTGATACGGAAAACACCATGGCAGAAAACGCCTTTGAAGTACTCGAAGTTACCACCAAATCCCTGGTTGAAAACTTTTAAATGAGTTGAAACACTAAGGTAAAAGAGTGAATCTAGTAGGAATAATAAATGGCTAAAATCGATTATGTGAAATCGTCATTTTGATGCTTTTTATTTCAATCTTCAAAACAATCGATGCTGAGAAAATTTTAAACAGGGTGAAGATTAAAGTTTGCTGTTTTACCAGTTGACAATAGGTTGTATACATTCTAAAAAAAATCTTTGCGTACCTTCGCGTTCTTTGCGATTAGGTTAACAAAATCATGAATATTCAAGAAAATATCCTCTCAGGCATACAACAAGCCTTTCAAAATATCTTCAATCACGATCTAGCAGTAGATCAACTGAGTTTGGCGCCCACCAGAAAGGAATTTGAAGGAACTTACACATTTGTGGTTTTCCCATTTCTGAAAATCAGCCAAACGACTCCTGAAAACACAGCCAACCAAATTGGTGAATATCTTAAGGCAAATGTCAGTGAGGTTGCTGATTTCAATGTGGTCAAAGGATTCCTGAACTTAGTTTTGAATGAAAACTCCTGGCTGGATATTTTTCAAAAAATTTATTCCAATCCAAGTTTAGGGCAGCTTCCTTCCAATGGGCAAAAAGTAATGGTGGAGTACTCCTCTCCCAACACCAATAAGCCACTTCATTTGGGCCATCTTAGAAATAACTTTTTGGGCTTTTCAGTTGCGGAAATCCTCAAAGCAAATGGCTACGAGGTGATCAAAGCCAACTTGGTCAATGATCGGGGAATTCATATTTGTAAGTCCATGGTGGCTTACCTGCATTTTGGAAATGGAGAGAGTCCTGAAACCTCAAGGTTAAAGGGAGATCATTTGGCAGGGAAATATTATGTGCTTTTTGATAAGGAATACAAATCCCAGATCAAAGTCTTGATAGAGCAAGGTCAAAGTGAAGAAGAGGCAAAGAAAAACGCCCCTATCCTTTTGGAAGCACAGGAAATGCTCAGAAAGTGGGAAGCTAATGATCCTGATGTCGTTAGTCTTTGGAAGCAAATGAATACTTGGGTATATGCAGGATTTGACACCACATATACCAAAATGGGAGTTGACTTTGATAAATTCTACTATGAATCCGACACCTATTTATTAGGGAAAGATATTGTAGAAGAAGGTTTAAAAAAAGGTGTGTTCTTCAAAAAAGAAAATGGCTCTGTTTGGGTCGATTTGACTGATGAAGGCTTGGACGAAAAGCTTGTTTTGAGAGGTGACGGAACTTCCGTTTATATCACTCAAGACATGGGTACAGCAGACTTGAAGTACAATGATTTTCAAATAGATAAATCGGTATATGTGGTTGGAAATGAGCAAGATTATCACTTTGATGTCTTGTTCAAAATCATGCGTAAACTGGGCAGACCTTATGGACCCGGGCTTTATCATCTTTCCTACGGGATGGTAGATCTGCCTACAGGTAAAATGAAATCTCGAGAAGGTACAGTAGTGGATGCCGATGACTTGATGCAGGAAATGATTGACACTGCAGAATCTCATACCAAGGAATTAGGGAAAATTGAAGGGTTTACTAGCGAGCAAGCAGCTGAACTGTATGAGATATTGGGACTTGGCGCTTTGAAATATTTTCTATTGAAAGTGGATCCTAAAAAACGAATGCTCTTCAACCCTCAAGAGTCCATCGAATTTCAGGGAAATACTGGCCCATTCATTCAATATTCACATGCAAGAATTGCATCTATTTTAAGAAAAGCAGATCAGCTGGGAGTAAATTATCAAAACCCTGATTTTAGTAGCGTGAGCAAGATTGAAGAATCGGAATCTGCTTTGATATTCTTATTGAATGATTTTGAAAAGAAAATCAAGCAGGCTGGTGAAGATTACGCTCCATCCATCATGGCTCAATATCTTTTTGATTTGGCCAAGGAGTATAACCGCTTCTATGCTGACCTTCCGATATTTAATGAAAATGACACAAATATTTTGACATTTAGAGTTGCCCTTTCTTCACTTACAGCTCAAACAATCAAAAAAGGAATGAGTTTGCTAGGCATAGCAGTACCTGAACGAATGTAATATGAAAAGCATCTTCTACCTTCTCTTAGCTTTAGTTCTACTTTCCTGTGGGAAAACATTAGAAAGACCTGAGCATTTGAAAGCAGGAATGATGACACTAAACAATACCTCTATGGAAAGTTCATTCTATGATTTTAAACTCAAAAACATTGACGGAAAAGAGGTTGATTTCAGTCAATATAAGGGCAAAAAAGTATTGATTGTCAATGTGGCTTCTAAATGCGGCTATACTCCTCAGTATGAGTCATTGCAGGAATTACACGAAAACTTCGGAGATAAAATCGCAATTCTGGCTTTTCCGGCTAATAATTTTGGTGGACAAGAACCTGGATCTAATGAGGAAATCAAGGAGTTTTGTACAACCAATTATGGAGTAAGTTTCCCTGTTTTTGAAAAAATATCTGTAAAAGGTTTCGATAAACACCCTTTGTACAGATGGCTTTCTGACGAAAAACTAAACGGATGGAACAATCAGGAACCAACATGGAATTTCTGTAAATACTACATCAATGATCAGGGAGAATTAATGAAGTTTTTCCCTTCTTCCGTGAATCCTTTAGATGAAGAAATCATTTCATTGGTAGAAGCATAATCTAGATTTGTGAAAAGAGAAATTAGCACAAAAAAAGAAGCCTGGCTGCATGCAGTCAGGCTTCGTACTTTACCCTTAGCGCTTGCGAGCATATTCGCAGGTTCTTTTATTGCCGCATGGCAAAACTCATTTCGTTGGGAAATATTAGTCTTGGCTTCCTTAACCACTGTTTTTCTCCAAATCCTATCTAACCTCTCCAATGATTACGGAGATTCTGTGCATGGCGCAGACTCGATCGATCGCCAAGGACCAGTTAGAGCGGTCCAATCAGGGCTAATCACCCTGCCTGAAATGAAAAAAGCAATGTATCTATTTGGAGCTTTATCATTGATTTCAGGCCTTTCCCTTCTGTATTTGGCCGTTCAAGATTTGCAGATTTTCTTGCTTTTCCTAGGTTTGGGTTTGGCAGCAATTTGGGCATCCATCACTTATACTTCCGGTAAAAACCCATATGGCTATGCTGGTCTGGGAGATCTTTCAGTATTTATATTTTTTGGCTTATTAGGGGTACTTGGGACATATTTTCTCCATACCTATAGTAGCAATAATTTAGCTGTATTGATTGCGGTAGCTTTAGGTTTTTTCAGTACGGCAGTTTTGAATATTAATAATATCAGGGATATAGATTCTGATAAGCTAGCAGGGAAAAAGTCAATTCCTGTCAGAATCGGGAGAAGCAATGCAGTGAAGTACAATTGGTCTTTGATAATATTGGGAAACTTGGCTCTACTTTGGTTTGTAATTCATTCTAATGAATGGTTTTCACTCATTGCACTTCTAGCAAGTATCTTAATGATTAAGGTAGCCCGAGGAGTTCAAGTAGCCAAATCAGCTCAGGAAACTGACCCTTATCTCAAAAAAATGGCAATTAGTACCCTATTTTGGGTAGTTCTTTTTGGGATTGGGTTACTTTTTTAGTAAAAGCTGATAAAAGTCCTTTTATGGTCTCGATTTTATGCTAATTTGGCATAATACAATAACTCTTTTTGACCATGACAAAAGTACTCGTACCCTACGACTTCTCAGAACAAGCCCAATATGCACTGGATTTCACCACTAATCTGGCTGCGAAATTGGACAATATTACTGTGGAAGTGCTTCACGTTCTCGAAATCCCAACCAACTCAAGCCTTGGTACAATGGGTGGAGGCGAAATGATGCCTGAAATAGAAAACCAGATTTTCTTCGTGGAATTAACGGAACGAAGGAAAAAACAAATGAAAGAACTGGAAGAGAAATTCAAATCCCAAAAATTTGAATTCAAAACCAAGTTAAAACTTGGAAATGCCTTTCAGGCAATCAGTGAATCCATTAATGAAGAAAAACCAGATCTGGTTGTGATGGGGTCAAAAGGCTCTTCCGGCTTGGAGGAGGTCTTGGTGGGGTCGAATACCGAAAAAGTGGTAAGAAATGCCAAATGCCCTGTAGTCACCATCAAGTCTCCAGTTGATCCTAAGGATTTGAAAAAAATTGTTTTTGCCAGTGATTTCAGAGAAAATTCAGATGAAGTTGCGGCAAGAATCAAAAGGCTGCAAAAATTATTTGGAGCTGAACTCTACTTGGTCAATGTAAATACACCTGGCAGCTTTGAAACTACCAGAGAATCAATCGCCAGAATCAAGCATTACGTCAAGAAATATAGCTTCGAAAACGTCAAAGCTGAGATTTACAACTCTTCATCTGAGGAATCAGGAATCATTGAGTTTGCCGAAGACATCGATGCGGATTTGATTGCAATGGCAACTCATGGCAGAACAGGTTTCTTGCATTTAATCACCGGAAGCATTGCAGAAGACGTGGTCAATCACGCCAAAAGACCAGTTTGGACATTTCGGGCTGAGTAAAAAAACAAGTAAATTGCCTGCATAAAAGCAGGCTTTTTTATTGAATTATGGGAAGAAAAAACAACGATTGGAAAAAAAGAGACGGAGTAGTATACTCCACAAGCGACAACTTTGATTACAATTATGAAGAAGATGGAGCACAGGAAACGCTCCCTCCTGCTCAACAAAACCTGAAGGTAATGTTGGACAAAAAAGCACGTGGAGGAAAACAGGTGACTCTGATTGAAGGCTTTATTGGAACTGAGGATGATCTTAAGGATTTAGGGAAAATGCTCAAGACCAAATGTGGTGTCGGGGGCTCTGCAAAAGATGGAGAAATCTTAATCCAAGGTGACCATCGAGACAAAGTCGTACAAGTTTTACAAAGTGCCGGATACAAAGCAAAAAGATCCGGTGGCTGATTATTGAATTTTACATCTTATAAAATAACTGAGCAAAATAAACTCAGACCTACATATCTCTCACTACCTACCTAGCAATAACCCAGATCATGAAAACATCCCTTTCTCCCCTAGTTATCATCCTTCTTCTTCTATCTTTCTGTAGTCCCAAAGAAGAAACGAAAACAGAATTCTGGGTTGACCAGACCGTCAAAAATCGAATTGACTCTACACTCAATAGCTTTGTGGAGTCTGGAAATGTAGCAGGAATTTCAGCCTTGGTTTATGAAAAAGGCGAGGAAGTCTATTTCAACGCCTTTGGGTATGCTGATAGAGAAGCTGGTGTTCCTATGGACAGAAACACCATCGTGAAAATATATTCCATGACCAAGCCTGTCACTGGAGTAGCTTTGATGTCTCTGTATGAAGAAGGAAAGTTTCAGTTGGATGATCCGCTTGAAATGTATTTACCGGAATTTTCAGATATGAAGGTTTATCAAGGGGTTGAAAAAGATGGAAAAATGATTTTGGTTGATGCAGAAAGACCTATCAGCATCAGGGATATAACCCGTCATACTGCAGGCTTTCCAAATAGAAATGATATCCCAGGACTTAGTGAGGTCATGGCTGAAAAAGATGCGAGAAGTTTTAATAATACCCTAGCCAGTATGGCTCAAAAAATGGGTAGCACACCTTTATGGTTTCACCCGGGAACCCAGTGGGAATACGGCCTTTCTGTGGATGTGCAGGCATATTTGGTAGAAAAAATAGCAGGAGTTCCATACAAGGAATATGTTCAACAAACTATTCTGGATCCCCTGGGAATGAATGAAACACAATATTACGTCCCTGAAAATCTCAGAAATAGAGTGGCCGCAATGTATAATCGAACTGGAGAAGGTCAATTGGAAAGAATAGTGGACTCTGTAGCTCATGAATTTAATTTCAATGAATGGCCACTGACTCCAGGAGGTTTTGGATTGACGAGTACATTGGACGATTACATGAAATTTGCTCAGATGCTGGTAAATAATGGAAGCTACAAAGGGGTACAAATCCTAGAACCAGAGACGATCAAATTGATGAGTACTGACCACTTACCAGATTCAATTACTGAGAAATCTTGGCTTCCAAGCAAAGGAAATGTAGGGTTTGGGATTGATTTTGCAGTAAGAAAAGCGCCACCTTCCGATGAAAAGGAAAATAATGGGGTGGTAGGAGAATTCTTCTGGGACGGAGCTGCAAGTACCCTGTTTTGGGTAGATCCTGTCAATGAAATAACCGCAGTGCTATTTGTGCAACTTTTCCCGTATGATGGAATCGGTTTACACAAAAAGTTCAGAGATGCAGTTTACGGGTCATATAAAGCCCCGAATTAATTCAAAAAAACGAAAACTATCTTCAGGTTTGGATGTTTTAATTCCGTGCTTAACTTTGCCATTAGAAATGAACATCCAAACCACATATTTTACTTTTAGAGCAGCAGGCCACATGAGCCATTTGTTGCATCATTTCCATCATTCCTCTTGAGAGGAATTATTTTACACACCCACCCGGTGACGCCGATGACAGGGATTCGGCCTTTCACCAAAATTTATTACAAGCCTTTTATTTCTTAGCTTAACTTGCTACCATGGAAAAAATTATCCGTATTGCCGTTCAAAAAAGCGGTAGACTTTCAGACGATTCATTAAGCCTCATCAAAGAATGTGGCATCAAATTTTACAATGGAACGGGGAAACTCAAGTCCACATCCACCAACTTTCCGATCGAATTCCTCTTTTTAAGAGATGACGATATTCCAGGGTATGTTGCCGATGGAGTTGCTGATTTGGGAATCGTCGGGGAAAACGAATTAGTAGAAAAAGACAAAGACGTCACTACCCTAAAAAAATTAGGATTCTCAAAGTGTAGACTTTCCTTGGCCATCCCAAAAGGTCAGGAGTATTCCGGAATAGCATATTTTCAAGGGAAAAACATTGCCACATCTTATCCTAAAATTCTTGGAGATTACCTTGAATCCAAAAATATTCAGGCATCTATCCATGAAATTTCCGGTTCAGTGGAAATTGCTCCAAGTATAGGTTTGGCAGAAGGAATTTGTGATATCGTCAGTTCAGGTTCCACTTTGATGATGAACGGTCTGAAAGAAGTGGAAGAAATATTCAGATCAGAGGCAGTTTTGATTGCCAATAAAGACCTGGAAGAATCCAAAAAGCAAATCGTAGACAAATTGCTTTTCCGAATGAATGCAGTTCAAAAAGGAAAAAGCAATAAATATGTGCTTTTGAATGCTCCAAACGAGTCTTTGGATAAAATTGTCAGCTTGATCCCGGGAATGAGAAGTCCTACCATACTTCCTTTAGCTCAAGAAGGTTGGTCATCCGTACATTCTGTATTGAATGAGGATCAATTTTGGGAAAATATCGAGGAATTACGTGCCGCTGGTGCAGAGGGAATCTTAGTTGTCCCAATTGAAAAAATGGTGATTTAAATTGCTCTTAACGCGAATAACATGAAAATATTGGTCAATCCTGGTCCATCTTCTTGGAAAAAAGAACTTGCCAGACCGGTTTTTAAAACCAAAGAAATCAATAAAATCGTCAAGCCTATCCTAAGAAAGGTAAAACGAAGTGGAGACAAATCTCTCTATAAGTTCGCACATGAATACGATCATGTTGATCTGGATTCTTTATTGGTAGATGATACAGAAATAAAAGCAGCTGCTGCTGCCTTGGCGCCAGAGCTCAGAGAAGCTATACAAACCGCAAAAGCCAATATTGAACGCTTTCATGCTGCACAATTCAACCCTGAATTAGTAGAGGAAGTAATGCCAGGCGTGATTTGTAAAAGAAAAAGCGTTCCTATTCAAAAAGTTGGCCTATATATCCCAGGAGGAACAGCACCCCTATTTAGTACAGTTCTCATGTTGGGAGTACCGGCTAAATTAGCTGGCTGTAAAGAAATAGTGTTGTGCACCCCTCCTAATCGAGAAGGAAAAGTGCATCCGGCTATACTCTTTACCGCCGAACTGATAGGTATTGATAAAATTGTAAAGGTAGGCGGAGCTCAAGCGATTGCTGCCTTAACTTTTGGCACAGAATCAGTGCCGGCTGTTGATAAAATATTTGGTCCAGGAAATCAATTTGTTACCGCAGCCAAACAATTGGCGACCAAATACGGAGTTGCCATAGATATGCCTGCCGGCCCCTCTGAGGTATTGGTTTATGCTGACGAATCTGCTATTCCAGCCTTTGTTGCAGCTGATTTACTATCTCAGGCTGAGCACGGCGTAGATTCTCAGGTGGTTTTGGTAACTCATTCCGAGAAGTTTGCCAAAAAAGTCTTGAAGGAAGTTGACTCTCAGTTGGGAGATTTGTCCCGAAAAGATATTGCTAAAAAAGCTCTCAACAATTCAGTTGCTGTGGTACTGGATGATCAGGAAAGTGCATTGGCGTTAATTAATGCCTACGCTCCTGAGCATTTAATCATTGCTGTTGAAAATGAAGAAGAAGTAGTTGCAGGAATTGTCAATGCAGGATCTGTATTTATTGGGAATTACACACCAGAATCTGCAGGTGATTATGCCAGTGGCACCAACCACACACTGCCTACCTATGGCTATGCCAAAAACTACAGCGGTGTCTCCTTGGATAGTTTCGTGAAAAAAATAACCTATCAAAAGATTACCGAAGAAGGATTAAAAAACCTTGGGCCTACAGTGGAGATTATGGCTGCTAATGAGTTGCTTGATGCTCACAAAAATGCCGTAACTATTCGTCTTAACTATTTGAAAAAGAATAAACTATGAGTTTTGACTTAAACTCACTTTTAAGGCCGCATATTGTAAATTTACAGCCTTACACTTCGGCTCGTGACGAGTATACAGGCAAGGAAGGAGTCTTTTTGGATGCGAATGAAAATCCTTACGGGTCTATAACGGATCAGGATTTCAACCGATATCCAGATCCTTACCAATCTGAACTGAAAGAGAAGATAGCTGCTATTAAAGATGTAAAACCAAGTCAGATTTTCTTGGGAAATGGGTCAGATGAAGCTATTGATTTGCTTTTTAGGGCCTTTTGTAATCCCGGAGTGGACAATGTAATCCTTTTGCCCCCTACCTATGGAATGTATGAAGTTAGCGCTTCAATCAATGATGTAGCAGTTAAAAAAGTACCATTAACGACTGACTTCCAGTTGCAGACTGATTTGATTTTCGAAGCTATCAATGATAAAACGAAAATAATTTTTGTCTGTAGCCCGAATAATCCAAGTGGTAATAAGGTGAAAAGGTCAGATGTACTTCTGCTTCTCAAACACTTCAAGGGCTTGGTTGTAGTGGACGAGGCTTATATTGACTTCAATGATGAACCGAGTTTTACCAATCATTTGAAGGATTTCCCGAACCTCCTGGTCATGCAGACCTTTTCCAAGGCATGGGGTTTAGCTTCTTTAAGAATTGGAATGGCATTCGCTTCAGAGCAACTGATCAAAATCCTTAACAGAATTAAGCCTCCTTATAATATTTCAGGACTAACTCAGGATACTGTCCTTGCTGCAATTGATAAGCAGGAAAAGGTGGAATCCATGATCCAAAAAATATTAGATGAAAGGGACTTTCTTGAAAAGCACTTATTGGAAATTGATGCAGTTCAAAAAATCCATCCCTCTCAAGCAAACTTCCTTCTTGTAAAAGTACCTGCAGCCAATCAGGTGTACGAGCAATTGATCGAAAATAAAATAATTGTGAGGAATCGCGCAAAGGTTCAACTTTGCGAGAATTGCCTACGGATTTCTGTTGGAACCAGGGATGAAAACAAAGCCTTTATCAAGGCCTTGAAAGCCATATTAGATTAATTCACTTATGAAATGCCCATGAGGAAAAATCTCATACAAGGAGATGATTCCTCTGGGCATTCCATCTGACCTTTAAAAACAAATTATAAACAGATGAAATCGAGCACGAAGGAAAACCTCACACACAGGCATGCCCCGATGTATCGGGGAACCGGTGCGACCTGCCTGCCGCAGGCAGGGATTCCATCTGACCACTGAAAAACAAATTATAAACAGATGAAAAAGAAAGTATTGTTTATAGATCGTGATGGAACCATCATCAAGGAGCCACCTACTGATTTTCAGGTAGATAGTTTAGAGAAATTAGAATTTATCCCCAAAGCGATCTCAAACTTAAGAAAAATAGCAGAGGAGACTGATTATGAATTGGTTATGGTCACCAATCAAGATGGATTGGGTACCGATTCATTTCCTGAAAAGGACTTTTGGCCAGCTCAATTTAAAATGTTGAAGACTTTAGAGCAGGAAAATATTTTCTTCAAGGCCATTCATATTGACAAGACATTTGAGCATGAGAATGCACCAACCCGAAAGCCTCGAACAGGCCTGTTAACCGAATATTTTTCTGAGGAATACGATCTGGCTAATTCCTATGTAATTGGGGATCGATTAACCGATGTTCAATTGGCGGAAAACCTAGGAGCTAAAGCTATTTTCATTGGAAAAGAGCAGGAAAAAGTAGCCTTAAGCACGGAAAATTGGGATGAAATCTATGAATTCCTGAAAATGCCATCTAGGTCTGCAGAAGTAAAAAGAAAGACTTCAGAAACAGATATTTTGATTCGTCTGAATTTAGATGGCAGCGGGAAATGCGATATCTCCACTGGCCTTCATTTCTTTGATCACATGCTAGAGCAACTCGGAAAACATGGATCCACGGACTTGGAAATCAAGGTGAAAGGAGATCTTCACATCGATGAACATCATACCATAGAAGATACGGCTTTAGCTTTAGGCGAGGCTTATTTAAAGGCTTTGGGCGATAAAAAAGGCATTTATCGATATGGCTTTCTCTTACCTATGGATGATGCTTTGGCTCAGGTGGCCATTGATTTTGGTGGAAGACCTTGGATTGTTTGGGATGCGGAATTCAAAAGAGAAAAGGTCGGAGACATGCCGACAGAGCTCTTTTATCATTTCTTCAAATCATTTTCAGATACCTCTAAGTGTAATCTAAATATCAAGGTTGAAGGAGATAATGAGCACCATAAAATTGAGGCAATTTTCAAAGGATTGGCCCGAGCTATCAAAATGGCAGTGACAAGAGATCCTAGAAATATCAATCAATTACCAAGTACTAAAGGGGTTTTGTAGGCTTACAAGCTCAACATTTTCAAAGGGTTGAAAAATAATTTTTATTAAATTGTTTTTTAACCCTTTGTTTTTTTGTTTATTTAGGTATGCTACGAAAAATACATAAACCGACTGTTCTATTTTTGCTCCTGATTCTTTCATCTTGTTCCTCAGATCTTTTTCAGGCAGAGCAGCTGTTTTACAAAAAACAATATGAGGAAGCCATTTCGGAACTGAATAAATATCTTTTCTTGCATATCACTGATATTAAAGCTTTACATCTAAGGGCCAGGTCCTATGAGGAGTTGGACAAGACAGATGAAGCGATTCAAGACTATGAACGAATAATATCTATCAAACCTGATTATGCTCAAGCTTTTGCAGGAATAGGGAAAATTTTATTTGAACAGGAAAAGTATAAAGATGCAGAATTAGCACTTTTAAAAGCAGCTAAGCTGGACCCTGTTGATTACGAAATCCTTTATTTGGTGGGCAGGGCTTTAATGATGACCGAAGATTACAAAACAGCCAATAAATTCTTTGACAGAGCAAAAGAAATTAACCCCAAAGATGCCAAACTTTATTTTTATCAAGGAATGGCCAGGGCCTATATAGGAGACCCATTAGGCTGTGCGGCTTCCTTTAATACTTATGTTCAAAAAGAGCCAAACAATGCCGTAGCTGTGTACAACAGAGGTTTTGCATACCTCCATTTAGGTTACTTGGAATATGCCCTAGAGGACTTTGAACAAGTTTTAAAGTTTAATCCAAATCATACAGAAGCCCTCGCAAAAAAGGGAATCTGTATGGCTAAAATGGGTAATTCTGATGGATGTATTTATATACAGCAAGCTGCCAGAAAAGGCTCAGATTATGCCCAAAGTCATTTAGATATTTGTTCTTAAAGCAACCTTTCGCTCAAGGCTTGGATGTAATTTGGTATGGCTTGAGGTGTAAGAGCTAAGAATAAATAAGGCTCGATAAGCTCTAACTCCATCAGGTGAAATTTACCATCTACCATAACCCCGTCTACTCTGGCGTAAAGCGAATTCGAAGCAAATTCTCTTACAAATGATTTGGCCGATTCCAACATCTCGGGACTCGGCTCTATAACTTGAATTGTTCCCCCAAAATAATGCTGAACACGAAAATCTTCTTTTGCTGGAGTTTTCAAAACAGCATGAGACAATTTTCCATTGAAAAATATCATAGAATACTCTCCTACTTCAGCCACTTCCCTGATATAGGGTTGAACCAAAAAAGACTCATTTTCAAGTAAGTGATCTACTTTATCACTGTAATTCCCCCAATCTATCAGGGGAATTTTCAAGGTGTTTTTTGCGCCACCACTGATCAATGGTTTGACGACTACAATATCCGAAGACATTGCCTTTTGAATTTCAGTCAATGAAGCTTTACTCCCTTTCTCCAGTAGCTTTCCCGCAATTACCGGAAAGCCTCTTTCTTCAATTTCAAGCAAATAGGCCTTATTACTGTTCCATCGAATGGTATCCAAATCGTTTAAAACAGGAATTCCCAATTCCTTAATTTTTTCAATCCAAGTGAGAAATTCAGGATAATAGTCAAAATAGTCCCAAACAGATTTAACCAGTAGGAATGAAAAATCTTCCCAGTTTACACTTGGATCAGACCAAGCAACAATCCGATTGGGAACCCCCAAATCATCTAATATTCCAGATAAAATCTCGTCTTCGTTGACGGTATTTGTATCGTAAGCTCCGGTGGAAAAATAACTGACTATAGCAACAGACTGATTCATATCTTATTTTTTGGCAAAAGTAGTCTTTAAGGAAAATTTGTAAATACCATTCTTCAAAAACCGTTAGTAAACCTTACTTTTGATTTTCGGAAAAAATGAAGCACCAAAAATTAGTCATCATCCCCACCTACAATGAAATCGAAAACATTCCTGCAATGATTTCGAAGGTCATGGATTTAGAGGGAGATTTTGAACTTTTAATCATAGACGATCAATCACCTGACGGAACAGCTGAGGCAGTGAAAAGTCTTCAGGCATCATTTCCAGAAAGACTACATTTGATTGAACGAAAAGGCAAATTGGGATTAGGCACAGCCTATATCACTGGATTCAAATGGGCTTTGAAAAATGGCTATGACTACATTTTTGAAATGGATGCAGATTTTTCTCACAATCCCAAAGATTTGATCCGACTCTATGAAGCTTGCGCGGAACAAGGATTCGACCTGTGTATAGGCTCTCGATATATCACAGGTGTGAATGTAGTCAACTGGCCAATTGGAAGGGTTTTGATGTCTTATTTTGCTTCAGTTTATGTGAAATTCATCACTGGCTTACCCATCAAAGATGCCACTGCAGGCTTTAAATGTTATCACAGGTCCGTTCTTGCGGGGATCAATTTGGATGAAATCAGATTTATTGGTTATGCATTCCAAATTGAAATGAAATTCACTGCCTGGAAGCTAGGATTTAAGATTAAGGAGGTTCCGATTATCTTTACTGACAGAACCAAAGGCACTTCAAAAATGAGCTCTGGAATATTCCAGGAAGCAGTTTTTGGTGTGATTTGGATGAAAATCAAAAGTATTTTTTCTCCTTACCGCCTTAATCAAAACGTATTGACTGGATTGGATTTACCCGAGAAATCACAATAACAGGAATCCACAAAACTGCTGCAGTTAAGATAGTAATACCCAAATTGATGGCTATAAAAACAGGCCAATTCCAGTCAATGGGCACATAACTCATATAATAACTTTCCGCATCTAAAGGAATCAAGTTGAAAGTGGATTGAAGAAAACCTAGACCCAAGCCAACCGCATTTCCGATCAGTAGGCCTCTTCCCAAAATGCGAATTCCATTCCAGAAAAATATTCTTCTAATCTGCGCATTTTTAGCACCCAAGGCTTTCAACAAACCAATCATCTGAGTTCTTTCCATAATGAGAATAAAGAGAATGGCTCCCATGTTGAAAACAGCTACAAAACCAATTAAAGTGATAAAGACATATACATTGGTATCCAGTAACTTAAGCCAGTCAAAAATCTCTAGGTACTTATCTTGAGAATTGATCAATTTTAAATCCAAATCCAGGATATTCTCCATCTCAGATACTTGTTGGGAATTAGGTTGCTCCTTGACAAATACTTCCAAACCACCAACTTGCTCAGGCTTCCAGCCATTCAAATTTCTAATCGTCTGAAGCTCACCTATGACAATTTTTTCATCAAAATTTTCCAGAAAAGTTTCATAAATCCCAACTACCTCTACCCTTCTGTATCGTGGTGGATCCTGCACAAAATAGAGGATGATTTTATCGCCTACATTTAAAAGCAATCTATTGGCAATCAGACGGCTAAGCATTACTTCGTTAGAAGTTCCTTCTTCAGGAATTTTGATAAGCCTTCCAGATACCAAATACTTTTTAAAAGTCAGTGTATCAAAGTCTTGCCCCACACCTTTCATCAAGATTCCTTCTACTTCCTGATCGCCTTTAATGAGTGCTGCCTTATGCGCAAAGGACTGAATTCTCTCTACGAAGTCCAGATTATGATAATTCTTTGCAAAATCGCTTTCCAGTGAAAAAGGAGCCTCCTCAAAAGCATTACTCATGGTAAAACGTTGTACCTGATAATGACCTGTAAAGCCATAAACCTTATCAGCAACAGTTTTTTGAAACCCTCCCAAAACCATAAAGGCAAGGATGGAAACAGCCACCCCCAATGCCAAACTTCCCACTGCTATCCCATGAATGGTTGCAGAGAAGCCGCCTGCACGGCGAAAACTGATTCTTTTAGCAATGAAATAGGAAAGGTTCAATGGAGTGATTTAATTTGTCTAAACACAGCGCAAAATAGCATGAAGCACACGAAAAACTTATTTCTCCTACTTTTTTTGACAAGTATTTGTTTCCTTTTCCCTTTTTCACCCACCCAATCTTTTGGACAGATTTTGATGGGCTCCGAAAGGCCAGACCTATATCTCACTCATCTTCAGGGGAAAAAAGTAGGGATCGTGGCCAATCAGACTTCCATCATGCCTCAATCTTCCAATCAACATATCGTTGATTTCCTTTTGGGTCAAAAAGTGAATTTGAAGAAGGTTTTTGTCCCTGAACATGGATTTAGAGGTACTGCAGATGCAGGGGAGAAAGTAGACAATAGTGTGGACCAAAAAACAGGGCTACCAATTATTTCTCTTTATGGAAATAATAAAAAGCCTTCAGCTGATCAAATTAAAGATCTGGATGTAATCATTTTTGATTTGCAGGATGTTGGAGTCAGGTTTTACACCTATATCTCTACTATGCATTACATCATGGAGGCAGCAGCTGAGAATGGTAAAGAAGTTATCATATTTGACAGACCTAACCCAAATGGGAATTATGTGGCCGGCCCCGTTCTGAAAAAAGGCTTTGAAAGCTTTGTGGGAATGCATCCGATTCCTGTTGTCCATGGGCTTACTGTAGGAGAATTAGCACAGATGATCAATGGGGAAAAATGGTTGAAAGGCGGTTTAACCTGTCAAATCAAGGTCATCCCAATGAATGGTTGGAGCCATTCTAGTGTTTACAGTTTACCAGTCAAGCCCTCTCCCAACCTTCCCAACGACCTGTCTGTAAAATTATATCCTAGCACCTGTTTCTTTGAAGGTACAGTGGTCTCATTGGGCCGAGGGACCTATTTTCCATTTCAGGTTTTTGGATATCCCGATCCCAAATTCGGAGAATTTACCTTTACGCCTGTGAGTATTGATGGAATGTCCAAAACCCCTCCCCATCAGGATAAGTTATGCTATGGTAGAGACTTGCGAAAAGAATCTTTGGACCATCGATTTACCTTGGAATATCTTGTTGAAGCATACCAAAAGTCGGATATGAAGGAAAAATTCTTCAATAACTATTTCAATATATTAGCAGGTACAGATCAAATCAAAAAAATGATTCTAGCAGGCAAATCAGCATCTGAAATAGAGGCCTCATGGCAATCAGAGCTGGAGAGTTTCAACAAACTTAGACTTAACTACTTACTGTATAAGTGATCCCAAAATTTAGAATGTACAAACCAACTTCATGAGTAATAAAAATCTTAGAATAGTATACATGGGCACTCCTGAATTTGCGGTGCCAGCATTGGAAAAATTAGTAGCCGCAGGTTGGAATGTCGTAGGTGTAATTACAGCTCCTGATAAGCCTCAAGGACGTGGGCAAAAGCTAGTCGGCTCACCTGTTAAGCAAGCTGCAGAAAAACTTGGCTTGAATATACTGCAACCAAAAAATCTCAAAAGCGAGGAGTTTCAGGAAGAACTAAAAAGCTTGAAAGCTGACCTTCAAATTGTGGTGGCTTTTAGAATGTTGCCTGAATCAGTTTGGAGTATGCCCCCCTTAGGCACTTTTAACCTTCATGCCTCATTACTTCCAAATTATCGTGGGGCTGCTCCTATCAACTGGGCCATTATCAACGGAGAAACCGAAACGGGAGTCACTACTTTTTTTCTCAAACACGAGATCGATACCGGGAGCATCATTTATCAAGAAAAAGTCCCAATTCTTCCGGAAGAAAACTTGGGAGATGTGTACGAAAAGTTGATGAATATAGGCTCTGACTTAGTTCTAAAAACTGTCGAAGATATTGCTAAAGATGAAGTGAAACCTCTACCACAAGATGAAAGTAACGCCATTCATCATGCTCCGAAAATTTTCAAGGAAACCTGCAAGATACATTGGGAAAATACGGCTGAGAACATTCACAACCTGGTAAGGGGACTTTCTCCCTACCCTGCAGCTTGGACAGAGTTAGATGGTAAATTTTGCAAAATCTATCAAACGGAGTTGCTGTCCTCTTCAAGTAATTCTGAACCTGGAAAGCTTTATACCGACGGAAAAACTTATTTGAGAATAGGAACTTCAAAAGGACAACTGGGTATACTGGAGCTGCAAATTGAAGGAAAAAAACGAATGAAAGTCGAGGACTTTCTAAGAGGATATAAATTTGAATAAGAGTCAATAAGGTTAAAACGTCTTAAATCGGTCAAGCAATCTTGTATGGAAATAATATTAATAGCGGCAATAGGGAAAAATAGTGTTTTGGGCAAAGACAATGAATTGCTTTGGAGACTACCTGCTGATTTTAAAAGGTTCAAAGCAATCACCACTGGCAATTACCTTTTGATGGGACGTAAAACCTTTGAGTCCTTGGGAAAACCATTGCCCAATAGAACGCATCTAGTAATTACCCGTGACCCAAACTATCAAGTTCCTGAAGGACATTACCAGTTCACAAGCTTTGAGAAAGCATTTACTTTCTGCAAGAAATTGGATTTAGATAAGCTCTTTGTCATTGGAGGTGGAGAGATTTATACACAGACACTAAAAATGGCTGATAAGATGCTTTTGACTGAGGTAGAAGCCTCACCTGAAGGAGATACTTTTTTCCCTGAATTCGATAAGAGTAACTGGAAGGAAACTTTCAGAGAATTCCATCCAGCAGATGAAAAGCATGCTTATGCTTTTTCCTTTGTAGATTACGAAAAAAAGAGTCACAATGAGTGAAAACAAAGTGATTTGGATAACCGGTGCATCCTCAGGAATCGGCGAGGCCTGCTGTAAAAAATTCAATCAAGAAGGATATCGAGTTATCCTTTCTGCAAGAAATAAAAAAGAATTGAACAGAGTTCAAAGCTCTCTTAACTACCCGGAAAACAGTCAAATACTCTATCTAGATCTTGCTGAACTAGGAAATGTGGATGAATTGTTACAAAAGGCAATTGGTCTTTTTGGCCATGTTGATGTGCTTTTACATAATGGAGGAATCAGTCAGCGCTCTCTTATTCACGAGACAACTTTAGATGTAGACCGACGCTTGATGGAGGTAAATTATTTTGGGACCATCACTTTGACCAAAGCCCTATTGCCCCATTTTATCCACCGAAAAAAGGGGCATTTTGGGGTAGTGACTAGTTTGGTAGGGAAATTTGGCACCCCATTTAGATCATCTTACGCCGCCTCTAAACACGCGCTACATGGTTTTTTCGATACATTGAGAGCAGAGCATCATCAGGATCAAATTCAAGTTACCTTGATCTGTCCAGGCTTCATCAAAACCCAGGTTTCTGTCAATGCTTTAACTTCGGATGGAAGTCCCTTAAACTTAATGGATGATGCACAGGCAAACGGAATGAGTCCAGAAGAATGTGCTAATCAAATTTTTCAAGCTATAACCAAACAAAAACGGGAAGTATTGATTGGAGGAAAAGAAACAATGGGAGTTTACCTGAAAAGATTCTTCCCAGGCATATTTGCCAAATTCCTAACAAAAGCCAAAGTCAGATAAGTAAATGAAGCTAGTAAAAGCAGAAATCATAGCCATAGGAGACGAATTGCTATATGGACAAATCATGGACACCAATAGTCACTGGATTTCTCAGCAATTAGACCTAAAAGGTGTAAAGGTGGTAAGAAAAACTACCGTCGGAGATAATAGAGATGATATTTTAAAGGCCTTTTCAGAGGCTGAAAAAAGGGCGGATTTAGTGCTTATTACAGGTGGGTTAGGCCCAACTCAGGATGACTTGACCAAACCCTTATTGGCTGAGTATTTCAATTGCCCTGTAATTGAGGTTCCAGAGGCTGTCACAGCGATTACGGAATTTTTCAAAAGAAGAGGCCGAGAAATGACCCCTTTAAATGTCTTACAGGGACATTTGCCTTCCTGTTGTGAATACGTTCCTAATCCAGTGGGAACTGCGCCGGGCATGTGGTTTGATCAGAATGAAACTTATTGGATGTCCATGCCGGGTGTACCTCATGAGATGAAGAGGCTCATGAATGACTTTGTTTTGCCCAAATTACCAAGCCTGTTTGAGTTGCCAGTAATCTATCACAAGGTTATAAAAACCGCCGGGATAGGCGAAAGCTGGTTGGCTGATTTGATAGCTGATTGGGAAAATGCGTTACCTGAGCATATCAGATTAGCTTATCTTCCTTCACTGGGACATGTGAAACTGAGGTTAACAGGTTTTGGCAAGGATTTGAGTCAAATTCAGAAAGAAGTGGAAAATCAAATCCAGCTAGTACTACCTAAAATTGAAAAGTACGTATACGGGTTTAATGAAGAAACTCTGGAAACTGCTATCGGCAAGCTTTTGAAGAAAGCCGGGAAAACCCTAGCTTTGGCTGAGAGCTGTTCGGGAGGATATATTTCCCACTTGATAACAAGTATCCCGGGATGTAGTGATTATTTTCAAGGTTCTTTGATTCCTTATCACAACCAATACAAAAAAGATGTCCTAGGAGTAAAAGAGGATACTTTAACGAATTTTGGAGCTGTGAGCGAAGAAACTGTCCATGAAATGGCAAAAGGAATTAGAAGTTTATTTCATGCCGACTTCGGTTTAGCCTCTAGTGGGATAGCCGGACCTGATGGTGGAACAGACGAAAAGCCAGTTGGAACTGTTTGGATAGCTTGTGCCGGAGATGGCTTTTCAGAAGCAAAAAAATTACAATTGACCCAAGACAGATTATTAAATATTCAATTAACTGGGGTTGCTGTTTTGAATTTATTAAGAGTTTGCATCTCTCAATACAACAAATAAAATTTTATACTAAAGGTTTGTTTCAAATGTTTTTAAAATTTAATTTTAAAAGTTGAATGTAAACCCAATTAAATACCGAAAATAGTATGGCGAGTGTAGAAATGCTGATGCCTAAAATGGGCGAAAGTATCATAGAAGGCACCATCCTTACCTGGTTAAAAAAAGAAGGCGACCCTATTGAGCAGGATGAATCTGTCCTGGAGGTTGCCACTGATAAGGTGGATACAGAAGTACCTGCAACCCATGCTGGTGTTTTGAAAAGAATATTGGCTAAAGAGGGAGAGGTAATAGCTGTAGGTGCTCCAATTGCCATCATTGAAACTGCCGGTGAAGAAGCCGCCCCAGCTAATGCTTCTAAGCCTAAGGAAGAGGCTAAAGACGAACTAGTAGCCGCTGCTCCGGAGAAAACTGAGACCTTGATCTCAAGCCCAGAGCCAGTAGTAGCGGATGGAGATGATAGATTCTATTCTCCTCTTGTCAAAAGCATTGCAAAAGAGGAAGGAATTGACGCTTCTGAACTATCCAAAATACCTGGTACCGGCAAAGAAGGCCGAGTAACTAAGCAGGACATGTTGGAATATGTAAAAAACAGAAAAGCTGCACCAAGTGCTTCCTCTCCAAGCCCATCCATAGCTGAACCTAAAGTTCAAGTGAGCGTTTCGGCCAATGATGAAATTATCGAGATGGATAGAATGCGCAAGATGATTGCGCAGCGTATGGTGGATTCCAAGAGAATTTCTCCGCACGTAACATCTTTTGTTGAGGCTGATATGACTAACATCGTATTATGGAGGGAGAAAAATAAAGAAGCCTACAAAAAGAAATACGGAGAATCTATTACTTATACTCCATTCTTCATTGAAGCCATCGCCAAAGCAATCAGAGATTTCCCAATGATCAATATCTCCGTGGATGGAGATAGAATTATCAAGAAGAAGGATATCAACGTAGGAATGGCTGTAGCATTACCGTCTGGAAACCTGATTGTTCCAATCATTAAAAATGCGGATCAGTTAAACTTGGTGGGTATTTCCAAAAAAGTAAACGATCTAGCCAATAGAGCAAGAAATAACAAATTGACTGCCGATGACCTTTCGGGAGGCACATATACCGTATCCAATGTTGGCTCATTCGGGAATGTCATGGGTACTCCTATCATTCCTCAGCCTCAAGTTGCGATTATGGCCGTTGGTGCAATCGTCAAAAAACCTGCGGTGGTAGAAACACCTACTGGAGACGTGATTGCCATTCGACATAAAATGTTCTTATCCCATTCCTATGACCATAGAGTTGTTGACGGATCTTTGGGAGGAATGTTTGTCAGAAAAGTAGCAGATTATTTAGAGGAGTTTGATATGAATTCTTCCTTTTAATATTGACCCCGGCTTGAGTCGGGGTTTATTTTTTCCTCTTTTCTATGATTTTTTTATAATAATGTTCCAATCTTTCAGCCAATACAGCTAATCGTATTGGCTTTGTTAGATAATCATCCATCCCAGACTCTATTGCTTTCATTTGGTCTTCATCAAAAACGTTTGCTGAAAGTCCTATAATCACAAGATCCCTTTTCTTAGGGAGCTTTCTAATCTCATCGGTAGCTTCAAGACCATTCATTATAGGCATCTGTACATCCATCAGGACTATATCAAAATCCTGCTCTTTTACTTTTTCCACAGCTTCCTCTCCATTTCTGGCAACCTCGTATTGAAAACCCAATTGATTTAGCATTAACTTCATCAATTGTAGGTTCAAGTCATTATCTTCAGTCAAAAGAATTTTCAGAGGGTGTGTCTCACCCATTTCTTTGACCTCAGCCCAAGACAATTCCTTCTTGTCAATTTTCAGACTATCCTTCTCTACTTTTTTTACCAAAACAGAAAATTCAAATACCGAGCCTATTCCCTTTTCACTACTGATAACTAAATCTCCTCCTAAGAGCTCTATAAGCTTTTTCGCAATAGCTAATCCCAATCCAGTTCCTTGATAGTTTCGGGTTGCAGAGCTATCTATCTGATAAAATGGTTCGCTTAACTTTTCCAGATGCTCGTCGGATATGCCTATCCCAGTATCGATGATTTTACAATTGATATAATAAGCATCACCGCTTATTTGCTCCAATCCTACGCTGACGTCTACTTTTCCTTTTTCAGGGGTAAACTTGATCGCATTTCCCACAAGATTCAAGAAAATCTGATTGATTTTCACTTTATCTCCCTGTGCTAAAAAGTCCTGTTTGCTAGCTGATTCAAAATTGAATGCTATGTCTTTTTTATTTGCCAGTCCTGAAAGTATCTGTGCCTGATTCTCAAGCTCCTGCATAGGATCAAATACCTCATTGAAAATTTCAACTTTTCCGGCTTCAATTTTAGAGTAGTCCAAAATATCCTTGATTATACCCAAGAGCATATTTCCGGAATTTTTGATGATATCAACATATTGCTGTTGAATTGCATTCAATTTGGTTTGCTCCAAGAGATCTATAATTCCCAATAATCCATTCATCGGGGTTCTGATCTCATGGCTCATATTGGCAAGGAAGTCCGACTTCGCTTTGCTAGCTTGATCCGCAGCATTCATAGCATCCACCAATCCTTTTTCCCAAATCTTCTGAGTAGTAATATCTTTTGAAATAGACATCATTTTCTCAGCATCTAAAGGAAAGAATCTCATTTCAAAATGCTTCTCCCCTTTTGGGCCTTCCCATTTTACATTGATGGTCTGAATGGATCGTTTTTCTCTTGCCTTATAAAAAGCCTCTAAAACCACCCCTGTTTGACCATGTGGCACAAATTCTTGCAGGCTCTTTCCTAAAGTCTGACGGGAGGGTTCTTCCAATTCTTCTTTATCCTGAACATGAAAATCAATAACTCTACTGTCATTATCATACAGAAAAATATTATCCGGGATATTGCCAATGAGAGTTCTCAGCCTATTTTCACTTTCAATCAGCTTAATTCTCGATTGATAAGTATCTGTGATATCTGTACAGATACCCATTCCACCGTTGAACTGACCTGAAGCATCAAAAATCAATTTTTCAAAAACTTTGAGCCTAATCCTTTTTCCATCTGGCATGATAAAATCATACTCAAAGTCAACCAAGTCCCTTTTTTCATCCAATGCCTGAAAAATAATTGCACGGAGATTCTGAACCTCCACATTATTTGATTCAGCCTTGAAAGCAGATCTAAACTCATGAGGTTCCATGCCTAAAATATCCCGAACCTCATCACTGATACGAGTTATCTGCCCTTTGGCATCATGGAAATAAACAAAACCTTTGAGCTCTTGAAGCAATAAATTCTGTTGATCAAATAACTCGCTGATCTCTTGAATATTAGCTTCTTGAGTTCTCTGAAACTCTAAATTATTCTTTATAGAAACCACAAAAAATCCTACAGTAAAAATCAACAAGGCAACAAAACCCAGAAAAAGGAAAAAATATGTTTGGTAAATACCTGAAGTCAAACTTTCTGCAGGAACGGCAAAGACCATCGCTCCAGATTCACTGGAAAGCACAAAACTAAATGGATATTGAGCAATAATACCGCTTGTCTCCTCATCATTCCTTTGCCAAGAAGCTTCATAAAAGCCCTTCAACCCTAAAGCTAAATCATTCTCTAAATCTGCAATTTTGCTTGCTTGAATCTGAATAGAATTACTGTTTAAAGGGATAAGCCGATCATTATAAATCAAAAATTTACCTCCGCCAGGATTGAGATAATAATTCATCACAAACTCCTTTGCATAGGAGACTAAATCCAGTGAATAAAGAACACGAAAGCCCTTTTTCCCTAAAATCAAATTGGAAAATCTCTTTTCATCAGTCGAGGGGAAACCTTTATCAGACTGTGTTCGAAAAAATTCAGTTCTATCATTTTTATTGAAGACCAAAACCGAATCCATCATATCCACCCAAACTGTATCTACTAATTGGGGGAAAGAATTAAACAATCTTCTAACAGCGTAAGTGAATTCTTCATCATAGTCATCCAACTCGTGATTGGGATCCTCCAGATAGTTGATTAATTCCTTGGACTCTTCTTCGAATCTTCTAATCTCAAGTTCAATACCCCGTGAGGCGAGTTCAGTTTGTTTATTTAAAAATTCCTTTCTGGAATTTAATTGAGCATTAAAAATTGCCATGAAAAAGCTAAACCCCAAGGTGATTACCAAAAGGACTAAAAGTGACCCAATGACTAAGGTTAGCCAAAAATCAATACGGTAAGGCTTATTAGTTTCCATTAGCTTTTGATATTGATTTTAATGGCATACCACTCTATCTCTTTGAAAGCCCTACAAACTGCATCAGATAGGTAACTTTCCTCTTTGAATTCAAATTGATCTTTAGATTCCAAAAGGAAAGCCTGCCCCATTTTTCGAACTTCCCTACTTTTACTATTGAATAGATTAAAATCAGAAATTCTGAAATTATCCGATTGGATAGTTTCCCGGTATACATGGTTTTTCAATGGAGGCATGCTCAATGCCTCGATAGCAGAAGACTTTCCCGCTACTATGTCCCCTTTTTTGTTTACAATTAGATAGTCCCCATTAGTGTCTTCTAAAAATCTTTGGATCAGATGGTCTACTGTGATATCAATACCCAAAACAGCAAATAATTCATCTTGATCATACACCGGCTTGATTAGTGACAAAATCCATCCTTGCCCAGCCGGATCGATATATGGTTCGGGTATCCATACATATTCCCTACTAGGATTATTTTCTTGATCTGCTTTGTAATAAAAATTAAAGTCCTTGACATTAATATTTGGGTCTACTATTCCCACAGCATCATAAAAGGGATAAACTCTCGAAACTTGATTTTCTGAATTGGAATAGATCTGTGCTATGATATCATAACGCTTATAAATCTTAGAAAAAATTTCATCCAAACCATTGGTGAATTTCACTTCCTGCCTCGCTTTGGCATAATCTTCCGTTGAATTCAAGATGATAATGGAACTGTAATTTTCCTCTTTCACATACAGACCTTCAGAGAATGGCCCATTCATCTTGTACTTATACCCCTCTAAGTCTCTAAGAATTTTGTCTTTGTTCCTGATCAAAGAATCATAAAAAGTTGAGACCGAGTCAATCTCTTTTTCAAGTGCATTTGCGTGGCTTTCAAAGGAAGATACTAATTCCTGTAAACTTGCTTTATCAGCCTTCTTTTTCTTTTCCCGAAGGTCAGAACATGCCGAAAAAAGAAGTAGAATAGAAACTAAAAATAGTATTGGGGCTCTCATGTATCATATGCTTTGCGGGAAATTAAAGATTTTCCAACTGAGCACGAAATGATTTTCCCATTTCATGAAATCTTTCAACTATTTGCTTAAAAAAATCTCCTTCCAGAAAGCTTTCCAAGTCTGCTTCTTCCAATACATCCATCTCGTTTAACTTGAACGTCTGCTCCATGGGACCAAACTCAAATTTCAAGATGTACTTATTATTCCAGGAGAAAATACTAATTCGTATTTCCTCCCGGATTAATTCCTTGACTACTCTCATCCTGGTCTCTTTACCTCAGAACTATACGTTAATCTGGACTTTAAAGAAGAAGCAACTGAACAATATTTGTCAACGGATAGTGCAACCACTTTTTCAAACTCCTCCTCTGTTGCATTGGGAGAAATTAAAATGAATTTTAAGTGGATATCGGTATAAAATGCAGGTACTCCGTCATTTCGAATTCCTTCCACTTCCACCGAAAAATCGACTATCTCTCTTCTTTTTTTCTTCATCATCAAAACTGCATCCACAGAAGCACAGCCACCCACTGCCGATAAAAGCAAATCCATGGGAGATTGCGCTTTTTTGGCCGGAGCATCGTACATATCGATCTGAACTACATTTCCCTGGGGATTTACAGCTTCGTATTCATAGTCCGCTTTCATTCGGACAGTTACATTTCTTTTTGACATAGCACTTAATCTTTATTCTTTTTGAAAGGCTTACTCACCTTACATGTTTCTTCTATATTGACCACCAACCTCATAAAGCGCTCTCGTAATTTGTCCCAAAGAACAATACTTAGATGCTTCCATTAATCGCTCAAATACATTCTCGTTTTGAATAGCGGCTTTCTTCAAGGACATCAATTGCTCTTCTTCCTTGCCTTTATAAGCATGATGTAAGCTTTTCAAAGTCTGAATCTGAGCTTCTTTTTCCTCTTGAGTAGCTCGAATCACTTCCCCGGGAGTTACAGTTGGAGAACCTTCACTGGAAAGGAATGTATTCACACCAATAATCGGATACTCTCCAGTATGTTTCAGCATTTCATAATGCATACTCTCTTCCTGAATTTTACCTCTTTGGTACATAGTCTCCATCGCTCCTAGGACTCCACCTCTTTCAGTGATTCTATCAAACTCCACGTAAACTGCTTCTTCCACCAAATCAGTCAATTCTTCAATAATGAAAGCGCCCTGCAATGGGTTTTCATTTTTAGCTAATCCTAATTCTTTATTGATAATCAACTGAATCGCCATTGCCCTCCTTACAGATGCCTCAGTTGGAGTTGTAATCGCTTCATCATACGCATTGGTATGCAGGGAATTACAGTTGTCATAAATTGCATACAAGGCCTGTAGAGTCGTTCTGATATCATTGAAATCAATTTCCTGTGCATGTAGAGATCTTCCAGAGGTCTGAATATGATACTTCAGCATTTGCGAGCGTTCATTCGCCCCGTACTTCAGCTTCATCGCTTTGGCCCAGATTCTTCTAGCCACTCGTCCAATTACCGCATACTCCGGATCAATTCCATTGGAAAAGAAGAAAGATAGATTTGGGGCAAAATCATTGACATCCATTCCTCTGGAAACATAGTATTCCACATACGTGAATCCATTGGAAAGCGTTAATGCCAATTGCGTGATAGGATTAGCTCCAGCTTCAGCAATATGATATCCTGAAATAGAAACTGAATAAAAGTTTCTGACTTTGTTTTGTATAAAATATTGCTGCACATCACCCATGAGCCTCAGAGAAAACTCCGTGGAGAAAATACAGGTATTTTGTGCCTGATCTTCTTTGAGAATATCTGCCTGAACAGTCCCCCTTACTTTAGAAATGGTATCTGCTTTAATTTTTTCATAAACCTCCTTCGGCAAAACCTGATCTCCGGTCACACCCAAAAGCATCAAGCCCAAGCCATCATTGCCTTCAGGAATCTCGGCATTGTAAGTTGGTCTTTTCAGCCCTTTCTTTTGGTAAATGGCATCAATTTTCTGATTGATTTCATCTTCTAAACCATTGGCTTTAATATAAACCTCACATTGCTGATCAATAGCTGCATTCATGAAAAATGCAGTCATGGTAGCTGCGGGGCCATTGATAGTCATCGAGACTGAAGTCAAAGGGTCTACCAGATTAAATCCTGAATAGAGCTTCTTAGCATCATCCAAGCAGCAAACATTCACTCCGGAGTTTCCAATTTTGCCATAAATATCCGGTCTATAATCAGGATCCTCACCATAAAGAGTCACGGAGTCAAAAGCCGTGGACAATCGCTTGGCCGGCATATCCTTCGAAACATAGTGGAATCGCTTGTTGGTACGCTCAGGCCCACCTTCACCCGCAAACATTCTAGTAGGATCTTCACCTTCTCTTTTGAAAGGGAAAACTCCAGCAGTGTAAGGGAATTTTCCAGGTACGTTTTCTCTAAGCCCCCATTTTAATAGCTCACCCCAAGCTTCATACTTAGGAAGTGAAACCTTCGGAATTCTTGAATCCGCAAGCGATTTATGGAAAGTTTTTACCTTGATCTCCTTATCCCTTACTTTGAAAACATAGAAATCCTCCTGATATCTAGCGGCTTCTTCTGGCCACTCTTCCAGCCATTTCTTGTTTTTTGGATCTAAATTCAGCTCGACTTGAGTATAGACTTCTTCTAATTCTTTTTTCAATCTGTCTTTGTCCTCTACACCGGATTCTTCAATAGTGTCAATTGATTTCCGAATGGAATAAAGCTTTTGAGCAATCTCTTTTTGCTCTTCTACCCACTTGTCGTAGTTCCTGTTGTTCTCAGTAATCTCGCTTAGATATCGGGTCCTTGCAGGTGGAATAATATAGATCTTTTCAGAACTACCGGATGTCAATTCGGAACTGCTTTCAAAAGACTCAAACTTCTCATTGACTTTGGAAATGATTGCCTTATAAAGCTGATTCATTCCCGGATCGTTGAATTGAGAAGCAATGGTACCGAAAACAGGTAAATCTTCGTCTTTCGCTTCCCATAGATTGTGATTGCGTTTGAATTGCTTTTTCACATCCCGAATAGCATCTAGAGCCCCTCTTTTATCAAACTTGTTCAGTGCAATGATATCTGCAAAATCCAGCATATCGATCTTCTCCAATTGAGATGCGGCACCATATTCCGGAGTCATCACGTAGAGGGATAAATCTGAATGCTCGATAATTTCTGTATCTGACTGACCAATACCTGATGTTTCTAAAATCACCAAGTCAAATCCAGCCGCTTTCACAGTATCTACAGCATCTTGGACATATCGAGATAGAGCTAAGTTTGATTGTCTGGTGGCCAGAGACCTCATAAACACTCTGGGATGATGAATTGCATTCATGCGGATTCTATCGCCCAAAAGAGCTCCTCCAGTTTTTCTTTTGGAAGGGTCTACGGATATGATTGCGAGAGTTTTATCTTCAAAATCCAAAACAAATCTCCTGACCAATTCATCAACCAAGGAAGATTTTCCAGCCCCTCCAGTTCCTGTAATTCCCAAAACCGGGGTTTTTGACGCCTTGCTTTTTGATCTTACTTCTTCCAACAATTTTTTGGATTGATCAGGGAAGTTTTCAAAAGCAGAGATCAGTCTGGCCACATGATTTTTTTTATCTCTTTCCAGAGCAAATTCTTCCGGCAACTCATCTCCAATTGGAAAGTCGCATTGCTTTACTAAGTCATTGATCATTCCCTGAAGACCCATTGCTCTTCCATCGTCAGGAGCATAGATTCTGGAAATACCATATTCATGCAATTCCTTGATCTCTTCAGGAAGGATTGTTCCACCTCCCCCTCCGAAAAGCTTGATATGTCCAGCTCCTTTTTCATGAAGCAAATCATACATGTATTTGAAAAATTCTACGTGCCCTCCCTGATAAGAAGTAATGGCAATAGCTTGGACATCTTCCTGAATCGCACAATCGACAATCTCCTGAACCGAGCGATTGTGTCCTAAATGAATCACTTCACAACCAGTGGATTGAATGATTCTTCTCATAATATTGATCGCTGCATCATGCCCATCAAAAAGTGAGGCTGCAGTGACAATACGAATGTGATTTTTTGGCTTATAAATCTCCGCTTGGGTAGTCATACTTATGGGTTTATATACTCTATTTTTTGGGCTTTGAAACGACATTCAAGCCGATCTTTTCAGTCTGCGAATATAACAAATTTAAGGCTGCCTTAGGTTTAAAACACGTGATCAAACAAAATATTATTTGGTAGGCAAACAGATAAATCAAGCGGTTAGCTGACAATTGTCATCTTTTTTTATCATCTTAATTTAAACCTTTGGGGAATAAAAAAAATTGAAAATGATCAACTATACCACAGCAACTGAAGCAGTTCAGCTGGTTCAAAGCCATCAACGCGTATTTATTCACGGAAGTGCAGCAACCCCCACCACTCTTTTGTATGCATTGGCAGACAGAAAAAAAGAATTGAGAAATGTCGAAATCGTGGCAATCACTACGCTAGGTCCTATGCCTTTGGTAGAACCCGATTGTAAAGGGAGTTTCTTTATGAATTCCCTTTTCGTTTCAACTAATATCAGAACTGCCGTCAATACAGATCAGGGGGGCTATGTCCCTATTTTCTTGAGTGAAATCGGACACCTTTTTAGGAATAAAATTTTGGAAATTGATGTAGCAATGATTCAGGTTTCAGAGCCTGATGCACATGGGTTTTGTTCGTTGGGAACCTCAGTGGATATTGCCAAACCTGCAGTCGAAACCGCCAAAGTGATTATTGCGCAAGTCAATAAGCAAATGCCCCGAACACATGGAGATGGACATATTCATATTTCAAAATTTGATAAAGCTATCTATGTAGACGAACCACTACCTGAAGTAAACTATCTCGGAAAAATTACGGAGAAGGAAATTCAGATTGGCAATCACATAGCCTCTATTATAGAGGACAGATCAACCCTTCAAATGGGCATTGGTGCAATTCCTGATGCAGTTTTAAATAGCCTTCATCATCATAAAGATTTGGGAGTACATACAGAAATGTTTTCCAACGGAATCCTGAACCTGATGAAATCGGGGGCTGTCACCAATGCCTATAAGAAAAAACATCCCGGCAAAGTAGTTTCCGCTTTTACTGCAGGTTCAGCAGAATTATACCGGGAAATCCACGATAACCCTGAATTCTCATTTCATGAAGCAGCCTATGTTAATGATACTTCTGTAATCAGGAAAAACCCGAAAGTAGTATCGATCAACTCCTGTGTTGAACTTGATTTGACAGGACAAGTCTGTGCCGATTCGATAGGAAGCTATCATTATTCGGGAGTTGGTGGACAAATGGATTTTATGAGAGGAGCTTCACTGTCTGTGGGAGGAAAACCCATTATGGCATTAACAGCCTGCACAAAATCAGGAGAATCAAAAATTGTCCCTTTCCTAAAACCAGGAGCCGGAGTAGTTACGACAAGAGCACATGTTCAATATGTAGTGACAGAGTTTGGAGTCGTCAATTTGTATGGAAAGAATCTGAGACAGAGATCATATGAATTGATGAGAATCGCTCATCCAGATCATAGAGAAAGTCTGGAAAGAGCTATTGTAGAAAGATTTGGTAGCTATATCTATCCATTTCGTTGATTTGGCAATTTCATAAATGGGGTTTTGAATTATGCTGCTTCTACTTAGATTAGCGAATGATAAACCCCATTTCTTTTTATGTCTTCTAATAAATATGTCTTTTTCATTTCCATCACAGCTGCTCTTGGCGGCTTTTTATTTGGATTTGATACAGCTGTAATTTCAGGTGCGGAAAGAGCGATACAAGAAGTATGGCAATTAAGTGATTGGATGCATGGATTAGCCATTGCATCCGCTTTGTATGGAACTGTAATCGGCGCATTGCTAGGAGGAATACCAGCAGACAAATTTGGAAGAAAGAAAAGCTTACTCTGGATAGGTATATTTTATTTAGTTTCCGCTGTGGGTTCAGGAATGGCGTGGGACGTCACCTCCTTTACCATTTTTAGATTTATTGGTGGTTTAGGTGTAGGTGCATCCTCGGTAGTTGCTCCTATGTATATCTCTGAAATCGCTCCTGCAAAAAACCGGGGACTCTTGGTAGCCCTGTATCAGTTTAATATTGTATTTGGAATTGTAATCGCCTATGTCTCCAATTATCTAATCGGAACTGCTGGCTTGCCAGAAGAGTGGCGATGGATGCTGATTGTTGAAGGAATACCAGCTTTGATATACAGTGTAATGATTTTCAGAATACCTGAAAGTCCAAGATGGCTAATCGCCAAATTTAATGATCAAAGTCAAGCTAGAACCATTTTAACTCGGACAGATCCTGAAGGTGCCGAAGAGGCAATTAGACTTTCCATTGAAGAAGAAAAAAGGCAAAAGTCCAAAGCGAGCATTTCAACTCTTTTCAATTCAAAATACCTTTCCAGCACTCTTCTAGCGGTTATGATTGCCTTTTTTAATCAGGTATCAGGAATTAATGCCATCATCTACTTTGCTCCAAGAGTATTTGAAATGGCGGGGATTTCCACGGAAAACGCTTTAATCTCAACTGTAGGAATTGGAATCGTCAACTTGCTTGGTACTTTTTTAGGACTTTATTTGATAGATCGATTGGGAAGAAAAAAGTTGATGTATATTGGTTCCGCCGGTTATATCATCTCATTATCCTTGATGGCATATAACTTTCTGGGGCCTGGAATTCCATCTTTCTGGCTCCCTATTTTTGTTTTCGGATTTATCGTTTCTCACGCAGTAGGACAAGGTTCGGTGATTTGGGTATTCATTTCAGAAATGTTTCCTAATGAACTTAGAGCATATGGCCAATCGCTGGGCTCTTTTACCCATTGGATTTTAGCCGCTGTAATTGCCAATGTCTTTCCTTTCTTTGCCAATGCATTCGGACCAGGCTACATCTTTGCTTTCTTTGCATTAATGATGGTTTGGCAACTCCTTTGGGTGAAATTTAAAATGCCGGAAACCAAAGGAAGAACTCTGGAAGAAATTCAAAAAGATTTACATCAAGACTATGCCTCATAAAGTTTTTATTTTCGGTGAAATGCTATGGGATTGCTTACCTGGCGGTTCGAAAGCAGGTGGTGCGCCTTTGAACGTGGCCCTGAATCTTCACCAATTAGGACTGGATTCCAACCTTATCTCCGGAATAGGAAATGATTTAGATGGAGAAAAATTAGTGGAATACATGAAGAGTTATGGGATCTCGGATAAGTTTATTCAAAGAAAAGACCCTTATCAGACCTCAAAAGTCCTGGTTGACAATTCTGATCCTGAAAATATCAAGTATACCATTTTACCCAATGTAGCTTGGGATCATATTTCTATTACAGATGAATTGATTCAGGAAAGCCAGAACTGTGATGCTTTTATTTTTGGAACATTGGGAGTTAGAAGCAATGAAAGTCTCAAAACACTTTTAGCATTACTCCCGAAGCAAAAATTGAGGATTTTTGATGCCAATTTGAGAAGTCCATTTTACGATTTCGAAGTGATTGAAACTCTTCTTGGGTACACCGAAATTCTAAAAATCAACGAAGATGAATTAGAAATTTTCGCAGACTACTTCAATACAGAAGCTAAAGTAGAAAGTCTATGTGAATTTTTGGATCATAATTTTCCCATTGAAATCATCTGCATCACTTTGGGATCCAAGGGCGCTATGATTTATCAAAATGGACAAATCACACAGCATCCTGGGTATAAAATCAAAGTGAAAGACTCCATAGGAGCTGGAGATGCTTTCTTGAGCGGATTTGTCAAAACATACCTAGACGGCAAAAATTCAGAGGAGATTTTGGATTTTGCCTGTAAAATCGGAGCATTTGTAGCAACTCAAGAAGGGGGCACACCCAAGTATCAAGTAAGCAACATTAATCAAATACATTGAAATTTGGCTGTTTTTTGAAAAAATCGAGCATTTTTCTTCCTCAGGGATAAAAACCACTTATCCCTTTTTGCAACTTTGTTTCACTTTTTCTGGTATAAAGCTACAAAGCACTTTATTTTTGTGGCGTGAAGAAACTGATACCCTACATTACTGTATTTCTGACAACCCTAATTCTGGCTTTCCCTTCTAAAGCTCAGAACTGCAACCTGTCTATTCGGGGTAAGGTGATTCATTTAGAAAATAACCAACCCATCCCGGGAGCTTACGTGTGGCTGGAAGAAACCAAGCAAGGTGTAGTGACTGATCTTGACGGTAACTTTCTTATAAGAAATCTTTGTCAAGGCGAATACAATTTGAAAATCCAGTTTTTGGGGCATAAGGAAATTCAGGAAAAAATAGACTTGGCTTCCAGTTCATTCAATAAAACATTTCGAATGGAAGAAGAGTCCTTCGCTCTTTCTGGGGTAGAAATTCACGGACACAGAGATGCTGTTCAAACGACTACAGCGGTAACTGCTCTATATGGTGAGCAATTATTGGAGTCCAGAGGAGAAAACTTGGGAGAAAGCCTCAAAAGAGTTGCTGGTGTCACTACTTTTTCCACGGGAAATAGCATAGCAAAGCCAGTGATTCATGGTTTGCACTCCAATAGAATCATGATTCTGAATAATGGAATCCGACTTGAAGGACAACAATGGGGAGCTGAGCACGCCCCTGAGATTGATCCTTTTTTAGCAGATGAAATTACAGTAATAAAAGGTGCTGAAACAGTTCGCTTTGGGCCGGAGGCTATGGGTGGAGTGATTCTAGTTAGTCCGGCTGAAATCCCTACCAAAAGTGAAAGTAAGACAGATCTATATGTTTTAGGCGCAAGTAATGGTAGAATGGGGAATGTTTCTGTTACTCACCAAGATGGATTCAAAAGCATCAAAGGCTTGGGATACAGAGTTCAAGGGTCGGTAAAAAGGGCGGGTAATATTCAAAGTCCGGATTACTATCAGGCAAATACAGGGCTGAATGAAATCAACTTTTCTGGTGCACTTGGATATACGAGTCCAAAATTAGGAGCAGAGATTTATTATAGTTTTTTCAACACCGAATTGGGGATATTGAGAGATTCCCATACAGGAAATTTGACTGATTTACAGGAAATTATTGCCAATGGCAGGCCTTTTTCCAATGTGGGCTTCACTTATGATATCTTAAACCCAAAGCAGAAAGTAGCGCATCATCTTGGAAAAATAAAGTCTCATTATCATATCAACTCCAACTGGAAAGCAAATCTTCAATATGGTTTTCAGCTCAACCAAAGACAGGAATTTGATAGAAGAAGAGGAGATTTAAATGAAAGAGCTAGTTTGGATTTGGAGCTATTCACCAATACTCTTGACTTATTCGTAGACCATACCCACCCAAATGAGTTTAGCGGTACTTGGGGATTGAATATTATTCAACAGGCAAACAGCAACATTCCAGGAACTGGAGTAACTCCCCTAATTCCGAATTATCAAATGCTCAACATGGGTTTCTATGGAATTGAAAAATATTCCAAAGGACCTTTGGAAATTGAAGGCGGTATTAGGTTTGATTTTAGAGATGTCTCTACAGCAAGATTCGTCAATAATGAGCTAGAGGAAGTGGACTTGAACTACAGCAATTTCACAGCTTTTCTAGGTGCTTATTACCAATTATCCCCAAGTCTTACTTTTTCTACCAATTTGGGTTCCGCATGGAGACCACCGAATATCAATGAATTATTTTCCCAAGGATTACACCATGGGGCAGCTGCTGTGGAAATAGGTGATCAAGATTTGAACTCAGAAAAATCCCTAAAGTGGGTAAACTCACTTGAGTTTACTTCCAATAAATCAACCTTTGAGTTAACTGCTTACGCCAATAGGATTTCAAATTACATTTACCTCAATCCCACAGGAGATACTTTTGTGAGTTTGAGAGGTACTTTCAATGTTTATGAGTACCTGCAGGCAAATGCGCTGTTTTATGGATTTGATTTTTCTGGAAGCTATGAATTCACCTCCAATTTCAATGCTTACGTCAAAGGATCCATCATTAGGGCAAAAAATACAGACGAAGACAATTTCTTTCCATTTATTCCTTCGGACAGAATGGATTGGGGACTTTCTTATAAGCTAGGCCGGGAAAAAAAGACCCACAAATTTACTATCAGTAATCAGTTGGTTGCGAGACAAAACCGAGAGCCTGATTTTGATTTGGCTCCTGCTCCTGATGCTTATGCTTTATTCAACTTTGGGTATTTAAGACAATTGCCAATTGGACAAAACAAATTGAATCTTGGGCTACAGGTTCAAAATATCTTCAATACCAGCTATAAAGAGTACATGAACAGATTTCGATACTTCACTGATGATATCGGAAGAAACATCCTTTTGAAAATCAATTACCAATTTTAATTTATAAACACAATGAAAACTATCCAAAAAATCCCTTTTTACGCATTAATCGTAAGTTTATTCGTATTTACTGCCTGCGAGCCGGAAGAGCCTGTAGAGGAAAATGACGGAGAAGTAATTACTGATGTGACCTTAAATTTTACTGAGTTGGATGCTTCGGGTAATCCTATTGGTACACCAATCAGTTTCAAGGCTTCTGACCCAGAAGGAATTGAAGTAGGAGCTTCTCCTGTAGTGCAGACTGTAAGCCTTATGAAAGGTAAAACCTACCGTTTAGACATTGAAGTATTCAATGCTATCGAAAACGAGGATATTACAGAAGAGATTTTAGAGGAAGCTGATGAGCATCAGTTTTATTTCTTGGGATCAGCTTTCGTGGGATCTTCCGCACCACTTACTTATGTCTACGATGATGAAAGCGGAGAACTAATCGGTGTAAGAGGTATCGTTACAGTAGCTTCTTCTCCAGGTTTCAACAATGCTCAAATGAGAATTGTCTTGAGACACGATTTGGATAAAAACTATCCAGGAGCCAACAATCCAAACTTTGAAAATTTTGTGATGGCAGGTGGAGAAACCGATTTAGACATCACTTTCCCACTAGTCTTAAATTAAAAAAAAATTAGGCTGTCTCAAAAGTGCAATATGTCAAATTGAGCGAAGTCGAAATGTAGGCCACAACGATAGAAATGGCCTTCGACTCCCTGCCTGCGTCAGACAGGCGCTCAGGCTGACACTAGAGCTATTTATGAGACAGCCTCTTTTTTATTCTAATAATCCTTCCCGCAAATCACCATTTGAGACGGATCAAAATTGGAAGCATTCGCAGCTTTTCCAATATTTCCAGCAACCAAAATTGTATTGTAATCAGGTCCATCGGCAGCTAGATGAACTTTGATATGCCCTTCAAATCCTAATAGTTCATTGAACAGTAATCGATTTCCGTTGGTCATTTGCTCCAATACAGTCACTGATTTTAGGGATGCTGCATTTACCGGCTTGAGCATAAATGCTATTGTGGCTTGTGGGGTATTGATATTCCCAAAATGCAGATGAGCCGGGTAACTTACACTTGCATCACCTCTGGAACCTTCCAGATCAATACTCATCTCCAAATTCCCACCGATCAATTCCCTGACGGTCGCAGTTCCAGAAAAATCAAAATCTGAGGCTTTGAATAAAGTATATTCAACCTGCTTGCCGGTGTATTTATTTGATTCAAATGAGTCAGTGCAGGATATGAAAATTAACCCGGAAAGTAGCGCAAAAATTAACTTTTTCATGAATAGCTTGTTTTCAAATTGGTAAACGGCAAGAAGTCCATTAAGTTAAGATTTCAATTTAAATACTCTTACTCATTATCCATTTGAATGAAAAACTTTGCAGAGCTAATCACTAAGTTGGATCAAACCAACAAAACCAAAGATAAGCTGGAAGCTTTGCAACATTTTTTTGAAACATCTTCCTCAAAAGATAAAGTCTGGGCAATCGCCCTATTCACTCACAGAAGACCGAAAAGGCAAGTGAATACCCGACAATTACGAGAGTGGTGTATGGAAATGGCCGCAATTCCAGAATGGCTATTTGAGGAATCATATCACACAGTAGGAGATTTGGCAGAAACCATTTCTCTCTTGCTACCTCTACCCACTTCCGAGTCGAGCAATCATCTCAGTGATTGGATCAATCAGTTGATAGCTTTAAAGGAAAAATCCGACGAACAAAAGAAAGATTTCATTCTGAATGCATGGAGCAAACTGGACCGAATGGAGCGCTTTGTGTTCAATAAAATTATCACAGGAGGATTCAGAATTGGTGTCAGTCAAAATTTAATCACTCAGGCCCTTGCTAATTTTCTAAACCGGGAAAAAGCAGACATTGCTTATGCATTGATGGGAAATTGGGATCCTGAAACTTTAACCTTTGATCAGCTTTTTGACCAAACAGAAGCAGAAAAAGACTTAAGCAAACCCTACCCTTTTTTCTTAGCCCATCCTTTAGAAAAGATACCAGAAGAGCTAGGGAAGACAGAAGAGTGGCAAGTTGAATGGAAATGGGATGGAATTAGAGGACAATTGATAAGGAGAAACCAAGAAACTTTCATCTGGAGCAGAGGAGAAGAACTTGTCAATGAAAAGTTTCCTGAACTTATTGATTTAGGAAGTTCATTGCCTGACGGTTTGGTATTGGATGGAGAGATTTTGGCTTTCGATGAAGGAAAGCCCCTACCCTTTGGTATTTTGCAAACACGGATTGGAAGAAAATCCATTAGTAAAAAAATACTGAAAGATGCCCCTGTGAGCCTATTGGCATATGATTTATTGGAGTTTGAAGGTGCGGATTTCAGAGACTATCCTTTGAAAAAAAGGAGACAAATTTTGGAAGAAGTCGTCCGGAAGACTAAACATCCAAGATTGGAAATATCCAGTCCACTTCTGGCTGAAAATTGGGATGAATATGCCAAAATAAGAGAAAATTCCAGAGCTAATTTAGCAGAAGGCCTGATGCTGAAACACAAAGATTCTCCCTATGAGACAGGTAGAAAACGAGGGAATTGGTGGAAATGGAAAATCGATCCTTTGACGATTGATGGAGTCATGATTTATGCCCAAAAGGGACACGGAAGACGGGCTGACTTGTACAGTGATTATACCTTTGCGGTTTGGGAAGGAGAAAATCTTGTTCCTTTTGCAAAAGCATACTCTGGTCTTACCGATTCCGAAATGCGGGAGGTGGACCAATTTGTCAAGAAAAACACCCGAGAAAGATTTGGACCTGTGAGAACAGTGAAAGCAGAGCTTGTATTTGAAATTGCATTTGAAGGAATTCAGGCAAGCCCAAGACACAAAAGCGGTATAGCCTTGAGATTTCCCCGTATCTTAAGATGGAGAAAAGACAAGCCTAAAGAAGAGGCAAATACACTTCAAGACTTGAAAGATCTTTTAAAACTGTATGGAGGATAAGCGTTTTCAGGTTGCCTTAAATTACTTCAAGTCTAAAGGTTGGACAGCCTTTCCTTTTCAGCTTCATGCCTGGAAAGACTATTTAGATGGAAAATCAGGTCTATTAAATGCCCCAACAGGATCAGGAAAAACTTTTGCTTTATGGTTTCCGGTAATTCTGGAATTTATCCAACAGCATCCCGACGATTGGCAGAACAGCAAAACCAATGGACTTCAGCTTATCTGGGTCACTCCCCTTAGAGCCTTAGCTAAAGACATACAAAAGGCTATGGAAGAGGTTTGCGAGGCTATTGGTTTGCCTTGGCAAGTGGCAGTCAGAAATGGAGATACCGATGCCAAAACCAGAGCTGCATTGAAAAGAAGGCCTCCCGAAGTCTTAATCACAACTCCTGAAACACTGCATATATTAATCGCCCAAAAAGATCATCATAAACTCTTTCAAACGGTTCAAACTGTAGTGGTTGATGAATGGCATGAGTTGGTCGGAAATAAGAGAGGAGTTCAGGTTCAGCTTGCTTTAGAATACATACAGGCAATCTGCCCGAACATTTTCAAAAGATGGGCTATATCTGCTACCATTGGTAATTTGGAGGAAGCTGCCAAGGCGCTTTTAGGAAAAGACCTTCCCATAAATATTGTCAAAGCTGAGGTAGTAAAAGAAATCCGACTAGAATCTGTTTTTCCAGATGAAATCGAAAAATATCCTTGGTCTGGGCATCTGGGAATCAGGATGTTGGACAAAATAATTCCGATTATTGAATCGGGAAAATCTCTCTTACTTTTTACCAATACACGATCTCAGACGGAAATTTGGTATCAAAAAATTTTGGAAGCCAAACCTGAATGGGCAGGCTGGATCGCCATGCATCATGGCTCTTTGGACATGTCTGTTCGATCTTGGGTAGAAGAAGCTTTGCACGAAGGAAAATTAAAACTAGTGGTCTGCACCTCAAGTTTAGACCTCGGAGTAGATTTTAGACCCGTTGACAAAGTCATCCAAATAGGAAGTCCTAAAGGTGTTGCGCGCTTTATGCAAAGAGCTGGTAGAGCTGGACATCAACCGGGTGTTCCCTCTGAAGTTTATTTCGTCCCTACCAATTCTCTAGAGTTAATTGAAGCAGCAGCTTTAAGGGATGCCATGGAAAATGAAGCCATAGAGTCTCAATTTGCTCCTATCCTACCCTATGATGTCCTCATTCAATTTTTGGTCACACTGGCAGTAGGCGAAGGATTTGCACCGGAAAAAATCTATCTAATCGTCAAACGAACCTACTCTTTTTCCAATTTAAGCAAAGAGGAAATGGCCTGGGCTATGGATTTCATTACCAAAGGAGGAAATTCTCTGGGAAGCTATGAGGATTTTCTCAAAGTCAGTCAAGATGAGGATGGGCTATACAAAGTCAAAAACAAAAGAATAGCAATGAAACATAGGCTTTCTATGGGAACCATTGTTTCGGAAGCAATGATGAAAGTGAAGTTCAAAAATGGAACCTACCTGGGCACAGTGGAAGAGTACTTCATTTCAAAAATGAAAATTGGGGATAGATTCTTTTTTGCGGGTCGATCATTAGAGCTTCTTCAAATTCGAGACCTTAGCGCCATAGTCAAGGTCAGTGAGAAAAAAACCAATAACGTGGTAAGCTGGATGGGTGCAAGAATGTCACTTTCTTCCATGCTGTCAGATAAAATTCTCCAAATACTTTCAGAGTATAATAATGGCATTCATAAATCAGAAGAAGTCAAGCAGGTTTTACCGATTTTGGATCTTCAGAGTAAGCTTTCCATTGTACCTGATCAAAGCACCTTCTTGATAGAGTCTCATCAAAGCAAGCAGGGATATCACATTTTTTTCTACCCTTTTGAAGGCAGAATGATGCATGAATTGATGAGTGCTTTGATTGCCTATAGAGTTTCAGCAAGCTATCCAGTTACTTTCAATATGGCGATGAATGATTATGGCTTTGAGCTACTTTCAGATATGCCAATTCCTATTGAAGAAATATTAGAAGAAGATGTTTTCAGCCTAAAAAATATCAAGGAGGATATTCTTCACTGTGTGAATGAAAGTGAAATGTCCCGGAGAAAATTCAGAGAAATTGCCAGTATTGCAGGGTTGGTTTTTCAGGGATATCCAGGAAAACCCACCACATTCAAGCACATTCAGGCCAATTCCAGCTTACTTTTTCAGGTTTTTGAGCAATATGATCCAGATAACCTATTGTTGAAGCAGGCACATGAAGAAGCCATCAACCAGCAGATGGATAGAGATAAGTTGATTAATGCCTTAAAAAAGATCAATCGATTGAAGATCGTGGTCAAACACCCAGTTCAATTTACCCCATTCTCTTTTCCTATCATGGTGGACAGATTGAGCCGAACAACCATTTCCTCAGAAAGTCTGGAAGATAGAATTGCCAAAATACAAGCTCAGTTTACTATTTTTGATTAGTTCGCTCTCCAGAAGAATGGAGTGAATAAGATCAGAATGGTGAATAATTCCAATCTTCCAAGAAGCATGATAAAGGAAAGGAATATTTTAGCGGATCCGCTGAAAAAGGCAAAGTTGTCTACCGGACCTACTTCTCCTATGGCTGGTCCAACATTACCCAAACAGGTAGCCACAGCACCTAGAGAAGTCGGTAAATCATAGCCCATTAGAGAGAGTACCAATGCCCCAATGACAAAAGTCAATAGGTAAATCAAAAGGAAGTTCATAATATGGGTAATGATCCTTCCAGTAACCCGGTCACCATTGATCATCAATGGTACTATCGCCCTTGGATGGACCAGTCTTTTAAACTCCAACCAGGAATTTTTAATAAAAGTCAGGTGACGTACGAACTTGATCCCACCGGCTGTTGATCCTGCTGAGCCCCCCAAAAACAGAAGCATGAAGAAAATAAAGCTCATCCCCTGTCCGTATTGTGTATAGTCGTCAGTGACATATCCAGTAGTAGTTACCAGAGAGACCACTTGGAAAAGGGATTTTCTAAAAGCCAATTCATAGTCAACCCCTCCTTTTGCGAAAATTGGGTAGAATAATATCACAGATATCCCTAGCAAAGCGAAAGCGTAAGTTTTAAACTCATCACTTTTCAATACCCTTCTAAATTTCCCCATCAAACCAAAATAAATGATGGTAAAGTTGGTTCCGGCCAAAAACATGAAGACAATTGCTACATATTGAATAAAAGCCGAATCATAATAAGCCATTGAAGCATTTTTGGTAGAGAACCCACCCGTAGCCAAGGTCGTCAAGGCATGGTTGATGGCATCATAAAAAGTCATTCCACCTACCCAATAAAGAAGGGTTGCCAATAAAGTCAATCCCACGTAGACATACCATAACCTCTTGGCTGTTTCGGAAATCCTAGGATGCACCTTATCAGAAGTTGGCCCCGGTGACTCGGCTACAAAGAGTTCAATTCCACCAATTCCCAAAAGTGGGAAAATTGCAACCGTCAAGACAATAATTCCCAAACCACCAATCCATTGCGTCATACTTCTCCAGAAAAGAAGACCTTTAGGCATTGCCTCTATATCAGTCAAAATACTGGCACCTGTTGTAGTAAGACCCGACATGGTCTCAAATAGAGCATCGTGAAAAGAGGTGATTTCGGCGCTTAAAATAAAGGGCAACATTCCAAACAGCGTCATAAAAACCCAAGAAAGAGCCACAATCAAATAGCCCTCTCTTTTTCGGATATTTTGATCCTGCTTGGAAAAGGAAGAAAAGAAAAATGCACCAAAAAGGGCTGAAATACACATTGCAACCAAAATTGGCCAAGGGTCTTCTCCAAAATAAATTGACCACCCCGCTGCAGGAAGCATCAAAATCGAGATGAGCACCAAGAGGGCTCCCATGATTTTTGCTATTTCCTTAAAATGAATCATAGATTAATGGAAAAGTTTGTCCAAGGAACCTTTGGCTTGTGGAAGTGCCAATACAATAGCCTTGTCATTTAACTGAAGCTGGAAATCTCCATCCGGAATAAAAACTTCCTCTCCACGGATAACCCCGGCTACGATAGCAGTATCAGGAAAGTGAAGATCTTTCAGGGCATTTTTAGTCAAGCGGTTATTTTTGCAGACAGAATATTGAATAAATTCTGCATCTACACCATAGATACCGGATACGGCTTCTACAGTTCCTTTTTTCAAATACCTGGAAATTTCATTGGCCGCGACCAATTTTTTATTGATTAAGGAATCCACCCCAATACTGTGTGAAATATGAATATATTCCCTGGTATCCACGTGTGCGATGGTTTTATACACACCATGATTCTTGGCTGACAAACTTGTAATAATATTCGTTTCAGAAGACTCTGTAAGTGCCAAAAAAGCATCCATCTGCTCTAAACCCTCTTCAATCAAAAGCTCTATATTCTTGTAATCCCCGTTGATTATCAGTGTATTGGGGAGGTTTTCTGCCAGCCACTTACATCTCTCCTTATCTTTATTGACCAAAGTTACTCTGAAATGATTTTCAAGCTTGAGGGCAGTAGTCAGAGCCATGTCATCACCTCCGATGATCATGATATTTTTCACCTCTCTTTTCTCCTGACCAATCAACTCCAAAATACTTTCAGTATGCTTTTTATTAGAAATAAAGAACACGTGATCACTATTTCGGATAATTGTGGATCCTCTTGGTATTATGGTCTTCTGATCTCTTAAAATCGCGATGATGCGGATATCTTCAAAGATGGGATTGGTCTTCATATCCATAATCCTTTGATTGACCAAAGGATTAAATTGATCCAAAGTAACCCCAACGATATTTAATTTTCCTCCTCCAAAGTCAAAAACTTCTGTGAAAGAAGAATTTTGAATCATATTGAAAATCTCTCTACTACAGAGCATAGTCGGAGAGATCAGGTTATCGATTCCTAGATTTTGAAAATAATTAACATTTTCAGGATTGAGGTAAGAGTGATTTCTTACCCTGGCCATCACACGCTTGGCACCTAGCTGTTTTGCAAGAACAGCCGCAACAATATTGGTTTTTTCAGAAGTAGTAACTGCCAATACCATGCTGGCATTGGTCACATTTGCCCTCTGTAAAATCTCAATTGAAGTGGCGTCTCCCAATACGGTTAGGACGTCCAGTTTGGATGAAACATAATCCAAGACTTCTCGCTCAGTATCGATTAGCGTGATGTCTTTGTTGTCATAACTTAATTGCTCAGCCAGGTGATAACCCATATCCCCCGCACCGGCAATTACAATGTGCATCCCCATAGAAATTGTTCTGGTGATAAAAACAGGCACAAAAGTAATACCTTTCTTGATGGTTATCAGTATTTAAACCAATTCTTTTGTGCCAATAGGCTAAGGTAACAAAGCAGGTAGTTAAAAATTCATTTTTTTTCAATTTTAACTATTCGTCCAAGAGCTTTTCACTCTCTGCACTTGGAAGTTCCTGCACGTCTTTCAACTTTCTCTGGATAGCTCTTGTTCTAACTCCCACCAACTTATCCAACTCAGAATTTGCTTCATTCAGCTTTTTCTGTGTTTTCTCTATCAGCTCTCCGAATTTTCCGAATTCAGTTTTAATTGCTCCCAATATCTGCCAAACCTCAGAGCTCCTTTTTTGAATAGCTAAAGTCCTGAAGCCCATCTGTAAACTATTCAAAATAGCTGAAAGTGTGGTTGGGCCAGTTACCAGTACCTTATATTCCAGTTGAATTGCCTGCGCTAGTCCCGGCTCCCGGAGAATTTCAGCGTACAAACTTTCTACCGGAAGAAATAAAATTGCGAAATCTGTGGTATAGGGAGGATGGATGTATTTAAGCTGAATATCTGAAGCTGCCTTTTTTACTGCTTTAATCAACTCAGCTCTATTGAAATCAATCTCTGTTTTGTTAACAGCATCATAGGCATCTACCAATCTCAAGTAGGATTCTTGTGGGAATTTAGAATCTATTGGTAATAATACCGGATGATCCTGACCAGGCATTTTTACTGCAAACTCTACTCTTTCACGAGTTCCTTTTCCCACTTCGGCATTGCTTAAATATTGATCCGGTGCCAATTGATTTTCTAAAATGGCCTGTAATTGATACTCTCCCAAAACTCCACGGCTTTTCACATTGCTTAAAACCCGCTTGAGATCTCCTACTCCATTAGCGAGACTTTGCATCTCTCCAAGGCCTTTCTGAACTGCCTGCAGCTGCCTGCTGACCATTTCAAAAGATTGACCCAGCCTGGCTTCTAAAGTCTTTTGCAACTTTTCATCTACTGTTTCTCTAATTTTCTCTAACCTTAACTCAGTAGACTTCATCAATTCATCCTGTCTTCTATTCAATTCGCCAAATTTCTCCCTTTGAACGGAATTGAAATCCTGAACATTTTGCCTAAATAATTCCCCAAAGGACTTGAGTGATTCTTTTTGATCCTGAGCATGATTTCTTAGCGAAGTGAATACCAACTGAAATTGGGACTGTAAATTCTCTCTACTTTCTTTTCTGGCTAAAGCCAAACCATTATCGAGTTCATTTCTTAGTTCCGAGATTTGGGATTGAAGTAACTCTGAATTAAGATTTTTCCTCTTGTCCAATAGATAAAGAATCAGGAAAATCAGCTGTACAAAAAATATGAGTCCTAAAATAAATTCAATTTGCATAAGTCATCAATTTGGGACCATCAAGATAATCCTTCCTGATCTCGACCCCTAGAAAGGCCAGGTATTTTGCGACAGATTCTGTCGGTATCTCTTCCATGGGCACATGGCCCACTCCTTCGAAAACTATGACTTTACTTCCTGGTATTGCTTTTTCCAAGGAATATGCCTGAGAAATAGGAATCCAAGAATCCCTGTCTCCCCACATGATAAGAGTTGGCATAGTCAACCTATTGAAGTCAATAGAGGATTGTTTGGGGCCAGAAAGTCTATCCAAAGTTGCCTGCCTATTCCCATCTCTTAGCATCAATTCAAAATAACGATCTACCGTGCCTGACTTGATTTTCTCCTGATCTCCATAGACCTCTCTCATATTCATGGAAAATAGAAATTTCGGAGTGCATTTTAGAAGCACTTTTGAAAAAAGAGGATTTTCCAACAATTGAAAAACCCAAGCTCCACCTCCTCTAGCATTAGATTCTGAAGAGGATTCCAAACTCCTTTTTACAGGTTTTGGAGCACCTGAGGAGTCAATTAAATTTAAAGAGAGAACTTGATCCGGACGAGTGCTTGCAACTTGTAAAGCCACTGCTCCACCCATGGAATTTCCCGCTAGGTGAAAGCGGTTGATAGAAAGCTTCTCAGCCAACCTCAATATAAACTGACCATAATCTTCAATTGAATAACGTTGGAGTTCATCAGGCCCAGTCAAACCATGTCCCGGTAAATCCACCGAAATGGTCATAAAATAAGGGCTCATTTCTCTTTGCCAATCATCCCAAGTATGTAAGGAAGAAAAACTCCCGTGAATCAAAAATACCGGATCTCCTTTTCCCATAAATCTAACATGCAGATTAACCCCATCTACTTCAATAAAATGAGATTCAGGATAGCTGTATTTGTTGATGATTTTTTCTTCTGATATATCGTTGCGAAAAAGAAGCAATAAGAAAAACACCAAGGAAAGAAGTATTCCCAGCAAAATTTTAAAGACACGTCGCATCCAGATCATAAGAATTTCTTTAAGCCAAAAGAATAACCATAATTCTAACAAAAAGTCTTCCCAAAAAGCTATTTTGGCAAAAAAAGAAGTCAGTTGAGTCTAAAAAAACTACTTAGCGGCATTGGCCCCGGTCCCATCATCGCGGCGGCATTTATTGGCCCCGGAACGGTCACTGTTTGCACTTTGGCTGGATACAATTTTGGATTTTCCCTCATCTGGGCAATGGGCCTTTCCGTTTTAGCAACAGTTATTTTACAAGAAATGAGCGGAAGGATAGGCTTAGTATCAGGTAAGGATCTAAGTCAAATCATCAGATCCCAAAAGGGCTCTGCTCTATTCAAAATAGTACAAATCATTCTTGTTCTAACTGCTATAGTCATTGGAAATATCGCCTATGAATCGGGTAATATAACGGGCGCAAATCTCGGTCTTGGAGCATTTTGGAAAGCTCCAATATTCTCTTTTGGTCCATTTTCTCTTGACTCCGGCAACTTTCTTTTAGGATCAATCGCTCTTTTGATACTTTGGTCAGGAAATTCTAAAACCTTAGAAAAGACTTTGATCGCTCTAGTGGTATTGATGTCAATTGCATTTATCAGCACCACAATATTAGTAAAACCGGATTGGTCGGAAGTTCTTGCAGGATTTTGGCCTTCTTTGAAGAATGAAGAAATCCCAAGCTTGGTTGCCTTAATCGGAACTACCGTGGTTCCATACAATTTGTTCCTTTATGGAAGTTTGGCCAAAGCAAAATGGAAAAATCCAAGCGGAATTAAGCTCATGCGAAGGGATATCATTCTATCCGTTTTATTGGGAGGATTGGTTTCTATGGCGATTTTGATAGTAGGCACATTCAATACGAGCGAGTCTATTAATTCGGCTCAGGACGTAGCTTCAGGTTTAGAAACAGTTTTTGGAAAATCAGGCACTTATTTGATGGGGTTTGGATTGTTGGCCGCTGGTCTGACTTCTTCGATTACGGCTCCGCTCGCAGGTGCTTTGGTGATTTGTGGAATTATGAATTGGAGTCAGGAAAATAAATCACAAAGTATGAGAGTATCTTTTCTGATAATTGTAGGAGCAGGATTGGTATTTTCGTCATTTGGCATTAGACCTGTGGCATTAATTTCTCTGGCACAAATTGCAAATGGAGTTCTCTTGCCATTAATCAGTGCCTGGCTGATATGGATTGCAAATCAACAAGTTTGGATGAAAGAATATAAAAACTCAAAGTGGATCAATTCACTGGCAATTTTTATATGGATCATTACCTTGATTTTGGGCTTGAAAAGCCTGGATTCTGTTTTGGGGTTTCAAATATTTTAAATTTTTGAAAAAATTAAATAAACCTTGCCCATCATTTCAGGTCTAACCAAGCAGCAATGCAAATTAGTGATCAAGAAATTCTGAATCTAATTCAAAACCCTCATAGCAAGGAGATGGGTTTCAGACAATTGATCCAAGTCTACCAAAAAAGGGTATATCATGTCATCAGAAGGTTGGTGATCATCCATGAGGATGCCGATGATTTGACGCAAAATACCTTCATTAAAGCTTTTCATCATATACATAAATTTGAATCTAAGTCAAGTCTCTATACTTGGTTGTATCGAATTGCGACCAATGAAGCCTTGAGTTTTTTGGAGAAGAAAAAGAAACGCTATTTCTTTTCGCTGGATGATCATCAAGAGAAAATGGAGTCTTATCTGGATCATTCCTCTGGCTTAAACGGTGATGAGATTCAACTCAAGCTCCAAAAAACATTACTAAAATTACCTGAAAAACAGCGTCTTGTTTTTCATTTGAAATACCAAGAAGACCTCAGTTATGATGAAATTTCGGCCATTACAGGTACCAGTGTGGGGGCCTTAAAGGCCAGTTATCATCATGCAGTCAAAAAAATTGAAGAAATTATCAGTAATCAATAAACCTGAAGCACTAAATTAAGTCTAACCAACGATATGTCAGTTATCCCTCCTATTCAGCCATTTAAAGAGCCAAAAGGCTACTTTGAAGACCTGCCTGATCAAATCATGGCACGTGTGCAATCCAAAACTGATTATTCATGGATCAAATGGGCTGCAGTTGCTATTATAGCATTGTCAGTCGGGATTTACACCTTTCTTCCCCAACCCAAAACCGATGAATATCTAGTTTTGGACAATCAAGTCAATCTGTACATTGACGCAAATTACTGGACTGCGGAAGACATTTTATCCATGAGTGATAATCCTGATGAATTGCTGGAAGGAATTATAGAAGAGGAATTCCCTGTTGTGGATGAACTGTGGGATACTGATGATCAAAATTTATATGAATTATGAGAAAAACCCTATGGATAGGCATTTACCTCTTTCTCTTTTCTTTGCAGGCATATGCTCAAAGGCCGGGTCAGCAATTTGACAGACAGAAATTAGAGGATGCCAAAATCGCCTTCATTTCTACAAGATTAGACCTAAGTCCGGAACAAGCCCAAAAATTCTGGCCATTATACAATCAATATTCAAATCAAAGAGAAGCAAACCTTCGAAAACTTGCAGAGCTAAATCCTCGAAGAGAAGCGAATTCTATTTCAGATTCTCAGGCTAAGGATATGATTGCTAAAAGATTTGCGGTACAGAGGCAAATGATTGATGATGAAGAAAAGTTCGTGAAGGAAGTAGCCTCAGTCATTAGCTATGAACAAATTCTCAAGTTGAATGGAATTTCAAGAGATTTTACCAGAATGCTTTATCAGAGGCAGAAAGGTAGAATCCAACAATAATAAAAACGGCTCCCAAATATGAGAGCCGTTTGATTTTTTACTGCTTCTTGAGCAAATCTCGAATTTCTTCCAAAAGAACTTCGGATTTTGGTGGTGCTGGCGGTGGAGCAGCTTCTTCTTTTTTCTCCTCTTTCTTTTTCATGTTGTTCATGCCTTTGATAGCAAGAAAAATCACGAAAGCGATGATTACGAAATCCACTACGTTTTGGATAAACATTCCATAGTTTAAACTTACAGCTGCAACTGCAACTTCTCCAGCGGCATCCATTTCAGCTTCCTTCAGCACTACAGCGAGATCTTTAAAATCTACACCGCCTAATAAAAGACCCAGAGGAGGCATTATTATATCGTTCACAAAAGACGACACAATTTTGCCAAACGCTCCCCCAATAATTACCGCGACCGCCAAATCGACTACATTGCCCTTGACAGCGAATTCTTTAAATTCTTTTAGCATTCCCATAGGTGAAAGGTTGATGGTTGATTAAAACTCCCTTAATATTTTAATAAAAATTGAATGAAACAATAGCTCATCCCTTTTTTATCAGTTTTTATACCTAAAAAAATGCATTTAATTTCAAAATCGGGTCCTCGTCAAGCCTTTTTAGTAAACTTGCAGCCTAAATTGAAATTTGATGAATTCACCAATAGCCCCTAAGAAGCCAGAGATTTTAGAAGCACACGGACACCGAAGGATTGATAATTATTACTGGATGAGAGATCGGGAAAACCCGGATGTCATTCAATACCTAAAAGATGAAAATGCCTATCTGAAAGAGGTTATGAAAGATACTGAAGAGTTTCAGAAGGATCTTTTTGATGAAATGAAAGGTAGAATCAAGGAAGATGATGAAAGTGTACCCTATTTCAAATCTGGATATTATTGGTATGTGAGATATCGTCAAGGAGGAGAATATCCGATCTATTGTAGAAAGAAAGATAGCCTTGAAAATCAGGAAGAAATTATCCTTGACGTCAATGAACTAGCAGATGGAAAGGCTTATTTCCATGTAGCCGGAATTGCAGTCAGTTCTGATCAAAAAATGTTGGCCTTTCCGGTAGATGAAGTTGGAAGAAGAATCTATACCATTCATTTCAAGAATCTTGAAACCGGAGAAATCCTACCGGAAAAAATCGAACAAATTACAGGAAACATGGCCTGGGCAACAGACCATTACACCCTATTCTATGCCAAACAGAACCCTGATACGCTGAGGTCTAATCAAATATTTCGCTATGAACTGGGTACTAAGCCTGAGAACTCTGAGTTGATTTTTGAAGAATTGGATGAAGAATTTACTTGTCATGTTCACAAGTCAAAGTCCCAGGACTATCTATTCATTCATTCTGAAAGCACCATTTCTTCGGAAATTAGGTATTTAGAAGCAAAAAATCCAAACGGAAAATGGAACTTGATCCAAAGTAGAGTTCCTCATTTGGAGTATGCAGTCGATCATTATGAAGAGCATTTTTGGATTAGAACCAATCATCAAGCTCAAAACTTTAAAGTGGTCAAAGCTCCAATTTCAAACCCTTCTTTGGAATATTGGGAAGACTTCATTCCCCATCGGGATCAGGTATTAATAGAAGACTTTGATTTATTTGAAAGTTTCTTCGTATCTCAAGAAAGAAGTAATGGGTTGACCAGAATATTCATCAAACCCTGGGATGGAAGTGCTGGTCATGAACTGGAATTTGAAGAAGAAACCTACACAGCTTGGATAGGAAATAATCCCGAATTCAAAACAGAGATTCTTCGGTTTGGATATAATTCTTTGGTTTCTCCACCTTCAACTTTTGAATACCACATGGTCACGAGGAAAAGAACCTTATTAAAGCAACAAGAGGTTGTCGGAGGCTATCAGGAGAGTGATTATCAATCCGCTAAGATTTGGGCAAAAGCCGAAGATGGAGTAATGATCCCAGTTTCTCTGGTTTACAAGAAATCTCTTTTTAAACCTGATGGAAACAACCCTCTCCTTTTATATGCCTATGGCTCTTATGGTTTTAGCATGGATGCTTATTTTTCAAGCAGTAGACTGAGCTTATTGGACAGAGGGTTTGTTTATGCCATCGCGCATATTAGAGGAGGAGAAGATTTAGGCAGGAATTGGTACGAGGACGGTAAATTGTTAAAGAAAAAGAACACATTTCTAGATTTTATAGCCTGTGCCAATCATCTAATCAAAGAAAAATATACTAGCCCATCTCATTTGTACGCAATGGGAGGCAGTGCAGGAGGACTTTTGATGGGTGCAGTAATCAATATGAGTCCGGAGCTTTTCAATGGAGCAATTGCAGCTGTTCCTTTTGTAGATGTGGTGACCACAATGCTGGATGAAACTATTCCATTGACAACAGGTGAATTTAAAGAGTGGGGAAATCCGAAAGAGAAAGATTATTATGATTATATGCTTTCGTATTCTCCTTATGATAATGTAGAAACTAAATCCTATCCAAATCTCTTAGTAACTTCAGGTTTGCATGATTCTCAGGTGCAATATTGGGAGCCGACCAAATGGGTAGCAAAACTCAGGGAACTTAAATCAGATCAAAACCTTTTGCTCTTACACACCAATATGGAAGCGGGGCATGGAGGAGCTTCCGGGCGATTTAATGCTTTGAAAGAAATAGCCTTGGAATATGCCTTCCTTTTCAAACTGGAAAATATGATTCCAAAGAAAGGATGATTAGTTCCAAATTATCTTCTGCTTATTGAAAAATAAGCCTGAAATCAAATCATCAAAAGCTTAAAAAAAGGATTTTTTCCTAACTTTGGCACCAACCTATTAAACTAGATTTCATGAAAATTGCATTGATTGCCCATGATGGAAAAAAAGCCGACATGGTTCATTTTTTAAGCGGCTTTAAGAATAACCTGCAAAGAGTAGATGTTCAGCTTGTTGCAACAGGCACAACTGGGTCGCATATTGAGAAAGCTGGTTTTGAGGTTCAGAAATTATTATCTGGCCCAATTGGAGGTGATGCACAAATTGCCGCTATGGCTGCACAGAAAGAGCTTGATATGGTTGTGTTTTTCAGAGATCCTTTGGACAAACACCCCCATGAGCCGGATGTACAAATGCTGATGAGGATTTGTGATGTCCACAATATCCCACTAGCTACCAATCCAGCATCTGCTGAATTAATGTTCAAAGCCTTAACTCAAACCTTATAATGGAACCTAAAACTATCCGTAAAATCGGGGTACTTACCTCCGGAGGGGATTCTCCTGGTATGAACGCTGCTATAAGAGCAGCCGTACGGGCAGGATTTTACTATAATCTGGAAATGTATGGTATCTATAGAGGCTATGAAGGCCTCATCCAAAATGATATCAAAAAATTAGATTCAAAAAACATCGCTCACGTTCTTGAAAGAGGCGGTACATTTCTGAAATCTGCAAGAAGTGACGAATTTAGAACTCCGGAAGGAAGAAAAAAAGCCTACGAAAATCTAAGAAGTCATGGTATAGACGCTTTGGTGGTGATCGGTGGTGATGGTTCTCTAACTGGAGCCCATTTGTTTTACAAAGAGTTTGGAATTCCTGCCGTAGGTTTACCAGGAACCATCGATAATGACCTCTCAGGAACTGATGTAACAATTGGGTTCGATACTGCCTGCAATACTGCCATCGAAGCGATTGATAAAATCAGGGATACAGCTACATCTCATGACAGACTTTTCTTTGTGGAAGTGATGGGTAGAGATGCTGGTTTCATTGCTATCAATGCAGGAATTGGTTCTGCAGCGGCAGCAATTCTGATACCCGAAAAGAAAATGCCAATTGAAGATTTGGTAGAAAAACTAAAGATCAGAACAAAGGCCAAAAAATCATCCAACATTGTCATTGTAGCAGAAGGCGGAAAAAGTGGTGGTGCTGCTGAAATAGCTGAAAAGGTAAAGAAACATCTTCCTTATTACGATATCAAAGTAACTATCCTTGGTCATTTGCAGCGAGGCGGAGCTCCAAGTTCTTATGATAGACTATTGGCATCTAAACTAGGCGTAGCTGCTGTAGAAGGTCTATTACAAGGTAAATATGATGTGATGGCAGGGCTAATCAATCATAAGGTTGTGTACACTCCTATTAAAAAGGCGATCGTAGATGACAAATCAGTGGATGAAGATGATTTCAGAGTTGCAAAAATTCTTTCTACATAAAAACCAAAAGCTGTTGAAAATTCAACAGCTTTTTTTCTTTCTCTTTCGTATAGAATTTTTTAAGACTAACTTAACCGCTGTACATGAAAGCAATCAACTTACTTATTTTTACGATCTTTTTGACAATCTTGAGTTTTTCAAGTTATGGTCAATCCAAAGATTTTTTACTCTTGAAAAGAGGCAGTAATACCAAAACCCAAATCCGATTTTATATAGGTGAACCGATCACCTACAAAAGTTCGAAGCTAGGATATTACATCACAGATGTGATCAAAGATCTCAATGACAATTATATCTATTTGAGTGAGAATATACTTTCTCCTGATGATATCTTGGAAATTGATATCAGAAGAAAAGATCCCAGAAACTCTACCCTGAGAAACATGAATGCCTTAGTTCTAGGGTCAGGTGTAATCTTACTGGGGGTCGAGAGTATAAATTCCATTTACCAAACTGGGGAGTTTTCCATTGACAGAGGCGTTGGAGTGATTGGAGGTATTTTAACTGGAACAGGTTTAGCACTTTTACCTATTCGGTACAAAACATTCAAAAATCAAGGGCGAAACCGAATTCAGATTATCCAAATGAGATTACCGGATTGATTTTGCTTTTACTTAGTAAAAACGGATTTTTTTTCAGACTTTTGCAGCTTAATTTTCAACTTTAAAATCATGACTTCGGACCAACTGAAAGACTTGAAAGCTCGCACCTCGGCTTTAAGGAGGTATCTTTGACTACGATCGGAAGAAAGCAGAAATAGAAGATTTAGAGGCAGTATCTGCCCAGCCTGATTTTTGGAATAATCCAGAAGAGGCTGAAAAAACGATGAAACAAATCCAGGTCAGAAAAGGCTGGACTTCATCATTCGAAGATCTGGAGCAGATTATTCAGGACTTGGAAGTATTGTATGAATTCTATTCAGCTGATGAAGTCAGCGAAGAAGAAATCAAAACTGAATACCAAAAAGCCAAAACAGCTGTAGAAGATCTTGAACTCAAAAAGATGCTCTCCTCAGAGGAAGATCAGCTGAATGCAGTGCTGGAAATCAACCCTGGAGCGGGAGGAACTGAAAGTAATGACTGGGCTTCCATCCTAATGAGAATGTACATCATGTGGGGTGAAAAGAATGGCTACAAGGTAAAAGAGGTAGACGTTCAGCCAGGTGAAGTTGCAGGTATTAAATCAGCCACTTTAGAGTTCGAGGGTCCTTTGGCATATGGATTCCTTAAATCTGAAACAGGTGTTCATCGACTGGTGAGAATATCCCCTTTTGACTCAGGAGGAAGAAGACATACTTCATTTGCCTCGGTCTATGCCTATCCTGAAGTGGATGATAGCATTGAGATCGACATCAACCCTGCGGATATTGAACTACATACTTCCCGATCCGGAGGTGCAGGTGGTCAGAATGTGAACAAGGTGGAAACCAAAGTTCAATTGACACACAAGCCAACCGGAATCGTTGTGGTATGTCAGGTGGAAAGATCCCAGCTTGCCAACCGGGAAAAAGCCATGCAGATGTTGAAATCCAGGCTTTATCAAATGGAGCTGGAAAAACGAAATGCTGAGATCGCGAAGATAGAATCTTCCAAACTTCGGGTAGATTTTGGTTCCCAGATCCGAAACTATGTCCTGCATCCATATAAACTGGTGAAGGACAACCGGACAGGTTTTGAAACCTCTGATACCCAGCATGTATTGGACGGGGGCTTGAATGAATTTATGAAAGCCTTTCTACTCGCTCAAAGCGAAGAAGAAGCAAACAAAGAATAATTACAGGGCCGATTTTATTTTCGGCCCTGTTCCTTTTCAATCCAAACTTCATGAAAATCTTCCCATCCTTTTTCAGTCTGGATTTTTTCCTGCTCTGCTTGAGCTCTTTTTTGTTTTTTTCTTCTTTCAATATGATTATTCCTGAGCTTCCCTCCTACCTAAGTTCATTGGGTGGTGAAGATTACAAAGGTTTGATCATTTCATTATTCACCTTATCTGCTGGTCTTTCCAGACCTTTTTCCGGAAAGCTCGCAGATAAAATCGGAAGAATACCGGTCATGATTTTTGGTGCTTCAGTATGCTTTATTGTGGGCTTATTGTATCCAATTTTAAGTTTTGTCGGCGGATTTCTATTCCTGCGATTTGCACATGGATTTTCAGCTGGATTTACTCCCACCGGCACTTCTGCCTATGTAGCCGATATTGTTCCTTTCCAAAAACGTGGGGAAGCAATGGGAATCCAATCTCTTTTTGGTTCCCTCGGCATGGCTGCAGGCCCGGCTATCGGTGGATGGATTGCAAGTATTTGGGAGTTGGAAATTCTTTTCTATGCTTCTGCCTTTACTGCAATCTTTTCCATTCTAATTCTATTGAAGCTGAAAGAAACGCTACCAAACAAAGAGCCTCTCAAACTGAATTTATTCAAACTTAAAAAAGACGAGATCATAGAAAAGCGGGTATTGATGCCGTCAGCGATACTTTTCTTGTCTGTTTTTTCATTTGGAGTGGTTCTTACCATTATTCCAGATCTCTCAGAGCATTTAGGAATCAAAAACAAAGGACTTTTCTTTGCTGTATTTACACTCTCCTCATTAGGAATAAGATTGATAGCTGGAAGAACTTCAGACCGATATGGAAGAATTCCTGTCCTAAGAGTAGCCAGTATTTTTATGATTATGGCAATGATGACAATTGCATTTGCAGAAACGAAAGCCATGCTGATGATTGCGGGGGTATTGTTTGGGTCTGCAGTTGGGATGTATAGTCCTACCACGGCTGCCTGGGTGGTGGATCTTTCCTTGGATGCTTATCGAGGTAGGGCTTTAGCAACCATGTATATATTTTTGGAAGCAGGAATCGGTATTGGAGCGATCGTTTCAGGCTTTTTGTATGCCAATAAAGCAGAAAACTTTCAACTCGTATTCCTCAGCAGTGCGGGCATGGCCTTTTTGGCTTTCTTAGTCTTGGTCAGTATCAGAAAAAGAAAGTATCAAACATAAAAAAAGCCTTGAGTTCCTCTCAAGGCCTTTTTTCAATAATTGATATCAATATTCTCTTTTAGCCAGTTAGAAGAAAAACATGGCTTAGTATTAGCCCAAATGATTAGAATCCGGAAGCTTCGCCTGCCTGCCGTGGCTGGGTCATCGGTCACCTATGCTGAGCGAATTCGAAATGTCCTATCGGTCAAGCAAAGAAAATATGGTAAGTGGCAAGATTGAGGATTATCAGATAATTAATCTCAATTCCCCAAATAATTACTCATACGTGGGATGGATAGAATCTTTTTCTGTCTTCCATTATAATAAGTCACTTTTTCACCATCGAAAAACGCTCCTTCTTCCAGCATAATTCTCACATCTTTTTTCCATTCCTCCACATAAACCACGGCATTCAATTCAATGGCATATCCAGTATTGGCATGAAGCGGAAAATCTCCAGCACCTGGAGTATCCCCTTGATTATCCCACATTCCGATGGTTGGTCCTGCTGAATGTCCATAAAATCCCAATGGATGCGTATAAATACTTCCTCTAATTCCTTCTGATTCCATTTTTTGTCTGGATGCCCTTAGAATTTCATTTCCTGTACGGCCAGCTACATAGTTTTCCGTTAGAATATCCTGTAGTCTATTTCCTACTTCGAATGCTTTCTGAAGGAAGACTGGAACTTCTGTTTCCCCTGGCTTAAGGACATAGGCTAATTCCTGAGTGTCAGTATTTAACCTGAGGTAAGTTATTCCAAAGTCAATATGAAGTAAATCTCCCGGCATAATGGTCATCTCAGAGGGTCGGACTGCAAATGACCTGTTTGCTTCATTGGAAGAAGGGTCCGGACGCTGAATATCTACAGTTGGATGAAACCAGGTATCCAACTTCATTTCTTTGATCTTCTCTCTATACCACCACACCACATCTTCAGTTGTTGTCTTTCCGGGAGTGATCACTTTTTCAGATAAACCTTCCTGAATAATATCATGAGCCAATTGCTGCACATGTCTATAGGTAGACATTTCTTGTTCAGTTCGGGTTTCCAACCATCTTACTGCCAATGTTTGGGCAGATACAACTTTTGATTTCAAAGCACTGGGTAATTGATTGACGAAAGCCTGATGTTCTGAATAAGTCAAGCCGTCAGCATGACCATAATCTTTCGCATAATTCAAACCAATTTTTTGAGGGTTCTTACTTGCTACCAAGTCAATTAATGCTTTCCACTGATCTGGCTGCTGTTCAGGATTCCAAGCTCTTTTGAATGCCTTTCCCACATCATATCTGGCAATTGCGTAAGTTTCCACTGGAGAATTTGGCTTAGGCTGATACATCACCAATATAGTTCGTCTTCTAGCGGCCATCCAAGTCGCGGGAAGCATAGTTCGTATAACCGGATCCTCATTGTACTCCCTGGAGATCACTATCCACATATCGATACCTGTCTCTGTCATCAATTGAGGTAATAGAGAGTTGATCCTGACATCCAACCAAGAGTCAATCAATTCAGCCTGTTCGCGTTGAGTTAAAACAGCAAGTTTCTGAGAAAAGGTGAACTGACTAAACAAGAAAAGTAATAGGGCAAGGGAAAATATTTTTTTCATCGGTAGAATATTAATTAAGTCCTGAATATAAAGTTTCCTTTATTGATTCAGAAACCCTTTAAAAAAGACTTTTTGATCAAGTGTTAATTCCTTTTTCCAAAATTGCTTTCCTGGATAATTTATGGAATCGGTAAAAAAGAACTATTGCCGTTATACTCAAGCCGATCAGCAAGCCATACCAAATTCCTTTTTCTGCCATTCCCATTTCGAAAGCTAAAAAATACCCTAATGGAAGACCCAAAACCCAATAAGCAATTAAGGTGATAATTGTGGGAAATTTCACATCCTCCATACCTCTGAGAACACCTAAGCCCGCGACCTGTACACCATCCGATAATTGAAACATTCCCGCTATGATTAACAAAGTGGCTGAAGTAGCTATCACCTCAGGATCATCTATATAGAAAGTTGGAAGAAAATTTCTACCTGCAACAAAAATAACAGCTGTAACCGCCATGAAAATCAGCACCATGGCAAACACAACCATTCCCGCTTCCCGCATAGCTTTGAAATTATTCTTGCCAATCTGATTACTTACCCGAATCATTCCGGCAGTGCTGAGACCAGCAGCCATCATATAACTGATCGAAGCTAAGTTTAAAGCTATTTGATGTCCTGCAAGGGCATTTACTCCTATCCAACCCATCATAATAGCCGCAGAACCAAAGGCGCTGACTTCAAAAATATATTGAAAACCGGTTGGTATCCCGATTTTTAATATTCTGTTGATCATCGGAAAGCTCATCTTTGAAAGCCCCAAAGTCAATTGAAAGTTTTGATATCTCGATGACTTCATTACATACCAGCCAATCATAATTGGCATCAAAATCCTGGAAATTAAAGTAGCCAATCCAGCACCAATCAAACCCATTTCCGGAGCTCCCAATTTCCCAAAAATGAGAACCCAATTTAAAAACACATTGACCAAATTACAGATAATGGTCACATACATGGCTTGTCTTGTTTGCGAAAGTCCTTCAGCAAATTGCTTGAAAGTTTGGAAAATCATAAACGGAAAAAGGGAAGCCGTAATGATAAAGAGGTAAGGAATTGCCTCTTTCACCACTATTTCAGGTTGATTGAGATGGGAAAGCCCTTGTGAGAGACCCAAAATAATGATGGTTAAAACCAATGCTGTAGAAAGATTGATCCACAACCCGTGCTGAAATAAACGTCCGATACGAATAGATTTCCCTTTACCTTCTGCAATAGAAACCAAAGGAGTAATTCCCATGGATACTCCCATGCCAAACATGAGCAAAACAAAAAATATGGAATTCGCCAGGGAGGCAGCTGCCAAAGGTACTGCACCCAATTGCCCCACCATCATGCTATCTGCTACCCCAACCATTACTTGCCCTAATTGACTCAAGACAACTGGATAAGCTAATTTGGAAGTAATTTTAAAATGATCTTTAATAGTCATATCACAAACCCAAAACTCGGGCAGCTTTTAGGATTCCGGCAATACTGATTGCATCTGTAATTTCTCCATTCATAACCATAGAAACGGCTTCCTGAAGTGGGAGCTTTTTGATTTGCAATACTTCAGTCTCTTCGAATTCCGTATCGAGTAGAGTTAAATCTTCAGCCAGATAAACAAAGCCCTCCTCGTCTGTAACTGAATTGGAAGTATGTATTCTGAGAAGCTCAGTCCATTTTTCGGCAATTAAGCCGGTTTCTTCTTTTAATTCGCGCTTGGCAGATTCCAAAAGGTCCAGACCAATAGGACCTCCACCCATGGGAATTTCCCAGGAATATTCCTTCAAAGTATACCGGTATTGCCCAACCAGCCAAGTGTTACCATTTTTATCTACAGGTATAATGCCCATAGCTTTATTTTTAAAATGCACTTTACCGTAGATCCCCTCCTTTCCTGCGGGATTTAAGACATCGTGTTCTTCGAGTCTTATCCAAGGATTATTGTAAATGGGTTTAATTTTTAGGGTTTTCCAAGGATTATGTTCCATAGCTTCAAAAAAAAAGGGTGACAATTGCCACCCTAAATTCTATTCTATTCTAATAATTAGGCAGGGATAGGCAATACCTTTGAGTCTTTAAATGTGGACAAAATTACCATGGATTGCATGGAGTCCACTTCTTTAATTTCAGAAACTTTTTCCAACATCAACTTCTGATAAGCAGTGATATCTTTTGCAATGATTTTAAGAATAAAATCACCTGTACCTGTAATGTGATGACATTCAATAACCTCTGGAATTCCGTTGATTTCCTTCATGAATGCATCTATATTACCTTTGTTGTGACCAATAAGAGATACCAAAACAAATGTACTTACCCCAAGGCCAATTTTTTCTGGGTCTAATTTCGCATGGTAACTTTTAATGATACCAGACTGCTCAAGTTTCTTCACTCGCTCCAAGGTTGGAGCAGGAGAAAGCCCGATATCTTTTGAAAGTTGAGCGTTAGTGATCTTTGCGTTTCCCTGAAGGATTTCTAGAATCCTACGATCAATTTTATCGAATTTTATTCTTACGCTATTATCCATGATTTCTTGCTTTTACAAAATTTTATGCTGTGCAAATTTATAATAATTAAGGAAAATTTTAAAACTATTATCCGTTTTTATATCGACCTAATTCGAAATTTTCTTAAGGATAGTGGGGATTTTAGCAAAGATTCCTTCTAAAAATCCTCCTTCTCTTGGAAAAATTCAAATTATCTCTTGCAGTAAGTGCTAAAAACGCAAACTTTTTGATTAAAGTTTATTCTTTTTGATAAAATCCCTTGCGGCCTGATGAGCGGGGTGTTTTCGCTTTGCGTATTTCTTTACTTTTTTGAAATATTCTTTTGCAAGTGCTTTGTTTTTCTCTACCAGTGCAATTTTCCCCAACTCTACCAAAGAGTGTAAATAATACCCACTTTCCTGGGATTCTGACTCCTCACCATAGGAAAGAGTTTTGAGATAATATTTTTTGGCCTCCGGTCTATTCCCGATTCTATCATAGTATTGAGCTATATAGAAAGCTGCATAGCGACCACTATTTGATTCATAACCAGTTTGCTTCGCATCAATTCTTCTCAGAATCTCTTCTGACTCTCTCAATGACTCAGTCCACCTTCCAACGGTATATAAATGTCTCGCATAGGATCTATGGAAATAAGGGTTGTTTGGGAATTTTTCATTGAGGTATTCTGAAATTCTGAGGGCCTCATAAGGTTTCTTTTCTTCCGAAGCATAGAGCCTAAATAAAAAATACATAGCCTCAATTCTGGTATAAAAGGCATTTTCAGCCACTTGTTCCAGCTGCTTCAAGCCAAGCTGCTTGTTACCTTTAGGAAATAAGGCTAGAATTGGTTTTAAGAGCGGATAATTTTCTGGAATCCAAACAGAGAAGTAATTAAAAAGGGCATCCCCTAGAAGAAGCTCAGGATTAAACTCTTCCTCTCCTCTGCTTAATTCCATATATTTTAATGCATTTCTTCCCGCCCAAGCTGCACGCGTCCAGCTTTTTCTTTCTGATAAAAGCCTTCCTTGGAATCCATAACCTGCAGCTAGGAAAAATGCCGCTTCCTTGTTGGTTTTATCTTCGTCATAGAGCTTTTCAGCCTTCTCATTTGCCCGATCAATGTAGGCCAAAAATATTTTATCGTATTTTTCATTGGTCACATCTACTTCTATCCTCCACCAGTAACTCAAAGCCATCAAAAAATCAGGTAGTGGGTGATCAGGGTATTGATAGGCAATTACTTTGAAGTCTCTTTCAGCCACATCAAAATCAAAATTATACATGCTGTTGATTGACTTAGTAATCCTGTATTGTAAACCACGATCCAGCAATAGATAAGGAGAGGCTTTTACAAATAAGCTATCCGAAGGCGCAGATTGAGCCTTCACCATGCTTCCTGCTAAGCAGCAAAAAATGAATGTAAAACTTAAAATAAACTTCTTTAACATAGATTTTTCTCCTTCAGGGCGCAAAATTAGGTCTTATCTCAGACAATCAATTAGATTTAAGTAAACTTAACCTCGAAATATGCCTAAAGAACGCTCTCCATTAGCACAACGTCTTTCTGACTATTTAGATTTTGATAAAAGGCTTTATTTTTTTCTTTTGGTTTTACTCTTTATTCTCATCCGATATCTTACTAACACCATCATACTTGAAGCAATTCCCGATTCGGAGAATTTAGACGCGAGAGGTGATTTTATGATATTTCATATTTTCAATACGTTGGAATATGTTTGGACACCATTTGCCCTTCTATGGAAGTTTACGGTAATATCCTTTCTTTTTTGGTTGGGCGCTTTTTTTCTGGGTTATAAAATCCCTTACAAAGAACTCTGGAAATTTGCTTTGGTGGCAGAGGGGATATTTTTATTTCCTGAGTTGATAAGATTTCTGGTTTATATCAACCCGCATTCAGCGAGCACTTACCAGGAAATCCTGGAATACAGGCCCCTTTCCCTTTTATCATTTATTGGTTTTGATAATTTAAATCCAAGGTGGTATTATCCTCTTGGTACTCTCAACTTATTCGAATTAGGATATGGAGTTCTTTGGGTGATGGGATTTCATATGATCAGCAATAGAAGTATCAAAGAATCTATTTTAGCGGTTGTGGTGTCCTATTTTGTTCCTTTGACTATTTGGCTTACCTGGTTTGTAATGGTTTACCGTGATTAATGCCTGCTTTTTTTAGCATCTCCAGAACATCGTTTAGAGCAATATTTGACTTCTTCCCAGTTCTTTTCCCATTTCTTTCTCCAAGAAAAGGGCCTTTGGCAAACCGGACATATTTTGGAAGGTAAATGCTGTTTTTTCATGCCCATCTGTTTGGTAAAGTATGTTGCTCCACTATTCGTTCTGATTCCTGGAGGACCGCTGGATCTTTTTGCGCTGCCCATATTCTCTTTCTGGCCTCTGCTCCTGCTTTTTCGGGATCCACTATTGGAAATGGATAGTCTCTTCCCAAGTGAAAGTCTAAATCTTCCTGCTCTAAAGGACTGATTTTCCATGGTTCATGGACCAAAGCAGATGGAATTTGGCTTAATTCCGGTACCCATTTTTTAATAAACTCCCCTTCAGGATCATGATCTTTAGATTGTTTGATAGGATTATAGATTCTCACAGTATTGATTCCTGTCACTCCCGCCTGCATCTGTAGCTGAGGATAATGTATACCCGGCTCAAAGTCTAAAAATTGCCTACCCAAATGATCTGAGCCATCTTTCCAATTTTGCCCTAAATGATGGGTAAGAAATGAAACCAACATAGCTCTCATTCTAAAATTTAAGTACCCTGTTTGAATCAAACATCTCATACAGGCATCTATCAATGGAATCCCGGTATTTCCCTCCTTCCAAACCTGAATAAAGGCTGGATTTTTTTTGTATTCTAATTTTAAAAACCCCCTATTAATGGGTTCAAACTCCATTCGGCATTCCATCTCAAATTTTTGGATAAAATGACAATGCCATCTTAGTCGGGATTGAAAATTGGTGAAGTTTCTAACCTGAAATTTTTCCTTTTTTTTACTTTCTGAAGCCTGAAAAACTTGCCGGATCGATAAGCATCCCCAAGCTAAATAAGGCGAAACTCTTCCACAGCTCCTTCTACTTCTTTCAGGCTTTGAAATATTCCTGCTGTAATTGGAAACTCTATCTTCTACAAAGCTTTTAAGGTATTTGTGCCCAATAGTCTCCCCTCCTTTCTGCATCAAAGGATTAGGTTTTTTCCAATCCCCCGGAATATTCAAATTACTTCTTAGAATTTTTCCTATTTCCGTGTTAGAGAGAAATCTCGCTTGATTTAAGTTCGGGTCTACTTGTTTGGCTGCCGCATAGGCAAACCATTCCTTTCTCCAATTAGCTCTTGATTTTCTACCCCTTCTAACTCCTTGTTGAAGGAACTCATACCAGGGTATATTTCTAGATTGAAGCCAAGATTTTATTTGTAAATCTCGCTGAAAAGTTATCTGAATCCCTGTTTCCTGATGTGAGAATACGGAAGCGATTTCAAATTTTAACTCCAATTGGCTGAAAACTTCATTTACTTCCTGATGAAAAATAGCAACCTCAGCTTGATAAGGTTGAAGCTGCCGATTCAGATCTTCTAGAGATTCCCATACAAACCTCCAATGACGAAGATCACTTTGAGAAGCTTGAATCAAAGAAGGCTCAAAAACATAGGCTAATAGAATGGGATGCCCCAGATTAATAGCAGCATCCAAAGCTGGATGGTCCTTTAATCTTAAATCTCGTTTTAGCCAGACAACAGAAATTTTCTCCACCTTCTAAAAACCTTAATGGACTCGAAGGGTTTGAAGAATATGAAGAAATTCCAGAATTTAAGTGAAAGAGATATTGATCGCATCATTGAAATGGCATGGGAGGATAGGACCCCTTTCGATGCAATTGAATCCCAATTTGGCGTAAAAGAGGCCGAAGTAATTCAGTTGATGAGAAGAGAAATGAAGCGAAGCAGTTTCAAAATGTGGAGAGCCAGAGTTCAAGGCAGAAAAACAAAGCACGCTCAAAAAAGTCCAGAAGATATGGATCGATTTAAATCAAACTTACAACGATCCATCAGTATGAATAAAATCTCAAAAAAATAAGTGGGTCACCCCACTTATATTAAACCAATTCAAAAGGCCACCTCATAATTCCCCCGCTGAGGTTTTTGAGATTTTTAAAGCCCATTTCAGCCATTATCGCACAAGCTTGGGCGCTTCTGTTTCCACTTCTACAGTACACCAAGTATATTTTGTCTTTGGGCAGCTCATTTATTTTCAATTTGAAATCCCGAGACATGATGTCCAGATTTTTTGAATTTCTAATTTTCCCTGATTGATTTTCACCAGAAGTCCTTACATCCAATATTACAGTTGCAGGATTCAACATCAATTCGTGAAATGCACCTGAAGGTATATCCTCGTAGTTTTTCGGTTTTGTTTTAAAGAAGTCAAACATAGATTTTTTATTCTCAAAATTAGACCTACCCTAGCTCTCCTTCAGTACCAGAAGTCACATTCCTCTGATAAATGTCCCTAACTTTTAAAACAAATAGTCTTCCCAATAAAAGCCAGGGAAAACCATGCAATACCAAATCTCCCCAATCCATCAATTTCATTCCATCTGCCCCACCTGATACCCACTTGATCTTTCCCCAAACATGGGGTTCAGGGGTAAAAGGAGCTAATCCCAAGACCAAGCACAGCAAAATAATTGTAGTCCAACTATTTAATGGGTTTAAGCTTTTTTGTTTTTCTTTCTGAGCCATGGGTATGTGATTTGTGTCCAAAATGTTTGAGGAAATTCCTCCACTTTATCAAAGCCTAATGGCTCATTTTCTCCATCATTGGGGATATATGCTGTTCCAAACAAATAATCCCATAGACTTAGAGAAATCCCGTAATTCACTCCATGGCTTCCTTTGGGAAGATACTTGGCATGATGCCAGGTATGCATCACGGGATTGTTGAAAATATATTTGAGTGGACCGTAGGATATTTTGACATTTGCGTGATTTAAATGACCTATTGCAATGGTGAAAATATGCAAGACAAAGAAATCTGCCAGCCCAAAACCTATCATTGCCAAAGGAATATACTGCACTGATTTATAGACAATTGTCTCCATCCAGTGATGTCTCAAGTGCGCGGCAAAGCCCATTTGCTCGACTGAGTGGTGAACCTTATGAAACTCCCACAACCATGGAACCCGATGAAGCATTCGATGTACATTCCATTGTATAAAATCAGCTACTACAAATAAGAGTAAGAACTGACCCCAAACTGGCCAGGAATTGACCTCAATAGCTACCAAATTCGTGATTCCAAAAAGCCCTAAGAAATCATTAAATGCTTCTACAAATACATTGGAAAGGGAATTGTAGAGAATCAATGAAAACAGGAAGAAATTGAAGAACATGTAAAATGCATCCAACCAAAAGTCTTTGCGGAAAAAGGGACGACCTTTTCTCCAGGGAAAAATTACTTCGAGCATCCACACTAATAAGGACAAGCCTATCAGCCAATAAAAATAGTTATGCCAAGATGGATACAATATTTCTGATTGAAGGTAGTTCCAGTACCCATAGTAACCATCCAGAAAGATTTTGAAATACTTTTCCAACTTAAATCCCTGCTAATTCTTTCCCAATAATATAAATGCCCATGATTAAGACAAACCAGCCAAACCCTTTTTTAAGTGCTTTTTCATTGATTTTCTTTGAAAGTGCACTACCTATGAAAATACCCACCACTGATAGTCCAGAGAAAATCAAGAGCATATTCCAATCGATTGTTTGATTTCCCAAATCACCCAAAAATCCAATTAATGATTTTGCTGCTATAATCAACAAAGAAGTACCGACTGCAAGTTTCATGGGAAGTTTGGCTAATAAGACTAAAGCTGGAATGATCAAAAATCCTCCACCTGCTCCCACTATTCCCGTAATAACTCCTACCACTGAACCTTCCACCGCTATCAAAGGAATGTTAAACTTAACTTCCCCTTCCTCGCTAGCATCCTCTGAATTATTATTCTTAATCATGGAGTATGAAGCCGCCAGCATAATCATTGCAAAGAAAATCATGATGCCTACACTTTTTGTGATCGCCAATTCTCCTATAGAAAACAGGGGATCAGGAAGCCAGGGCACCAAAAATTTTCGGGTAAGAAATACTGCGATAAATGAAGGTATGGCAAATACAATGGCAGTTTTATAATCAACTAGTCCATGTTTCATATAATTGCCTGCTCCAACCAAAGATGTAGCTCCCACAACAAATAATGAATATGCTGTAGCCAGAACCGGATCTACATTTAAAATATAAACCAGTACAGGAACTGTTAAAATTGATCCTCCTCCACCTATCAAACCCAAGCTTACACCAATAATTATTGCAGCTGCATATCCTAAAAGGACTATCAAATCCATAGTTTTTTTGATTTTAAATAACCTGTACAAAAGTACATGTGTGTGATAGGCTTAAGCAGTGACAAATGTTACATCCAAAATTACATAAATACCAAGGGAGCCCAGCAGGAAATTATACTAGTGTAGCTAAATCTGAATTCAGATTGATTTTTATCATAGTATAAGCTGAATCTTAAGGTTAAATTAGAGAAGTTTAATTCAAATCGGCATGAAAATCCTTATTCCTTTAGATTTCTCAGACAACTCGGTGAAGGCTTTAGAATTCGCCAAAGGCTTGTGCAAAAAAGGCGAAAATGAAATTATTCTACTTCATGTGGTAGAAGTCGTCTATGATTTTGCCTCCCAAGCAGCCATAGCTTTGGACAATATGCATAATGATGCGCGCGAAATGATTTCCAAGCTTAAAAAGAAGCATGAGCATGATTCAATCAATTATCGGTCAATCATTAAGGAAGGAACTGCTTCCATTAGTATCGCTCGGATTGCTGAAGAAGAAGAGGTTGATATGATCATAATGGGAACCCATGGTGCCTCAGGAATCAAAAAAGTATTAGTGGGTTCAACAGCTGTGGAGGTAATTAAAGAAGCTAGGACACCTGTATTGTTAATCCCTTCAGAAGGAAAAACCTCTTCAATTACAAAGATTACTTTGGCCTTGGAAATCTCCAATCATGAAGAAGAATATATTCATAAGGTAGTTGGACTTGCAAAAAAATGGGAATTATCTCTTGAAATCCTACATTTTGAGAAAAGTGATGATTTTCGGGAAAAACTAGCAGAAAAGGGCTTACAGGTGTTTTTAAAAGAAGAATTTCCAGATTTAAAGTCTACGCTAATCAGCATTAAAAGCAAAGAATTAATCAAGGGGTTAGACCAATATTTTGATGACAAGACTGATTCAATTTTAGCCATGTGTCATCAACATAAAAGCCTTTGGGAGCAAGTTACCGGAAAAAGTAGATCATTGGAAATGGCCTATCATACGCATGTGCCGCTTCTGGTTATGCTTTGATCATTTGGAAATCAATTCTTCGAAATCATCTCGAATATAAATCATATTTCTACCCAATTCTATCCATTTTTTCTTTTCCAATTGTTTTAATAGTCGGGAAATCACTTCTCGGGAAGTACCTAATTCTGTGGCAATATCCTGATGGGTAGTTTGAAGCTCATTGGTTTTATATTGTTTCATTTTGGTGACAATATATCGCATCAATCGCTCATCCATTCTTTTAAAAGCTACTGCATCTAATGCTATTAACATTTCCTGAAACCTACTTTGATAAGTGGATGAGACAAAATCCTTCCATTGCTTGAATTCATCAGAAAGCTGTTCATGAACTGTAATTGGAATCCCTATAATGGTTGTAGGCTCTTCCACTACTGCTTTGATTTCACTTGGTTTGGAGGCAGAGCAGCAAGTCAAGGACAAAGCACAAGTCTCTCCTGCATCCAAGTAGTATAAAAACAATTCTTTTCCATCCTCATCCATCCTGGAAACCTTAATGGATCCATTCAAGACAATCGGTACCATTTTGATAAATTTCCCTGGCTCCATCAAAACCTTTCCCGGCTCAAGACGCATGATTTGACCTTTGCCCAAAAGGATTTCTAAAAGCCTTGGATCTGTGAAATTTGGAAGTGCTGATTTAAGTTCTTCTACTGTCATAATTATAAAAAAACGAAACTAGTCTTGACTGAAATGGAAGTTAGTGATAATTGTCACAATGCAGTAATCGTACTTTTAAAATAATACTGAATCAGAAAGGTGATTTATCTCATCTTTCCCAGCAAAGGTGATGAAAGTCACTAAAAGGTCTTTTGATTTTAAATACCTTCCTATCAGTCAAACAACCGAATCATGAAACATTATCAAATAGTAATCATTGGTGGAGGTACCGCCGGAATTACAGTTGCTGCCCAATTAAAACGTAAGGATAAAAATCTGGCAATAGCCATCATTGAACCTTCCGAAAAACACTATTACCAGCCAGCTTGGACACTTGTAGGCGCTGGTACTTTTGATTTTAAAGATACCGAAAGAGAGGAGGCCGACTACATTCCCAAAGGAGTGGAATGGATTAAAGACAAGACCACAGCCATAGATCCTAAACAGAATAAGGTTTCAACTGACAAATCAGGAGGTGTTTCTTATGATTATTTGGTAGTAGCTCCGGGTTTGGTAATGGCGCCGGAATTATTACCTGGGCTAAGCGAAGCAATGGATAAAAAGGTTGTTTGTAGCAATTACACAGATCCCGAACATACCTGGGAAGTATTAAAGAATTTCAAGGGAGGCAATGCTGTTTTCACCCAACCTACAACACCAATCAAGTGCGGAGGAGCGCCTCAAAAGATTATGTATTTGGCTGAAGAATTTTTCAGAAAAGCTGGAGTCAGAGAAAAAACAAACGTGATTTTTGCTACCCCTGGGACCGTGATATTTGGAGTTCCGGACTTTGCAAAAACACTCAACAAAATCATCAAGGATAGAGATATAATATTCAAGCCCTTTTATGCTCCAGTAAGAATAGATGCTGAAAATCAGGATATTTATTTTAAATACATTAAACCTGATTCTGTTCATTCTTTTGATGGAGCAGGTATAAAAATAGGAGAAGAACAGCTTGGCAATAATGAGATCAAAATTCACTTTGATATGCTTCACCTAGCACCACCGCAGGCTGCTCCCAAGTTCATTCAGGAAAGTGACATATCCCTCAAAGAAGGGCCTGGAAAAGGGTGGGTGGACGTAGACATCCATACGCTACAGCACCTGCGTTTCCCCAATATTTTTGCTTTGGGAGACGTCGCACACCTTCCTACTGCAAAGACCGGTGCTGCAATCAGAAAACAAGCTCCCGTACTAGTGGGAAATTTACTTCAATTAATTCGGGAAAATAAAGTTGGAGAAGAGGCTTATTCTGGATATTCTTCCTGTCCATTGGTCACAGGCTATAGTAAAATGGTTTTGGCTGAATTCAAATATGATAACGTAAGAGACAGTGATCCATTAATCTCGAAATTTGTGGATACATCGAAAGAACAGTATAGTATGTGGCTTTTGAAAAAATATGGGCTGCCCTTTATGTATTGGAACTTGATGCTGAGAGGAAAAGCTTAAAATCAACCACCAACAATCCTAAAGCCTATATTTTCTGGATATAGGCTTTTTTATTCCTAACTTTTCGTGAATACTTGAGTTTAAAGATCATAGCTCCTCTCAATAATGAAAAACGCCGGTAAAGTCACTTTACTCACTTTTTTAATTTTCTCCTCATTGGCAATTTTACCTATGAGTTGTACCAACTTCTGTAATGACTCTTGTGGCTGCGGACCGGTTTTTGATATTAAGGATTTTAGGATTTTATCCTTCGAAACACTCTCCCTCACCACTGATGGTCAGCAGGTAAGCCCCAGTACCGTGCTTCCGTATTCAACCATTACGAAATCATTCCGCATAAAAGAAACACAGACACTTGCATACTTGGAGTCCAATCCCTCCTACTTTACTTTCGGGACTGCAATGGCCTGTAGTCCACCTTCACCAAAATCTGCCGAGAAAATGATTGGAGTTCAGATCATCAATACCAGAGAAGTCATCTTGGGAAGCGGTGAGGTCATCAAAGTGGGACAAGACATCAGTAATCACTTTCAGATGAATTATTTTTTCAACAACACTACACGATCCATTGATCAGTTTCTGGAGAATGGATTAACAGTTTTTCGGGATGATTTATTCAAACTCGTCTGGAACAAAGATCCTGGTAAAGAAATCGAACTTGAGTTCAGTTTAAGAATTATGATGGAGGGTGGCCTGGAATTTAACTTGCCAAATGAAATCCTAAGTATTCGTTGATAACCATCTATCTAAAAACTGACAAAAATCTTTATTCTTTTTCTTTAGATCCATTCCAAATAAGTTATTTTTGCAAATCTTAGAAAAGGATTCCGACATTTAGTACATGACAGCTGACCAACTACCCATTTCCAAAAGTGCCGTTATCAAGGATGTTTTAGACTCCCCTTTGAAAATCAACTTAATGGAACTGGGCTTTCTTCCAGGAAAAAAAATCACCTTGCAACACGTTGCTCCTTTGAATGGCCCTATGGCATTCAGACTGGAAGAATCCACTTTAGCACTTCGAAAAGCCGAAGCTGCATTGCTGGATATTCAATTACTATAATCCCACATGCCTGAACAGACTCAATCACCATTAGTCAAGCCACTCAAAATTGCCATCATAGGAAACCCCAATGTTGGTAAGTCGACCATATTCAACCAACTCACCGGTCTAAGCCAGAAAATAGGTAATTACCCGGGGGTAACTGTGGATAAGAAAATTGGTATGATGAATTACCAAGGGTCTACTTATGAAATTATAGATCTTCCAGGTACTTATTCCCTCTATCCAAACTCCGAAGATGAAATTATAGCCCACAGAGTATTAAATCAGTTGAGTGAAGTTGAGCGGCCTGATTATGTGTTGATGGTAATTGATTCTCTTCAGCTATCCAGAGGAATGTTTTTAGCCTCCCAGTTGATTGACCTAGGATTGAATCTGGCTTTAGTACTGAACATGTCAGATTTAGCTGAAAAGCACGATCTGGAAATAAAAGGCTTCGAATTATTCAAAGCTTTGGGTGTACCAATTTTGAACACAGACGCAAGAGGTTCCAAAGGTTTGGAGCAAATCCGGGAATTGATCCACCAGAAGAATTTTTCCAAAAAAAATCAATTCCTCCAGGTAGACGATTTCATAGACACTTCTCTTCTACAAGACATTAAAGAGAAGTTCGATCTCTCCAATGACTATCAGGCCTATCAAATTTTAAGATTTGGACTGAAAGATAAAGGGCTTCCTCTGGAAAAAAGGCAATGGGTTAAAAACAAGATAGACAGCTTGAATATCAATTTGGAATCTGCCCAACTTGAAGAAACCAAGCTCAGATATAGAAGAATCACCGAAATCATTGAAAAAGTACTGGTTAAAAAAGAGGATAGAAAAGAGTCTTCTAGCACCATCGATAAAATTATTTTACATCCTGTTTTCGGTTATCTCTTATTCGCCTCCATCCTATTGGTCATTTTTCAGGCAATTTTTGCCTGGGCCACAGTTCCAATGGACTTGATAGATGGGGTTTTTGCTGATTTGGGAACTTGGGTGAGTACAGTTTTACCAGAAGGAGTATTGACCAGTCTCTTAGCCGAAGGTATTATCCCCGGTATAGGAGGTATAGTCATTTTTATTCCTCAAATCGCCTTGCTTTTTGGATTTTTAGCCATTCTGGAGGACACAGGGTATATGTCCAGAGTGGTCTTTTTGATGGACAGATGGATGCGCCCCTTTGGTCTTCACGGTAAAAGTATAGTGCCTTTGGTTTCAGGAGTAGCATGTGCTATTCCAGGAGTCATGGCTGCAAGAAATATCGGTAACTGGAAAGAGAAAATCATAACCATCATGGTGACTCCGCTAATGAGTTGCTCAGCAAGGCTGCCGGTTTATATTATTCTAATTGGTTTGGTAGTTCCAAATGAGACCGTTTTAGGGTTTATTAATCTTCAAGCTGTCGCCTTATTGTCTCTTTATCTTTTGGGAGTTATTGGCGTTTTATTTACTGCTTTTGGACTTAAAAGCATCCTAAAAACCGATGAAAAGAGCTTTTTGATGGTAGAACTCCCATCTTATCGTACCCCAAGGTGGAAAGACGTTATCATTACCATGTACAATAAGTCCAAGACATTTGTGACTGAGGCAGGAAAGGTGATTTTAGCTATTTCAATCATTCTATGGGTATTGGGCACCTATGGCCCTCCTGAAAAAATGGAGGAAATCAGAGCAGAAAGGGATCAAAAAATAGAATTGGCGTCTTCTGAAGTGGACATAGAAGAAATCAGAGCAGAAGCCTCATCAGACTTATTGGAAAATTCCTTCATAGGAATCATGGGAAGAGCTATTGAGCCAGCTATTCGACCCTTAGGTTATGACTGGAAAATTGGAATAGCATTGATCACATCCTTTGCGGCTAGAGAAGTATTCGTATCCACCATTGCGACTATTTACAGCATAGGGGGTGATCCAGAAGACGATTCCACCATTCGGGAAAAGTTGAATGCTCAAATTAACCCGGTGACGGGTGATAAAGTATTCAACAAAGCCACCGCATTCTCTTTGATGGTATTTTATGTTTTCGCTATGCAGTGTATGAGTACCCTGGCGATTGTGTACAGGGAAACTAAAGGATGGAAATGGCCGTTAATCCAAACAGTATACATGACCGCTTTGGCTTATGTATCAGCATTGATTACTTATCAAATTTTATCCTAAAATGTGGCAAGAAATAATCGTAGGAATTATCGTGTTGGGAGCAGTAGTCTATTTGGTTAGAAGGTTTTTCTATAAGCCTAAAACCGAACCGGGCTGTGATAAATGTGCTAAACCTTGATTTGAAGAAAAAAAGGTAGCATTTCCAATTTTTTGATAATTTCACCCTATGGGCAAAGTTGCCAGTCAAAGTATTCAAACCACACTTTTTTCCTACTTAGGTGTAGTCATTGGCTATTTTAATGTCCTTTGGTTATATCCTTATGCTTTAGAAGCTGCTCAGCTAGGTACTTTTCGCACTATTCAAGATCTAGCTTTACTCTTTGTTCCCTTTGCTCAATTAGGATTGGGACACGGAATTACCCGGTATTTCCCCAAATTAAAAGCAGGTCATTCTGCTTTTTTGAGTTTTAGTTTGCTTCTCGCCTCCGCAGGCTTTGTTTTAGTGAGTTTTCTATTCTTCGTATTCAAAGAGGAAATTATTGGTTTATTTTCGGCTAATTCTCCTGAGCTGATCAATTATTTATGGATTGTTTTATTGATCACATTTTTGGCTTTGGCCAATTCTATCTTAGATGCCTACAGCAGATCCTTTCTTAAAGTAGCTATTCCTACCTTCTTCCGGGAGGTTTTGCTTAGATTACTGACAGGCCTTTGGGTCATTTGTTTTTTGATGAAATGGATCAATTTTGATTGGATGATGGCAGGGCTAATAGCAGTCTATGGGATACCGCTATTAGGGATTCTGGTTTATTTATCATGGTTGAAAGTTTTGAAAGTTGACCTTAATTGGCGGTCATTTCCAAAAGGATTCAGAAGCTCATTTTTAAAATTCAGTCTTATAACTTTCCTAGCCACTGCTGCCTCTACCCTAATTATGAAAATTGACAGCATCATGGTCAGTTCCATGGTCAATTTGGAAGCAAATGCAATTTATACCATTGCATTTAGTATGGCATTGGTCATAGAAATGCCAAGAAGAGCTATTTCTCAAGTTGTGATGCCCGTAGTCGCCGATCATTTTTCAAAAAACAATCTGGTAGAAATTAACCGGCTATATAAGGAAGTTTCCACAAGGCAATTCTACATCTGTGTTTTATTATTTCTGGGAATTTGGGCCAATATTGATTCCATTTACCATTTCATTCCAAACAGAGAAATATATGAAAGCGGAAAGTGGATCGTATTCATAATTGGTTTGGGAAAACTCATTGATGTGGCCTTTTCTATCAACTCAGAAATTCTGGTTTTCTCCAAATATTATAGGTTTAACCTGGTTGCCACAATTGCCATGAGTATCTTGATTATTTTGATGAATTATTGGTTAATTCCTATTTATGGGATAGAAGGAGCTGCAATTGCATCAGCATTGGTCATGTTGGCATTCAATGCAGTTAAATTTCTATTCCTAAAAATCAGGTTAAATTTTAATCCATTCTCAGTGGACACGGTAAAAATCATCGGCTTAGGTCTTTTCGCTCTGATTATGACTTCCATTTTACCAATGATGGAAAATCCATTGATCGATTTGACAATTAGATCAATCTTGATTCTAGGAATATTTTGGTTGATTGCGGTGAGTGGTTTTTATGGAAAAGCTGAACTCAACTGGATAAAGGAAAAAATTAAAAAGTCCGGGTCTTAGAGTGTTACAAACCTCCGTATAGACAAGATTTGAGCTGCCTTTAATCCGCAAACTTCCACTGTTATCCTGCTTTTATGGGCGAGGCCCCGATTAGTCCGATAACATCGGTATCGAGGTGAGGCCTGTTTTTGGAAAGGGCTTCACTCGGTAATTATGTTAATTGTGAAGTTTGAACATGTCGGCGACCCGGACTCGTGCAAATATACGATATTATGAGAGAGGGGTTAAGTAAATAGAGGATTATTCCAGAAATATCCGGAGAAAACAAGATGTCAAATCGATTAAAATGAAATATAATTCTGATTATTGGAGCCCTTTTCTTTAAAAATTAGAACCAAATCAAAAATTTAGCGTTCGCAACAAAATATTATACCGTTTCTATATTTAAACATTTCATTTAGCCTTAACTTTGTAATTCCAAAACCCGGAGAACTATGTACTTGATTAAAAAAATGATCGTTTGCCTGGACCAAACTTCTTTGGACAAGACCTTGATTCAATATGCGGCATTTATCGCCAAAGTGAATCAAACCAAGAAGATTTACTTTGTCAATGTGATCAAAAATCTATCTGTACCTAAGGAGGTTTTGGAAGAGTTTCCAAATTTGGTGGAGAGCATGATCAATGAAAGACAAGCCGCCATGGAAACGGTTGTCTCTGAAAACTTCCCTGATCAAAAAGGTATCTCCTTAAACTATATTGTAAAAGAAGGTTCTTTATCTAAAAAGGTTCTCAAATTAGCTGAGGAGAAATCTGCTGATATGATTATTGTTGGTAGAAAAATTCATCTCCCAGGCACTGGCGTAGTATCTTTGAGGCTGGCAAGACGTGCATCTTGTTCCTTATTGATCGTTCCTGAAAACTCTCAACCAAAAGTTCAAAAAATTCTGGTTCCATCTGATTTTTCGGATTATTCTAAGGATGCGCTGGAAGAAGCGATTATGATCGCTGAAAAACATGGAAATGTGGAAATCGTCTGCCAGAATGTATTCTCTATCCCTTCCGGTTATCATTTCACAGGGAAAAGCTACGAAGAGTTTACTCAAATCATGCAAATGCATGCTGAGATAGCTTACAAAAAATTCATTCGGAAAATAAATACCAAAGGAATCAAAATCACTCCTGTCTATACCAAAGACGAGGATGATGACCCCGTTCAGGAAATTGTGAACAAGGCCTTGGAAATCAATGCTGATGGCATCATTATCGGAGCTAAAGGACGAACAGCTGCTACCGCACTTTTCATTGGCAGTATGGCTGAAAGACTTATTCAATTCAATGACAGCCTTCCTCTTTTAGTCACAAGGCCTAAAGGCAAAAACGCAGGTATTCTAGATTATATCCTGGAAATCTAAATCTTACAGTGATTTGGCGCTGAAGGTATCGCCTTGGCTCAAATCCCCTGTATCAAATCCTTTTTTGAACCAGCGCATTCTTTGAGCAGATGTGCCATGGGTAAAAGAATCAGGTACTACCCTACCCCCTGCCTGTTTTTGAAGCCGGTCATCTCCAATAGCATTGGCAGCATTCAGTGCTTCTTCCAAATCCCCCCTTTCCATCATCCCGCTGCTTTTTTGGCTGTGATGTGCCCAAACTCCTGCAAGGAAATCCGCCTGAAGCTCCAGTCTAACAGAATATTGATTATACTCTTGATCGCTAATCTGACCTCTCAGGGAATGAACCTCATCAGTAATTCCCATGATTTTTTGGATATGATGTCCTACTTCATGGGCAATAACATAGGCTTGAGCAAAATCACCCGGCGCATTTAATTTCCTTTCCATATCCTCAAAAAAGCTCAAATCTATATACAGTTTTTCATCAGCCGGACAATAAAAAGGACCTGTTGCCGCGCTGGCATTACCACAAGCCGAAGAAACTGATCCAGTAAAAAGTACTAAAGTTGGTTCTCTATAATTGGAAATTAATTGATTCCATACCTGCTCTGTATCCCCCAATATGACTGCACTAAATTCAGCCAATTCATCTTCCTCAGCAGTTGGCTGATAATTGGATTCCGTCGTAAATCCTTGCCCTCCACCTTGCAAAAATCCACCTAAAAAGCTTAATGGGTTGGTACCTGTAATAATGGAAAATGCAATTAATATCCCTACTATAATGAGTCCTGTTTTGGAAAAGAGGATTTTGAGCAATGAACCTATCAATAATGGATTCATTCCTCCTCCAGAAGAACTTCTTCCTCTTCTATCATCGATATTGCTGCTTTTTTTGCGGCCTTGCCATTTCATAGTATTCCTTTTGATGTTAAAGTCCCTTTTATTCTTTTCATGAAAAAGATAAACAAGGGCTTAGCGTAGAAAATAATTTAAAGAAAGAAAGATCTCTTCGCATTCTCCGTGTAAAATTTATTTCCCACATCATTAAAATTAACCAAATTGACCAAAAAGCAATCAATAGCTTTTTAATAAATCAAACCCAAAACCTATGAAAAACACAAAAACCTTCATCCTATGCCTTTCATCGGCATTCTTTTATTTCCTTTTCTTAAGCTGTGAAAGCACTGCACAAGTCGGAGTGGGTGTCAAACCTATTGAAGGAGCAGAACTCATGTTAGATGGCACCAAGTCTATGTTGCTTGAAAAATGGGAGTATTGGGAAGGACCTCGATTTTCAGCTGAGGCACCTATCAAATGGCCTGAGGTTCAAGATCCTGTGACAGGAGGCAAAGCAATCAGTTCCAATGACCCAGCAGGAGCAGGAGGAAAATATGGAGCTGCAGATATCGTTACCAAAAAGAAATACAAGGACTTCAGGGCTCATGTGGAGTTTTTGATAAAAAATGAGGGAGGAAATAGCGGTGTTTATCTTCAGAATCGCTACGAAATTCAAATCCTGGATGGAGACTATGGACTCCATGGATTGGCTGCTGTGATCAATGAACATCTCCCAAAAGAACAGGCCTATAATGGTCTTGGAAAATGGAATGCCTATGACATTGTATTCAAAGCAGCTCGCTTTGAAAATGGAATAATAAAAGAAAAAGCCAGAGTCACAGTTTATTTTAATGGTAAAAAAATCCACGAAGATGTGGTAATCCAACAGGTATGGGGCGGTCCAAATTCTGGACTTGATGGAGGAAATGATGGTGGTAAAGGAATTACAGATAGACCCGGAGGTTTGAAGCTTCAGGCAGAGGGGCATGAAGTCCTCTACAAAAATATCTGGATAAAGGAATTGGATCTCGAAGGAAAGTCAACCGATTTCTAAAAAAAGAAAGCTGGCCTTATTAAGCCAGCTTTTCTTAGCCCAATTTGAATCGAATCGGAAGTCTCATTCTAGTTCTGACAATCCCCCCATCCTTTTCACCGGGAGTCCAATTATCCGAGCCTTTGACCACGCGAAGAGCTTCCTCATCACATCCTCCACCTATTCCTCTCATCAACTCAATGTCGGTAAGTGAACCATCTTTCTCAATTATAAAGGATATTATAACTGTGCCCTCTATTTGTTTTGAACGCGCCTTTTCAGGGTATTTCAAGTTTTTGGCTAGATATTGCATCCACCCATTTAACCCACCCGGAGGCTGAGGAGCAACATCTAATTTTTCTATCTGTTCCTCAACTGTTTCGCCGGTTTGAGCTTTCAACTCCACCCCGATCAAAAATAGGAAAAGGGGAATAAGTACTAGGGTTAATTTATAGTTTTTCATGATTTTAAATCTTAAAGGAAAAAACTCTCCAATAGCTTGGAGAGCTTTTCAGGTTGCTTAACACGATTATTTGCTTAACTCAACTTGAACCGAATTGGTAATCTCATTCGAGTTCTTACTTTACGACCTCTTTGTTCGCCAGATTTCCAGTTAGCGGAATTTTGAACAACTCTTAGTGCCTCTTCATCCAAACCTGAACCAACTCCTCTCAAAATTTCCACATCCTGAACTGAACCATCGGTATTGATAACAAAAACTACAATAACCGTTCCTTCAACTCCTTCAGCCTTAGCAGCTTCCGGGTATTTAAGACTCGTTTTCAAGTAATTATTCCATCCAGACATTCCCCCCGGTGGTTGAGGCTGAGTTTCCACCACGTCAAATATTTCATCCGCAGAAATTTCAACCATTTTACCATTCACCATTCCTTTCAATTCAGTTGATCCATCTTCATTAATAATATCCACTACTTGCTCTGGCTTGAGTGGTTCATCTGATAAGTTTTGCTCACAAGCGAATACAAAAACCATTAATGAAAAAAGAGGGAGAACTAACAAAAATCTACTCTTTTGCAGTTCAGTTGATTTGGATTTATTCATCATAACAATGCGTTTTTTAGTTTGAAATTGATTAAAGCTATTCATGAACTGCCAGCCTTGGTCTTTAGCCAAAAGTCTAACTAGCAATCTGGAATAATCGAATTGAGAAAAAGATTTGGTTACCCCTTGGTCTGCTTGAAATTCATGAACCTCCCGAAGGGATTTTTCTAAAGCATAAACGAATGGATTAAACCAAAAAATAGCCTTAGTAAACTGAATCAGAATCAAGTCCCAAGTATGTTTTTTTGCCACGTGAATTGATTCATGAAGTAAAATCTGTTTTTGATCAGGATCCTCTGGGTCAAATTTTGGCAATAAAATATAATTGAAGAAAGATGCTGGTTCAAAGCTAGGATGGATGGCTAATTTCATTCCCTGATAATTCTTCTTTTCGACCAATTGCAGCTGAAAAATAGGTTTGGCCAAACCCAAACAGAATTTACCCAGTGAAAAAACCAATCCAATGGCAAATACCACTAAGATCATTTCTTGCCAGGAATAAGTTTCTATTTGTTCAGTAGTACTTCCAAAATCAAAAGTAGGAAGCGTGTATTCCGCAAGAGGTGCCGCCGCTTGAGTCATCTCAAATGACAATAGGGGCACAAAAAGAACCAGCAGCATCAAAACCAGAAGAGTTACTCTATTCCAGTCAAAGAAGGTCAGTTTTTCTAATACTACCTTATAAAAAACCCATCCGCCTACCAGGCAAATGCTTCCTTCTAAAAGATAATTTAAAACATTATTCATTGTTTATCCTTGTTTTCGTAATCATCAATCATCTTCTGCAAATCATCAATTTCATCCTTGCTGATTTTTTTCTCTTTCACCATGAAGGATAAGAAATTACCGACAGACCCTTCAAAGAAATGCTTCACCATATGATTGATGCTTTTTTTAGAATAGTCTTCCTGGCTGATAGTCGGGATATACATATGAACTGTCCCATAAACCTTGTGAGTCAAGTACCCCTTTTTCTCCAACAATCTAATCGTCGAGGCTAAGGTGGTATAAGGTGGCTTTGGTTCCGGAAATTCATCCAAAACGTCACGGATGAGACCTTGTCCCATCTTCCATAATATGCGCATGATGCGCTCTTCCTGTTCTGATAATTCTTTCATGACCTTAATTTAAAATGAATTTTTTAAATAACCTATTAAAAATTAGTAGATCTATTGAAAAATAATTTATGACTGACTTAAAATAGGTTATTCACGGATAAAAATGGATTCCGATAATAAAGGTGAAACAAGAAAATACCCCAAAACCTCACCTTCTCCCTGAATGACCCGAATATTGGTTTCTGGATTTTGTGGAGGAGGACTGAAGAGTCCACCATCATTGAATAACAAACCTACCAACTGGGTAAAATAATTATAAACGTCTCTATTCATTCGAAAAAGCTCCAGTCTAACTCTGTCTCCAGGCTGAAAAGCATAATTTAACTCTAAACCCCTTTCGAAAAAACTCAACCCAAAAGTGTCATCGAATAGTAAATAATCCTCCCTATTGTTTTTCAAGGTATCATTTTCAATGACTCGAATTCGATAATAGTTATCTCTAGAGAATGGAATTTTGCCATAGGCTTTGATATAGTATCCTTCATCAGAGAAAAGTCTTTTCTCTTTGAACTCATAGGTTAAGCTATCAATTTTTGGAGCCTCTAACATCAGTCCCGAAGCTTGATAAATATTATCCCTCCATTTAACGGAAAGAGTATATCGCTCTCCGACTTTTGCCACCTTTCTCCTATCCTTCGGCCTATAGCTCCCTGTACTGGAATTGTAGACAAATGGGATCAAAACTTCAGTCCCAGGAATACTGATTACCACCTCAGCATCAGAAATCACTATTCTAGGGGATTCATCAAAATAATTCTTAGCAAGGCTGATTGTAACCTCATTATAAAAGTCCTTATCTGTCCACGTACCTTCTATTACAGGAATTTCTCCTTCTATAGTTGCCAATGGGAGATCTACTTCTTCCTGACAGGAAAAAAACAACACACTCAATAGAAGAATAAGCAATCGTCTCATCAAAACTGAAAATTATAAGTAATAGAAGGAAGAAATGTAAACAAATAGGTCATGACGATTCCTTGCCGACTTGATTCAATAGGGCCATCCCCCGCACTAAATCTAAAATCATCATTGTAGATCTGACGAAACTCATAGGCAAATGGGTTCTTTCTTCCATAAAGATTGTAAACACTGAAGTTCCAGCTTCCCCTCCATTTTCTCCCTTTATTGGGATTTTTCCAGGTGACTGAAGCATCCATTCGATGATAATCTGGGAATCTATCCTGATTTCTGAATTTGGAAAAAAGTGGTAATTGCTGGTTGTCTACTGGATAAGTTCCGATTGGAAATGTAACTGCCTGTCCTGTGGTATAAACGAAGGTTAAACCTGCAGACCAGGAAGGAGAAAACTCATGATTTAAGACCAAAGTCACATCATGAGGTCTATCAAATCTTGGGTTATACTTTCGGTTTTCACTAATTCCTTCAATCAACCTCCAAGTCCTAGACCAGGTATATGCCAGCCAGCCTGTAGTTTTTCCTGTATTTTTTCGAAGTAAAAACTCCACTCCATAAGCCCAGCCTTTTCCGGTAAGAATTTCTGTTTCCACCTGGTCTGTAAATAGAACCTGAGCTCCATTTCTCAAGTCAATGATATTTCTCAGGTCTTTATAATAAGATTCAACTGAAAACTCCCATTTGTTATTTTGGAAGTTTTTGAACAATCCTATTGAAATTTGATCAGATCTAATTGGAGGAACATAAGTGCCTGCCAAAATCCATCTATCAATTGGCAATCCTGCAGAACTATTAGAAGCAATCTGCACGTATTGAAAATTCCTGTTGTAGGCGGCTTTCAACGAAAACTCTTCATTCATCAAATACCTGAAAGCCAATCTTGGCTCCAAGCCTTGATAAAACTTGATGTTTTCGAAGGAATTGAATTGAACAGAATCAATCACTTCCACATCCGGTCCAGGAACACCTCCCGAATATCTATAATCCACACCTCTACCTAGCTGATTGAAAAAACCCCATCGGAACCCAGCCTCAGCACTCAATTTTGAAGAGAATTGATGAGACACTCCAGCGAATAAATTATTCAAAACTCCATTTTTTGGATTGGTATTGATTGGATCCAGATTACTGTTCGGAAGAGGTTCTAAATTGATCGGTGAAAAATTGTAAAACTGGGAATGAAAACCCCAGTAAGTCTGTGTTTTTGAATTATTATTTAAGGACCAGTTTCCCTTAATTCCTGATTCAGAAAGGTTATTATTCCAAATAAACCCATTATCTGGATCATTGATTTCGATTTTATAATTGTAAAAAGAGTGGTAAGCATCTAAGTCAAAAAACAAGTCATCAGAAATATTTCTAGACCACTTCAATGAACTCACCCAATTACTCCAACCCAACCCGAACTCTCTATTTACTCCCAGAAAATCTCTCCCTTGATAGGTAGAGAAAGTGATCTTATCTCTTTCCGAAAGTTTGAATGCCAACTTCCCGCTTAAATCGTAAAAATTAAGCCTATTGTCTCTAAGGTCTGGATCATTGGCCAGTTTCAAAAAAACATCTGCGTATGTTCTTCTTGCTGAAAATACAAAGGAGGATTTTTCGGAAAATAATGGACCGTCTATGGTAAATCTCGAAGAAATTGTTCCAATTCCTCCCTCTCCATGAATTTGATCATAATTTCCTTCTCTCAAACTAACATCAATTAGAGAAGATAACCTTCCTCCATAGGAAGCGGGCATGTTTCCCTTATATAATTCCACCTGTTCCAATGCATCTGGGTTAAACACCGAAAAGAATCCAAAGAAATGGGAGGGATTGTAAACAGGAGCTCCGTCTAGTTGCACTAAATTTTGATCGGCAGAGCCTCCTCTAACGAACAAACCGGTAGTCCCCTCCCCTGCAGTTTGAACTCCCGGTAGTAATTGCAAACTTCTAAGCAAATCAACCTCTCCAAATAAGGCGGGGATATTCTTAATCGTCTCGATAGGAACCCTTGCTTTTCCAGTCTCCAGATTTCTAACATTTTCATCCGGACGTCTTTCCTGAATGATCACTTCCTCAAGAGATAACTCCTCAGGATTCAAAAAAAAGCGCTGAAATTTGGCTAAATCTTTTTCAGTAAGAACTCTGATTGATTTTTCATAGCCTATAAAAGAGACAATCAATCTGGCTGGAAGTTTAGTAGACTGGATTTCAAAATTCCCATCTAAATCGCTAACTACTCCAGATTTTAAATCATTTTCCCAAAAAATATTTGCTCCCGGCAAGGGTGATGAATCTTTCACATCCAAAACCTGCCCACTGATTTTCGTACTTTCCTGAGCAAATAGAAAAAACGGCAACAGACTTAAAGCTAAGACTATCAGTAAATAAAAATTGACTTTGGATAAATTCATCGACCAAAAATATTGAACCCATTCAAATTACTCGGAAGGATTTGGGATTTAATAATTGTTAATATTTACAAACATTGAATTTATAACCGACCACTTGCATGAAAGTTCCTTTCAAAGTAAGCTTTATTTTATAATTTCATGCCATGATTTGGGCATATCCTGACATCAAGCTTATTGCAATCCTAGCAGGAATTTTTATTCTGCTCTATCTGGTATATTTATCCAGATATTGGGCCATCAATAGAAGGCTACAAGTTGAAAAGCGAAGGCTTTTCACCAAACTGGTTATCCGAACCCTTTACTTCATATTATTTCTAATCGCTTTGGCAGGACCATCCATTGGAACATCCACCAAAGAAGTCAAAGAAGAAGGAAAGGATATTTTCATTGCAATTGATTTATCCCAATCTATGAATGCAACGGATATTGGCCCAAGTCGTTTGCAGAGAATCAAGTTTGAGTTGAAAAATTTGATTAAAAGTTTTCCATCTGACAGAATTGGTTTGATAATTTTCTCCTCTGAGGCTTTTATGCAGTGTCCTTTGACATTTGATCAAAGTGTGCTCCAGCTTTATTTAGATGGATTGAATACCGGTTTGGTTCCGAATTCAGGCACGGACCTGACAGGCCCTTTAAAAATGGCTTTGGAGAGATTCAACAATGATGAAAGCATGGAAGTAAAATCCAAGTCCATAGTCTTGATCTCCGACGGAGAGAATTTCGGGGATGATTTGGACGACGTGGGCGATAGACTAAGCGATGCTGGGATCAAGGTTTACTCCTTAGGTATTGGAACAGAAAAAGGAAGCTCTATTCCACGAGGAAATGGAGTAATCATCAATCCTGAGACTGGGAAACCTGCTGAAACTAAATTAGATAGAGGATCTTTAAAATACATTGCCTCAGAAACAGGAGGTCAATATTTTGAAATCTCAGATGAAGCCCAGGAGCTGGGTGATCTCACTGCAGCACTGGAGAGATTAGAAGGAGGAACTGTAGGTACCAGAAAAATAGAAACCTCCTCCAATAAGTATTTCTATTTTCTTTTGGCAGGATTGGTTCTGTCTCTCATTGACATGATTTTACCTATCAAAACAATTAGATTATAATGAGCTGGGGCAAAGTCATCATAGCAATTTTCCTAATAATCCCTGCATCATGGACCCGGGACTCCAGGTTGAATGCAGCGATAGATGTTGCTGCTGAAAGCTATGCCAAAGCAGACTATGAGCAGTCTATTAAAGATCACTTGTTTGTAATAGAACAATTTCAGCTCCAGTCCTACGCATTGGATTTCAACTTGGGACTCAGCTATCATTATGCAGAAAATCCCGATGAAGCCAGTACTTATTTTGACAAAGCATCCACTAGTCCAGATAAGTTACTCTCATCTTTTTCTTACAATCAGGGTGGAGTGATTCTGGGAAATAAGAAGGAATATGAAGCAGCTCTTAATAAATTTAAATCTGCTTTAATTCAAGACCCATTCAATGAGGTGGCAAGGCATAATTACGAATTACTTGCTCGCTGGATGCAAAGAGACGAGGAAAGGAAAAATGAGGAGCAGAATAAGCCTGAGCCATCTGAATTTGCCAAGCGCAAAAAAGCGGAGGCTGATCGCCTGGTTGAACAATTTAGGTTCCAGAATGCGTTACAGGTAATGACTGATGCTCTGCAACAGGATGAGACGGTTGCAGCTTATCAGGACTTTATCAACAGTCTCCAAGAAATAACAGAAATAGAGAAAAAATGAAATACCTATTAAGCATCATTTTCTTGCTTTCCGCTTTGAGCCTTCAAGCTCAAACGGCAGGGGATTTCTTTAACCGAGCTGCGAGGTCCTATGTCAAAACTGAAAAAGAGGATGCTCTTAAAACAGTAAATCAGGGATTAAGTAAATATCCTGAGGACCAAAAATTAAAAGCTTTGAAAGAAAAGCTGGAGCAGGATCAAGAAAAGGAACAAAACCAAAATCAGCAGCAGCAGAACCAACAAAATCAGGAACAGCAGCAGCAAAATCAGCAAAGTCAAGGGGAAGAAGGCCAACAGCAGGAGTCCAAAGATCAAGGGGAGAAGACAGATCAGGATAAAGCTAAGGAATCTCAGTCCGGAAATCCTACAGACAAGAGCAATGACCCTGCAAGCCAAAATGCCAATGATCAAATGGATGCCAATTTAGCTGACAGACAGAAAGCCATGGAGGAATTCAAGGAAAAGCTTAAGGCTATGAACTTGACCCCAGAGCAAGCTGCTCAGATTTTAGAGAGCATGAATGCAGCTGAATTACGGTATATCCAACAGAATAAAAAGAAACCAACTCAAAGACCTAAAAGGGGAATTCCTGATTGGTAAAATTTTCTAATTGAGCTTTTAATTAAACCCAAATAAACATGTCTAAAGAAGTATATATTGTTTCAGCAGTTCGTACACCACTCGGAAGTTTTGGAGGAAAGCTTTCAGGACTTACTGCCATTGAGTTAGGGAGCACTGCGATCAAAGGTGCCTTGGAAAAATCCGGTGTCAAAGCGGATGACGTACAGGAGGTTTTCATGGGAAATGTAATATCGGCCAATCTAGGTCAAGCCCCTGCAAGACAAGCCGCAATTGGAGCAGGAATTGGGTACCAAGTACCTTGTACCACTATTAATAAGGTATGTGCTTCTGGTATGAAAGCAGTAATGTTTGCCGCTCAGTCCATCATGCTTGGAATCAATGATGTGGTCGTTGCTGGTGGCATGGAAAGTATGTCCAATGTCCCATTCTATGTTCCTAAAGCCAGATTTGGATACAAGTATGGAAATGCAGAGTTCGTGGACGGTTTGGTAAAAGACGGTTTATTCGAAGTTTACTATAAATTCCCAATGGGGAATTGCGCAGATAATACTGCCAAAGAGATGAAAATCAGCAGAGAAGAGCAAGACGCTTATGCCATACAGTCTTACCAAAGATCTGCTGATGCTTGGGCAAAAGGATACTTCAAGGACGAGGTAATTCCTGTGGAACTTAAAGGAAGAAAAGGGGAAACAATTCTTATTGACGAAGATGAGGAATATAAAAATGTCATGTTTGATAAAATCCCTTCCCTTCGTCCTGTATTTGATAAAGAAGGAACAGTAACAGCAGCCAATGCTTCCACCATGAATGATGGAGCATCTGCATTAGTATTAATCAGCAAAGAAAAAGCGGAAGAATTGGGATTAAAGCCGCTGGCGAAAATCAGAGGTTTTGCAGATGCAGCTACTGACCCACTATGGTTTACTACTGCTCCAGCACTTGCGATTCCTAAAGCTATCAAGCATGCAGGTTTGACTGCAGATGATGTGGATTTTTATGAAATCAATGAAGCCTTCTCAGCGGTGGCATTAGCCAATCAAAAACAGCTGAATTTGAATCCAGACAAATTGAATGTATTTGGAGGTGCAGTTTCCCTTGGTCACCCACTTGGGGCTTCAGGAGCTAGAATCATCGCTACCTTAAATTCAGTCTTGCATCAAAAATCCGGTCAGATCGGCGTTGCCGGTATCTGTAACGGAGGCGGCGGTGCTTCTGCTTTAGTATTAGAAAAAGTCTGAAAAAGCAATTAATTTGATCCTTGGTGAGTTAACCTCACCAAGGATTATTTTTATGAAAAAAGCCCTTTCAACTCTTCTCCTTCTTTCCTTTTGCATGATGGCAAAAGCTCAGGATACGATTCGTACCTATTATGACGAAGATCATGAGCTCCTAAAGGAAATATACGTCCGTATAAACGGTAAAGCTCAAGGGCAAATCAAAAGGTATAGTGAGGATGGACAATTGATCCAAATCGGTTTTTTAAAAGACGATCAAAGACATGGATTATTTGTTGATTTAGATCCGGCTACCGGAGATACAATTCGCATTGTCCCCTTTTTGGAAAATCAAAGAAATGGCTTGAGCAAAAGCTTTTATCCATCAGGGCAAGTTCAGCAGGAACTTAATTTCAACAATAACCTAATTCAGGGAAAGGTTACCACTTATTATCCCGACGGAAGTCTTCAGGACCTGACTGAGTTCAAAAATGACAGGCCAAATGGGTTGAGTGAATCTTTTTATGAAAATGGGGAAATCCAAAGCAGGCGCAATTTCTCCATGGGACAATTTGATGGCTTGGTAGAGGAGTTTGATGAAAGTGGTCAAAAATTAAGAGTTGCAACCTACTCTAAAGGAGTTTTGGATGGAAAAGAAGAGCAGTATTATGAAAATGGAAAAATTCAGTCTTCTATCGATTACAAAAAAGGCCTCTTGGATGGGGCATATATTTTAAATTTTGAAGATGGAAGCCCTCAAAGGCGGGGAACTTACAAAAATGGGATAGCTGAAGGTGATTTGCTGGAATATTTTCCTGATGGAAGTATAAGATCCCAGATAAGCTATAAAAAAGGAATCCCTACCACTCCCCTTTTGGTTTATCATGCAAATAGAAAAATTGCTATCGAAAGAAAGTTTGTTCCTAATTCAGATTTGGTACTAAGTGAGAGCTTTTATTTCCCAAATGGGCAGCTTCAGATGAAAAACACCTATCTCAATGGTTTATTGGAGGGAGAAGTTAAAATATTTAGGGAGGATGGGAGTTTAAAAGAAATCAAGAATTTCAAAAAAGATAAACTGGATGGTAAAAGGGAGTTCTATGATGAAAATGGAGAACTTATAAGAGTAGAAATTTACAAAGCAGGTAAAATCGAAGAGAAATAATCCCCAAAGCCAAAGTATAAAGGCAAAGCTTTTCCTATTTTTGCCAAAAATCAAAAGCATGAGTCAAGCCATCAAAGAAACCAATTTTCAATTCCCTGGCCAACAGGGCTTTTATAAAGGAAAGGTAAGAGATGTCTATATCTTCGAAAAAGAATTGGTGGTAGTAGCCTCTGACAGGATTTCTGCTTTTGATGTGGTTTTACCCAAACCCATCCCATTCAAGGGACAAGTTCTAAATCAAATTGCAGCGAAATTTCTTGCTGCCACAGCTGATATAGTTCCAAACTGGGTAGCAGCTACCCCTGACCCAAATGTGACCATAGGAAAAAGATGTGAGCCATTTAAAGTTGAAATGGTAATCAGAGGCTATTTGTCCGGTCATGCTGCACGTGAATACAAGGCAGGAAAAAGAATGATTTGTGGAGTACCTATGCCTGAGGGCATGAAAGAAAATGATCGCTTTCCTACGCCTATTATCACTCCTACCACCAAAGCTTCAGAAGGTCATGATGAAGATATTTCCAAAGAGGATATTTTGGTAAAAGGAATCGTAAGTGCGGAAGACTATGGTGTTTTGGAAAAATATACGCGTGCGCTTTTTCAAAGAGGGCAAGAAATGGCCGCAGAAAAAGGATTGATTCTGGTAGATACAAAATATGAATTCGGGAAATACGGAGATCAAATATATCTGATTGATGAGATCCACACACCAGACTCCTCCAGATACTTCTATGCAGATGGTTATGAGGAAAATCAAGAAAAAAACTTGCCACAAAAACAGCTTTCCAAAGAATTTGTTAGACAATGGTTGATTGCTAATGGTTTCCAAGGGAAAGACGGACAGCAAGTACCTGAAATGTCCGATGAGATTGTAGAAAGTATCTCAGATCGTTATATTGAGCTTTTCGAGAAAATCACCGGTGAAAAGTTTCAGAAAGCAGAGACAAACCAACTTGAAAATAGGATTGAAAAAGCGATAAACGCTTATCTTTCCAAATAAATTTAAATTTATGAGGTCAGTCAATAACAAGAAAATCTAGAAGTGAATTGACAAGATCTCAACCGATTAAATTCGGGATTACCACTTAAATACAATCGTCTAAATATGAAATACAGCATTGATAAAAAAGAACAATATGTGGTTTTCACTCCAATGGAGGAAAAACTGGATTCTATTCTTGCACCAGCCTTAAAATCTGAGCTATTGACAGTTCATGCTGAAGGCTATGAAAACCTGGTTTTGGACATGAGCCAGGTAAAATATGTAGACTCTAGCGGACTGAGTGCTCTATTGGTTGGAGATCGTGAATTCAATAAAAATGGTGGAATTTTTATCATCTCCGGAGTTCAGGATCACGTGATGAAGCTATTGAAAATCTCCATGCTTGATAAGAAATTGAATCTAGTCAACTCATTGGAGGAAGCCAGTGAGGCTATTTTCATTCACGAAATCGAAAGCGGACAGGAAGAAGAAGAGGAAGAAGATTGATCAAAGATTTTGAGGTAACGATTCTTGGAAACACCTCCTCTATTCCTGTTCACGGTAGGAATCATACATCACAGGTGGTCCAAATTGGTCGGGAGTTAATTTTACTCGACTGCGGAGAAGGCACGCAGTTACAACTGAGAAGGTATAAGGTCAAAACCTCAAAAATCTCACATATATTTATTTCTCATTTGCATGGGGATCATTACCTTGGATTGATTGGATTACTGTCCAGTTACAATCTATCCAAGCGTGTTGACCCCATTTTCCTTTTTGGCCCTAAAGGTCTGGACGAAATTATCACCACACATTTCAGGTATAGTAATACTCAGCTTTCATATCCTCTTCATTTTAAAGAGACAAATCCAGAGAAAGGATTCAGTTTATTGACAGATCAAGCTAACTATCAGGTTTATAGCTTTCCACTAAAACATAGACTTCCGACCACAGGCTTTTTGATTCGGGAAAAAGCTGGATTTAGAAACCTGATCAAAGAAAAGCTACAAAAGGAACAACTTCCCCTGGAAGCTATTCATTCTTTGAGAAAAGGTTTGGACTACATTGGAAGTGATGGATCCTTTTACTCCGTGAGGGAATACTGTTATCCACTAGCTCCTTTGCGTTCTTATGCCTTTTGCTCCGATACAATTTACAATCCTGATATCAATGAGTTTATCAAAGGAGTGAATCTATTATATCATGAATCAACTTTCATGGAGTCAGACGCAGCCAGGGCTGAAAAAACTTTCCACAGTACAGCAAAGCAAGCTGCAGAGATAGCAAAAGCTGCTCAAGTGAAACAGCTCTTATTAGGACACTTTTCTTCCAGATATGTAGACTTGGAACCCATGTTGGAAGAAGCCAAAACAGTATTTGAAAACTCCGTGTTAAGCTTGGAAGGTCAAACCTATACTTTATGAACAAAGCCAATAATTCCCGGAAGACTAACTTGTTTATGATTCTTGGCGGGATATTTCTCACTAATGCTATTCTTGCAGAGATTATTGGAGTAAAAATCTTTTCCGCTGAAAAGACCTTGGGTTTATCTCCCGTTAATCTCAATATTTTCGGGGAATATTTATTGGATTTCAATTTGACAGCGGGGGCGGTAATCTGGCCAGTGGTGTTTATTACCACGGATATTATCAATGAGTATTTTGGCAAAAAGGGAGTAAAAAAGATCAGCTTTCTGACTGCGGGGTTAATTGCTTATTCATTTTTAGTAATTGGCTTGGTGACCATGCTGACTCCGGCAGATTTCTGGCTGGAAGTAAATGCCACAGACCCAGAAGGAAATGCTTTCAATATCAGTTATGCCTTCAACACCATTTTCAGACAAGGTCTTGGAATTATTATTGGATCATTGACTGCCTTTTTATTGGGACAGCTGATTGATGTTTTTGTCTTTCAGAAGTTAAGGGCGATCACAGGAGCCAAAATGATATGGTTGAGAGCAACTGGCTCTACCTTAGTGTCACAATTCATTGACTCTTTTGTGGTTTTGGGCATTGCTTTCTATGTATTTGGAAATTGGGACTTGTCCCAAGTGGCTGCTGTAGGCATTATCAATTACATCTATAAATTCACTGTAGCTGTGATTTTGACACCTCTACTCTACCTGGCCCACGGATTGATTGACAATTATTTGGGAGAAGAACTTTCACAGGAAATGATGAAAGAGGCATCTTCAGACAGGTCTTTTTTATAGTCTGGATAGCACTTTGAAGCCAACCTTGCCAAATATTTTACTCCAAAATCATGTTAATTTTTAAGAATATTCTAAAAAGACTGAGAGTACGTTAGGTTTACAAAATAATTACTATTACTTTTGCACCGTCAATAAGACATAGAACATTTTTCTGAGCCGTGAAATCCTTACTGTCGCTTGTCGTGGGATAATCACAAGGAGTACATGGCAAGAAAAGTAAGGAAACATCATGGAAAACAACACAAAATTCTCAGACCTGGGGATTTCAGCAGAAATCTTACGGGCAGTGGAAGAAATGGGCTATACCCAACCTTCCGAAATTCAAACTCAAGCCATTCCTTTCGTATTAGAAGGTCGTGACGTAATTGGTCAGGCTCAAACTGGTACTGGAAAAACCGCAGCTTTTGCAATTCCTATCATCGATTTGGTTGATCCGGAATACAACAGACCGCAGGCTATTATCCTTTGCCCTACCCGTGAACTTGCTGTTCAGGTTGAAGGCGAAATTCAAAAACTTGCCAAATTTCACAAAAGAATAAACTCTGTAGCCATCTACGGTGGTGAATCTATCGACAAGCAGATTCGCGTACTGAAAAAAGGAGTTCAGATTGTAGTAGGTACTCCAGGTAGAGTTCAAGATCACATCAACAGAGGTACATTAAAGCTGGAAGATGCTGGAATCATCGTTTTGGATGAGGCAGATGAAATGCTAGACATGGGCTTCAGGGATGATATCGAGGCGATCTTGCAGGAGATGCCAGAACAAAGACAGACTGTCTTCTTCTCCGCTACCATGGCTAAGCCTATTATGGACTTAACCAGAAAATATCAAACAGATCCTCAAATAATCAAGGTTGCCAAAAAAGAACTAACTGTCGATAGAATCGAGCAGGTTTTTTATGAGGTGAAGCCTTCTTTGAAAATGGAATTGATGACTCGTCTAATGACAGTCAACAACTATGCGCTTTCTGTGGTATTCTGTAATACAAAAAGAATGACCGATGAGGTGACTGAGTCTTTGGGTTCAAGAGGAATTTTAGCTGAAGCACTTCATGGAGATCTATCTCAAGCTCAGCGTGACAAAGTAATGGGCAAGTTCAGAAAAGGACTTTGTACTGTATTGGTTGCGACTGACGTAGCAGCAAGAGGTATTGATGTAGACAATGTTGAGGCAGTGTTCAACTTCGATCTTCCATTGGATGAGGAATACTACGTACACAGAATCGGTAGAACCGGTAGAGCTGGTAAATCAGGAACTGCTATCAATTTTGTAACCGGCAGAAGAGATTTCATGAAAATTCGTGACTTGGAGAAATTCACCAAGGCAACGATCGCAAAAATGGACCCTCCTTCAGTTTCTGACTTGATTGAGTTGAAAAAAGCTCAATTGGTGAAGGATGTTTACAGACATTTAAGCAAAGAAGAGGATAATCAAATTTTCGAAGCGACTATTGGCCAAATGTTGGCCGAAGGTTTAAGCATGGACCAAATTGCTTTAGGATTACTAAAGATGACCATGGGAGATGCTGTGAAAGAAATGAGAGACCAAGACTTCGCGCTTCCTTCATTCAATGAAAGAAGAAGAGAAGGTGGACGTGACGGAGGTCGTGAAAGAGGAGAAAGAGGCGGAAGATTTGAAAGAGGTGGAAGTGACCGATTCGGACGTGGAGAAAGAGGTGAAGGCAGAAGAGAAAGACGTGAAGGTGGAAGAGACAGCAGAGATGGTGGAAGAAGACCTGAGAGAGTTCGTGATGCCAACATGGCCCGTCTATTCTTAAACCTAGGTAAAAAAGACAGAATCCGTCCTAATGATATCGTGGGGGCAATAGCTGGTGAAGCCGGCATCCCAGGCAGAAGCATTGGAGGAATTGACATATTTGACAACTTCTCTTTTGTGGACGTTCCACAGAAAGATGCTGATCATGTAATCCGCACTATGAAACATAACACTATCAAAGGGAAGTCCGTTAATATGGAAATCTCTAAAGGTTGAGTTTTTAGGTTATAAGGTTAATTGGTTAAAAGCACAATTTCTTCGGGAATTGTGCTTTTTTTGTAAGCAGATATGCAACTCTTTTTTCAACAAAATATAGCCCCTCCTACTATTTATCTGGAGTCTGAAGAATCAAAGCACCTCACCAAGGTTCTGAGAAAAAGAGTCGGTGATCAGGTTTTTGTTACCGACGGTGAAGGGAATTTATTTGAATGTACCATCACGGAGGCCAACCCTAAAAAAACCATTCTGCAGGTACTCAATCAGGAAACAATAGCAGAGGATGAGTATCATATCCATTTGGTCATCGCACCTACGAAAAGTCCAGACCGAATGGAATGGATGGTGGAAAAAATCACGGAGCTGGGTTTTCATGAATTGACTCTAATCAAGACGATGAATTCTGAAAGAAGCTTTCTGAAAACTGAAAGGCTGGAGAAAAAAATCATCGCTGCTTGCAAGCAAAGCCTCAAATATAGGATCCCGAAACTCAACCCTTCCTGCTCTTTGGAGGATTTCTTTGCTGATCGAACCCACAAAGACCATGAGAATTTCATTGCATACGTAGACGAGGATCATGACAGGCATCTTTTTGATGCAACCAGTAAAGGAAAGAGTTATTGCATCCTAATCGGACCGGAAGGTGATTTTGATCCCAAAGAAATAAAAAAGGCATTTGAATGTGGCTTCCAACCTGTATCGCTAGGAAAAAGCAGATTGAGAACAGAAACAGCCGGACTTGCAGCTGTGCAAATGCTTCAACTACTCAATCGATAATTTTTTCGTTTGAAAATCAAATACCTCAAGTTTTACTTGAAGAGAAATCTATATTTTCACTAATTTAGAGTTTAAACCATTTTTGCTGTGCCGTACAAAGAGCGAGAAATAGAAAAGAAATATCATTCCATTGGTGAAGTTGCTCAGATGTTCAAAGTAGCTCCTTCTTTGATCCGTTATTGGGAAGGAGAATTTGATATTATCCGCCCTAAAAAGGATAAAAAAGGAAACCGTCGCTACACCAAGGATGACATTCAGAAAATTCGCTACATTTTTCATTTAGTAAAAGAAAAAGGCTACACGCTAGATGGTGCTCGTGAGGTTATAGCACAAGGAAAAGACAAAGGCTTCGATAAGGTAGAGGCCGTTCAGAAACTTCAGGAAATCAAAGACTTTTTAATCAATCTGAAAAATGAACTTCAAGGAAAAAAAGACACCTGAGGAGTATAGGTATTTTTTAGCCTTATCATTGGCTCCAAAAATAGGACCGGGAGTATTTAAAGCAATTTTGGCTTATGCAGGATCTGCTCAGAATTTTTTCCAAATCCCTAAAGGAAAAGCAGCTAAAATCCCAAAAGTAGGTCCAAAACTACTTGAATTACGCGAGCAAAAGGACACTTTACTCAGAGCAGCTGATCAACTCATTCAGAATTCTGAGAAGAAAAATATCCGGATTCTTACCCATTTGGATCCTGAGTTTCCGCAAAGATTAAAAGCCCAGGAAGATGGACCCGTAGTGCTATTCATTAAGGGAAATAGTACCCTGAATTTTGAGAGAACAGTAGGAATAGTAGGTACCAGAAATGCTACCGATTATGGAAAAAGTGTTACTCGAAAAATAATTGAAGATTTAGCTGTATATCAACCTGTTATAATATCTGGTTTAGCCTATGGTATTGATATTGAAGCTCATAGACTGAGCCTCAAAACAGACCTTCCCACCATTGGAGTATTAGGTTCTCCAATCGACCAGATTTATCCCGCTGTTCATAAAAGTACTGCCGAGCAAATGCTGGAAAAGGGTGCTTTGATCAGCGAGTACCCCTCAGGATCCAAAATGGCGCCGGGAAATTTCCCAGCGAGAAACCGGATTATTGCAGGACTCTCCGATGCCCTTATTGTAGTTGAAGCGGCCGAAAAAGGCGGAGCCTTGATCACAGCAGAAATAGCTTACAGCTATGATAAAGAAGTTTTTGCGGTACCGGGCAATTTGCAATCATCCTTCAGTGAAGGATGCAATCATTTGATCAAAAAGATGAAAGCATCCATTTATACAGGTCCGAATGATATTGCTGAAGCCTTATTTTGGACCAAACCAGGAGAGCAAAAAGTCCGCAAGCCAAGCTTAGATTTGAGTTCTAGAAATGGTGAAGAGAAACTGATTTTAGAATTATTGCTGGACAAAAAGGAACTGGAAATAGACATGATATCCTATCAAACCGGAATACCTTTGGGATTATTATCATCCAAATTGCTGGAATTGGAATTTGAAGGAATCATTAAATCCTTACCTGGGAAAAAATATAGAATCCAATACTAATCTTAGCTTTTCAACCTTCTGATCAATTTCGGATAATACCAAAGATAAAACCCGCTGATTGCCAGCAAAATCAATCCTAAAGAAACCAATGTTGAATAGGTCAACTTCGCACCTTCATCTCCTGAAGTATAAAAGTCTATAATACTTCCGTCGTGCACTTTCTCTATCCAATCCGAATGTCTGATGTCTACTGATAATATTTCTCCCGAAAATCCATCGACCTGCACTTCTTTAAAGTGATTTTTGAAAGTCACTTTAGCTATGCCCTTATCTGGCCGAATATCTATTCTGTCTACTTCCTTGGACTCTCCTAGCCTTTCCATTTCTAGCTCGGCAATGGTAATCATCATTGCTGGAGAAATCCACTCTCCCTGTTCTAAAAATTCACTTTTCTGTGTTGGAGGCAAAAGGTCTGCCTTCTTTTTCCAGGCCAAGAGAATAGAGGTAATTCCAATAATGAAAAAGAAAATAATCAATGGAACACCCATCCATTTATGAAGCACCCTCAGCCATCTCAGGGCTTTGACTTTACTTTGAATTAATGGAGTACTCATTACTTAGGACTGGAAAACATAATTAGCCAACTTCATGGATTCTCCCAACTCGGCTTTATTGAGGTTCAAGGAGTGCCCCTCTCCTTCCAGAGTTTCTATCATAACTTCAGTAGCCATATTTCCAACCAAGTCATCATTTGCCATAGGACAGCCGCCAAATCCCTTTAACGCCCCATCGAATCGCTTGCATCCTCCTGCCAATCCAGCAATTACCTTTTCAGCTATACTTTCTCTTCTACTGTGCAAATGAGCACCGAATTCTATATGGGGGAAGGCTTGAATTTGTACTTCAAATAGATTTTTAATCAATTCATTATCAGCTACTCCTACCGTATCACTTAAAGATATTATTTTGACTTCGAGGTCATCTAGTTTTTGAACAAACTCCGCCACTAATTCCGGGGAATAAGGATCACCGTAGGGATTCCCAAAACCCATACTCAAGTAGACTACCAATTCTTTTCCCTTGGTTTGACAAAGATTTTGAACGGTTTCCACTGTTTCTAAAGCCTTAGAAATAGAAGCATTGGTATTTCGCTGCTGAAAGGTTTCAGAAAGAGAAAGAGGAAATCCCAAGTAATCAATTTCAGGAAAATGAAAGGCATCTTCTGCCCCTCTGACATTGGCTATGATGGCTAAAAGTTTGGATTGGGATTTATGCAGATCCAACAAACTCAATACTTCCACAGTATCCCTCATTTGGGGTATTGCTTTGGGACTTACAAAACTTCCAAAATCCACTGTATCAAAGCCTACTTCCAATAACTGGTTGATATAAGCCGCCTTGATTGCTGTATCCACAAAATCGGGCAGTCCCTGCATGGCATCCCGAGGACATTCGATTAATTTAATCATGCCCGAAGATAGGGAGAAATGAGAAAAAGAGGGAAAAATTGGGAAGAATGGTCAATTCTAACAGTCCTCTTGGACACTAAGGAAATTAAAACACCTCCTTCGCAATCTTATAAGTCGCATCTGCCTTACTCATAGTATAAAAGTGAAGACTCGGTACATCTGCAGCTACCAGTTCCTTGCACTGCTGAATGGCCCACTCTATACCCACTTCTTTCACTTCTCCATTGGTCTTGCACTTTTCCAGTTCGTCCATCAAAGCATCTGGTAAGTCCAAGAAGAAAGTTCGAGGAAGCATGGTAATCTGGCCTATGGTCGTAATGGGCTTGATTCCCGGAATGATGGGAACCGTAATCCCCGCTGCTCTCACATCTTCCACAAATTTGAAATACTTCTCATTGTCAAAAAACATCTGAGTCACGATGTATTCGGCACCTTTCTCCACTTTTTCTTTCAGGTACTTCAAATCAAATTTCATCGAAGGTGCCTCAAAATGCTTTTCAGGATAGCCTGCTACTCCCACACAAAAATCCGTATGAAAACTGGTTTCAGTTTCTTCATGCAGGTATTTCCCTTGATTCATGCGAATAATCTGTTCTACCAACTCGCTGGCAAAATGATGACCTCCATTTTCAGGAACAAATCTTCCTTCTGTTTTTGGAGCATCTCCTCTTAAGGCCAATACATTTTCCACCCCTATGAAATTGAGATCTATCAGAGCATTTTCGGTTTCCTCTTTGTTAAAACCTCCACAGAGCAAATGAGGGACAGCGTCCACCTGAAATCTATTCATGATGGCAGCACAGATACCTACCGTTCCCGGCCGCTTTTTGGTACTAATCTTTTCCAACAAACCGTGCGGATGCTTTTTATAAATAAACTCCTCACGGTGATAGGTCACATCTACAAAAGGAGGTTTGAAATCCATCAAAGGAGCGATTCCTTCCAAAAGTTCTTTCAAACTTTGTCCCTTCAACGGCGGTAAAATTTCAAAAGAAAACAGCGTAGATTTCGCGTTTTTCAGGTGTTCGGTTATCTTCATACAGTCTGATTCACAAGTAATTTTGCAGGCGTATAGGCCAAATTGGGTGATAATAATCTTTCGGCATCCTCTAGGCTGATGCCTTTTCTCTTCGCATAACTCTCCACTTGATCTTGGGCAATTTTCCCTAAGCCGAAATACTTCGCATCTGGATGTGCAAAATAAAAACCTGAAACAGAACTAGTCGGATACATGGCATAACTCGAAGTCAAAGTAATTCCAATGGCTTTTTCCATTTCCAATAGGTTGGCAATGGTTTCCTTCTCAGAATGCTCAGGACAGGCCGGATAGCCTGGTGCAGGTCGGATTCCTGTATATTCTTCTCGGATCAAGGAATCGTTTTCCAAATTCTCCTCTGGCGAATAACCCCAATAGTTTATTCGGACTTGCTCGTGCAAATATTCGGCTGCTGCTTCTGCCAACCTATCCGCTAAAGCCTTGAACAAAATATCATTGTAATCATCCCCGGCTTTTTGAAATTCTGCCAATTTAGACTCCATTCCCAATCCGGAAGTCACTGCAAAGCAACCTATGTAATCCACTTTATCAGGATGCAGGTAATCAGCCAAAGAACGGTTTGGAACTCCTTTTCCCTTTTTACCTTGCTGTCGAAGAAAATGAAATTGACCCAGGGTCAAATCTTTCTTTTCAGGACTGTATACCACTGCATCATCTCCTTTTCTCTGAACAGGAAACAGTCCAAAAACACCTTTTGCAGTCAACCATTTTCCATCAATTAACTGATCCAACATTCTTTGGGCATCATTGAAAAGCTTTTTTGCTTCGCTACCCACAACTGGATCTTCAAGAATTTTAGGATACTTCCCGCTTAACATCCATGTACTGAAGAATGGGGTCCAGTCAATGTATTTTCGGATTTCATTTAAATCCAAATTATCTAAAATCTGGGTTCCCAAAACTTTGGGTTTAATAGGCTCAAAAGCAGTCCAATCAATGTCCACAGGATTTTCCATAGCCTCTGCATAGGAAATCAATTGTTTGGCGGATTGTTTGGCTTCATGCTCTTCTCTCAATCGCTTGTAAGTTTCCTTGATATCTAGATGATATTGATCTCTAGTTTCTTCTGAGATGGATTCACCAGCAATTGGCACAGACTTACTCGCATCAGTTACATGGATCACAGTGCCGGAATAAACAGGATCAATTTTAACAGCAGTATGAATCCTGGAAGTAGTGGCCCCACCTATCAGCAAAGGAATTTTCAATCCCTGACGCTCCATTTCTGAAGCTACATTGACCATTTCATCCAAAGAAGGAGTAATCAAACCACTTAGACCGATGATATCAACCTTATTTTTAACAGCTTCATCGATTATCTTTTGGGCATCTACCATCACTCCCAAATCAATGATCTGATAGCTATTGCAGGCCAATACGACTCCCACAATATTTTTCCCGATATCATGCACGTCCCCTTTCACAGTAGCCAGCAAAATTTTCTTCAGGGAACTGTCCTCTTTTCCCTCTTCAGGTAGTGGCATAAATGGCTCGAGATAGGCTACAGCCTTTTTCATCACTCTGGCAGACTTCACTACCTGAGGCAAAAACATCTTCCCTTCTCCAAAAAGATCTCCTACCACATTCATTCCGTCCATTAGTGGACCTTCAATGACTTTCAATGGGTTTTGAAGTAACTGTCGGGCTTCCTCTGTATCTTCAACAATAAAATCCAGAATACCTTTTACCAAGGCATGCTCAATTCGCTTGGCCACCGGATCAGAACGCCAAGCTTCATTCACCACCTCTTTTTTACCGGAGGATTTGACAGTGTCTGCAAACTCCAATAGCCGTTCAGTAGCATCTTCTTTTCTATCAAAAAAGACATCCTCCACCCGCTCCAATAAGTCTTTAGGAATATCATCATAGACTTCCAGCATGCTAGGGTTGACGATACCCATATCCATTCCATGATGAATCGCATGATAAAGAAAAGCTGCATGCATAGCTTCTCTCACTCGGTCATTTCCCCTAAATGAAAAAGAAACATTGCTAACCCCACCACTTACTTTTGCTCCGGGCAGGTTTTCTTTGATCCATTTGGTAGCAAGGAAAAAGTCAAGGGCATTCTTTCTATGCTCTTCCATCCCTGTTGCAACCGGGAATATATTGGGATCAAAAATGATGTCTTGGGGATTGAAGCGTACCCGATCCACCAAAATCCTATAACTCCGCTCACAAATCTGAATTCTTCGCTCGTAGGTATCCGCCTGCCCTTTTTCATCAAAGGCCATTACTACTACCGCGGCTCCAAATTTCTTGATGGTTTTAGCCTGATGGATAAATTCTTCTTCCCCATTTTTAAGAGAGATGGAATTAACGATTCCTTTCCCCTGAACGCACTTCAAACCAGCCAGAATGATACTCCACTTGGAACTGTCAATCATGATAGGAATTCGGCTGATTTCGGGTTCGGAAGCGATTAAGTTCAAAAACTTAACCATGGCCGCTTCTCCGTCCAGCATTCCTTCATCCATACAAACGTCCAGAATCTGAGCTCCTCCACGTACCTGATCTAATGCTACCTCCAAAGCCTCATCATAATTCCCATTCAAAATCAAACGGGCAAATTTCTTGGAGCCTGTCACATTGGTTCTTTCTCCAATATTGACAAAGTTCAGGTTGGGTGTAAATACTAAAGGCTCAAGGCCTGATAATTTCAAATAGTCCTTCATTGCCTGCTCCTCAATCTTCATTTTCAGCTAATTCTTCTTTTCCGATTTTTCTTGGCTCAAAACCATCCGCTAGTTTTGCCAATTCTCGGATATGGTCGGGGGTGGTTCCGCAGCAACCTCCCAAAATATTCAACATGCCTTCTTGCAAAAACTCTTTGACTTGTGCGGCCATCTCCTGTGCATTTTGATCATAAGCACCAAATTCATTCGGCAAGCCCGCATTGGGATAGGCGGATACAAAAAATGGAGCTTTGTTTGCCAAAACTTTCAAATAAGGTCTTAATTCTTTGGCTCCTAAAGCGCAGTTTAATCCTACTGAAAGTAGAGGAACATGCGATACGGAAATCAGAAAAGCCTCTGTAGTCTGCCCTGAAAGTGTTCTTCCTGAGGCATCGGTGATAGTTCCAGAGATCATGATAGGAATACCTCCCTCAAGTGGATCCAATGGTATATTTCTTTCTTCGAATACATCTTGAATTGCAAACAGCGCTGCCTTAGCATTCAAAGTATCAAATATTGTTTCCACCAATAAAATATCTGAACCTCCGTCCAATAATCCTCTCACTTGCTCGGCATAAGCTTCCGCCAGTTGATCAAAATTAATTGCCCTATATCCCGGATCATTCACGTCCGGAGAAATGGAAGCAGTTCTATTAGTGGGGCCCATGGCTCCTGCTACAAATCTTGGTTTCTGAGGATTTTGAGAAGTAAATTCTTCAGCAACTTCTCTGGCTAATTTTGCAGATTGAAAATTGATCTCATATGCTAAATGCGATAACTCATAATCAGCCTGAGCTATACTGGTACCTGAGAAGGTATTGGTCTCAATGATATCCGCTCCAACCCCAAGATATTCAGCATGAATTGCCTTGATAATATCCGGTCTACTAAGAGAAAGTAAATCATTATTTCCCTTTAGAGATTTTGGGTGGTTTTTGAGACTTTCGGTGCGGAAGTCCTCTTCTGTTAATTGGTATCTTTGAATCATGGTACCCATCGCTCCATCAAGGATTAAAATCCTATCTTGAATTGCCTGAAGCAGGGTTTCCGTTCTATTTTGCATCATTCTATTAAGTTTAAAAAGCTAATCGAGCAAAACCACGGAGCAAAGTAAAAATACTTTTCCGCTCATCTTTTTCCGGCATTTCCGGAACGGGAGTTAGCACCTTGATTACAGGTTGCTAAGACGTCGTAGGGCCCTTCCCTCGGTCTTTCTCGATAAGCAACTCAAATGTACTAGCTATTTGGCAATAAAACAGCGCTATCGTTGGATTTTTAAAACTTTTCGCCCTCTTTTTTTAAGATTCGGTAAGTAAAAATGCGATTACTCTAAAATTCAAGGTCTTACCCCTATTCCAAAAGTCAAATAAGGGGCTGACATATAAGAAGCCATATCCAACTCCCCTAGTCGATAATTTGCCAAAGCAAGTTCATATCCAGCAGATGCGGTAAATACAAGGTCTACCAACTTCCTTTTGGTCATTGGAATTCCATACTCTAAAAACACTTCGGGTTTACCCATCAAACCAGAATTTCTCAAATACCCGTCAAACTTTCTCTGCTCAAATAATTCTGGAAAGTCCGGCTTATTTCTCTGCGTCAAGGTATATCGTATATTTCCAAAGCCCAATCCGGCCAAAGCTCCAAATCCAAAATTTTTGTATTGAATAAATTTGTATCCCAAATTCCCATACACTCTCAAACTGTTGAGAGAATGGGATTGGGTCTCGCTTGCACTACCATGCATGGCTAAGTTGTAAACATCTGCTCCATAAAGCATGCGTTCGGATTCACCTTTAATCCTAATCCCCAAATTGGAAGGCCTGCCTTCTAAGGGATCATAGCCCGCCTCTTCCAAAACCTCATTAAAAGTGTCTGGGCTTGTGAAATGAACCCCAGAAATCATGTGAAGCCCAATGGAGGCATCTTTATAAAAGAAGTTTCTATCTGGAATGGAAATACCTGCTCCTAGTCTAAGAAATGCACCACTTTGAGCATTATCGAAAGACATCCCATTCAGCTCCCATTTTCCTTCAAATGGGCTAAATGCGTATCCTGCTTTTGCAATGATGGAAAGTGCTTCTCTTCTGCCAGGAAGATCAAAGTCGTAGGTCATATGGAAGCCTATTTCTGTTAAAAAGTTCCCATAGTATTTTGATCCTTTTTGGATATCATTTTCACGAATAATAAATCCCTGCTTTGGGTCAGCCAGAAACTCTTCCAAACTGGAAGGCCTTTCGGATGGAAGCATTTGAAAATTCAAAAAGCCCATTCCCAAAGACATGTAGTGAATTAGCTGAAATTTGGATTCCTCGGTGAAAGCATATCCCACATTGAGTAAAACTTTGGAAGTCCTGTACCCCAATTTAAAGCCATCCAAATCACTGTTTGCCCCACGATTGTGATACAGCTCAAGACCAATCACGAAATCATTTATTCTGCTTTGATAGCCTAATCCTAAGGTTCTATATCTATTTCTCAAGCCTGTTAAACCTCTATCTTCCAGCATTTGGTCAAATTGATTCAATTTGGCACCACTGGTACCTACCACGGTATACAGTGTGGTTCGCTTGGATAGAAGTTGCTGAGAAAAAGCATAGCCAGAACCAAAGAAGAAAACTATTGCAATGCTTATTCTAAAAAAAAGGGACATGAGTAAGGAAAATTTCGGCTGTAAATAAATAACCCACAGCCTTTAGGCAAAATTAATGCTAAAGATGTCTTAGACCCTTTCTTTGGGACGAAGAAATTTCAACAATTTCTCGTAGAGATTTTCCGGAGTAAATGGTTTGGCCACATAGTCGTTTACACCTACTTCCATTAACTGTTCCTTTACTTCATGCAAGGAAGTGGCAGTCAATGCAAGCATAGGAACTTTACTTTTTACCGGATCTTCCATAGACCTGATTTTCTTGGCAACTGTAAAGCCGTCATAAATTGGCATTTGCAAATCCAATAGAATTAAATCAAAATGTTCCTTCTCAAAAAATTCCAGAGCCTCTTGCCCATCAGAAGCCACAACCACATTTCCGGTATTCCATTTTTTCAAAAATTTCTGGATCAAAATCTGGTTGACCATGTTGTCTTCCGCGACGAGAATAGAAGCTCCCATCAGAGATTTGATTTGAGGCTTATCCTCAGCTGAACCAGTGTTCGCCCTCTCTTCAAAAGGCTTCAAATGAATCACAAACTCAAAAACACTTCCTCCACCTGGATTTGGAGAATAGGTAATATCCCCTTGATATAATTCCACCAGGCGTTTTACAATAGCCAATCCCAAGCCTGTACCTCCATACTTTCTAGTAGTCTCTGAAGAAGCCTGTGTAAATGCTTCGAAAATAGTGGAAACCTTTTCTTCTGGAATTCCAATTCCAGTATCCTCAAATCTAAATTTGACTATAGCTTTTCCTTCTTTATCGACTCCCTCGGATTTGAGAATTATTTTTACACCGCCTTTTTCGGTGAATTTAATCGAATTGGAAACCAAATTATTGACGATTTGACCCAATCGGACAGAATCAGCTAAGATACTTTCAGGAAGTGCTTCATCAATTTCAGAAATCACATACAAAGATTTTTCTGTAGCCTGAAAACTATGAGAATGCACTATTCGCTGAATGAAATTCTTTAAATCAAAAGGCATTTCCTCCAACTCTATTTTCCCTGAATCAATCTTATTGTAATCCAAAATATCATTGATCAGGGCCATCAAACTTTCTGCAGAAAACTGTAGTGTTTTAAGGTTTTCCAACTGATCAGGTTTAGGATCATCTTCCAAAAGAAAATGCGCCAACCCGATCACGGCATTCATTGGTGTCCGGATTTCATGACTCATCACGGAGAGAAACTGGGATTTGATCAAGGATGCTTGCTCTGCTTTTTCTTTTGCTTTAAGTAATTCTCTCTGAGCATCTTTGAGCTTGGATATATCCCTTGCAATACCCGTATACATCCTACTTCCATCCCTATCTTTTATTACTTTTCCATTAGAGTTAAATACTCTGTACTCTCCATTTTTGTGACGCAATTTGAACTCCAGAAACTGATTATGGGAGAAAAAGTCCTTGGTTTCTTCTAATAGTGACTGAAAAACATCTAGGTCTTCCGGATCCAGGAATTCAAAAACACTTTTTCCGATAACTTCTTCCATCTCATAGCCCATAAATTGCTTGACATTAGGCGAGATGTAATCCACTATGAATGATTCCGATAAAGAGAAAATAATCTCTGTAGATTCTTCTACTAAGGTCCTATACTTTTCCTCTGACTGTCGGAGATTTTCTTTTGCCTGATGCTCCTCTGTAATATCTCTGACAATACTCAAAGCATATTCTACCTTACCATATTCTAATATTGGCCGGATTACTCTATGATACCTTCTCCCCTTTAAAAAGAATTCAGACTCAACAATCTCCTGATCATCATAAACCCTATCCAAGAAACTGGATACCTCCTGAGAATCAGTTAGAGCTATATCAGTCAGGTAATTGCCTTCAAAATCAGATGGACTCAGCCCCCAGTTTTCAAAGTTGGTCCCTTCTGCCAAAATGTATTTTCGGCTTTTATCCAAGAGGAAAATATTCGTTCCTGGAATATTGGAAGCCAAGACTCGATATTGTTTTTCTTTTTCCTCTTTGAATTCTTCAAAATTCTTTCTCTCGGTAATATCCTGAAACAGACCCTGATGTAGAATGATATCGCCTACTTCGTTTCTAACGTCTGTGGTTTTATCCTCAACCCAGATAAATGTCCCATCAGTTTTTTTGATCCTATATTCCCCAGAAAAGGAAACTACTCCTGACTTACCCCTTGATTTGCTATTGATCTTTTTGATGATTTTGGCATCATCAGTATGTACAATATCTAAGAATGGAACCCTATTTTCCATCAATTCCTTTGACTGATAGCCAAACTGGTTGATATTTTCCGAGATATAATAGATTCTGTAGTCATCATTAGGATCCACCTGAAATAATACAGCTGGACTATTCTCTACAATCATGTTGGCTCTCATAGCCAAGCGTTCATTTTCGTATTTCTCAGAAAGGTCCCGGAGGATCAAAGAGTAGCCTATTTTCTCCTTTCCATCTGCATGGATTGCCTGCATAGAAATTTCAAAAGGAGCCTTGGTCTGAACTCCTGTTTCTAGAAATAACTCTTGTTTCTTTACATCCCCTACTTCAAGTTTGTTACCGATTTTTTCAAATCTTTCACCATTAGGAAAATTAAATTTGATGACAGAATCTATGTGTTCATTATAGGCATTCTCCTTCTCCATCCCACATAATTCCACGGCAGCTTTATTCAGGTAAATTATCTGATATTCGAGATTTGTCACCAAAATGGGATCATTAACCTGAGCTAGAATCTGAGATTGAAGTCTGAGATACTCCTCACTTGCCCGTTTGTGCGTGATATCAGTACAAAATCCATTTACCTCAATTCCCTGGGTAAAAAAGTCCTGTTTGGTTTCTATTTCATAGGAAATGTAAACCGGTTTACCATCCTCATTGCGAATAGTAAACTCTCCCGAGGCATGACTTTTTTCCTGTATACTTCTTTTCAGATTTTTGACAAAATCCTCTCTGTAGCTCTTATCAATCCGAAGAATCAAAGAAGAAAATTCAGCTGTTACAGGTTGAATCCCCAAGTCAAAAATTCTTGCTAAACCACCTGAGATATAAAATAGATTTCTTGTAGTACTGTATCTCCAGGAACCGGATTTAGATAGCCTTTCTGTTGTAGCAAGAAGATTCTCGTTTCTTTCGATTCGTCGAGTCATCAAACTACCGATATATGCTCCGGCGAGTATATCGCCCAGTTGTCGGAAAATCTGCAACTCCTTCTCAGTAAACTCCAAGTCTTCCTGATCTATTTCAAAATAGATAACACCCAATATCTTGGATGCAGATATCATTGGAATCAAAATAAGCCTGGCAGAAGAATCAAAGCCCTCCGACTCCAAGTCAATCAGTTTTACTATGCCTGCCTCCAACCTTTTTTTACGGGAATCAATGATCGCTTTGAAATCAATTTCTGACTCACTTTTCCAGCTGGATAAACTCCAGGTATTTATAATATCAAGCTCTTGGGTTTCCTGATTGAATATGCTGATTACACCACGATGAGCCCTCAAAAAATGACTGAATTTTCTTAAAAACTCCTGAAAGTCTTCTTCCAGATTACTCAACCTTCTATTAATCAAACGGGAGGAAACCTGATTGATCAGGTTTTCTATTTCATATCTTTTCTGAAGAGACCTATCTGTTTCAATAAAATCAGTGATATCTCTACTCGAAAATAAAACGCCATTGATCTCAGGATGATAAATTAGGTTTTTGGCAAAACTTTCGAGATAGATACGTTTACCCTTGGATCTATTAACCCAGAAATCAACTGCAACCTCCTCTGTAGAGTCTAGAACCTCCTCAAAACTTCCCTTTACCAACTCAATAATTCCTTCCTCAATGAAGTCACGGAAATTTTTCCCAACTATATAATCTACCGGAAAACCAATCTTTTGGACCACCGAATCGGAAATGAATTTATAATTTCCCTGCTCATCCAAAATGGCAATTAAATCATGACTATGGTGAAGAATACTTTGGATATAACTCAGTTCCCCTACTGTCTGCTCTTGCTTATCCAAAATTGAATTCTCAACCGCTTTATTACCTAAAAACTTGATGGGATTAGCCTTAACTATCAAAAATCTACTGCTATAACTGGATGGTAGATTTACAAAAACCCATTCAAACCGCTGAAATTCACCACATTTCTTCTCTAAAGACTTGAAATAAGTGATTTGGGGCAGAATTCCTTCTTTGAAAAATAAAAGTAGTTTTTGTTCTAGCTCCTCGTTTGAAATCCAAGCCTTCCAATCCTCAGGAAGGTTTTTGAAATTTTCAGTTGCGGTATTGTTCCAAAAGATGATTTCTTCGGAATCCATCAGAAACAAGGGTTCGTTGATTTCATTGAAGAAATCCGAAATATCAAACTGATGGAATTGACTCATTTAATTAACTACTTACTTGGGTTTATTTACAACTCGGAAAATATTGAAAAAAGATGATCTAAAAAACAAGTTTAGAGAAACAAATTCATTTTATAACTTATCGCAGTTAAATAAATCACCTAAAATCAATTTAAATGGTTTATTCAAACTTGCGCCTTAAATTATGCGTGCATTAGATATGTTTCACTTAATTTAAATACAATGATTATCTCAACTACCAACCAACTAGAAGGCTACAAAATCGATGAATATTTAGGCATTGTTTCCGGAGAAACCATCATTGGCGCCAATGTTTTCAAAGACTTCTTTGCCAGTATTACCGATATTGTAGGAGGCAGATCTGGCTCATATGAGCGTGTTCTTAGAGAGGCCAAAGCCACGGCTATGGCAGAAATGGAAATACAAGCTAGGACATTTGGAGCAAATGCCATTGTAGGCATTGACTTGGATTACGAAACTATTCGAGATGGGATGCTGATGGTGACTGCCAGCGGAACAGCTGTCAAGACAACCAAACTTTAATCTCAGCCCTGATCTTTCAGGGCTTTTTTCATTTGATCCAATATTTTTTCTGTACTGGTTTTTTTTAAAAAATGATCTTCGACTATCACAACCGGAGCAGACTTACACATGTCCAAACATTTGGTTTGGATCAGTTTGCAGCAACCTTTCCAAGGATTTTGTTTGCTGGCAATTTTCAGATCTTTCTTGATCAGTTTGGAACCTGCTTTTTTACAATCTGAACCTGTACATATAAAGACTAACTGTCTGCTGTGTTTCATTATCCAATAGAAATGGCCTGCATCATTAAACCGCATAAGTAGGCCCCATAAGTTCCCACAGCATAACCTAATACTGCCAAAAGAACTCCAACCGGCGCCAAAGAAGCATCAAATGCCGAAGCCACAATTGGCGCAGATGCAGCTCCTCCCACATTCGCCTGAGAACCAACTGCCACGTAGAAAAATGGTGCTTTAATCAACCAAGCTACCAAAAGCATAATTAGAATATGGAAGAACATCCATAAGATACCTATCAGAAACAAAATTGGATTATCCAATACAGCTCCCAAATCCATCTGCATTCCAATGGTTGCCACCAAGACATATAAGAAGGCGCTACCCAATCTTGATGCACCTGCACCTTCCAAGTTTCTTGCTTTAGTAAAAGAAAGTGCAAGACCTGCAGTAGTGGCAATCACCACGATCCAAAAGAAAGTTGAATCCAAAGAGTATTGCTTCAGTGCAGGATAATCACTGGAAATAATCGGAGCTATCCAGTCTGCTATCAAATGCGAAACCCCGGTAATCCCAAAACCCACGCCCAGTATGGTCATGGTCTGAGCCAAACTTGGAATCGTCATGATCTTGGATCTAAAATCCGCTATTTTGTCTCGCAACTCATAGATTGCCGTAGAATCAGCCTTGAATATTTTGTCAATTTTTTCAGGTTTGGCAGCCCAGTACAGCAAAAAAGCCATCCAAAGATTAGCCACTAAAACATCTACTGCTATCATTTGGGCGAAAAGGCTGGAACTTGCTCCAAATACCTCCAACATGGCAGTTTGATTGGCTCCCCCTCCTATCCATGATCCGGCAATGGTAGCCAAACCTCTCCAAATCGCATCCGGACCAGTGCCGCCTAGGAGTTCAGGCTGAATAAAGCCCACTGTCATTAGCGCCAATGGACCTCCCAGCATGATCCCTAATGTACCTGCCAGAAACATCGTCAATGCCTTAGGCCCTAATTTGAGAATACCCTTGATATCAATGCTGATTGTAAATAAAACCAAAGAAGCAGGCAATAAATACCTAGATGCAACAAAGTACAGGTTGGAATCCTCACCTGAAATAATTCCCAAGGAGTTAAAAACCGCAGGAATAAAATAGCAGAGTAGTACTGCCGGAACAACCTTATAAAATTTTTGAAAAATACGATTTTGGCTTGCTGAGGTGCTGAAAATTACTGCTAGAGTGGCTACTAGTAAGCCAAAAACCACAGCATCATTGGTGATCAAAGGAGCTTGTTCTTCCATATTTTTGCTTAAAGGTTACAACAATACCAACAAATGCCCATTTGCCCAAAAATGAGCTTATTTTCCCTTTTCCAAAAGTTCTATAAACTCTCCCAAAATCATGGCAGTGGCACCCCAAACCATTTCTTTCTCAACTTCAAAATAAGGAGTGTCCAGTTTGATTTGATTTCCTATTTCCAAAATGGTTTTTTTCTGGATTTCAGGGGATACGATATCGGAAACTCTTGCTGAAATGATTCTTTGAACTTCCCTTTCCTCAGGAACGAATTCAGGAATATGATCTACATAACCGATTACAGGACTTACTAAAAAATTGCTGGCAGGAATAAATAAATCAGACATTCTGCCCAAAACTTGGACTTTACTGGCATTTACTGCCACTTCCTCCTCAGCTTCCCGAAGGGCTGTAAAAACTTCGTTTTCGTCTCCTTCGTCCATTTTTCCTCCTGGAAAAGCTATCTGCCCACTATGTACTCCAATGTATTCAGGTCTTTTGATCAATGGAAAAAAAGCCTGCTTTTCCTGTGGATAGATTAAAATCAGAACTGCACCTTTCCTGTGATTAGAGGGTAATTTTGGATCAAACCTTCTCATATCCACCGGCTGAGGTGACATCCTCATCTGTGCCTCTTTACCCGGAAGTTGCCTGGAAAGCGAGTTTTTCAGTCTTTGGATTACTTCTTCAAAATCCATTTTAAATCAATTCAACCTTCTTGATTTTCTTATTTAGGTAAGATTCTATCTTATAATCAGAGGTAACTTTTTTCATTCTAAATTGATACACGAGGTTTTCATTAGGTCTGATCAACCAAACCAAGGGTCTAAACCCCTCCACTTCCTGAAAAAAGCCCAGTACTAAAAACTCTTCCTCGCTCAGCCATAAGCCCTCTTCAAATGCTCCGGAAGGCCCCATAAATAGAAGGCGCTCTTTCATTCCATCTGCCTTATACCATACTACCTCAGAGTCTGGATTCAAAAATGGGGAATCCAATTCATCCTGAGCTTCGATTTTGTAAGAATAGATATCCATTACTCCGTTTCCTCCCGGATGGGGAAACTGATAAGGAAATAAGGGGTCGCTAGGAAGGATAGGGTTTTTCTCAGGCATCTCAAAGCCCTCCAAAGTATCGGAAAGCATCAATTCAAAATCATCCGCACCAAACCTTCCTAATTTCTGAGCCCAATGCTCATACCATTCAGATTTCTGTGCAAAAACTAAATCAAGTTTGGTGGGAAAATCATCCAACAAATCGGAAGAATCCACCATCACTTCAGTCTCATTTTTCTCCGAAGTTGATTCACATGCAAAAGCAACTCCTATGAGGCAAATGAGGAAAAGAATTTTTATCGATTTATCCATAAGAAAAAGATGAATGCATGAAGCTAAACCAGGAGGATCAAAAAACAAAAAAGGCCGGACTACTTATCCGACCTTTTCCTGCTCTCAAACCTATTAAACCTATTGTAGATATTCAATTCATGAATACTGTCGAAAAGTAGAAAATGTTTTTATATACTCCAAACAATCGATTGCGAAAGATTTTCAAAATTTTATTCTTCAAGTAATTTTCGCCCTAAACGCTTCAAAATCAAGCTTATTTATTTTCATTTTTTTACAGAATTTTTTTGGTAGGATTTTGAGATCAATTAGGAAATTTCAATGCAATCGTGTGCATAAATTCCTGTTGCACTATCTTTTTATAAGAAAAATTAATAGGAATCATTCCACGAGCTTCAGAGGTATTAACTTTTTATACTATTTTCAATCATGCCACACAGAGCCATACCTCTTGCAGAAAAAATTTTTCAAGGATTCGAAAGTTACATTCGCTCCTTCAATACTTACACGGAGCTAGCTCCTCTTTATTTCAAGGAAAAAAACTGGGCTGCCACCCAATTGAATCATAAACAAAGGCTACGCTTATATAAAGACTTATTGTTTCAATTAGTGGAAGAGTTCCGAAAAATGCTTGGTGATGATGCCGATAAAAGGGAAATATGGACATTGATAAGGCAGCATTATCAGGAATTGATTGCTGAAAGACCTGATATAGAACTTGCAGAAACTTTTTTCAATTCAGTCATCAGAAAGGCATTTCCAGGTATGTCCAGCGACGAAGAATTGATGTACCTGATGGAAGGTCATAGTTCCTGTGAGATTTTTTCTACGGCAGAGTTGCTCAATTCCTATCCCAGCTCAATGGGATTGGACTTCATTATTCGAAAAATATTGGATGATTATGATTTTGGAGCTCCTTTTATGGATAAAGAAGCTGATATCCAGTTCCTGATTCAAAGTGTCAAAGAGGTCATTCTTACACGATATAATCCCGGACCTGAAACAACCACGCAGATTTTAAAATCGGTTTTTTATAGAAATAAGGCGGCATACTTAATCGGCCGAACTTATTTGGGACATAAATGGATGCCTTTTATCATCCCAATTCTTCATGGACCCAAAGGTGTTTTTGTAGACACTCTGATTTTTGATCCTAATATTATGAGCTCACTTTTTAGCTTCACCAGATCGTATTTTATGGTGCGGGCAGAAATCCCTTCCCAGGTTGTAGCCTTTCTGAGTTCGGTTATTCCTCATAAAAAAACACATGAGCTATACAATGCGATCGGGTTTAACAAACACGGCAAAACACTATTCTATAGAGATTTCTTATTGCACTTGGCACAGTCTAAAGATCAATTTGTAATCGCTCCCGGCATCAAGGGAATGGTCATGACAGTATTTACTCTTCCTTCCTTTAATGTGGTATTCAAACTCATCAAAGATCATTTTGAGCCTCCAAAAAATATGACCAGGCAGGAAGTTCGGGAAAAATATAAGTTGGTTTCCTTACATGACCGGGTAGGCAGAATGGCTGACACACATGAATTCGAATACTTTAAAATTCCCTTGGAAAGACTTAGCCATGAACTGCTTCAGGAACTAAAAAACACCACTAACTCCCTTTTAAAGACAGAGGGTAAGCATTTAATTATCAAACACCTATATACTGAAAGAAGAATGATTCCTTTGAACATATATCTGGAAAACTGCAGTACTGAGGAGGGAAATCAAGTGGCAGAGGATTATGGAAGAGCTATTTTACAATTGGCTCAGGCTAATATTTTCCCGGGAGATATGATGACTAAGAATTTTGGGTTAACTAGACAAAAAAGGGTGATATTTTACGATTATGACGAGATCGAGTTTCTAACGGATATGAACTTTAGAGCCAAACCCAAGGCCGAAACTTATGCACAAATCTATGCTTCTGAACCTTGGTATGATATAGGTAAAAACGATGTGTTTCCGGAAGATTTTAGGCGTTGGATGATTGGAAGAAATGATTTGAAGGAACATTTTTTAAGTTATCACCAGAATCTTTTTGATCCAGAGCATTGGAAAAAGATTCAACAAAGGATTTTGAAAGGCGAGCTTATACATGCCTTCCCCTATCCGGATGAAATCCGCTTTAGGCCAGAAGAAAAAGTTTAAGTTTCTTCTTAATGGTTCAAAGCTTACTTTTGCAAAGATTGAAAGGCAGCTCGCCTCACCTATGATTTCCCTAGAGACAGACCTAAAAGATAGCAGTATCAAAACCCGTAAACTGATTTTACACACCCCCGACGATGATGAAAGACCTGTTTATATTTCAGGTAATTTCAACAATTGGGCTACGCAGGATTATCGGTTTAAAATGAAAAAAATCGATGAGGGAAAGTATGAATTCGAGTTTCCGGAGGACGAAATTTTTCAGGGAGAATTGATTTATAAATTCACCAAGGGAGATTGGTCAGAGGTAGAAATTGATAGATATGGCAACAAAACGCCCAACCGGATTTGGAATGACTCTAAAAAATCCCGAATCGAAAAAGTTGCCAAATGGAGAAAAAACTGGCTCCCATATCGCCCCAGCCAACTTCCTAAAATCCACTTGATATCGGAGGAATTTGAGATCCCCCAATTGAACAAAAAAAGAAAAATCTGGGCATTGCTACCACACGACTATGAGAGTAGCAATGAACATTACCCAGTTCTATATCTTCAGGACGCCCAAAATCTTTTCAACGAAAAGGCAGAATTTGGAAATTGGCAAATAGACAAAAAACTGGCTGTCATGTCAGATTATGGGATTGGGAAAATTATCATTATCGCTGTCGAACATGCAGAATCAGAAAGAATACAAGAGTATAATGTAGGAAAGACCCTTTTGGGTAAAGGGCAAGGAAAGCAATATATCAGATTTATAACGGATACGCTTAAGCCATTTGTAGATAAAACCTTTAGAACCAAACCTGAAAGAGAGCACACAGGAATTGGTGGAAGCTCTATGGGAGGATTGGTTAGTATCTTTTCAGGCTTGATTTATCCAGAGGTGTTTGGCAAACTCATGGTATTTTCTCCTTCCCTTTGGGTAATTCCCAAAATCAAACTAGGATTTTTAGATTTCTTTGATCCGCAGGAAACCAGACTTTATCTATATGCCGGAGGAGATGAGAGTGAAACCATGGTTGAGCATGTCAGTAAACTCCGAAAAAGGCTACTTAAAAGAGAGAGCCTGCAAGGAAAAATGAAAATCCGGCTATCCATCAATGAGCAGGGGAAACATAATGAAAGCTACTGGAGTGATGAATTTCCCAAAGCGATAGAATGGCTTTTTTTCAGCAATAAAGAAGAATAATACTTATGAAGATTCGAATTAATACTCAAGCTTCCAGCCCATCCTTTTTAAGGGTAATTCCATTTTTGGAAAAGGAAGATATCAGCTTTTCGGCTTCAAACGGAAAGATTGTCAATGTAAAAAATCCAATTTTTTCAGGCAAAAAAGACAGTTTTTATGTCTTAGAAGTAGAAAACGAGATAGTGTTGCTGGTCGGCTTGGGAAAGGATCCTGAATACAAATCCATAGAAAACTCATTAAGAAAGGTGCTTCACAAGCATGATCATCTGATCGATCAAAGTATAATGCTTGAGTTTCCGGAGGGTTTTGATGATAATTATCTTGAACCTGCCCTAGTTGGCTTATTTCTAGGAGACTATCATCTTGATTTTTTTAAAAAAGAGCGTAAAACCAATTTCGAAGAGCTAGAGGTGCATATCAAATTGGCACATAAAAACGCTGAGAAATTGGTACAACGAGCAGAAAAAATTTCAAAAGCAAAGAAGGAAGCATTTAGGCTTGTAGACTTACCTCCCAATAACCTTACCCCAGAATACTTGGCAGAATGGGCCGTAGAAATGGCAGGAAAATATTCCTTGAAATCAGAAATTATTAGCGGAATAGATGCCAAAGATAAAGGATTGGAAGCATTTTTGGCTGTGGGAAGAGGCTCGGCTAAGGAACCCAAATTCATTATTTTAGAATATAGGCACCCTGAAGCAAAAACACATTTAGGATTAGTTGGTAAAGGGGTAACCTTCGATACAGGAGGCCTCAATATTAAAACTCAGGGAATGCATCACATGAAATCAGACATGGGCGGAGCTGCTGCAGTATTGGGAGCAACTCAAGTGATTGCAGATTTGAAAATTCCTATCAATCTCACTACCATTGTTCCAGCGGTGGAAAATGCAGTTGATAAGGATGCCTATTTACCTTCTGAAATTATAGCTTCTCATGCAGGATTAAGCATTGAGGTAGTGGATACTGACGCAGAAGGTAGACTGATTTTGGCGGATGGTCTCTCCTATCTCATTGAGACTTACAAACCAGATCAAGTTATTGATATGGCTACCTTAACAGGCAGTGCCGTAGGTACCTTTGGTTATGAGTGTGCTGCACTTTTCTCTAACGATTCCAAGCTCTCTGAATCTCTTCAAAACGCCGGAAAAGGTGTTGGAGAAAAATCCTGGCCTCTACCGATTTGGGAAGAGTATGCCAGAGAAATGGACTCTGAAATCGCTGACATCAGAAATTATCACGGAAAGCCAATTGCAGGAGCCATAACAGCTGCTAAGTTTTTGCAAGCCTTTACTCATGAGCATTCTTCTTGGGCTCATTTGGATATTGCTGGGGTGGCTTTTGCGGATACTGATTTTGCAAAAACCAAATCTGGAACTGCCTTTGGTGTGGGATTATTGCTTAAATTCATAGAAAATCAATTGTAATATGAATCAACAAGGCAAAACTTTTCTGTGCATTTCCAACTTTTTTAAAGGCAATGCATTTTTAACAGCATTGAAGAAACAGGGAAATCGAGTTTTTCTAGTTACCTCCGAAAAATTGAAAGACAAACCTTGGGTCTATGAATACATAGATGAGGTTTTTTTCATGCCAGGGCAAGATTTAGATTGGGATTTAAACCTGTTGCTTCAGGGAGTTGGTGGACTAATGAAAAGCCATAAAATTGAATCCATCATTGCCTTGGATGATTACGATGTTGAAAAAGCCACTTTCCTGAGGGAAAGTTTGAGAATACCGGGAATGGGACAGACCACCGGAAGATTTTTCAGAGATAAGTTGGCCATGAGAATCAAAGCTCAGGACTCTGGACTTCGGGTTCCTGCCTTCTCTCCTCTTTTCAATGACGAGGACATCAATTTATTTGCAGATCATATTTCCGCGCCTTGGGTCCTTAAACCTAGATCTGAGGCTTCTGCACATGGGATCATCAAAGTAAATTCGAAAGAAGAACTTTGGCACCATATCCATGAGTTAGGAGATAATCGCTTATACTATCTTGTCGAACAGTTCAAACCGGGAGATGTCTATCATGCCGATGGCTTATTATTAAATGGAAAAAGCCTGTTTTTAACTGTTTCAAAGTATTTGGCGACTCCTATGGAAATCTCCCAAGGAGGTGGGATTTTTCGTTCTGCAAATATCAAATATGGATCTTCAGATGATAAAGCAATCAAGAAAGCAAATTTCGAAATAATGAAGGCATTTGGGATGAAATCAGGTGCAACGCATACTGAATTTATCAAATGCCATGAAGATGGAGAAATTTACTTTTTGGAAACCTCATCCAGAGTAGGCGGAGCACACTTGGCAGAAATGGTGGAAGCAGCCACTAATATTAATTTATGGGCAGAGTGGGCAAAAATCGAAGATTCGTTGGCCAAAGGCTATAAATATGAATTGCCGAAAGTGGCTAAAAACTATGCGGGTATAGTACTTACTTTATCCAAATTTGAACACCCTGATTTAAGCAGCTTTGATGATCCTGAAGTATCTTTTAGAGTTCCATTGGAATACCATGCCGGGCTGATTGTCAGATCCAAAAACCAGCAAAAAGTAATGGAGTTGTTGGACAACTATGCCGAACGATTTGCCAATGAGTTTTCAACCACTGCTGCTGCTCCTGAGGTCAAAAAATTTCATTAAGCCTAGAACTTTTCTTCAATCCCAAGTCCAAAGAGAGCGAAATCATATTTAACCGGATCTGTCGGATCAAAGGTTCTCAATTGCTCTGTCAGTTCCAGAGCTGTTAGCCAATCCGTTTGTTTTCTTGTAATCAAGCCAAGCTTCCGCGCTACCCGATCTACATGCAGATCACAGGGACATATTAACTGAGCCGGATTGATCTGATCCCAAATCCCGAAATCAACTCCCTTTCTATCCTTTCTAACCATCCATCTCAAATACATGGTAATGCGCTTACATGCTGCTTTTCTTGCGGGAGTCGCTATATGTTTGCGGGTTCTAGATGGAGCATCGGGAAGAGAAAAGAAAAACTCATGGAATCGGGATAGAATTGATTCCATAGCATCAATTTCCCCATTTTGGCCAAGCAAAAATGCCTGTTCGAGAGAATCATGTTTTTTATAAAACCAACTTAAAAAGTGGATGAAATAGAGTGTATCCACATCGTTGAATGTTCTATGTTTGAAGGTAAGAAATGGCTTTAAATCCTCTTCCTGATGATGCAGTAAAAAGTCATATGGAGCATTATCCATTTTCTCAAAAAGCTCCACACATTTATTAATAATGGTCTTTCTCTGACCCCAGGCTAAAATCGCAGCAAAAAAACCTGAAATTTCAATGTCCTGCTTTTTAGAAAAGCGATGCGGGATAGAAATCGGATCGTTGGTTATAAATCCCGGCTGATTGTAGAGTTCGACTTTTTCGTCTAAAAATCCCTTGATATCATTCATTAAAGAGCAACTTTCACCTCTCCGCCTTGAGTTCCGTCAAACCATTTAAAAGAAAGCTCATTTTCTACTTTCTCAGAAACATGCCAGTCAAAGCATTTAATATTTGTTAGCGATCTCAAGGAATCTTCATCTGGATTATACAAGCAAATGTCAAAGTCGGGAAGATCCTTGGATTCAGTGCTATTCCATTTTTCTAAAATAAATCCCTCTTCTATAACTCTGATTTTATTTCCAAAGACAAAATCCGATAAAACCGATGGAACCCCATCCATCCTTCTCAGTCTAAAGCCAGAAGGGCCAAACATGATCTGTTTAACCAATTTAGCCTCCAGCATTTCATTGGAATAAGGGAGAACTTCCCATTCACTTTCCTTAATGACTATTTTTTTACCCTCAGGTCTCAACCTAGTCAAGAGTTGGGAAAGTTTGGAAAAGAGCCAGGTAAGCCCAATAAATAGCAAACCAAAGCTTGCAAGGATTGGATAAGATACCACGAATATCAAATTCCAGATAAATCTAAATACGTGGTGAAAGAAGAGTTGTACTTTGTTCATAATGGGGTACTTGCATGCAAAGGTACCCTGACTAAATAAGAATGGCAAACTAGAGCTACAGAGTAATAACTAAAATCTATTCAAAAAAATATGATTTATCTTAGGGGAATTCTCAAGGCTACTCCGGTTGGGCTTAAACTAAGGTTTTGAACTATTTCAGGTAAGTCTTTTGCATGGGCGCTGTGGAAGCTATACATGATGCCATCAAAGACCAATAAAAATGCACCTTGTAATATTACCGACTTCCCAAATCCAATCAATCGCTCATTTGATTTTCTCAGCCCTCTTTCTTTCAGGTATAAGCCTCCTCCCATATAAGCTAAATCTAATGCAGCATTAAAAAGGAGAATTTTTTCAATTCCATTTTGAGCGTCCATTGTTTGCCAAAAATCGGTACCTGGACTCTCCTTGGTAGCTTGCCAATAACCCAACCCTGCAATAATCAGATTCACAGAGTTCCAATACAGGTTCATTTGGTGAAAGGCCTTGTTTTCTCCCATGCTTTGGCTTGCTCCTATCCCACCCCAAATCATATTTCCCACAGCCCAAGAGCCTAAAATCAACATCCCTTTTTGATTGTAATCTAATCGGGTCTGATTAAAAGTTTCTAATGCAGGAATTTCCTGACTAAGGCTTTCAAAAGCAATGAAAAATAGTGCTAGAAAAAGGAGAGTTCGAAGTGGAGAAATAGCTTTCATATCAAACAAACTTACTGAAAAGCGGATAGTTATGATAATTAAAAAAAAAGCTCCGATAATTCGGAGCTCCAATTAATTTATCAAAACTTCTTAATACATCACCTCAACAGGGAATCTTCCATTCACAGCTTTGAGTTGATCAAATGCCGCTTGTGAAAGTTTAATGACCAATTTAGAGTTATCACCGGTTTCAGGAAGTGTTCCCACTACTCTTGCGAAAATGGTCACGTCATTTTCTTCATTTTTCACTCGCATGATAGTTCCTACGGGCGCAGTTCTGTGCAAAACCAAATATTTTTTATGACCTCCTGTACCTTCTATCAGTTCAGCTTGGCCGGTTTCTCTAATATTCTTAAACCCACCTGAGCTCGCTCCATCCGGAACAACATGCATTTCTTCAGCGCTACTTACCACCTTCGGTTCACCTACAATCGGCACGTCTGATTGCTTGGGTTCTGCTCTTCCAACTTTCAACACCTGTCCAACAGTTAGATTATTTGACACCAAACCATTCCAGTTGATAATGTCTTCCACTTTTGCATTGTACTGCCCGGCAATTGAAAACAAAGTTTGTCCGGTCTTAACTTCATGAGAAATCCAGTCTCCAGGAACCAAAACCTGACCTGTTGGCTGGGCTTTAGGTTCAGTCATTGGTTTTGTTTCTTCCTTTCTTGCAGGACTTGGCTTAGCTTCTGGCTTTGGAGTAGTTTCCTGTTTGGCAGGAACACTAGCAGTGGTAGGTGCAGGTTTAGTTTCTTTCACTTCAGCTACCGTCTTTTGAGGAGCTGCTTGTGGTTTTTGAATGACCAATGCCTGGCCGACACTTAGATCATTTCCTTTTAAACCATTCCACTCCATGATCTCAGAAACTGTCACATCATATTTTTTAGAAATCGCAAATAGCGTTTCACCTGGAACTACTTTATGCAAGGCTGCACCTGAAGGAACAGTTTCTTTGGATACATAGGGAACTCTGATTTGCTGTCCGATTTTTAAACCCGATTTCAAAGAGGCATTCGCATCTACAATTTCTCCTACAGGGGTTTGATATCTTCTTGAAATTCCGAAAAGAGTCTCCTTAGGCTCAACATTATGGATGATAAAGGTTTTATCACCCACCCTTTCGATTCCTACAGAGTCCATTTCAGTGATAGCGAAGGTTGAAATGGAAATAAAAAGTGCAGGAATTAGGTAGAAAGTGCGTTTATTAATTTGCATATAGAAAGCTGATTTTGATGGGTTGTACTAAAATTCTATCTACATAAACATCAATAATTATGCTAAAAGACTAATTTTCTCGAATAAGAATCCGAGGTTGTGGATCAAACGTCTTAAATCAACTGAAAGTCAAGGAATTTTAGAAAAAAAGCCTGATATCTTTCAAAAAATAAGTCCTAAAGGAAATTCATGCGTATCTTTTGTTTCTGATTAACTAACCATGAAAACATTATTCTACTGCCTTTTAATGTCAATTTTCTATAGCAGCTTCTCAAGCACTAATGCCCAGGAAGCTGAAATAAAGAAAATATTCACTTTTAAAATTGACAGAGATATTGATCCTGCAATGAATAGAAGAGTGAAGCTGGCTTTGGAAGATGCAAAAGAAAAAAATGCAGATTTGATTATCATCGAAATGGACACCTACGGAGGTGCGGTCAATGATGCAGATGATATTCGAACCATGCTTTTGGAATCCGAAATTCCGATATACACCTTTATCAATAAGGATGCAGCCTCCGCCGGAGCCTTGATTTCGATTGCTACCGATAGTATTTACATGGCACCCGGAGCAAGCATTGGTGCCGCTACTGTGGTCAATGGGGCAGATGGAGCTGCAGCACCTGATAAGTATCAGTCCTACATGCGCTCCATGATGAGAAGTACTGCCGAAGCAAAAGGACGAGACCCCAAAATTGCTGAAGGAATGGTAGATGAAAAATTGGAGATTGAAGGTGTATCCGAAGCAGGTTCAGTCATTACACTTTCCGTTTCTGAAGCCATTAAGCTGGGTTTTTGTGAAGGAGAATACCGCTCCATCAACGCCATCCTTGAGGCCCAGGGGCTTCAAGACGCTGAGATTATTGAATATGAAGTTTCTCACACGGAACAAATCATTTCTTTTTTCTTAAACCCTGCAATCAGTGGGATATTGATCTTAATTATTATAGGAGGAATCTATTTTGAGCTTCAAACTCCCGGAGTTGGCTTTCCACTTCTCGCATCAATCGTTGCCACCATCCTCTATTTCATCCCTTATTATTTAAATGGACTAGCTGAAAACTGGGAAGTAATTGTATTTGTGGCAGGTGTGATATTATTGGCAATTGAGCTATTTGTCATCCCGGGCTTTGGAATTTTTGGGGTCCTAGGGATCACTTGTATCCTTGCAGGTTTGGTCTTGGGTATGCTTCCGAATCAAAATTTCGACTTTGATTTTGTACCTGCCTCTCAATTATTCACTGCCTTGCTCACCGTGATCCTTTCGGCAATTGCTGCTGTGAGTTTGATCTTTTGGCTCACTCCCAAGGTGAATAAATGGCAGGCATTTCAAACCATTACTTTGGCCAGTACCCAACAGAGAACAGAGGGGTATACTTCCAGTTTTTACAAAGATGATTTAAAGGGAAAATCAGGTATAGTACATTCCAGACTAAGGCCCAGCGGAAGGGTAGAAATTGACGGAGAGATTTATGATGCCTATTCCAGAGGAGATTTTATAGACCAAGGTGAAAAAGTGATTGTGATATCCACAGAAGGAACATCTTTGAAAGTCAAAAAACTGGAATCCTAATTCCCTCCTTTTGTTAAGTTTGCGAAATGAACCCATTTCAGAGCATATACGAAGCAGTCGGAGAAGAAAAAATAAAACGACTGACCGCTTATTTTTATGAGGAAGTGTCCCAGAACGAAGAGTTGCGAAGACTTTATCCAGAAAAAGATCTGGCTCCAGCAGAAAGGAGACTTTTCTTATTTCTAATGCAGGTATTTGGTGGACCTCAAACCTATTCGGAAGAGCGGGGACATCCTCGGCTTAGAATGAGGCATTTTCAGTGGAAAATAGATGGTAAAATGAGAAATCACTGGATGAATGCCATGCTCACAGCTTTGGATAAAATTCAGGTGGAACAGGAAGTCAGAGAGTTGATGATGAATTATTTTATCAAGGTGGCAAATCATATGGTCAATCATGATTAAACTTCTACGGATCATTTATTCAGTCTATGCCGGCTTATTATTCATTGGAAGCTTTTTGGCGATATTCCCTTTCTTTTTGATCTGTATTTGGATTCCTGGATGGCAAAGATTTGGAAGAAAAATCAACCGCTACTGGGCTAAAGTTTATTTCACCTTGATTTTTCTTCCCGTTCATATGGAGAAAAAATGCAAGCTTGAAAAAGGCAAACCTTATCTATTTTTAGCCAATCACTTCTCTTATCTGGACATTGCCATGATGGGATTTATTCCGGGTGACGTGCAGTTTGTGGGAAAAGCCTCAATTAGAAAAGCTCCTCTTTTCGGCTACTATTTTAAAAAGCTCCACATAGCAGTTGACAGGTCAAGACTTAAAAGCCGTGCTGAAACTATGAGGAGGGCAGGTTTAGCACTGGATAATGGAAGCAGTATTGTTCTGTTTCCGGAAGGAGGAATCTATTCCACCCAACCACCACAAATGGTTCCTTTCAAAAATGGGGCGTTTCGGCTAGCTGTTGAGAAACAAATACCCATCATTCCTGTCACTTTATCCTATAATCATCTAATTTTGCCTGAAGGAAAAGGGCTCTTGCTCAACTTGAAAAGAGCAAAAATGGTCTTACATGAGGCCATACTTCCTACAGTAGAAGATACAGAAGACAGCCTGAAAGAGAAGTGTTTTGAAGTGATTCAAGCTCAACTTAATCAGGATAATTTAGGTAACGACACACATGAAGATTGACAAAGAAGCAATCAAAAAAATAGCGCATTTGGCAAGGCTAGAATTCGATGAAGGCAGTGCTGAAAAAATGTCGCAAGATATGAGTCAGATTTTGGACTGGGTGGAAAAGCTCAATGAATTAGATACAGATTCAGTGGAGCCATTGACCACTATGTCATCCGAAGTCAATGACATGCGGGAAGATCAGGTAGGTAAGCATTTAGACCACGAAGCTGGTTTGAAAAATGCCCCAAAAAGAGATTCTGATTATTTCCGCGTTCCAAAGGTTTTAGAATAATGCTGCAAAACTCCACCAACTTACTTTCTAAAAAAGCAATTATCCCGGCCCTCCTTTTGATTATTACGGGAGGGCTTTTTGCTTACTATTACTTTCTTTTCAATCCCATACCTTACAGAAATATCCAAGCCGGTTACTTTTTGGATAGTATTTCTATCCCTTTTGATTGGTCTCAATTTGGACCCGTATCATTTCCTATTTTGGTAGATAATTTCCTGATTTTTCAGGAATTCAAAGATTTGGGCCCCAATATTTTTGTTGCTGAGTCCTTATTCTTTGGTATTTTAATGGGGCTCATTCTTACCCTGATTTTGACATTAGTCAGCGAATTGAAAAAGTACTTTTTTCTTGCTTTTGGAATAGTTTGGATTGCCATTCTCACCTTTTCCAATCTGAATGGATTGAACATTGGAAGTCCAAGTAGCAATTACCCCCTTATCATTGCCATAGTTGGCACCTTAGTAATTCCTGTTTTTTTTCATATTACTGGGAAATCTCTTCGATTTGAGTTCAGGTTTCTTCTCAATTTAATTTGCTTGATGGTCACTGGCTATGCGTTGGAAACCTTGAGCCCGATTTCCAGACCCGAGCTTTTTCTAGCAGAACATCTAACCATGCCAGCTATACTATTATCAATTGCTTGGCTCTTATGGAATGGACACGGAATGATTTCAGGCATTTATATTTTACTGCTAAAAGCAGGAAGAAATTTATCCTTGAAAGTATCCATTCAAATCACTCTAATAACAGCTATTTACCTACTATTAATGGTAAATATTTTGATGGATCTCACAGGCTTCCCTATGGATTTTCTGCCAAGCTTCAATCCATTGTTTCTTCTATTTCCATTAGGAATATTGGGCTGGTTTACTTTGAAAGAAAGAGTTGAATCAGGTCAGGATTTGGTGGGGTCTGAAAAGACATTGAAAGGATTGTATCTGATTGGCTTTGGACTGGTTTTATGGCTGAGTTGGAAACTCAAAATCTCCGGAAATCAGCCCGCAGAAGAGTTTCTCAAACATATTTTCACTTACTCTCAAATCGGTTTCAGTCTATTTTTCTTGGTCTATATTCTTACCAATTTCTATGAGGTAATGAATTCCGGAAAAGCTGCCGAAAAAGTATTATTCAAGCCTCATTCCTTGCCTTATTATCATTTAAGAATTGGAGGTTTGATTGCCATGTTGGTAGCCACTGCTTACTCAGAAGGAATAGTTGGCGTGCAAGCCAATGCCATGAGCAGTAATATTTTGGGTGATTATTATTACGGATCAGGTCAAAAATTAGAGGCCAGTATTATTTATGAAAACTCCTGGTCCAGGTATAGAAATAACCCAAAAGCCAAGAATGCTACAGCACAGCTACTTTTTCAATTAAACCAGCCTACTTTGGCTAAACAACACTTGGAAGAAAGCTTTTCTGAAGCTCCTCAGGTGGACAATATTATCCTTCTGGCAGACAGGCTTCATAGAGAAAATAAGATTTTTGAATCCATATTTTATTTAGAACGAGGCCTTCGGTTTTTCCCTGAAAATGAATTATTGCTAAATAATTTGGCACTATTGCTCACCAAGGTAAACCGTGCTGAAGAGGCCTTGGCATTATTGGATTCCAGTTCAGCCGCACACCCTGTTTCCCAAAGTAATCTATTGGCTTTGAAGGCTAAAATGGGTCAAATTGAGGGTGAGTCTAAGGCCTTGAATTCATTGGCAGAAAAAATCAATGAAATAGCCAGACAAAACGCACTGGGAAACTATCCTGAAGAGAAACTTCTAGCGGAAGTAAAGAAAGAAATAGAAAAAGAAAATTCCCCCCTTTTGGTACAGGCTGCTTGGAGAAATATCTTTTCTCAAAAAAACCATGTCAACATTGAGTCCGACATTGCAATGCTAGACAGCTTGTGGAAGCAAGAGGAAATGCAGGATTATATTATGCAACTTCAGGAGACGGCTGTCATCAGAAGTCTTGGAGCCGGAAGAATAGCAGATGCAATCAAAAACCTAAATGGCTTGGCTTTTAGAAATCCCGGAGATGCTGGCTATTTTCTCCATTTATCGACCAGCATTTTAGCTCAACAAATGGACTTTAAAAAAGCTGCCAAAGAATTACTGGCGGCAGAGGAAAAGGGATTTCAGGCTTTTCAGTCTTACCATTGGAGTATTTTGAGCTTTGGTGGATATTATGAAAATGCGGAACTGATTCGAGTAAAATATGGTCTTCAAATGCCGGATTATCTAACTCAGCCAGATGAAGCAACCTTGTTTTATCTCGAGTTAATTCAAAAATTTCACGAAAGCCTGCCAAAAAATTTATACGATGAATGGAAAACTCTTCCTGATTCAGAACTCAAAACTGATTTCGCAATTCGATTGATGGCCTTTAAAAGTCATGGAATCGACGCATCGGATTTGAGGGAATTAGGAAAGCATATTCAAGATAAAAAGGGTATTCAGGAAGATTTGAGTAAATTTTTGGCCAATCCGGATTTGAAGAATAAAGAGTCTGTAGAAGCCCTGCTCAATTGGCTTCAATTGGGAGATGAGTTGACAGGCAATCCCTATTTCAGTCCCTTAATCTGGTCTGCCGTTGCTATCAATCCAGATCCTTTGGCTCAATATGAAATCATCAATGCGGCTACTGAATTCAACCGAGACCCTATTCTCTGGATGAAAAAAGTTCAACTGGCAAGAGCAATAGGTTTGAGCAATTATGCAACAGATGCCCTGGTTGAAATGGCCCAATGGATAGATCCTGCCACTTTAGAAAGACTCCAATTAACCAACTATTAGAAGATAATCTCGTATTTTGACAGAAATGCTGTATTTTTAAAATTCAGCTAAACCACTAACCCAACTTACCATGAGCAGAGTTATTGAGACCCATAATATCAACCGAACCTACAAAATGGGGGCAGAAATTATTCAAGCCCTAAAATCCGTTTCGATCACAGTGGATAGAGGGGAATATGTAGCTTTTATGGGTCCTTCAGGATCAGGTAAATCTACCTTGATGAATATCATCGGTTGCCTTGACACCCCTACTTCCGGCACATACATTCTCAATAATAAGGATGTCAGTGACATGACTGAGAATGAGCTGGCGGAGATCAGAAATAAAGAAATAGGCTTCGTGTTCCAAACTTTTAACCTTCTTCCGAGAGCAAGTTGCCTGGAGAATGTAGCCCTGCCCTTGGTTTATGCAGGTTTTAGCAGAGCCGAGAGAGAAGAAATGGCATTTCAGGCTTTGAGCAATGTGGGACTTGGTGATCGAACCAAGCACAGACCAAATGAACTTTCCGGTGGACAAAGACAAAGAGTTGCGATTGCAAGAGCTTTGGTCAACAATCCATCTATCATATTGGCGGATGAGCCTACCGGAAACCTAGACTCTAAGACTTCCTATGATATCATGGAGCTTTTTCATGAGCTACACTCAAAAGGAAATACCATCATCATGGTAACTCACGAAGACGATATTGCCCACTATGCGCACAGAATTGTCAGATTAAGAGACGGCTTGGTAGAAAGTGATACGGTGAATCCAAACCCAACACGGGGGGTAGGCGTTCACGCTTAGGTCAAACAAAGTATTATCAAATAGATTCTTATTTTTGTCGGAGAATTGAAGGGTTATTCATGAAAATTTATACCAAAACCGGAGATCAGGGAATTACCTCATTGTTGGGAGGAGTCAGAGTACCAAAATCAGATTTAAGAATCGATGCTTATGGTACCATTGACGAACTCAACTCTTACGTGGGACTTCTCAGAGATCAGGAAGTAAATAATTCCAGAACTGATATTCTGAAAGAAATTCAGGATAGACTCTTTACAATTGGAGCTGATTTAGCCACGGTTCCGGGAAAGGATAAAGTAAAAAAGCCAGATTTGCATGCCGAAGATATCCAAATGCTAGAGCATCAAATGGATAGTATGGAAGCTGATTTGGCTCCTCTTACAGCATTTATCTTACCTGGTGGGCACCAATCTGTTTCATTTTGCCACTTAGCAAGGACGGTATGTAGAAGAGCTGAAAGATTGGCAGTTGAGCTCGCTTCTTACGAACAAGTGAATGAAATGGTGATCCAATATTTGAATAGGCTTTCGGACTACTTCTTTGTTTTGGGAAGAAAAATGGCCCAAGAACTAGAAGTAGAGGAAGTAACTTGGAAACCTAGAGTTTAAATAACTGGGTAAATTTTGCCCGTAGTAAAATAAAATTTCAACAAAGGCTTTTGGCCTGAATCCGTTTTAGCATGAAAACCTCGCTAGCCATACCGGTACACAAGACAGCATCTTCCAGATTAGCGCAAACTGATTTTTCCAATTTGGTTTTTGGAAAAACCATCTCTGATCACATGTTTGTGGCAGATTATAAAAATGGAGAGTGGACTGACTTGAGAATTGAACCTTATGCACCATTACAGCTAAACCCATCCAATGCCGCTCTTCATTATGGACAGTCCATTTTTGAAGGAATGAAAGCATATAAAAATGAAGAAGGTGAAATTTTGATTTTCCGAGCGGATGCTAACTGGAAAAGAATGAATGAATCGGCTGAAAGGATGTGCATGCCATCCTTGCCTGAAGAGGTCTTTATGGAGGGTATGCTTCAGCTTTTGGATTTGGATAGAGACTGGGTTCCGACAGCCAAAGGAGCCTCCCTTTATATCCGACCATTCATGTTTGCTACGGATGACTACATAGGTGTAAAGCCATCTGATACCTATAAATTCATCATTTTTACCTGCCCAGTAGGAAATTATTACTCTAAGCCTGTTTCTGTAAAAGTAGAAACCAAGTTTACGAGAGCAACTGAAGGAGGAACGGGAGCTGCAAAAACAGCTGGAAACTACGCTGCTTCATTATATCCGGCCTTACAGGCACAAAAAGCTGGCTACGATCAACTACTGTGGACAGATGGTAAAAGCCATAGTAATATTGAAGAAAGTGGTACGATGAATGTAATGTTTAAAATAAACGGAACGCTCATTACAGCTCCACTTCACACGGGTACAATCTTGAAGGGAATTACCAGAAATTCAGTAGTTCAATTGGCAAATGACTGGAATCAGCCTATTGAAGAACGGTTTTTAAGTGTTTCTGAGTTGAAAGAAGCTTTGGAAAATGGAACTTTGGAAGAAGCATTTGGAACGGGAACAGCGGCGACTATTGCTCATATTGCCAAAATTCATATTGATGGAAAAGATTATGTCTTGCCAGAAAAACCAGCAGATGCTTTTTCACACAAAGTTTTAGCCGCATTGGATGGCATTAAATATGGAAGCCAAAAAGATCCACACAATTGGATCATTAAATTATAAAAATAAAGGCCAGTTGACTTAACTGGCCTTTTTTATTCCTATACCCTAGTTCGGCTCAGTGGCATAGTCATACAAATCGGACCTCCTAAACCTCGGGTTCTGTTGTCAAACTGAGTCTTAAATATTCTTCAAACATACAAAAAAGATGTTGACAGGTTCGTCCAAAATGGATTAGTCTCTCGTCCTTTCGCAAATGATATCCATTTCTTTTGAAAAAACTTTTTTAGTTAGGGCGCGGTGGGCTGACGCAGCAGCGGGCCAGCGTCCGGCCTAGTGCGCCTGCCTGGCGGCGAGACAGGGTTGGAGCTTTGCTGGGTCTTGTCCCGATTCTCGGGATGGTTCTTTTGCTTCAAGGCAAAAGAACGAAAAGAAAAAAGAAAATGCTTAATAGAAACAAAAGGATTTTAAGTTAGCTAAAGCTTACTTTCCATAACAAAGAATTAAATTCCGAAATTTAACTTATTTCGGGATTTAATTTAATCTGTCCTTGGCGGCGCCTGCCTGACGATAGGCAGGGAGTCGAAGGCAGTCCCCAATTATTCTGAATAAATTTCACCCGACTACAGGTCACTAACAGCTAAAGGTCAAATAAATTAATAGTCACTTTTTTATTCCTATACTCTAGCACGGCTCAGTGGCATAGTCATACATCTCGGACCTCCCAAACCTCGGGATAATTCTGAGGAAGGAATTTCCAATACCTCTACTCCCATATTTCTTAAGGCTCTGTTGGTGTGAATATTTCTATTATAGGATATCACTCTTCTTGGTCCTATAGCAAAAACATTAGCTCCATCAAACCATTGCTCACGCATAGAATAGTCTGGATTTCCATCTGCAGTTGCCAAAACCTCTAAATGAGGAATCTCCCTTTCCAAAACCGTTAAAAGTGACTCCTTCAGTACCTCGCGTTTGATATGCACCTTATCATCCTGCACCTCCTTTAAAGTATAAAGAGATGTTTGAAGAACAGCATTCATAGCATCAGGATAAGTCAGCACCAGATTTTCATCCAAAACAGTAAAAACGGTATCCAAATGCATATAATTTCGCTTTTCAGGCAAGTGAACCTCATAAACCCTTTTCACAGATCCCTCTGCCAGAAGAGCTTTGGCTGCATGGTAAATAGCCTTTTCATCAGTCCGCTCAGAGTTCCCTATAGCTACTGCCTCATGGGATAAGACTATGACATCTCCCCCTTCAATACTTGGAGGATTATCATGACCATTGATGGGGTATAATTTATTGACGTGGTCTTTGAACTCTGGGTGATTTTCAAAAACGGTCCTTAACAAATTTGCTTCTCGCTGTCTACCTTCCATTTTCATGGAAGAAAAAATAATCCCGCCAGGCGTGAGTGCCATAGGGTCTCTTTGAAAATACAAATTAGGACAAGGAGTTATCACAAAAGCATAATCCAAAAGTTCTCCCTGATTCAAGTTTGGGATTTTTCTTTTCAATTCATGCACTTTTAAGCCCGCTGTCAAAATACCTGCACATTCGGCCGTGGAATATCGCTCCAAAATATCCTCAGCCAAATGAACCATGTTGGATCGTCTGAGAGATTCCCTCATCAATCTCAGCAATATCTCCCCGTCATATAATACGCGGATTAACAATTCTCTGAGTTGGTAAACCGTAGCTCCGGTTGATTCTATAATTAAATTGGAAAAAACGTCATGTTCTTTTTGCAATGCCTCTAAATAAGGAACATCTTCAAATAGTAAAAAGTCTTTGTTATAGGGAGTTAGCCTATCAATTTCCTTTCCCGGCCTATGCATCAACACTGCCCTGAGAGTTCCAAACTCCGAATTTAATCTTAAATTCATTTATCAATATTTCATTAAATGACTCACTTTATTAAATTTTATCAATGATATCATCAATTTTAATAAAAAATTCTCAAAATTTTAAGACTTCCTGATTTTATCGTAAAACTTAAACTTCCCCTTGATATGGCTTGCTTTTAAAATCTTTTTGGCGTTTTTTCCGTTCTTTCAATCGTACAATCAAACATCATCCCATGACCATAAGTCGACCATATAGAAATTTACTGTTTTTTTTAGGATTACTAATCTTCAGCTCTTGTCAATCCACAGCTCAGATAAACAAGGTAATCCAGCAAACCTTAGGCACACCGAATAATTCTGAAATTGCAACGGGGCTGAAAGAGGCTTTGGAAAAAGGAACTGGAGTTAGCACAGAGCGATTATCTGCCGTTGACGGGTATTTTAAAAATCCTGATGTGAAGATTCTATTTCCTGAAGAAGCTAAAAATGTGGAAAAAACCCTTCGATCAATCGGTTTGGGCTCAGTTTGCGATCAGGCTATTGAGAGCTTAAACAAAGCCGCAGAGGAAGCAGCTAAAGAAGCTAAACCCATTTTTACCGCGGCTATTAAGCAGATGACCTTGCAGGATGTCAGGGGAATCTTATTGGGAGAAAATGATGCGGCAACTCAGTATTTCGCAAGAACCACCAGTCAGGAGCTTACTAAGAAATTTTCACCCATAATTAATAGCAGCCTACAAAAAGTAAACGCTACCAACTATTGGTCTGATGTGATGACTCAGTACAACAAGATTCCTTTGGTAAAACCTGTTAATACCGACTTGACTGCTTATGTTACCCAGAAAGCTATAGATGGTTTATTTGTAGAAATCGCCAAAGAAGAATACAAAATCCGGGAATTGGTAACTGAGAGAACCAGTCCTCTACTTCTTAAAGTATTTAGCTACGCCGAGAGGGAAAAAGAAGCACGTAAAAAAGATAATACAGGATTATAAACGAAGACCCCGGCAATAAGGAATTTGCCGGGGTCTTTTTTTAGTCAATAATTAAGAGAACTACTCTGCCAAATCAATAAAAAGGTTTTCTCCTTCTTTTCGAACAGATACCACTCCTTTTTTGCTTAAGCCTTTCATAGCAACATCCCATTTTTTATTGCTCAAATCAGTCATACCCTTGATTTCAGGCAATAAGGCTGGCTGATTTCCCTTTACTAATTCAAAAATCATCTTTTCTTCCTCGGTCATTTCTACCTGCTTTTTCTCAGGTCTCATTTGAGGGAAGAATAAAACTTCCTGAATCGTAGTCTTATTGGTCAGCAACATGGTCAATCTATCGATTCCAATACCCAATCCCGAAGTAGGTGGCATTCCATATTCCAAAGATCTCAAGAAATCCTCATCCATGGCCATCGCCTCATCATCTCCTCTTTCGGCTAGTTTCAACTGATCTTCAAATCTCTCTCGCTGATCAATTGGATCATTTAATTCCGTGTAGGCGTTAGCTATTTCTTTTCCATTCACGAACAATTCAAATCTCTCCACCAAGCCCGGTTCAGTTCTGTGCTTTTTCGCCAAAGGAGTCATTTCAATTGGGTAGTCGGTGATATAAGTTGGCTGAACTAAGTGTTCCTCAACTTTTTCTCCGAAAATCTCATCAATCAGTTTGCCTTTGCCCATAGAATCATCTACTTCAATGGCTAGCTCAGCACAAACTTTGCGGAGTTCTTCTTCTCCCATTTTACTCACGTCGATACCAGCATATTCCTTGATTGAATCATACATGGTCAAGCGTCGGTATGGACCTGCAAAATCAATTTCTTTCTCTCCTACTTTGACTTTGGTATCTCCGTGAATCGCTAGGGTAACTTTTTCAAGAAGATCTTCCACCATTTCCATCATCCAGATGTAATCCTTGTAGGCTACATAGATTTCCATGGAAGTAAATTCCGGATTGTGAGTTCGGTCCATTCCTTCATTACGGAACATTTTCCCAAATTCATAAACTCCATCAAAGCCTCCAACGATCAACCTCTTTAAATAAAGTTCATTCGCGATTCTCAAAAACAGAGGCATGTCCAGCGTATTATGATGAGTCTGGAAAGGTCTTGCCGCAGCACCACCATGAACAGCCTGAAGAATAGGAGTTTCTACCTCCAACCATCCGTGATCATCAAAATATCTACGCATGGTAGAAATAATTTTGGATCTGGTGATGAAAGTTTGCTTCACTTCTGGATTGACAGTCAAATCCACATAGCGTTGTCTATAGCGCATTTCAGGATCTGTAAATCCATCGTAGACATTCCCTTCTTCGTCTCTTTTAACTACAGGTAATGGCTTAACGGATTTAGAAAGAACCTTCAATTCAGTGACATGAAGGGAAATCTCTCCAGTTTGAGTAGTAAAAATATATCCCTTAACTCCTATAAAATCTCCTATACCCAATAGCTTTTTAAATACACTATTGTAAAGTGTTTTATCCTCTCCCGGACAGATATCATCCCTTCTTACATAAATCTGTAACCTTCCAGTAGAATCCTGAATCTCAGCAAATGAAGCTGAGCCCATGATTCTCTTGGTCATCAATCGACCTGCAATTGAGATATCTTTGTAGTCGGTTTTATGATTTTCGTAATTTTTATGAATATCCTCTGAAGTGACATTGATTGGGAAAGCTTCCGCTGGGTAAGGGTTTATCCCTAATTGCATCAGCTCTTCGCGATCTTTTCTTCGTTCGATTTCCTGTTCACTCAAAAGTTGCATGGTATGGATTTGAGAGTTCTAATTTTTATTTTATTCCTTGACTATTCTTTTTCAGCTTTCTGATTTCAAATTCAGCCTTCTGAATTCAGACTTCACACTTTTAATTCCTCTTTCTTCTTTTCATTTCCCTTTTCACCAGCTCAAACTCCCTGCTGCTTTGTCCAGCTATGGAACTGTTTTCTGCTGCTCTTCGGGTTAGATATGGCATCACTTTTTCTACAGGGCCGTAAGGAACATATTTTACCACCCTATATCCCGAGTTAGCCAGATTAAAGGAAATATTATCGCTCATCCCATAAAGTTGAGAGAAGAAAACCAGGTCTGACTTAGGGTCTATCCCATTGAGGTTCATCAAATCTATCAGTTGAAGGCTACTTTTTTCATTATGGGTAGCACAAACCAGATAAATCCCGTTCTCAATACAATAGGCGATGGCTGCATCATAATCCCTATCAGTGGCTGCCTTATTAGGTTGAATCGGATCAGGATAACCCATCTCCTCTGCCCTTTCCCGCTCTTTTTCCATATAGGCACCTCTTACGGGTTTGGCGCCCAACAAATAGCCTTTTTCTTGAGCTACCAAATGGGCTTTTTGCAATCTTGACAAAGAGTCGTGCCTATACATTTGATAGGTGTTATAGACTACACAACGGTCTTGATTGTATTTTTCCATGGCTTCATAGGCCAGATCATCAATAACGTTTTGGAACCAAGATTCTTCTGCATCCACAAGAATCCTTAATCCCAAGTCATGAGCAGCTTTGCAAAGTTTATCCACCCTAGCTTTCATCCTATCAAAAGCAGCTTGCTCTTCTTTACTTAACTTTTCTCCATTCTGGATTTTGATCATGATATGATAATCTCCCAGTCCGGTTACTTTAAATACACCGAAAGGCATGTAAGCGGTTTTGGCTGATTCGACCAAAGTCTGATAAATCTCCTCCGTGGTTTTATCAAAGCTGGCTTCATCTCCTTTTCCCTCTACCGAAAGATCGAGAATAGATTCTACCCTGTATTCCGCCAACTTTTTACAAGCTTGAATGGACTCCTTGATAGTTTCTCCTCCACAAAAATGACCAAACATGGTCTTTTTCATGATACCTTTGACCGGAAGTTTGAGTTTAAAGGCCAAATTTGCTAATCCAATACCCAGATCGGAGATCAGATTATTATTGAGAGTTGCGAAAATCAAATACATTTTACGCAATTCCGCATTGCTCTTAGAAGCGAAAGCAACTTCTAGATTCTCGAAAGAAATTTTGGGTTTTACTGGCATATTGCTCAAATAAAGGTGCAAAGATATTAAAAAAACCTCTGCAGCAGATGATTTGTTGGGATATTTGGATAGAATCTGATTCTGAAAAAATCAAAAAATCAGGAATTTAAACCTAGCAGGCCTTACTTGAGTTTTAAAGAACAAAAATGCGAATATTTTGGAAACCCTTTTCGATAAAAATCCCCATTCTAAGCCCTTGATTATTGCAGGTCCATGCAGCATAGAAACCCCCGAACAACTGGATAATACTGTTCAGGAATTGGTATCTCAAGGCATCAACTTAATACGCGGAGGTGTATGGAAACCAAGGACAAGACCAGGGAGTTTCGAGGGCTTAGGATCCATTGCCCTTCCTTGGATCCAGGAAATTAAAAATAAATACACAGTCAAATTTGCGATAGAGGTTGCCTCTGCCCAACATGTTGAGGAAGCCCTAGCTCATGAAATTGATATACTCTGGGTTGGAGCAAGATCCACAGTCAATCCATTTACCGTTCAGGAAATAGCCGAAAGTCTCAAAGGAGTAAATATTCCGGTGATGATTAAAAATCCTGTCAATCCAGATTTAAGCCTTTGGATTGGAGCTGTTGAGCGTTTTCAAAAAGTTGGGATTCAAGATTTGGCAGTAATACATCGGGGTTTTTCAAATTTTAGAGATCAAATTCACCGGAACTCCCCTCTCTGGCAGATCCCGATTGAATTCAGAACTCATTTCCCGGATTTAATGATGATTAATGATCCCAGTCATATTTCTGGAAAAAGAGATTTAGTACCCATCATTGCACAAAAGGCGCTAGATTTAAATTTTGATGGCTTGATCATTGAGTCCCATTGTAATCCAGATCAAGCCTGGTCCGATGCTGCTCAACAATTAACTCCTAAAAACCTGGAATTCATGCTTTCTCAGCTGAAAACCAGAAAGGTGAAATTTGAAGCTGCAGAAATGCTCAATCAATTGGCAGAAATAAGAAGTCAGATTGATCAAGCAGATCATGACCTATTAGAAGCTTTGCACAGGAGAATGCAATTGGTTGAAAAAATTGGTGAATACAAAAAACTCAATAACGTGGCCGTATTGCAGATGGAGCGTTGGAAAGAGATTTTCGATAGCCGACCTAGGTGGGGAGAATCCTTAGGATTGAACTCAGAATTGATTCGGGAGATTTTCGGAATTCTACATCAAGAGTCTATTCGAACCCAAACAGAAATTTTGGATAAAATAGAATCAAACAATTGAAGCAAGTGATATAATGAAAGGAAGTATTCTTTTATTTGTTGAAAAATTATTTTTCAATATATAATTCCACTAATATATTTATTAGCGATTAATTATTCTGAATTGCTTCTATATTTTTATCTCATTTGAAATAAATGCAAAGAAGAGCCCTTCACTTTACATAATTGATAATCAATTGATGAAAAAAATATTTTGCAATTAAAATTCCTCCGCTTACATTTACAGCATGTTAATCACAGCAGCGATCTATTTTACTTTCTTTTACTTTTACTTTCGAATGAAAAATCGAATCGGAGCTGTGTATTGTCTAGCCAAAAACTAAAAGAAAATAAATATCACAAAAGCCCGATTCGAAAGAGTCGGGCTTTTTTCATTTAAACGCTCAAGCCGTATGAAACCACACAAGCAAATCAAAGATTGGGGATTGGGACTAAGCTCCCCTTTGATCATCGCAGGACCTTGTTCTGCAGAAACTCCAGAGCAAATCGAACAGATCTGCAAGGAGATGAAAGAAGAAAACACTGTTCCTCAATTATTTAGAGCAGGAATCTGGAAGCCTAGGACAAGACCAGGATCATTCGAAGGAGTTGGGGAAGAAGGATTAAAATGGATGGAGATCGTCCGACATCACCTCAATATTCCGATTACAGTGGAAGTTGGAAATGCTGCACATGCTGAACTGGCACTAAAGCATAAAGTTGATGTATTGTGGATTGGAGCTCGTACCACAGTTAATCCATTCGCGGTTCAGGAGATTGCGGAAGCATTGAGAGGTTCGGACGTTCCTGTCATGGTCAAAAACCCAATGAATCCTGATCTAGACCTTTGGATGGGTGCTTTGGAAAGAATGCATGCAGTGGGTATTGACAAATTAGCCGCAATTCACAGAGGTTTCTCTGATGCTTATGATAAGCGCTTCAGAAACAAGCCTAATTGGTCAATGCCTATCCACCTTAAGCGCGTTTGGCAAGGAATGGAAGTAATCAATGATCCCTCCCACATTGTTGGAAGAAGAGATGGACTTCTTGAAGTTGCTCAAAGAGCTATGAACTTTGGTTTGGATGGACTGATGATAGAAACTCATCATGACCCTGACAAAGCCTTGTCTGATGCCAAGCAGCAAGTAACACCAAAAGCTTTGAAACAAATGATTCAATCAATTGACTTCAAAGAGCCTTTGGAAAATATGAAGCCTGACGAAAGGTTGCAGGATTTGAGAAGAGCGGTAGATCATTTAGATGACCAGCTATTGGATATTTTGCAAGAAAGATTTGCCGTGATTGATCAGATTGGTACGCATAAAAGAGAGCATCACTTGACTGTATTCCAGTCTAATAGATGGAAAGAAGTAATGGAAAGCAGAACTCAAAAAGGAGTGGCTAAGCAGTTGAGCGAAAAATTCATGAAAGAATTGCTTTATTGTATCCACGAAGAATCTGTGAAGAGACAGGAAAAACAACTTCGGGAAGCAGAGCCTCTCAAGAAATAACAAATACGGCTGAGTACCTTAAAGAAAGGGAAGAATCTACCCTTCCCTTTCTTAATTTGATGTACCTTTAGGTTTTAAACTTGAGTTTTGTGAATCCAATAATTATTGCGGAACATCCATCTAAAAGTCTATCTGAGGCACTTTCTTCCCTTACATATTCTTCCCTATTTATCCTTACAGATGAAAACACCCAAGAATATTGTTTTCCTCTGATTAAAGATGCCTTGCCGGAATCTTATTTTCATTTCACATTTCCTGCTGGGGAAAAGCATAAAAACCTAGAAACTTGCGCTGAAATTTGGACAGAAATGACCGAGGCGGGCTTGGATAGAAAGGCTCTTGTCTTGAATTTGGGAGGAGGAGTGTTGGGAGATATGGGTGGTTTTTGCGCCAGTATTTACAAAAGGGGCATTCGATTTATCAATTTGCCTACTACCCTACTTTCTCAGGTAGATGCCAGTGTGGGAGGAAAATTAGGGGTTGATTTTGAAGGTCTCAAAAATCATCTCGGTGTCTTTAATGAACCAGAACTAGTTCTTATTTGCCCGCATTTTCTCAATACACTTCCTTCGAACGAATTAAGGTCAGGCTTTGCAGAAATCATCAAGCATGGACTTATTCGGGACAAAGGATATTTTGAAAATTTAGATTTTCAAAATTGGAAAGAAAATGACTGGAGGAGTCTGATTTCACATTCCGTGGAAATTAAGAAATCGGTTGTGCAAGAAGATCCGAAAGAGGCCGGCTTAAGGAAGATCCTCAATTTTGGGCATACCATAGGACATGCCTTAGAAACACATTTCCTGGATGGTTCAAATCACTTGTTGCATGGAGAAGCTATAGCCGCAGGAATGATTTGCGAAGCTTGGTTGTCCGTCGAAAAATGTCAAATGTCTTCTGCCGATCTTCAGCAAATCACCCAGAATCTTTTGGAAGTATATGGAAAAATCAGACTCAATAAATCAGATTTTGAACCCGTATTGAACCTTTGTCTCCAAGACAAAAAAAATGAAGGAAAGGAGATTTTATTTTCCTTATTGGAAAAAATAGGAAGCTGCACCTATAATGTTCCTGTGAACAAAAGCGAAATAGCAGCTGCCCTAACCTATTATCAAAACCTGTAACCTATTTACCTTGCCAACTGACACTATGGAGCTACTAAAACTGAATCAGAAATCAGCTTTTACTCCCACCACTATCCCTCTTCCTTCCTCTAAAAGCGAATCTAATCGGGTATTGATTATAGATGCTTTGACTGAAGGTCAAAACACTATAGAGAACCTGGCAGAAGCGAGAGATACGCAGACTATGATTCGCCTGCTTCAAACCAATCCTCCTGTATATGATGTATTGGATGCCGGTACGACAATGCGATTTCTAACAGCTTATGCTGCTGTCACCAATCAAAATAAAGTAATGACAGGAACGGCCAGAATGTGTCAAAGACCTATCGGGATTTTGGTTGACGCTTTAAGAGAAATAGGTGCTGAAATTCATTATATGAATGTGGAAGGTTATCCTCCTCTGGCGGTTCATGGGCTTACTGAACAAACAAAATCTGCAGTAAAAATCCGAGGAGATGTGTCCAGTCAGTACATTTCCGCCATGTTGATGATTGCTCCTATTTTACCTAAAGGACTGGAAATTGAGTTGGAAGGAAAAGTGGGAAGCCGCACCTATATAGAAATGACTTTAGAACTGATGGCCAAGTTCGGCATCAACTACACTTGGGAAGGCAATTCCATTAAAGTCGAAAACCAAGCCTATCAGCCAACTCAATTCATGGTGGAGAGCGATTGGTCTGGGGCAAGTTATTGGTTTAGCCTATTAGCCTGTGCTGATTCCGGTCAACTTTTTTTGAAAGGATTGAAAGAAAATAGCCTACAGGGAGATTCTAAAATTGTGGAAATCATGTCCAAACTCGGCGTGAAAAGCAGCTTCAAAAAGGATGGTGTTTTGTTGGAAAAAATCCCTGTGGAGGGATTGGAAGAGTTTGACTTTACACATTGCCCCGATTTGGCTCAAACTGTAGCTGTTACCTGCGCAATCATTGGCCAAAATGCGAGATTCACGGGACTGGAAAGTCTTCGTATAAAGGAGACTGATAGAATTTATGCTTTACAGCAAGAATTAGCCAAGTTTAATGCTGAACTTAAGGAAATTGAGCCAGAAGTATTTCAGGTGATTCCATCTGTGACTATGCCACATGAGGTAAAAATTCACACCTATGATGATCATAGAATGGCGATGGCATTTATGCCTCTTTTGACAAAAACTCAAGTTTTAATCGAGGATCCGGATGTGGTGAATAAAAGCTATCCTAGTTTCTGGAAACATTGCCAGCTTGCCGGAATAGATATTTCAAAACATGAGTCTTAAAATTGCCATACAGGGAATCCCTGGTTCATTCCATCATCAAGTGGCCTTAAAGGCTTATGGAGGTGAGGCTAAAATTCTTCCTTTCAATACTTTTGAAGCAGTGGCAAAATCCATTTCTCAGGGAGAAGCTGATTTTGGAGTGATGGCTATAGAGAATTCCATAGCTGGAGCTATTTTACCTAATTACGATCTCCTCGATCGGTATGAGCTATTTATAACTGACGAATTTTACTTGCCTATTTCTCATCAATTGATGGCTTTACCTGGCCAAAAAATCGAGCAGGTTCGGGAGGTTCGCTCCCACCCAATGGCTTTATTGCAGTGTAAAACATTTCTTGCCCAGTATCCAAATATGAAGCAAGTAGATGATATAGATACAGCAACGGTAGCCAAAAGAATTCGCCAGGAACAAAGTGAGGGCCTAGCCGCAATTGCTTCGGAAATAGCAGCAAAAATCTACGGATTGGAAATACTTGCAAGGGATATACAAACTGTTAAAAGCAATTTTACCCGCTTTATTTTATTGGCAAATAAAATCAATCCTTCAGATGAGGGATCGAACAAAGCCTCTTTCAAAGTAACCATCAAAAATGAGCAAGGGGGCCTCGCCCAATTACTCAGTATGCTGGCTTATAAAGGATTGGACTTAAGTAAAATTCAATCTATTCCAGTCATTGAAAAACCTTGGGAATATTCCTTTTTCATTGATGCGGTTTTTACGAATTATGAAAATTATCGGGATGCGATGAATCTTATCCAAAGGGATTTTGGGGATGTTAAAATTTTTGGGGAATACAGGAGCAGAAAATAATGAAGGGATTTGCAAAGCGCATTGAGGAGGTACAGGAATACTATTTTTCCGCCAAGCTCAAAGAAGTCAATCAAATGATTTCAGATGGGAAGCCCATTATCAATTTGGGCATAGGAAGTCCTGATTTGGCTCCAGCCAAAGAAGTAATTCAAGCCCTAAACCATACAGCAGAAAATTCGCAATCTCATGGATATCAAGCTTATCAGGGAATCCCTGAGCTTAGGGTGGCCATGGCTGAATTTTATCAACGAGAGTTTCGTGTAAGGTTAAATCCACAGACTGAAATTCTTCCTTTGATGGGTTCAAAGGAAGGTATTATGCATATCAGCATGACTTTCTTAAACCCCGGGGACCAAGTGCTTATTCCAAATCCAGGATATCCCACTTACCGGAGTGTCACCCAATTGTTGGAAGCTGAATCCATATTTTATGAATTGGATGAGTCAGGAAATCCAAATTGGGATCAATTGAATTCTCTTGACTGTAACAAAGTCAAGTTGATGTGGGTGAATTATCCTCAAATGCCAACCGGAGCCTTGGGAAGTCTGGAATTGTTTGAGAAATTAATCGCCTTTGCAAAGCAAAATCAGCTGATCCTGATCAATGATAATCCCTATTCGCACATTTTGAATCCTCAGCCAATCAGCTTATTGGAGGTATCAGGCGCCAAAGAAGTAGCGATGGAGCTTAACTCTCTGAGTAAAACTTTCAATATGCCGGGATGGAGAGTAGGCATGCTTTGCGGAAAGGATGAATGGGTGAAAGCTGTCATGAAGGTCAAATCCAACATGGACTCTGGGATGTTTTTAGGAATTCAAAAAGGTGCCATTGCAGCGCTTAGGTTGGGAAAAAATTGGTTTCAGGATTTAAATGAGCTCTACACAAACCGACGTAAGCTGGTTTGGAAGCTGGCAGACCTACTGGATTTATCTTATTCCAAGTCTAACGGTGGACTCTTTGTCTGGTGCAAAATTGCTGAAGGAAAATCAGCAGATGAATTGGTCGATTATCTATTGTATGAGAAAAATATCTTTATCACGCCTGGAAAAATCTTTGGTTCAGGAGGAGAAAATTACGTGAGAATTTCCCTCTGTATGCCAGAGTTCAAAATTTTAGAGGCAATCAAACGAATCAAACCTTAATATTATGAAATCGAGCATGTCGGAGCCGACACACACTGGGATGCCCCGAAGTATCGGGGAAAATGTGCGACCTGCCTGCCGCAGGCAGGGATTCCATATGGCCATTAAAAACAAATTATAATCAGATGAAATGCCCATGAGGAAAAATCTCACACAAGGGGATGATTATCTTGGGCATTCCATCTGACCTCTAAAAATCAAAATATAAACAGATGAATAAAATACATATTGTAGGATTAGGACTTCTGGGAGGTTCTTTCGGACTTGGGGCCAGAAGAAAATTCCCTGAAATGACCATCACGGGAACAGATATTTCTACCCAAAACCAGAAAGATGCTTTGACTTTGGGAATCATTACTAAAGCCCAAGATAAGCCTGACCTAGACACTGATATTGTTATCCTAGCCACTCCTGCTGATACTTTGGGAGACTTGTTGATTCAAACTTTGGATCAGGTCGGTGAAAATACCTTGGTAATTGACTTAGGTTCTACCAAGTCCAAGCTTTGCCTTCAGTTGGCTGGTCATCCTAAAAGAAAGCAATATCTAGCAGGACACCCCATCGCCGGTACAGAGTATTCAGGACCCAAAGCAGCATTTGCGGATCTATTGGATCGAAAAGTCATGATCCTCTGCGAAATGGAGAAAACAGACCTCCACCTGAAAGAAAAAGCCTATGAGCTTTTTGATGCATTGAATCTTAAACTGAGATTTATGGATCCTGAGGAACATGATCGGCACCTGGCCTTTGTTTCTCATTTGTCTCATATTTCCTCATTTATGCTAGGAAAAACTGTCCTTCAAAAAATGGAGGATGAAAAAAACATATTCGATATGGCAGGATCCGGTTTCGCTTCTACAGTGAGACTTGCCAAATCAAGTCCGGCTATGTGGGCACCTATCCTTACTGAAAACAAGGATAATATTTTAGCATCCTTGGATGGCTATATCTCAAATTTGACAGCTATAAGAGAAAAAATAGCTTCTTCTGATGGAGAGGGCATTTACAAAGAATTGGAAGAGATTAACAAAATCCGGGATATTCTGGATTTGGGAAGATAGCCTCTATTCAATTCAATTATCAAACCAGGACAATCTCCTGGTTTTTTTATTGATAAAAGGTATTGAGAGAGCCAGTCTGAACTCGTAAATTCAATCAAATAAAACAACCTATGAGACCTATCTTACTATTAATAATCGGCTTATTCTTTGGATTAGGAGTACATGCCCAAAGTTCTTGGGAAAATATAGCAGTCCAGGGAGAAGCCATGACTAGGCATGAAAATTCATTTGTAGCATGTAAAGGAAAACTATATGCCCTGGGAGGAAGAGGTGTTCGCTCGGTAGACAAATTTGACCCCAAAACTCAAAAATGGGAAAAATATGCTAATGCTCCCATGGAAATCAGCCACTTTCAGGCGGTGGCTCTGAATGGAGAAATCTGGGTTATCGGGGCATTTACAGGATCTTATCCGCATGAAACTCCAATTCCTACAGCATTGATTTTTAATCCTCAAACAAGAAAGTGGAGAGAAGGCCCCAAATTACCGATGGGAAGGGAAAGGGGATCAGCAGGGGTAGTGGTAAAAGATGGCTTGATTTATATGGCAGGGGGTATTCAAGATGGACACTATGAAGGATTTGTTCCTTGGTTTGACGTACTAAATCCAAAAACAGGAAAATGGGAAGCCCTGCCAGATGCACCTAGGGCCAGAGATCACATCAGTGCTGCTATGGTAGGTGATAAATTGTATTTGGCAGGCGGAAGGACTTCCCATGCCGCTATTGGCAAAGTGTTGGAAACTACCATTGAAGAAGTGGATTACTTTGATTTCAAACAAGGAAAATGGATAAGTAACACCACACAAATCCCAACGCCGAGAGCAGGAAACTCTAACTTGGGAATTGGAAAGTACTTGGTGGTTATGAATGGGGAGAGCGCTGCTCAAGTCCCAGCTCACGCAGAAGTGGAAGTATTAGATACTGAAACTAATCAATGGATCATACTTCCAAGCCTTAATCAGGGTAGACACGGAACTGGAGCCGTAATTTTTAAAGGAAAAATCTACGTGGCAGCTGGCTCTGCAAATCGAGGTGGAGGGCCTGAATTGAATTCTTTAGAGATTTTGGATTGGAAAAAGGCCATTCAAAATTCAATAGAAGGGAACCTTTAGCTTGGAAAAGCTATTTTTGAAAGGAAACAAACCAAGTATGAAAACACTAAAATTTAAAACCAATATCAATTGCGGTAACTGCCTTTCCAAAGTTAGTCCTATCCTGAATGCTGAATCTGGAATTGCTGAATGGAATGTTGATTTACAGGATCCCGAAAAAACATTAACCGTCAAAACGGTAGATTTAAATCCTGATGACATCAAAAAAACTGTGCTGAAATCTGGCTTTTTGGCCAACCCAAAGTAAGTTAAAGTACTGAAAATCAGATTTTATTAAGAATCACTTGAACATTTGGTGGATATTTGCGTAGATTTGAGCTGTTGAAAAAATTTATTTCCATAGCGCTCTCATTGATTGTTCTATTCTCCTCTGTGGGAATGGCCAAAACCACGCATTTTTGTATGGGAGAGGAAATGGACAGTAAATTCAGCTTAGCCGCTAGTCATTTAGATTGTGGAATGGATAGTCCTAAATCCCACCAATCTCATGATGAAAAATCTCATGTAGATCCAAGCGGATGCTGTGAGAACCTGAGTCAGCATTTACAGCTTGACGAAGAATCATCTTTTAAGAAATCAAATTCACAGGTAAATATCCACTTTGCCTTAGCCTTTATTGAGGTTTTTTTATGGAATACCACAATTTTTCCGAAGGAAGATCAAAGAGTAAACGATTATTATCCCCCTCCTATTGAACAGAATTATCAGGTTCTGTTCCAAAGCTTTTTGATTTAAAATTCATTCTTGCGGTTTCTCCGCTTAGTGCATGGACCTAATGTCCATTTGTATTTTCAATTCGCACAATTAGAATGAATTATGCTCAATTCCATCATAAAATATTTCCTAGAAAATAAGCTAGTTACCGTGCTTTTGCTTCTCCTAATAATTGCTTGGGGAGTAGCCACAGCGCCTTTTAACTGGAATATCGGTATTCTACCTCGGGACCCAGTTCCTGTAGATGCCATCCCGGACATCGGAGAAAATCAACAAATCGTCTTTACTGAGTGGATGGGTAGATCCCCCCAGGATGTTGAAGATCAAATCACCTATCCACTTACCACATCTTTATTAGGACTTCCCGGAGTTAAGAGTGTACGCTCTAGCTCAGCATTTGGCTTTTCCAGCATCTATATCATCTTTGAAGAAGATATTGAGTTTTACTGGAGCAGGTCCAGAGTATTAGAAAAACTCAATTCATTACCTGCAGGTCTATTACCTGAAGGTGTACAACCTAAGCTGGGTCCTGATGCGACGGCATTGGGACAGGTTTATTGGTACACTTTAGAAGGAAGAGATCCTGAAGGCAATCCTGTAGGAGGCTGGGATCTTCACGAACTCCGAACCATTCAGGATTATTATGTCAGATATGCACTGACATCTGTGGCAGGCGTATCAGAGGTCGCATCGGTTGGAGGTTATATCAAAGAATATCAGGTAGATGTTGACCCAGCCGCTCTTAAAGCTAATGGAGTGAGCCTGATGGATGTGATGGAAGCGGTGAGGAAATCCAACTTGGATGTTTCTGCCAATACCATCGAAGTAAATCGGGTGGATTATTTTATCCGGGGTTTAGGATATGTAGAAGAACTTTCTGATTTGGATCAGGCTGTAGTCAAAGTGACCAACAACGTTCCAATCAGGATCCAAGATGTAGCGCGGGTTAATATTGGCCCTCAGCCCAGAAATATGGGCGGAATCTTGGATAAATCCGGAGCTGAAGCTGTAGGGGGAGTTGTTATTGCAAGGTATGGTGACAATCCACTGGAAGTAATTGAGGGAGTAAAAGCAGAAATTGAAAAGCTGTCTGAGGGCCTACCTAGCAAGACATTAGCTGATGGCACGGTATCAAAGGTCACATTGGTTCCATTTTATGACAGAACGGGCCTGATCTATGAAACGCTGGGGACACTCTATGAAGCTATTTCACTTCAAATCCTGATAACCATCATTGTCATTATAGTGATGGTGTATAATCTAAGAGCCTCTTTATTGATTTCAGCATTGCTTCCATTAGCTGTATTGATGTGCTTTATTTTCATGAAGTACTTTGGAGTGGATGCCAATATTGTTGCTTTATCCGGTATTGCTATTGCCATTGGTACCATGGTGGATCTGGGTATCATTCTCAATGAAAATATACTCAGGCATCTGGAGCAGGCACCTGAGGGCAAAAGCAAATTGAAGATCGTTTATGAAGCAACAGCTGAAGTTTCAGGAGCAATTCTGACTGCAGTGAGTACTACGATCATCAGCTTTTTACCGGTCTTCACACTACAGGCTGCAGAAGGAAAGCTTTTTGGACCATTGGCTTACACCAAATCATTCGCATTGGTTGCTGCATTGATTTTCACGCTTTTGATCATGCCGGCATTTTCGCATTGGTTCTTCTCATTCAAAGGCTATAAAGGAAAGTTAAGCAGGTACTTTAATTATGCCTTGGTTTTGCTCGGTCTGGTGATCGCTTGGACTGTTTGGGCATGGGGAGGTTGGGTTCTGGTTGGATATGGACTGGTTCATACCCTTGCTTTTCATTTCCCTGAAAAAATAGAGCCTAGAAAGAAATTTCTGATTATAGCAGTAACCTTAGTGGCTGTAACAGGACTTTTGACTACAGAGTGGATGCCTTTAGGGGTGAGCAACAGCACTTTTGTCAACTTTCTATTTATAGGTCTCCTTTTACTTCTGGTTTTAGGAGGATTCTCTCTGTTTATAAAAGCCTATCCAAGACTCCTTACCTGGTGTTTAAACAACAAGAAGACATTCTTAATTTTCCCTGCGCTAGTAATCACAACGGCTGCCAGTATTTGGTTGGGATTCAATACGGTTTTTGGATTCATTCCTAAAACATTTGACCAAATTGGATGGAATATTCGCACCAGTTCAGTTTGGTCTGGATTAAGCCATACATTTCCTGGTTTAGGGGAAGAGTTTATGCCTTCTTTGAATGAAGGTTCATTCCTTTTGATGCCAACCACTATGCCTCATTCTGGAGTGCAGGAAAACAAGGAGGTACTCCAAAAACTGGATATGTTAGTAACAGCCATTCCAGAAGTAGAATTAGTGGTTGGAAAAGCAGGTAGAGCCGAAACTGCCATCGACCCTGCTCCTATTTCCATGTTTGAAAATACCATTAATTACAAGAGCGAGTATGCAACAGATATCAATGGAAACAGGATCAGGTATAAGGTCAATAAGGATGGGCATTATGAATTGAAAAACGGACTCTTTCATGATCCAGAGAATTCAGAACCTCATTTGATCAACACTTCACAGTTGATACCAGATTCTGATGGAGAATACTTCAGACAATGGAGAAAAGAAATCAAAAGTCCTGACGATATCTGGGATGAAATTGTAGGGGTAATTAATATTCCTGGAGTCACCTCCTCTCCTAAGCTTCAACCCATTGAAACCCGCCTGGTCATGCTACAAACTGGCATGAGAGCCCCTATGGGAATTAAGGTATATGGTCCTGATTTACAAACCATTGAAGAGTTTGGATTAAAGTTAGAAAACTATCTCAAAGAGGTTCCTTCTGTCAAAAGTGAAGCGGTATTCGCAGACAGAATAGTTGGTAAGCCTTATCTGGAATTGGACATCAATCGAGAGCAAATTTCCAGATATGGAATGAATGTGGTCGATGTGCAGGATTTTATTGAGACTGCTATTGGCGGGATGAAATTGAGTACTACTGTCGAAGGAAGAGAACGCTTCCCAATACGTGTTCGATATGCCCGCGAATTCCGTGATGATCCTGACGCCATTGCCAATCTTCAAGTTCCGACTCCAATGGGAAATTATATTCCTTTGGGGCAATTGGTGGATATTACCTACAGACCCGGACCGGATATGATACGGGGTGAAAATTCCTTCTTGGTAGGCTATGTCTTATTGGATAAGAAACCGGGTTTTGCTGAAGTGAGTGTGGTAGAAGATGCCCAGCGCTATCTGAAAAGCAAAATTGATTCTGGAGAATTAGTAGTCCCTTCCGGAGTTCGATATCAATTTTCAGGAAGCTATGAAAATCAAATCAGGGCAGAGAAAAGACTTTCTATTGTAGTTCCATTATCACTCATTATCATATTTCTTATTCTCTATTTTCAATTTAGAGCGGTATCCACCACGCTTTTTGTCTTTACAGGAATTGCAATGGCTTTTTCTGGAGGCTTTTGGATGATATGGTTGTACGGGCAGGATTGGTTTATGGACTTCTCTTTATTGGGAACTAACATGCGGGAATTATTCCAAATGAAAGTATACAACTTATCAGTAGCGGTTTGGGTAGGGTTCATTGCTCTGTTTGGAATTGCCACAGATGATGGAGTCGTAGTTGCTTCCTATTTAGATCAAAGCTTTAAAAGCAATACTCCTAAAACAGCCCAAGAGGTACGAGAAGCAGTTTTGGAAGCTGGTAAAAGAAGAGTCCTGCCTTGCTTGATGACGACAGCTACTACCCTACTTGCTTTGGTACCGGTATTTACATCTACTGGTCGAGGTTCGGATATTATGATTCCTATGGCTATTCCTTCTTTGGGCGGGATGGTATTGGAGTTAACGACCGTATTTATAGTTCCCACACTCTATTGCTGGTGGGCAGAAAGAAAGTTAAAAAACAATCCTACTGTATTTACAGAGGATGAAAATCAATAAGGATATGAGAAAGTCAATTATTATAGTACTCATGTCATGCTGGATTATCTTCCCAGCCTGGACACAATCCTTGGATGATTATTTGGTAATAGCGGGAGAAAATAATCCCGAATTGAAAGCTTATTATCAAGAATACTTGGGTGCTATGGAAATTGCGCCTCAGGTTGGTAGCCTCCCAGATCCAGAATTGAGTGTGGGAATATTTCCTATGCCAATGGAGCGTTTTATGGGAAATCAGATAGCTGATATCAGGTTGATGCAAATGTTCCCTTGGTTTGGGATGCTGGCAACTCAAAGGGAAGAAGCTAAATACATGGCTCAGGCCAAATACAGTCTTTTCTTGAACGCCAAAAATCAGCTATTCTATCAGGTTAAAGATTCATGGTACGAGCTCTATGCTATTCAGGAACAAATTAGAATCAGTCAGGAAAATTTAGAGTATTTAAAGAAATATGAAACGCTGGCACTTAGTAAATTCAGAGCTGCATCTAACGGAAATAGTCCCAATAGCCCAATGCCCCAAAGCTCTGCTAATACTCAATCTATAAGCTCTGGTTCTTCCGGGATGAGCTCGATGGGCAACTCTCAACCTATGTCCACCTCCAGTCCACAAGCAATGAATTCCGGGATGAGCAATAATGGTATTGGAATGAGCGATGTACTTCGCATTCGTATGCAAATCAGGGAACTGGAAAGTTCAATTGAAACCTTGAAGGATCAATTGACTCCTGTTCAAATTAAATTTAATAAACTATTAAACAGAGAAATCCAGGCTCCGATAGCCATTCCTGAGAAGTTGGAAGCAACTGCATTAATATGGGATAAAATGGTGGTTTTAGACAGCATCACCACCCATAACCCCATGCTTCAAATGTATGATTCTGAACTATCAGCCTTGGATCAGCAAGAGAAAATGGCACGTTTAGATGGGAGGCCTATGTTTGGGGCCGGGGTAAATTATATGCCTTTTCAGCCCAGACCTGAAGGAAATATGTTGATGGGTGGAAATGATATGATCATGCCAATGGTGACTATGACCTTGCCTATTTACAGGAAAAAAACTCAATCGAGAATTAAAGAAACAAACTACCTGAAAGAAGCAACTGTATTGAGAAAAGAAAGGGAAAGCAATATGCTAGCAATGGAGTGGTCTATGGCTATCCGTGATCTAGAAGATGCTAATCGAAAAGTCAAACTTTATCAGGAACAAACAGAACTGGCCAATCAAACACTCAATTTGGTTTTAACCTCCTTTACCTCCAATGGAAAAGACTTTGAGGAAGTATTGGCTACTCAGCAAATTTTACTCGATTATCAATTGAAAGCCATATTGGCAATTGTACAACAACATAAAAGTTTAGCCTTACTGGAATCCCTGGGAATCGGTAATCTATCTGGCTTAAATGACTAAAACATGAAAAAGCTACTTGAAAATAAATGGATAAAAATAGCAGGGCTGATTCTTTTGGGAGCGGCCTTGGGTTGGTTGGTCAAGCCAAGCGGGGAAACTTCACAGGAAGCTGGGCATGATCATTTAGGATCTCTTACTGACCAATTATGGACTTGCTCCATGCATCCCCAAATCAAATTGAACGAGCCGGGAGACTGCCCAATTTGTGGAATGGATTTGATTCCAGTTGCTTCTAATTCATCTTCTGGAAATTCCAACCCATTAGCATTCGAAATGACTCCGGAAGCTGTCGCCATGGCTAATGTAAGCACGACTATAGTGGGAGGAACTGATGCAAAAGGTGACCTTTTTCTATCAGGTAAAATTCAGGCTGATGAGAGAGAAAATGCGGCGATAACTGCAAAGTTTCCTGGAAGGATTGAAAAACTGTATGTCACATTTACAGGAGAGCAGGTTAGAGTTGGGCAAAGGCTGGCAAGTATTTATTCACCGGAACTATTGACCGCTCAGCGGGAATTGATCGAGGCTGTAAAAACCAAATCCTCTTTTCCTGAATTATACCAAGCGGCAAAAGAAAAATTAAAGCTCTGGAAATTGAATGAAGCCCAAATCTCAGAAATAGAAAAGTCAGGTCTAGTCAAAGATAAAATTGATATCCTCGCTGAATTTAGTGGTGTAGTAACCCAAAGAAATATTGCTGTGGGAGACTATGTTTCCACAGGACAAGTTCTATTCAATGTGGTGGATCTATCCAGACTTTGGGTGCTAATGGATGCTTATGAATCAGATCTCCCATTTATCAAGGTTGGAAATGAAGTCAATTTCAATGTGGCAGGTATCCCAGGCGAAAATTTTAAAGCCAAAGTCACATACATTGATCCGATGATCGACCCTAATACAAGGGCTGCTTCAATCAGAGCGGAGGTTTTGAATCGTCAAAGCAATCTTAAACCGGAAATGTTTGTCACAGCTAGAATTCAAAGTACTCAAAAAGGAAGTCAAGCCAAGCTTTCAATTCCCCGTACGGCTGTACTTTGGTCGGGAAAAAGATCAGTTGTTTACCTCAAAGTGCCTAATTCAGATATTCCAACTTATGAAATGAGAGAAATCACCTTAGGTTCTCGGGTCGGAGATAATTATCAAATAGAATCCGGTTTACAAGCTGGAGAAGAAATCGTTACCAATGGTGTATTTGCCATTGATGCAGCAGCGCAGCTTTCTGGAAACTTCAGTATGATGAATCGACCAGAAAGCAGGTCTTTAGAAGTTTCTTCGGCCTTTCGAGATCAAATCACTCAAGTTGCTGATGCTTACTTTAAAGTTAAAAATGGCTTGGTCTCCGATCAATTGAACCAAAGCCAAAAAGACTTGACTGAGGTAAAAAAAGCAGTTTCTCAAGTAGATATGAAGCTTATAGAAGGTAAAGCCCATGATTCATGGATGAAAGTCCAGGCCCAGCTGAACGCGGCTGTTGGGAATATGGAAAAGGCCTCATCGATAGATGAAGCAAGGAAAGGCTTTTCCAACCTATCTGAAGCTGTATTGGAAATGACTGAATTATTCGGATTGAATAAAGAGGCTGTATATAAAGACTATTGTCCTATGGCATTTGGGAATCAGGGAGCTTTTTGGCTTTCTGAAAGAAAAGATATTACCAACCCCTACTTTGGAGCTTCCATGCTCACATGTGGCGAGGTCAAGCAAACCTACCTAAAAGGTCAAGCGGTTTTGGCCACTGAACAATCGAAAACTACAATTTCAACATCTCATAATCATTAAATTAAAACTCATGACAAAAACAGGTTTATTTTCCCTAGCACTGGCTTTTGCCCTAATTTCTTGTTCTGGCTCGAAAACTGAAGAGTCTCAAGATTCAAGTGAAATACAGGAAACTGAAGTAAGTCAAACGACTTCAGTATCTAATAATTCTGGAACTTCAGGAATTATTGATGCTTATTTAGCTGTAAAAGATGCACTTGTGGCAGATAATTCGTCAGATGCTGCTGAAAAAAGCAAAGCTCTAACAGAAGCATTAAAAGCTTATGATATTGCTTCTTCTCAGGGAGAAGACATTGAAGAATTGGAGAGAGTCCAAACTGAGGCTGCTCAATTTGCTTCCAATATTGCATCGGATGATATTGCTGTTCAGAGAGAAAGCTTCCAGGCATTAAGCGTATTGATGAAGGACTTTCTTAAAATTGCAGGTGCAGATAGAACCCTTTACCATCAATATTGCCCTATGTACAAAAACAACACCGGTGGAATGTGGTTAAGTGCCTCCTCAGATATCAAAAACCCGCTTTTTGGTAGTTCAATGCTAAATTGTGGAGCTGTGGAAGATACTTTAACAGTGAACTTATAATTTCAAGAGGCTGTCTCATAAATAACTCTAATGTCAGCCTGAGCGCCTGCCTGACGCAGGCAGGAAGTCGAAGGCAATTCCTATCAATGTGGCCTACATTTCGATCCCGTACAATTGTCGGGACGCTAAATGTGACAAATTGCACTTTTGAGACAGCCTCTTTTATTTCCTACCCAATATGATCCGATTAATTCTTTTCTCTTTAGCCTGCTTTCTTTATTCATTAGAGGCTTATTCCCAAACCCAAGTTTTGGAACCTTTAAAAGTATCTCAAATCCGAGGTGTCAATGTTTTTGGAAAACCGGTAGATAATCAAACTAGATGTGTGCATTGGCATTCTGAATTGGATGTGATTGCTATCAAGTTTAAGTGTTGCGAGAAGTACTACCCCTGCTTTTCCTGTCATGAAGAAGAGGCCGACCATACTCATCAAGTGTGGCCTAAAAAAGAGTTTGACCAAAAAGCCATCCTATGTGGTGTTTGTGGAACAGAGTTGAGTATCAAAGATTATATGAACTCCAACAATACCTGTCCAAATTGCCAGGCAGCTTTTAACCCTGGATGTAGCAAGCATTATCATTTGTATTTCGAAACACCTGAGAATAAATAGACCATATCTATTTAAATTTCAATATTTTAAACTAACCTGATTAATCTTTTTATGGAACATTCTAACCATCAACATCACCAGGAAAACCACCATGATCATCATGCCCACATGATCAAGGATTTTAAAATTAGGTTTTGGATCTCACTAATTCTGACGATTCCAATTCTTCTTTTTTCAGATATGATTCAAGATTGGTTGAGCTTCAACATCCAATTTGAAGGAAAAGATTATGTAATATTTGGGCTTGCCAGTATTCTTTTTTTTTATGGCGGTTGGCCATTTCTCAAGGGGCTAAAAGAAGAGTTGTCAGATAAAAATCCCGGAATGATGACTTTAATAGCCCTTGCTATTACAGTAGCATATTTTTACAGCTCCGCTGTGGCTTTTGGCTTAGAAGGGATGGGCTTTTTTTGGGAACTGGCCACACTAATTGTCATCATGCTCCTTGGGCATTGGATGGAAATGCGCTCAATTATGGGTGCTTCCAAAGCTTTGGAAAAATTGGCGGATTTAATGCCCAACGAGGCTCATTTGATTGTCGATGGAGAAACAAAAGATATCTCTGCGGGCGAATTAAAAAAAGGGGATTTGATTTTGGTGAAAGCTAATGAAAAGATTCCTGCTGACGGTACCATTGAAGAGGGTGAAAGTCATCTTGATGAAAGTATGTTGACGGGTGAAAGTAAGCCGGTAAAGCGAGAGAAAGGAGACGAGGTCATAGGTGGATCAATCAACGGTAAACAATCTCTCAAAATCAAGATCTCCAAAACTGGTGAAGACTCCTACCTGAATCAGGTAATCAATATGGTCAAGGAGGCGCAGCAAAGTAAATCCAAGACACAAAATTTAGCTAATGTCGCAGCTAAATGGCTGACATTCATATCTATTGGTGCTGGAATTATTACTTTATCAGTTTGGCTTATTTTAGGAAAGGATTTTGACTTTTCCCTAGGCAGGATGGTAACTGTTATGGTCATCGCATGTCCTCATGCTTTGGGATTAGCCATTCCGTTGGTTGTTTCTATTTCCACTTCCCTATCAGCAGAAAAAGGGCTTTTGATTCGAAATCGAACTGCCTTTGAAAATGCAAGAAAAGTAAGTGCTATTGTATTTGATAAAACAGGAACTCTTACTGAGGGGAAATTTGGAGTAACTCGAATTCATATTTCAGGAGAATGGAAAAAAGATCAAATTTTGAAAATTGCTGCCTCTTTGGAATCCAGTTCTGAGCATCCAATCGCTCAAGGAGTCCTAGAAAAAGCTAAAGAGGAAAATATCACATTAAAGGAAGTCTCCAACTTTGAATCCATAACAGGTAAGGGAATTCAAGGAGACATCGATGGTAAAACCTATCAAGTAGTCAGTCCAGGTTATTTGGAAGAAAACTCAATCTCAATACCTCAGGAGACAGATTCTGATGAAGCAGAAACAATTGTTTTTCTCTTAGAAGAAAAGAAACTTCTTGGTTTCATCGCATTGGCAGACAGCATTCGTAAAGAAAGTCATCAAGCTATAAAGACCCTAAGAGATAAGGGGATTAAACTATACATGGCAACTGGTGATAATGAAAAAACTGCAAAAGCGGTAATCGAACAGTTAAAATTGGATGGGTATTACAGCGAAGTGCTTCCGGATGAAAAAGTAAAAGTCATTGAAGAATTACAGAAAAAAGGTGAATTTGTCGCTATGACGGGTGATGGTGTCAATGACGCCCCTGCTTTGGCCAAAGCTAATATAGGAATTGCTGTAGGTTCAGGAACAGACGTCGCTGTAGAGACAGCTGATATTATTTTGGTCAACAGCAATCCTCAAGATATAGCCAAATTAATTCTCTTTGGAAAGGCAACTTATAACAAGATGATTCAAAATCTAGGATGGGCAGTCGGATATAATGCAATTGCCTTACCCCTTGCCACAGGATTTATTCCAGGCTTGATGATTCAACCTGCTGTTGGAGCCGCTTTGATGAGTTTAAGTACCATCATTTGCGCAGCGAACGCTCAACTATTACGAAGAAAAATATAACCAAACCCTACATATGAAAAACAGAATTCTATTATTCACCCTTTTCGCGGCAATTGCTTGCAGTCCAAAGTCCTCCGATTCAAATGGAGAAATGAATCATGAAGACCATGCAAATCATGAAGCTCCGGCCGAGAATGCTACTCCCTCCAAAAGCCCTAGGACTAATGCAATGGCCATGATTGATGGTAATCATGTCCATATTGATTATTCCTCCCCAAGTGTAAGAGGAAGACAAATATTTGGTGGATTAGTGGCTTACGGAGAAGTATGGGTCACAGGAGCACATAAAGCCACCTCAATTCAATTTGACAAGCCTGTCAGCATTAATGGCAAAGAAGTTCCAGCCGGGAAATACGGATTCTTTACCATTCCTGGAGAAAATGAATGGACCATCATTCTAAATGAAAAGTGGGATATGCACTTGGCTGATGAATATAGCCAAGAAAAAGACATTTTACGATTTACGGTCACTCCCAAAGAGCTCGATCAACCTGTTGAATCTTTGACCTATTTTGTTCAGGAAACAGCTCCTGGCATGGGAGAAATTACGGTTAGCTGGAGTACAACCCAAATCAAATTTGATTTCAAAAATAGTTAATCTTAAAAGCATTTATTGAGAGGCAACTTCTCTATTTCACCCACCTATGAGAAAAAACAATCAATACTTCGCCCGTAAAATCCATAGATTTTTAGGCGTATTTATAGGAATCCAGTTCCTATTGTGGACCATTAGTGGACTTTATTTCAGTTGGACTGATATTGATGAAATTCATGGTGATCATTTTCATCAGGAACATATGATGCATGAATCTCCAAGTAATTTGATCAACCCTTCAAGTCTGGACTCAACTTTACAAATCTCCTCTTTAGAACTTCGATTTGTCAATCATCAACCCTATTATTGGGTCAATGACAATGTCCTTTATCATGCTCAAAATGGCCTTAAAAAAGAGGAAATCACTGAAAAAGAAGCTCGGGAAATAGCTCAGATTTACATCAAAGGTAATCTTCAAATCAAGGAGGCTGAATATCTCACTGAGACAGGTTCACATCATGAATACCGAGGACGTCCTTTGCCTGCCTGGGCAATTCATTTTGAGCACCCTGAAAATTTAACAGCTTACATTGACGCTAAGAGCGGGAACTTTGAAAGAGTAAGACATAGAAGTTGGCGCTGGTTTGATTTCCTATGGATGTTTCATACCATGGATTATGCAGGCAGAGATGATTTCAATAATTTACTCTTAAGAGCATTTTCACTATTTGGTTTAGCTACAGTTTTTTCTGGCTTTACCTTGTTTTTTATGACCAGAAAAAAGAAGAAAAAACGAAGCTTGTTTTAAAACACAAAAGATGCTGTCTCATAAATCAGTTTAATGTCAGCCTGAGCGGAGTCGAAGGCCATTTTTATTGTAATTAAGCACATTTCGACTTCGCTCAATGTGACAAGTTTCACCTTTGAGACAGCATCTTATATTTAATCCAAAATGGTAAATCTTAATCCTAAAAACCCTCGAATTCCCTGATTGGGAGCAAACATATAAGTGGGGTCAAAGGTCAGCGCATTCGGATTATTTGGCGTTGGAATAACCGATCCATCTGATCCGAACTCAACTCCCCTATCAAAAGGGTCAAAGGCTCTGGCAATGCTATTGGCAGGCGGGGTAAAATTTAAGAGATTTTTAACTCCACCATAAACCTCCCATTTTTTGCCAATTGATTTAGTGAGTTGAATATTCTGTATACTCCACCAAGGAGAAAACTCAGGCCTGTCATCCAATTCCCCCAATAAGGGTAGGCGCATTGGACTATAGAGGTTTCCGGTATAGTCAATTTTCAAATACAGAGGATAAATGGTATAACCAATATTCCATACAGTTGAAAACCTCTCTGATAAAAGCTGCCTTGTGCTGATTCCTTCTTCTGTAAAAGTCACATCCATCAGCGTGGCTCCAACACTTCCTTCCAAGCCACTTGGCATTGCAAAATTAGAATTTAATGAAACTCCCTTTGAAACCGCATGACCATCCAAATTGGCATAAATGATTTGGTTTGGGTTGGTTTCGTAATCTGGAATGATCCTATTGGTGAAATTGGTATAGAATAGTGAAGCATCTAAACTGAGAAATGCCCCTTTGCTGCTGTAATATTTCTTGATGGCATTCGCATTGACATTCCAAGAACGTTCTGGCTGCAATTCCTCTTCAAACACCACTTCTCTGGCTCCGGTCAAAGCAGCATGATCTTCCGTAAATACATTAGCTACCCGAAAACCATTTCCAGCTGATAATCTAAAAACCATGGTCTGATCAGCAGATGAAATTTTATAATTCAGGCGAGGACTGAAAATGGCTCCATGAATGGAATTATAATCTGCTCTTGCCCCTAAGAGTAAACTTTGACTAGTAGTCAATTTGATCTCATCTTGAACAAATACTCCGGGTAAGTGAATGATTGAGGGTTGATTTAAGTCCAATTCTACCGAAGAGGTTGCTGGAGTATTATCATCGTATTTAGTATATCTATAAGCCAAACCGGAGAGCAATTGATGATTTCCTAAATTTTCAGCCCAAGTCAATTGTCCAAAAGCGATGGTTTGATCTGCGATGTAAATGACATCACCGTACACAGAGTTTTGATTATGCCCGTTTGCTGAAAATTGAAAATTCAACTTTTCACTGCCCGGAAGTTCATAATTCCCAAAAAGCTCCCAGCGACTGGTGTAAATACTCTCTCCGTAAATTTCATCTCCTCCGCGGTTAGCAGAAGTCCAATTCATCTGGCCACCCCATCTATCCTCATACAAATAGCGAAGCCCTAGATTCAGGGCTTTTTTACTAGCCCTATCCACAGTCATTTTTTGAAAAACCGATATCCGCTTTGCAAGGGTCAAATCCGTCATGCCATCTCCATTATTATCGATGGGATTATCATAATAAAAAGCATTAATTCCTGTCAAAGACTTTACGGACCTTCCCCACTTGGAACGAATACCTAGATCCAAATTATACTCTCCCCATCCAGTGCCAAAAGCATCTATTCCTACTTTGGGTGCTAAGTCAGGATTTTTAGTAATGATATTGATCAAGCCACCCACTGCCTCCGAACCATACAAGGTAGATGCAGGTCCTTTAACCACTTCAATTCGATCGATTAAAGACTGAGGGATTCCTGTCAGACCATAAACAGTTGACAAACCAGAGACAATAGGCATTCCATCAATCAATACCATAGTGTAGGGCCCCTCCAAACCATTAATATGGATGTCCCCTGTATTACAAATGTTACAATTGATTTGAGGTCTTACTCCGTTAATATTCTGTAAGGATTCAAATAAGGATGGGGTTGGATTGGCTTTAAAAAAGCCTTCCTTATAAACCTCTACAGGAACAGGGCTATTTAGCCTGGAGACTTCCTGTAAAGTTCCACTGACTACCACCTCATCCAAACTTGAATCCAAAGATTCCATTTCAACAATCATATCACCCTCGTATGGAACCTCTACCTCAGTGATATATCTTCTAAATCCTAAAAGGGAAACCTCGACTTTTAGCCGTCCTTTCTGTAATCCAAAAATCTGGAAATGCCCATCGGCTTCTGAAACTGCACCTTTCCCAGAATCGGGTAAAAATATAGTGGCAAACTCCACAGCCTTTCCCCCTGAAAGTACCCTACCCTTTAAGCTATGTTGCCCTTGGGCAGTACCATTCAAAAGATAACAAAATGAAAGAGTAAGCAGTAAGCGAGTGATCATAGTTTCTTGTAAATCAATAAGATTAAAGAGCTAACTATTTTAATTAGAATTACAAAATTACAATGTTAGAGTTATCTAACAAATTTATTCTATCAATTTTTTTCACATATTTGAGTACTCAAATTTTAATTATGGCCTCAACCACGGAAGAAAATTATCTCAAAGCCCTTTTTAATCTGTCGAATGAGCAAGGGGAAGTCAATATTTCTGACCTGGCGAACCAACTTCAGGTTAGCATGCCTACTGCCAACTCCATGGTCAAAAATTTGCAAAAGACCGGACTATGTCTTTACGAGAAATACAAACCAGTCATACTGACGTCTAAAGGGAAAAAAGAGGCTGCTTTGATTATCCGAAAGCACCGATTGACAGAAATGTTTCTAGTGACTAAAATGGGCTTTGGATGGGAAGAAGTACATGCCATCGCTGAACAGGTAGAACATATCCATGCACCGAAATTTTTTGAAAGGATGGATGAAATGATGGGATTTCCAACGGTGGATCCTCATGGATCTCCAATTCCTGATAAGCAAGGAAGAATTCAAGACTTAAGATTTAAAAACCTTTCAGAAGCTAAAGCGGGACAGGAAGTAATTTTAGCTGCTTTGGCAGATTCCAGCACAGAATTTTTGGAGTATCTCAATAGCCGAAACTTGACTTTGGGAACAGAGTTGAAGGTGGTTTCAAAAGAAGCTTTTGATCAAAGTATGGTCATCAGTTACGGAGATGTTGAAAAGGAAACTCTCAGTCAAAAAGTATGTGAAAAACTCTTGGTAAAAACCTTTGGGTCAGAAGAATAGAGTTTAATAGTCTTTGGTCCAACCCCTACCGGCTTTTTTCTCGGATCTGGCTTTTTTTTCCTTAATTCTCTTTTCTACTGCTGCTTTGGTGGGTTTGGTTGCTTTCCTGATTTTTCTTTTTTCAAATGCCTTTCTAAGCAAATCGTAAAACTTTTTTACTACTAATTCCTTATTCTGAATTTGAGAACGTTTTTCCTGACTTTGCAGCTGTAACTTACCCTCTAGATCTATCTTGTTTTTGAATTTTTGAGAAAGTTTTTCTTTTTCTTCCTCAGATAAAACGGTAGAGTTTTGTACATCAAAGTACAATTGAACTTTACTTTCAACTTTATTCACATGTTGACCTCCTGGACCTGAACTTCTGGCAGTCTGAAAGTCCAATTCCTTCAAAAATTCTCCCTCTGCAATTCTTTTTTCAAGTGATTTCATTTTGCCTTTTTAGATACCCGTAATCTCTCTGAACTTCACGCTTTGACGCTGACTTAAGTCAATTTCATGACCTGAGTTCAATTTGATCAACAAGGTACTGTTGAAGTAGGGTTCAATTTTCTGAATAAAATCCATATTAAATATGTACTGACGATTTGCCCGAAAGAATAGATCTGTAGGAAGTCTGGATTCCAAATAGCTTAAAGATTTATGTAAAAGTGGCTTTTGGTTTTCATAATGAACCCGCACATAATTCCCCACGCTTTCCAATAAAAATATTTTATATACCGGTACGAAATGACAAGAATCTCCATCCTTGATGAAAATCTTCTTTTCTGGAGAAAGCCTTTCTTCTGTACTCTCCACATCTGATTCTCTGGACAAAAAGCGATTGACAGCTTCTTTTAACCGTATGGGATTAAGGGGTTTCAGTAAATAATCCAAAGCGTTAATTTCAAAAGCTTTGATGGCGTATTGATCATAGGCTGTTACAAAAATGACAGAGTTTACCTCATCCAATTGCTCGAGAAACTGAAAGCCATCCATTCCAGGCATATTGATATCCAAGAAAATCAAGTCCGGTTTTAGTTCATTGCATTGAATAATTGCCTCCTGAACACGATCAGATTTACCGATTATTTCCAATTCCGGAAAAGGTTCAAGTAGTACCTGTAACTCCTCTAGAGCCAAATTTTCATCATCCACAAGGAAAACCCGCTTTTTCATGTTAATTGATTGGTAGATTGATAGTAGCCCGAACTTCATTGGAAGAGTTACTGTCGAGCATGAATTTTGAATTCTCCCCAAAAAGAGATTCTAATCTTTTTTGAACGTTTTGAAGGCCGATTCCCAAGTTGAAAGTATCATTCAACTGCCCTGAGTTTGTCACCTCGACAATTAAATTTTTTCCTCTTTTTTTGCTGGATACATGGATAGCCCCCCCATCCGGTAGCTTGGTGATCCCATGTTTAATCGCGTTTTCAGCTAAGGTTAAAACCATGGCCGGAGGCACTTTCAAATCCAAGGTTTCCTCTTCCAGCTGAATATGAACATCCAATCTTTTTCCAAATCGGATTTGCTCCAGCAAAAGATACTTTTCTACCTCCTTCATTTCATCATTCAAAGCTATTAAAGGAGCTTTCTCATAATTCAGAGAGAATCTCAGCAATTCCGAAAGCTTGATTATTGCATCTCTTGCCTTCTCCTGATCAATCAGAACCAAGGCCTTGATACTATTGAGAGAATTGAATAAAAAATGAGGATTCAATTGATTTTTCAAGAGTTCCAACTCAGAAGTTTTGGCCAAATTCTCCAGCAAAAGCTTTTGCTCGGTCACCTCTTGCGTGTGCTTCATGATATGGAAAAGATAATAGATAATCACCCAACCCATCACGTAGCGTCCCAAATTCATGAGTTGTCCAAAGTAGCTGATAATAAACTGAGAGTTAAGCCCCTCAAAATCAGAACTCATGATTAAAGGGAAATACAATAAAGCCGTCATGATGAATGTAATCCCAAAAACATCCACTAACCCTTTCACCCAGATTCTGGAAAGTTTCTTTTGAAATTGAGATTTAGGGATAAAATAGGTTTTGTAAAAATGAGATACAGTCAATCCTAGAAATGACATGATCAAAAACTGCATCACATATTCCCAAATAAACTCTCCGACAATAAAGAAGGTATAATTGATGGTTTCAATAAAAACAATGGAACTCCAGCCAAGCACCTGTAGAACCCAGTAAAGATGTTTTTCAGATATTTTTCCCTGAAATCCCACTGTTTTGAAATAGCAATTAATTAACTGGCGAAAGCGTATAGCCAGCTTCTTTCAAAAGATTCAAGACTCCTTTTTGACCAGCCAAATGGCCTGCCCCTACTGCAAAAAAGGTAGATTTTTCTCCCATTTTTTTCTCCATTTCCGGGATCCATTTTTCATTTCTTTGATCCAAAAGCACTTCTGAAAAATTACCGGTCATTGAATTTTCCCTGATGGTTTGATACAATTTATCCAAGTCTTGGGCAACGTAAGCTTCGACCATAGCCTGAAATTCATTTTTGGATTGATCAGTTGTCACCATTTTTCCAAGTTCTTCCAACTGAACATCCAGAGGAATCTGATCAAAAATACCCACTTGGAATGCCACATCTTCCAAACCTAGAGTTTCTTTACCCTGCTGCTGAGCCATCTGCATAAAATAGAACTCATAACTCTCCATTTGATCACAAGGCAATTGCTTCATCAGGACCATGGAAGTTAATACAAAGGGCTTGAGTATGCCCATTTGTGCCAATCCTGCCCCATAATTTTGAGTTAAAAACTCATCCAAAGCCTTGGATTGTTCCTCTTTCATTTCTCCTTGGATATTTTTCATTCCGGAATTGATAGATACTGCCTGCATCTTTTGCTGCAGTTCCGGATCATCCATATCCAATTCTAAAACCAACTGTTCAGTACCAGTGAAAGCATCCTTAATTTCCTCATTCATCAAAAATTGATCAGGACAAATCATGTGAATGGTACCAAATACAAAGGAATCTTTTTCTAATCCATTCCCGCTAATCTTCCAAAGAAGACTTTTCTCTGTTTGTGCTTGCAGTTGAAACACAAAACCTATGCAAAAAAGCAAGGTTAATCTTAAAATGCTACAATAGTTCTTTTTCATGATCTAATTGATTAATAAAACAAATATGAATATTGCCGAGCTTAAAAAAATACTTAATTCCTCCAATGCAGAAATTTAGCGATAAATGCAGTTTTCTTTTTTTTTATTTTTTTAGGTTATGCTTGCTTTCTTTTCAAAGAAAGCTTTATATTTAATCCTTAGTTTCTTGTTTTTAGGCCATTAAAGCTCTTCTGTTAAATATTTCAAATGAAATATTCGTAAATACGAATCTATTTTGTTAATTTGAAACAATAGCTTCAAACCTAATTTAACCTGTAAACGACCATGAAGAACAGAAGAGACTTTCTTATTAAATCCACTTTAGGAGCAGCTGGCTTAGCCTTAGCTCCTGCTTGGCTACAGGGAGCCCCCTCGATCATCAAAAATTACAATAAACCGGATAGTCAGATTAATGGAGTTCAGATTGGATGCATTACCTATTCATTCCGATCACTTCCTGACCAAAGTGCCGAAGCAACCCTGAGATATATAACAGACTCAGGTTTAAGTGCTGTTGAACTAATGGGAGATCCAGCAGAATCATTTGCAGGTATGCCTTCCCCAACATTTGACAGAATGAAAGCATGGCAATTGGGTGGAAGAGAAAGAAGAGGAGAAACTCTCTCAGACGATGAAAAGAATGAATTGGCAGAAATCAGAAAAGCTGCCGAGGCATATTCTCAGGAAGTTGCACAATGGAGAGCGAATGCCTCTATGAAGCCTTTCGAACAACTGCGAAAAATGTACAAAGAAGCTGGTGTGAGTATCTATGCTTTCAAACCAAGCGCCTTTGGAATGAATAATACGGATGCTGAAATCGCTTATGGAATGAAAGCAGCCAAAGCTCTCGGCGCCAGTCATGTAACCTTAGAACATCCCTCAAACGATGCCCATACCTTGAAATTGGGTAAAATAGGTGAACAGTTTGGTATGGCAGTTGCCTATCATGGACACGAGCAACAAACCTTTGACTTTTGGGATACAGCATTGACACAAAGCCCAAAAAATGCATTGAATTTAGACATGGGGCATTACATCGCTGCAGGGCACAAGGATTTGCTTCAATTGATCGAAAAACAGCATAAAAATATTCTCAGCATGCATACCAAAGATCGTCAGAAGCCTGAAAATGGCAAAGGAAACGTGGTATGGGGAAGTGGAGACACTCCTATAGGAGATGTACTCAAACTCATGCAAAAAAATAAATACAAGTTCCCAGCAACTATAGAACTGGAATATCAGGTACCGGAAGGATCTAATCCAGTAGCTGAAGTGCAAAAATGCCTGGAATTTTGTAGAAAGAGCCTGGCCTGATTAGGAAAGGATGCTTAACACGACCGCGGCGGGGAGAAATCTCTGCCGCTTATTTTTTGAATAAATGTCCAAGATTCTTCAGACGTACCAAAGCCTCTTCCAAGTCTGAATTTTCCTTGGCAAAGCAAAAGCGAATGATCTTGTCATCTTTTTGATTATGATAAAAAGAAGAAACAGGAATGCAGGCAACTTTCAACTCTTTGGTCATTTTCTCGGCTAATTCCCTGTCCCCTATTTTTGAAAGATGACCATATTTTGCAGTTTGGAAAAAACTGCCTTGAGTAGCTTGAAATTCAAGTCCGGTATTTTTCAAACCGCTTAAAAACAGATCCCGCTTTTCCTGATAAAAATCAGGAATAGACTCGTATCGTTCCGGTTTTTCCAGATATTCCGCAAGAGCATATTGTAAAAAAGTAACCGAGCTGAAAGTTACATATTGATGGATTTTCCGAAACTCTTCCGTTAGCTTTTCAGGAGCTATACAGTAGCCCAATTTCCATCCCGTTACATGAAATGTCTTCCCAAAGGATCCACACACAAAGGATTTTTGTCTCAATTCTGCATGCCCAACTAAGGACAGATGGGGTCGGCCATCAAATGTGATGTGTTCATAAACTTCATCACTGACCACATAAATATTCCTTTCTCTGACTAATTCGGCCAATTGATCCAAATCATTTTGAGTCCACACATATCCGCTTGGATTATGAGGACTATTGATGACAATCAATTTAGTCTTAAAGGTGATGGAGTTTTTCACCCTTTCCCAGTCCACCGAAAAATCACTTGAATTCAATGGAACCCGTATTGGAATACCTCCACTCAATAATATAGCTGGCTCATAACTATCATAAGCAGGTTCAAGGATAATTGCCTCATCACCAGGATGAATCATCGCAGTAATTGAAGAAAAAATTGCTTCGGTCGCCCCTGAAACAATGCTAACCTCTGTTTCAGGATTCACCTTGGCATTATAGCACCTTAGCGTTTTTTCCGCCATTTTTTCCCTTAAAGAAGGAATCCCACTCATGGGTGCATATTGATTATATCCGGCTTTGGTATACTTGGCCACCATATCCAATAATTCGGGATCGGCACCAAAGCCCGGAAAGCCTTGGGATAAATTAATTGCTCCTTCCTCCTGAGCCATTTTAGACATGATTGTAAAAATAGTCGTCCCTATGTGGGGCAATTTTGAGCGCATAGTTCTAAAATTTTGACTCATACAAGTAATCAATTTTAATTTGAAAAAAGGAGAATTTAACCTTATTTCCTTTACCTAGATTCGGAGTGAAAGCTGAAAAAGCTAAATCAATTATTATCTTGATAAGAAAAAGAATGCTCAATTTTGAAAGTCGGCTAGGTAAATTTGATTTTAATCATTGGCACTATCATTTTCCGGTTCCAGATGAAATTGCCGCGCAAATGATGGATAAAAATCACAGAAGAGTGTTGGTTAAGATAAATGGAAGCCAACCTTTTCATATGGCCTTGATGAAAGCAAAAGAATGCTGGTATATCCTTATCAATCAAGAGCTTCGCAAAAAACTTGATTTGGATGAAAACAAAAAGGCAACTATCCAAATCGAGCGGGACTTGAGTGAATATGGACACGAAGTTCCTGAGGAATTTTTGGTATTGATGGATCAGGATGAAGAAGGCATTGCTTTCTTTAAATCCCTTACTCCCGGGAAACAAAGATCACTGATTTACTTGGTGACTAAAGTTAAAAACCCGGAAAGTAGAATGAAAAAATCCCTTGCAATTATGCATCATCTGAAATTAGCCAAAGGGCAATTGGATTTTAAGCAATTAAACGAGTGGATCAAATATTATAATAATATTTAATTTCATGGCAGAAAAGGCAAAAAATAAGGTATTCATTGCTACAAGCATGGATGGCTTTATTGCGGATAAAAACGGCGGAATAGACTTTTTGGAATCAGTTCCGGAACTCAACACAGTCGATTCCGGCTACGCAGCTTTCATGCAAAGCGTGGATGCACTTGTGATGGGAAGGCATACTTTTGAAACAGTATTGGGTTTTGACATTCCTTGGCCATACGAAAAGCCTGTTTATGTCATGAGTACCACGCTCAAACAAATTCCAAAAGAGCTCCAAGACAAAGTTTTTCTGGTCCAAGGAATTTTGAAGGATGTGCTGAAGGATATTCATGCGAATGGTCACTTCAGTTTATACATCGATGGGGGTAAAACTATTCAAAGTTTTCTCAAAGAAGACCTAATCGATGAAATAATAATAACCCAAATTCCTGTGATTTTGGGAGGAGGGATCTCATTATTCGGATCTCTTGATCAAGCGCTAAAATTCCAATGTATCTCCAGCCAAATTTTCGTAGAAAAAGTACCCCAGCTACATTATATTCGGTCACATGAAAAATAAAAAAGAGGGCCAAAACCCTCTTTTGTTGATCAATGCTTTACTTCTTATCCAAACCCATTTTAGCCTTTCTTGTCTGACGATTGGCCTCTTTTTTGGGTCTGCTTGCTCCGAAAGTTCCACGATTGATTTTTCCTCGTCTAGATTTCAAATCTCCTTTTCCCATAATTTTCAGGTTTAAGTTAAAAGATACTCAAAGTTAAAAAACAGCTCTTAGGATGTCAATTTGAGGATAAATGAATCTTTTCCTGTTTTCTTTCTTAATTTAGAATATGGAAAAAGCCAAAATTCAGATCAACTGTGATTTAGGTGAAGGAGTAAAAAATGAAGCCCAAATCATTCCCTTGATAGATGCGGCCAGCATAGCTTGTGGAGGACATTTTGGGGACCAGAGTACCATTGCCCACACACTTTCTCTTTGTGAAAAATTCGGGAAAGCAGCAGGTGCCCATCCTTCCTATCCAGATCTGGAAAATTTCGGCAGAAAGTCCATGGATATTTCTGATGAATATCTAATCGATTCCTTGGCTAGTCAGTTGGAATTATTCGAATCCGTAAGGCAAAATACCCGACTTGAATTGAATCATATCAAGTTTCATGGAGCTTTGTATAATGATGCAGCAAAAGATTCCAGATTAGCGGAAGTACTTTGCCACTTTTTGATCGAAAACCTTCCTGAAACCACCGTCTTTGTTCCACCGGGTTCAGAGATGGAAAAGGTAGCAAAATTGGCTGGACTGGCTATCAAAAGAGAAATTTTCGGCGACCGTACTTATGGGGAAGATCTAAAATTAAGGCCTAGATCAGAGGCAGACTCTCTTTTAACAAAGTATGATTCTGTTGAAAAACACTTAGAACCCATATTGAACTCAGGCAAAATCCAAACGGTCAATGGAACCATGATTTCGGTTCCTGCTGATACCCTTTGTTTTCACGGAGATAACCCCGGATTATTGAATTTTTTACCGAAAATCAGGAAGAAATGGTGGAATTGACTCCTTCAGTTTTTCAAATTGGTCCACAATACACCGAAATAAATTGGTCCGAACCAGTAAGTGATTCACTTTTAATTAAGAGATTATCATTAGAAAAATCCCTGCTAAAAGATCTGGGAAATGAAATAGATGATTTGAGAGTGGCCTATCAATCAATTGTCGTTAAGTGGAAAAATCAATTTCCCAAAGATCAGTTTCAAAAGCTGATTAAAATTACCTCCGCTCAAACAGCTACTCTTTCAGATACGGTTTGGAAAATTCCCGTATGTTATGGAGGACAATTCGGGAAAGACCTTCTCAATTTGGCTTCAGAAAAAAAAATGTCAGAGGAGGAAATTGTTCAACTGCATAGCCAAGCCAATTATAGGATTTTCTTCTATGGTTTTTTACCTGGGTTTATGTATCTATCCGGTTTAGACCCCATACTTTCTACTCCCAGAAAATCCATACCAGACCGTAGCATTCCTTCAGGCTCTGTGGCCATTGGAGGAGATCAAACGGGTGTTTATCCTCTGGAGTCCCCCGGTGGCTGGCATATCATTGGAAGGAGTCCTATTCCTTTTTTTACTCCCTCTTCTACCCCACCAGTTTGGGGAAAAGCAGGTGACCTGATTCAGTTTACTCCTATTTCTGAATCAGAATATGAGCGCTTGAGGCGAAATCCAAAACTCCCAGAACAGCTATGATCAAGGATATAGCTAATTTGACCGTAATTCAAACTGGACCCGGAACAAAAATCAGGGATTTAGGAAGAGGAGGATTCACCCAATTTGGAGTACCACTATCAGGTCCGGGAGATTTAGAGGCCTTTCTATGGAATAATCATTTATTAAAAAATTCACCTGGTGACGCCCAACTGGAAATCCAACAACCCGGATTGAAATTACAGTTTGAGCAAGCCTGTCAAATTTGTATTTCAGGTGCTTCATCTACCATCAAGCTCAATGGGAAAAATATAGCCTGTACCGGAGTTATAGAGATTCAAGAAGGTGATCTTTTAGAAATAGGAAAATTTCTGCGCGGTTCTTTAATTTATTTGGGAATTCGGGGTGGATTTCAAACCCAAGAGATCTTAGGTTCCAGAAGTCAACTAAACGGCATCACAGATGCTGCATCTATTACAAAAGGAGCGAAAATCCCATTTTTCACCAACCTCTCAAACCCTGTAAAAACTACTTTTTCACATCCTAAATGGGATAATAGCTATTTGGAAAAAGAAGAAATCAGGGTTTATTCTGGTCCGGAGTGGTACTTGTTGGATCCCAACGCACAAAAGATGCTTCTATCCAGGGTTTTCCATATTTCGAGTATGAAAAATACGATGGCAATCCAACTCGAGGAATTGATCCCTAATCAAATCTCAGATATCCTGACAGCGCCTGTATTTCCGGGAACTATTCAATTGACTTCGGGTGGAAAACTATTGGTATTGCAGCAAGATGCACAAGTAACTGGAGGCTATCCAAGAGTTTTACAAATTGATGAAAAGGACCTGAGAGTTATAGCTCAAAAGGCTCCAGGTCAAAAAATTTGTTTCCAGCTAGTTTCCGAAGTTTAAATTTTGAGCCAACCTGGAAAAAAATCAACATCACTTCTTAATAAATTCCTCTTGAAATTTGAGTGATGCCCTCCGACCTGTTAAATTACAGTTTTTACCATTAACCCTAAGACCACATGGATACCCTGTTGAAAGACAAAATTATTGCCCAAGGAATGGATCCTGATACAGTAGCGGAGCAAATTTCAAATTTTAAGGACGGCTTTCCTTATTTGAAAATAACAGGCCCAGCAACTCCACAGGATGGCATTCAGGTGCTTTCGGATGATCAATTGAAGCATTTTGTAGAAACTTATCCCAAAAAAGCAGCATCTATAGAAGTAGTGAAGTTTGTTCCTGCTTCAGGCGCTGCATCCAGGATGTTCAAAGATCTCTTTTCTTTTTTGGATGGAGATGGTGACTTAAGCAAATCGGCTTTTGTGCAGAAATTCATAGACAAAATCGAAAAATTCGCTTTCTATGATGATTTGAATGCGACATTGAAAGAAAAGAATACTTCGATTGCCGATTGTCTCGATAGAAAGGATTATAAAGAAATAGTAGGTACTCTTTTGGAAGACTCTGGACTAGGTTATGGAAACCTTCCCAAAGGGCTTTTAAAATTCCATCAATACGAATCTGAAGCAAGGACACCTGCTTATGAGCACTTGATCGAGGGCTCACAATATGCAGTGGGAAAAGGTAAACTTGTCAAAATTCACTTTACCGTTTCGCCGGAACATGAAGAAAAATTCCGAAAGGAAATAGAAAGCATTGTGCCGAAATTGGAGTCCAAAACAGGTCTTAAATACGAGGTAACTTATTCACAGCAGAAAAAATCAACTGACACCATTGCCGTCTCGATGGATAATGAGCCATTCCTTGAAGAAGATGGATCCATTTTGTTCCGACCAGCCGGTCACGGTGCTTTATTGGAAAATCTCAATGATATTTCTGCTGACCTTATTTTCATCAAAAACATTGACAATGTAGTTCCTGACCGGCTTAAGTCAGATACAAAAACCTACAAAATGGCCATTGGAGGGCTATTGTTGGAAATCCAGGAGAAAGTTTTTGAAGCTTTAAAAGAATTGAGTCAGGAGATATCGGATGAGTCACTGAAAAAGGCAAAAAATGTCTTTACTGAAGTATTAGGAGCAAAGCTTCCAAATGAGTTTGAAAACCAACCTTTGATGGAAAGAGCCAATTTTCTTAAAGGAAAGCTCAATCGACCGATCCGTGTCTGTGGCATGGTGAAAAATACTGGAGAACCTGGAGGTGGACCTTTTTGGGTGATGGAAAAAGATGGCAGTCAGTCCCTTCAAATCCTCGAAACAGCCCAAATCGACCTTTCTGACCCAGAGTCAAAAAAACATTTTCAGGCTGCTACCCATTTCAATCCGGTAGATTTGGTTTGTGGCACCCGTAATTTCAAAGGAGAAGAATTTGATCTTTTGAAATACAGAGACATGAAAACCGGATTCATTACAGAGAAATCAAAAAGCGGTAGAGAACTCAAGGCTTTGGAATTACCCGGTTTATGGAACGGAGCTATGGCAGGCTGGAATACCTTGTTCGTTGAAGTTCCTTTGATCACTTTCAACCCGGTGAAAACAGTCAATGATCTACTCAGAGATGAACACCAATAAAGGCTGAAGTTTGAAGTTAGAAAGCTGAAAAGAGTGAATGGTCTCTTTCAGCTTTCTGACTTTATCTTTCATACTTCCCTTAGTCCCGTTTTCCCTCGTACAAGTCGTATTTCAGCAATCTACAGTCGATTGTACCATTCCAAAATTCAATTCTTCGGCTGGCTTTTAGTCCTACTTTTTTGGCCAATTCAAGGTTTCCGGTAAAAATATAACCACGATACCCCGCGCATTTTTGTTTCATGAAATCTCCTATCCTGCGGTAGGTTTGCTCCAATTCCGTCTCCTCTCCCAGCCTTTCTCCATATTCGGGATTAAACATGATCACGCCTCTTGGCTTCTCTGGAATCTCAGTTTCCGCAAAATCACAAACCTGAAAATCAATCATATGATCCACTCCGGCAGTCATGGCATTTTCTTTCGCAAATGAAATAGCTTGTAATGAGATATCAGATGCTATAATCTTGACTTCAGGAACCTCCACTATTTTGGCCTCCAACTTCTTTATTTTAGCTTGATAGGCAGACTCATCATAACCCAGAATTGACATGAAGGCATAATGGGATCTATATAAACCTGGAAATCTTTTTGTAGCCATCAGTGCTGCTTCTATGGCCAAAGTACCTGAACCGCACATGGGATTGATAAAAGGTACTCTCGTATTCCATTCGGTAGCATAAATGGTAGCCGCTGCCAAATCCTCCATCATAGGAGCTTTGCCTGGAATTTTTCTATATCCATGCTTGGCCAGCGTGTCTCCAGAGGTATTAATGTATAAGGTGGCTTGCGTATCCTTCCAGAACATCTGAAAAACGGCCCCGCTAAATTCTGAGCCAGAATCAGGTCTCCTTCCAAATTTTTCTCTGAAACGATCTACAATAGCATCTTTAATTTTCACATTGACAATCAAAGGGGTAGTGACACTTTCATTGTCTGCCACTGAATTAATAGAAAAATAGCCATCCACATCCAGATAATCTTCCCAGGTGATAGCTTTTACTCTGCGATAAATATCATCCGCATGACGCAGATAAAAAGACTTGATTTCGAAGAGTACGTGAGAGGCTGTTCTGAGATGAAGATTCAAATCCATGCAATCTTCCATACTGGCAATAAGTTCTATCCCTGTTCTCTGTACAGATTCAGGAACGAAACCTAACTCTCTTACTTCTTTTTCCAAGTAGGTCACCGATCGGTCTTTGCAGGTTATAAAGACCTTTCTTCTTTCATTAAAATCAAGCATGCACAAAAGTAGGGATTTCAGGCCAAAGGATCTTCGAAGATTTTTGCTAGCTGCTCATGTAAAATCAAAGGTAAAACTCGCAAACGATTGCGTAACTTACATCATACTCAACTTGTACCTAAGCCTCGAAATTTTCAATTTAGAATGTATAAACAAGACTTTGTATGAATATAAAATCAATTTACACCCTTGCCCTTCTCAGTAGTATTTTCCTTTTTTCATGTTCTTCCGGTGAAAAAGAAAACGCGGATGGATGGAAAAACCTATTTAATGGAGAAGATTTAAGCGGTTGGAAGGCAGTAGCCGGAACAGCCACTTTTGCTGTAGAAAATGGCGAAATCATTGGAACCGCAGTTGCTGGCTCTCCCAATACATTTTTAATCACTGAAGATACATTCGGGGATTTTATTCTGGAGCTAGAGCTTAAGGTAGAGCATGTTTCTTCTAATTCCGGAGTAATGGCCAGAGGACAATTTGATCCCAACGGAAGGGACGGGAAAGGATTGGTTTACGGTTACCAAATTGAGGCTGACCCAACCGAGCGAGCTTGGTCAGCTGGTATTTATGATGAAGCCAGAAGAGGCTGGCTATATCCTTTGGAGCTCAATCCTGAAGCAAAATCAGCTTTCAAATTAGGTGAATACAATCAATATAGAATTGAAGTAATTGGAGATGAAATCAAAACCTGGTTGAATGGACAGGAAGTTGCTTATGTCGTAGATGACATGGACAAAATAGGTTTTATTGGTCTTCAGGTTCATAGCATCCAAAAGCCGGAAGATGCAGGTCGAAAAACCTATTTCAGAAATGTAAGGATCAAAACAGAAAACTTAGATCCTCAACCTTTCAATAAAGACATTTTCGTGGTCAATAACCGTCTGAATGAATTGACAGATTATGAAAAAAACCAGGGGTGGAGACTTTTATTCAATGGACAAAACTCCGATGGATGGGTTGGAGCTTATAAGGACAACTTCCCAGATTTTGGTTGGTCTGTTACAGATGGAATATTGACCATTGCAGCCTCAGGTGGTGGAGAATCCACAAATGCTGGAGATATTGTAACCACAGAGGAATTCAGTGCTTTTGACTTAGCTTTTGATTTTAAGTTAACGGAAGGAGCCAATAGCGGTGTGAAATATTTTGTCACTTTGAAAGAAGAAAATTCAGGTTCAGCGATTGGCTTGGAATATCAGATTTTGGATGATGAAAGACATCCAGACGCCAAAATGGGAAGAGAAGGTAACAGAACCTTAGCTTCCTTGTATGATTTGATCAAAGCAGAAAAACAGCCTAGATTTTTGAAACCAATCGGAGAATGGAATAAGGGTAGAATAGTCGTGCATCCTGATAATAAAGTGGAACATTATCTAAATGGAATTAAAGTAGTTGAATATGTCAGGGGTTCCCAAGAGTACAAAGACCTAGTGGCAATCAGTAAGTATAAAATCTGGGAAAACTTTGGCGAGGCAGAGCAGGGCCATATCCTTTTGCAGGATCATGGTGATGAAGTCAGCTTTAAAAATATCAAAATCAAAACATTGAACTAAGACCCAATAACCATGAGCAAGCAAAATAGAAGAGAGTTTATCAAAAAAAGTACGGCAGCCACCCTAGGCTTATCGGCTTTGGGAGCTGTGGGCTTTTCAGCCAAATCCTATGGTAGAATCATTGGTGCCAATGAACGATTGAATGTAGCTATAGCAGGTTTGGGAAGGAGATTGGGAGCTTTTTACGAGCCAATCGCTTTAGAATCCAGCAATGTGAATTTGCTTTACCTCTGTGATGTAATGCAAAGCCAAATGACCAAAGCAGCAGGCAATTTTTCCAAGCATATTTCTTATCAGCCCAAATTGGAAGGGAACATCATGAAGGTTTTGGAGGACAAGGACTTGGATGTTTTGATTAATGCTACTCCGGATCATTGGCATGCACCGGGAACTTGGCTTGCAATGGAAAGAGGAAAACACGTATATGTAGAAAAGCCTTGCTCCCATAATCCAAAAGAAGGAGAACTATTGATCGCCTTACAGAAGAAATACAATAAGGTAGTTCAAATGGGCAATCAGCAACGCTCAGCTCCGGAAAGTAGAGAAATCATCGCAGCCATACATAATGGAGCAATTGGAAAAGCTTATAAAGCGGTTGCCTTTTATAGCAATCAGCGAGGAAGAGTAGTCAATCCCACCCCTGCTCCAGTGCCTGAAGGTTTGGATTGGGACATGTTTCAGGGTCCCGCTCCAAGGAGAGCATACACTCATGACACTTGGGATTACAATTGGCACTGGTATGGTTGGGATTATGGCACTGCAGAGACAGGCAATAATGCTACTCATGAATTAGATGTGGCAAGATGGGCTTTGCAGGTAGATTACCCCTCGCAGGTCATGGTTGATGCTGGAAAGTATCATTTTGTGGATGATGGATGGACTATGTATGATACCATGGAAGCCACCTTTAAATTTGGAAAAGATAAGACCATCACTTGGGATGGGAAGAGCAGAAATGGCTTGAATACTTATGGAGCAGATAGAGGGACAATCATCTACGGTTCTGAAGGAAGTGTATTTGTGAATAGAAATGGCTATAAGCACTTTGACCGAAATGGAAAACTGATTAAGGATAGCCAATCCTCAGGGTCCGAAGGTGGAACACAACTCGGAGGAGGTGGAGACATGAGTACTACTCACGTAGTCAACTTCTTTAATGCGGTAAGAGGAAAAGAAAAACAGAATTCTAATATCGAAGAAGGAGCGGTAAGTACATTGCTTTGTCATTTGGCAAATATTGCTTCGAGAACCGGAGAAATATTACAATGTGATCCAAAAAATGGACATATCACCAATTCCAAAGCAGGGATGGCTTTATGGACGCGCCAATACGAAAAAGGATGGGAGCCACCAAAGATATAATTTAGATACACTATCAAACAATGGAAGATCGAATTATATACTTTGGTCTTCCTTTTTTTATTCGTTTTATTTTTGATTGAAATTCAAGTACTTACTGTAAAGAATTCACCTCACTAAAGTAGACTCCCTAATCGTAATTTTACTGGGAATGGTAATCACCTGATTCAATAAATCGGGCTGTCTGGGCTTTGTTAGCTTTTTGATTAAAAGCTTTGCACACTCCTCCCCTATAGTTTCTGCCGGTTGGGTAATGGTCGTCAGAGAAGGATTGAGCAAACCGGCAATGCTCATATTTGAGAAGGAAATAATCTTCAAATCATCCGGAATACTCAAATTCGTTTTCTTGACGGCCTGATAAGTTGCCAAAGCCAATTTTTCAACAGAGGAAAGAATGCCATCTGGTCTGTTTGAGGACAACAACAACTCCCAAATCAACTGAGTATTATCTTCATCACTATGACAGCAATGAAGGCTAAAAGCAGGCTCAGGCTCCATTCCTGACATTTTTAAAGCGTCCACATAGCCCCGATGCCTCTCCTTGGTAATCGAGAGTTCTTTGCTCAGCATCAAAAATGCGATCTTTTTACATCCTTGTTGGATTAAATGCTTGGTTCCCTCAAAAGCACTTTCATAGTCATTGGTAATGAATTTGGTAGTGGGGATTTCTGAACAAATCCTATCAAAAAATAAAATAGGCAAGCCTCTATCATGCAAACGCTTCAAATGAGAAACATCACTTGTTTGGCTGGAAACAGACATAACTATTGCATCAGCTCTGCCATTTTGAAGCAAAGAAAGGATTTTCTTTTCTTTCTCTACATCCTCGTGGGTACTGTAAACCAGCAAATGATAGCCATGCTCAGAAGTAATTTCTTCGATTCCATCGATCACCTGAGAAAAAAAGTAATTGATACGCTCAGGGATAATTACGGCGATGGTTTTACTCTTATTCTCCCTCAAACTTCTGGCAAATGGATTAGGCTGATAATTCAGTTTTTCCGCCATGCTAATCACCTTTTTTTTGGTAGCTTCCGAAATTTCGTAACTGTCATTTAAAGCTCTGGATACGGTAGATGGCGCCAAATTCAACTCTGCAGCCAATTCCTTGAGACTGATTCCATTATTCATGACTATTTTGGGTTTGTTAGTATAAAAGTCATTGAAAATACGAATCATTTTCGCTCACTTGGTAAAATGGTTCGGAAAATTTCGCAAACGTTTTCGTATTTAAATCTTCAAATGCTCTCGATTCGGGGTAAATTCAAGTTTGAAACGGAATGCTAATTTGATGACCTTTTTCCCATGATTTCAACTGATTCGCAAGTGAATTTTCTATCCGAAGACTTCTTATTGCAAAACTCTTTTGCTAAGACGCTATACCACGATTACGCTAAAAATCTATCCATCATAGATTATCACAACCATCTTTCTCCCTCAGAGGTCAATTCCAACAGGCAATTTGATAATATGAGCCAAATTTGGTTGGCTGGAGATCACTATAAGTGGAGAGCTATGCGGACCTTGGGCGTCTCTGAGAAATATATTACAGGCAATGCTACTGATTCAGAGAAGTTTAAAAAATGGGCTCAAACCGTTCCTTACACCATGCGTAATCCGCTGTATCATTGGACTCATTTAGAGCTGAAAAGATATTTTGGAATTGAAGAAATATTAAATGAATCCAATGCAGCTGAAGTTTATCTTCATTGCAATGAATTACTTCAAAAGCCGGAATATGCCACACAAGGATTATTGGGGCAAATGAAAGTGGAAGTAATCTGCTCCACAGATGATCCAGTAGATTCACTTCAGGATCATGTAGATTTTAGCAGGAAAAAAACCTCCCTATCCATGTATCCTGCATTCCGGCCGGATAAAGCTTATGCCATAGAAAACCCGGATGCCTATCTATCCTATTTAGAAAAACTGGGAGAAGCAGCAGGAATTAACATTCAGAATTATGAAGATCTTTTGGCTGCTTTGGAAAATAGAATTGGATATTTTCATGAGAGGGGTTGTAGGCTAAGTGATCATGGTTTAGAGCAATTATATTTCTTTGAAAAAGACGAATTCAATCTTCAGGATCTATTTGAGTTAATTCGCTTCAAAAAGAAATTAGAACCCAAAGAAATCCAGTATTTCAAGTTCAAAACCTTGCAGACACTTTGCAAAATGTATCATTCCAAGGGCTGGGTTCAGCAGTTTCATTTGGGAGCTTTGCGAAATACCAATTCCAGAAAGCTGGCTGAATTAGGACCTGATACTGGATTTGATTCTATTGGCGATTTTGATCAAGCCCAAGCATTAGCAGGCTTCTTAAATTCACTTGATAGCAAGGATCAATTAGCTAAAACTGTCCTTTATAATCTCAATCCAAGAGACAATGAAGTATTTGCAACCATGGTTGGAAATTTTAACGATGGAAGCACCAAAGGAAAAATTCAATTTGGCTCAGGTTGGTGGTATTTAGACCAGAAAGATGGAATGGAAGCGCAAATGAATGTATTATCAAATATGGGATTGATTTCATGTTTTATAGGTATGTTGACCGATTCCAGAAGCTTTTTATCCTTCCCAAGACATGAATATTTCCGAAGAATCCTTTGCAATCTATTTGGAAAAGATGTAGAAAATGGAGAGCTCCCCTGGGATGAGAAATGGCTTGGAAAAATCATTGCTGATATTTGCTACCATAATGCCAAAAATTATTTTGACTTTGATTCAAAAAATATAACAATCTGATAATGAGCAATTCTCTTTTCAAACTTTCAGGAAAAATAATTGCCTTCTCTGGCGCAACCGGTGTGCTTGGCGAAGCGATGAGTAGGCACTTAGCAAAAGAAGGTGCTACTATATTAATTCTCGGAAGAAATGAAATAAAAATAAAAGAGCTCATAGCAACAATAGAATCAGAGGGAGGAAAGGCTGAAGGATATCTTTGTGATGTTACCGATGAAGATCAAGTTAAAAAAGCAGCTGATAAAGTTAAAAAATCGGTTGGAAGCATTGATATTTTGATCAATGCAGCGGGTGGAAATATGCCAGGTGCTGTAATCAAGCCTGATCAAAATTTTCTCGATTTAAATGCAGAGGCTTTGAAAAAAGTGATGGATCTCAACTATTTGGGAACAGTGCTACCAACCAAGCATTTTCTTCCTTTGATGCTGTCACAAAATAAAGGAAACATCATCAATATCAGCTCCATGGCTGCGAGTAGGCCTATGACGAGAGTGATGGGTTATGCTTCTGCCAAAGCAGCTATAGATAATATGACCAAGTGGTTGGCCGTAGAACTGGCTAAGAAACATGGACCGGAATTTAGGGTAAATGCAATTGCTCCTGGATTTTTTCTAACTGAGCAAAACCGGACTTTATTAACTGAAAATGACGGATCGCTGACTAGTCGAGGAAATCAGATCATAGAACATACTCCTATGGATAGATTTGGAAAACCAGAAGATCTCTTTGGAGTCTTGCAATGGCTATGTTCAGATGCCTCAACATTCGTCACAGGTACTATCATTCCGGTCGATGGTGGCTTTAGCGCATTTTCCGGTGTGTAATTCCTATGATCTCAACCCAATAAACCCTAAAAGAAAAATCAATGGCACTATTCAAAATGGAACAAACCATGCGATGGTATGGTCCTAATGATCCAGTCAGTTTAAGAGATATTCGTCAAGCAGGTGCTACAGGTATTGTAACTGCCCTTCACCACATCCCAAATGGGGAAATATGGTCAAGAGAAGAGATCCAACTTCGAAAAAAAACCATTGAGAATGCAGGACTAACCTGGTCTGTGGTAGAATCAGTTCCAGTTCATGAGCATATTAAAACCCGATCTGCTAACTTCCAGGAATTGATAGCCAATTACCAACAAACCATCAGAAATCTGGCATCTGAAGGAATTTTTACTGTTTGTTACAATTTCATGCCCATACTAGACTGGACAAGAACGGATCTGGAACGAGAACTTCCAAATGGATCCAAGGCCTTGTTTTATGAAAAGAAGGCGGTTCAGGCATTCGACCTTTTTATTTTGAAAAGACCTGCTGCCTTGGAGGAATATACTTCTAAAGAAATTGAGGAAGTGCGAAAGTATTATGAAGCCCTTTCTCCTGAAAAAAAGCAATTGATACTTGATAATATTCTGAAAGGCTTACCAGGCTCTGAAATTGGCTACACCTTGGATGAGTTCAGAGAAATGCTTTCAACTTATGAAGGCATCAATGCACCTAAACTTCAAGAACATCTCAGGCTTTTTTTGGATGCTATAGTTCCTGTAGCCGAAGAAGTGGGTGTTTACATGACCATACACCCAGATGATCCCCCTTTCTCCCTTTATGGTCTACCCAGAGTAGTATCTACTGCAGCTGATGCAAGAAGAATCATCCAAGATAATCCAAGTCCTCATAACGGATTGTGTTTTTGCACAGGAAGTTACGGGGTAAGACCGGACAACGATTTACCTGCCATGGTTGCAGAATTTGGTGATCATATCAATTTCATCCATCTGAGAAGTACTAAAAGAGATGAGGCAGGGAATTTCTTTGAAGATAATCATTTGGAAGGCGATGTGCCTATGGTTGCCGTAATTGATGAAATACTGAAAATTCAGGAAAAACGGGAAAAAAGTATTCCTATGCGTCCTGATCATGGACACCAGATGCTAGATGATTTAGGTAAAAAAACCAATCCCGGCTACTCAGCAATTGGAAGATTAAAAGGTTTGGCTGAAATTAGAGGAGTGGAGCAAGCACTTCTTTATAGCAAAACCAAATGACAGAAAAAGAAAAAATGCTCGCCGGCCAACTCTATCAGGCCGGCGATCCTGTTTTAACTTCAGAAAGGCTTCAGGCAAGAAAGCTGTTGAAAGAGTTCAATTTTTCAGATCCGGAAAAATCTGAGGAAAAACAAAAAATCTTGGTGAAATTGTTAGGGACCATCGGTGAAAACTGCTGGATCGAGCCTCCTTTTTCTTGTGATTATGGGTATAATATTTCTTTGGGAAACCATGTCTTTTTTAACTTCAATTGTGTCATACTGGATGTAGTACCGGTTACTATAGGCGACCGAACTCTAGTGGGCCCTAATGTTCAATTTTACCCCGCAACCCACCCTCTCGATGCAAAAACCAGAGGAGAACTTTGGGAATTTGGAAAAGAAATTCATGTTGGAACAGATGTTTGGATTGGAGGTGGAAGCATTATCTGCCCAGGTGTAAAAATCGGTAATAGGTCAATTATTGGAGCGGGATCTGTGGTGACCAAAGATGTTCCTGATGATGTGATAGTTGCAGGTAATCCCGCCCGAAAAATCAAAAAATTATAAGCTAAAAATCATGACGCAATTTTATTCTAAGCGGGACCTAAAGTTTCAACTTTTTGAATTGATAAAAGCTGATGAGTTAAATCAAATCGAATATTTTCAAGATCATAATCGGGAAACCTTTGAAATGATACTTGAGGCTGCAGATCAAATAGCTCAAAAATCTTTAAGGCCTTTGCTAACGGAAATGGACCGAAAGGAACCCCAACTGGAAAACGGGAAAATCAAAATCCATCCCGGAATGAAGCCGGTTATCCAACAATTTGGGAGGGATGGTTGGATTAACTCCACATTCAGTTACGAAGAAGGGGGCCAGCAACTCCCATGGACTATTCATATTGCAGCGGGGTTCATTCTTCAGGCCGCAAATTATTCGGCCTCTGTATTCCCTTTTTTGACTACTGGGGCTGCCAACTTGATACGAACTTTTGGTAGCCAGGAATTAATAGAAAAGTTTACACCAAATCTCTACTCTGGCCATTGGCAAGGAACCATGGCTTTGACTGAGCCGGATGCAGGGAGTTCGCTCTCCGATCTGACCACTGCTGCTTATCCAACAGAAAAAGCCGGAATCTATAAAATTAAAGGTCAAAAAATCTACATATCCTGTGGAGACCATGATGCCTGTGAGAATATTATTCATCTGATGCTGGCTAGAATAGCGGGAGCACCAGCAGGAACAAAAGGAATATCTCTTTTTGTAGTTCCCCAAAAGAGAATTGATACACAAGAAAGTAACGATGTATTAACTCAGGGCATTTATCACAAGATGGGTTATAAAGGAGCCCCAATAGCTCATTTGATGATAGGTTCAGAAGATCAGTGTGAAGGATATCTTGTTGGAGAAGCCAATCAAGGCCTAAAGTACATGTTTCAAATGATGAATGAGGCAAGACTTGGAGTAGGTATGAACGGGGTTGCAATTGCTACTGCCGCTTATTATTCCTCTTTGGCCTATGCGAAAGAACGTCCTCAGGGAAGGAGAATTAACAATAAAGATCTCAATCAACCACAGGTTCCCATTATAGAGCATGCAGATGTAAAGCGTATGCTTTTGTTTCAGAAAAGTGTCACTGAGGGTTCATTGGCACTCTTGCTATACTGCTCCAAACTTGCGGATGAAGTCCAGCAGGAGCCAAACTCAGAGAAGAAAAAAGCTAAGGAAGCATTGCTGGACTTATTAACCCCAATTGCAAAAAGCTACCCATCAGAAATGGGTGTTCATAGTACATCTGCAGCTGTTCAGATTTTAGGAGGGGCTGGCTATACTACGGATTTTCCTGTAGAGCAATATTATCGTGAAGCCCGAATACATCCTATTCATGAAGGAACTACAGGGATTCATGGATTGGATCTTTTAGGAAGAAAGGTCTTGATGTCAGAAGGAATGGCTTGGAAATTACTTCACCAAGAGATCCTGAAGAGCCTAAATCAGTCAAGCCTTGACCCTAATTTGAAATCAAGATTTGAAAAATACCATAGGATAGTTTTAGAAACAGCCGAGAAAGTATTAGCAAAGAGTAAAAAAGGCCTGGAATATTATCTTGCCGATGCCACTTTATTCCTAGAAATGTGCGGAATCCTTTGCGTAGCTTGGAAATGGCTAGATCAATCCCATATCGCCCAAAGTCAATTAAATGGTGGATCTCCGGAGAAAGCTTTCTATCAAGGTAAAATAATGGCCTCAGAATATTTTATGGAATATGAGTTAACAAAAATAGAATCCTTGGCAACAAGACTTCAATCGGATACCTATCCCACTCTAGAAATGGGAAAAGAATGGTTTTAACTCTTCAACTTTAGAGCTTTGGTTTAAATCGATCTTTATTCCTAAATATTGAAAAACATTTGCTTATTTTGGCAAGCAATAAATTTTAACCTCATTTAATATTAATGAAAAGAGTTTTAGTAAGTGGTGGTGGCGGATTTTTGGGTAGCCATCTATGCGACAGATTATTAAAGGAAGGCAACGAAGTACTATGTGTGGATAATTTTTTCACCGGAAATAGGAGAAACATTCACCATCTTTTAGACAATAAGAATTTCGAATTATTGAGGCACGATGTGACTCATCCTCTTTATGTGGAAGTGGACGAAATTTATAATCTTGCATGCCCTGCCTCCCCTATTCATTATCAATTTGACCCTGTTCAAACGACCAAAACCTCCGTGATTGGTGCAATGAACATGTTAGGTTTGGCTAAAAGGCTGAAAATTAAAATCCTTCAGGCAAGTACTTCTGAAGTTTATGGAGATCCAGAAATCCATCCTCAACCTGAATCCTATAGAGGTAATGTAAATACGCTTGGTCCTCGTGCTTGTTATGATGAGGGAAAGAGGTGTGCAGAAACTTTATTCTTTGATTATCACAGACAGCATGGAGTTGCGATCAAAGTGATGAGAATATTCAATACTTATGGTCCAAGAATGCACCCGAATGATGGCCGAGTTGTCAGCAACTTTATTGTTCAGGCATTAAAAAATCAAGATATCACTATCTACGGCGATGGAAAGCAAACTCGTTCTTTCTGTTATGTAGATGATAATATCGAAGGAATGTACAGGTTGATGAACTCCAGAGACGGATTTACTGGTCCGGTTAATATTGGAAACCCCGGAGAATTCACCATGTTGGAGCTAGCCAACTTGGTAATCGAACTGACCAACTCGAAAAGCAAGCTGGTTCATATGCCATTACCACAGGATGATCCAATGCAGAGAAAGCCAGTTATCGATCTTGCAAAGAAAGAATTAGGCTGGGAGCCTACAATTCCACTCCGAGAAGGTTTGGTCAAAACAATTGAATATTTCGAAAGCATTATATAAATCAAAAGCCACCCTCTCGGGTGGCTTTTTTTTCTGAAAGAGAAAAACCAGAAAGTGGCCTATTTAGCTATTTTCAGAACTGGGAGGGCATACTTTTTCTACCCTCATAGAGGTGGTAAAATGGTTTAAATAAGTTAGGCCAAGTAAGAGAGTAAAATTTTTTCTACATGCTCGAAGCAATAACCGTTTGTTCTTGGCCTTTCAGTTCA
>NZ_VLOG01000009.1 GCF_007655305.1 Algoriphagus algorifonticola
TAACGGTCTCGGCTATGAGTAGTTGCGTGGGTTAGCACTTAACTTTGCAGGTACACACCAAGTTGGAAATTCCGCAGGAATTTCCAAAGTAGGCGAGAACAAGCAATTACTTATAGCCATTGTTGTGCAACGTTTTTTTAATATTTATTTTTCAATTCTCTACATTTTTCGCAATAAACAACATCTACATCTTTGGGATAGCTAAATCTTTCCAAATCTCTGGGCGCATTAATATTTGCCATTGGAAAAAGCTTTTTTTCTTTTTCATATGATGTCTTTGGGGTTATATCATTCCCATCAACGATTTTCACAGTATCTTTTTTTAATTCAAAGTCGTGAATTGGACAATGATTAAATATTTCGTAGACGTTTTTATATTCTATTTCTTCAATATTATATTCTTGCGAAAATTTATTTAGTAATTCTTCTTGCCAAAAAAACAGTTTTTCTCTCAAAGGAAATGCTTCGTAAAGAGTCAAAATGAAATGAGTGTATTTATCATTTCCGACAAATTTTTTAAACTCTGTTCTAATTTGTTCATTTGTCAATTTTTGAGTTTTCTTTTTGGTTAAAGAATTGTTCATTCTCTCTATTCGCTTTTCAGCTTCCTCAATTGAAATTCCATTCTCCCAATCCGAAATCAATTTATGGTCGTTTTCGTGAGGAATAATCTCTGGTCTTATTCCACCTTTTCTTGTGTTCACATTTACGTGCAGTCCCAAAGTGCTTTCTTCATAATCAGGAATGTCATTACTAATCATTCCGAAATAAGTTTTTTCTTCAGCATTATTCTTAAAGTCAGCCTCATATTCGTTAAAACTCTTTTCGCTTAAAGAAACCCAAACTCCGTAATCTAAATTTTCACAGGCATTATTAATTTGAATTGTCAATACAGTTCTTATAAATCTGTCAGTTTGGTCTTCGTGATTTATTACGCAAAAATCACTTGAAATTTCAGCAATTTCTTTTTTGTCTTTTTCGTTTAGAGTTTCATAGTAGAAAGGTGTAATAAATCCAAGTGCTGGCAATTCATCGTGTATTTCTCCACAAGTCGAACATCTAAATTCGGTAGACTTTTGTTTCTTCTTAAAAAGGTCAAAAATTCCCATATTTCAATTCAGTTCGATTGTTTTGCAAATGTTGCACAACGTTTTGGGTGTATGTGCAGTAGCGGATTATAAGCACTTTCCTGTCCGTTTAGCACAAAGTTTTTTGAAAGCACAGACTTTCGATTTACCACTTCACCCGCTATTGCCACATACACGCTGTTACCAGCTGGCCTTGTGTCGTTGTGTTGTTGTGTTTTTTGAAAGAGTATGATTGTGGGAAAAGCTAAGTTGTAAATTATTTCTTTTTTAAAGGGTTGTGGAGGGGTTTTATTTTTTAGTTTTCCTTTATTTCACCCGATGCAAACTCATAGGAGCGATAAATTATTTTTTTTATTACCTCTATTTCTTCCTCTGTCCTGGGTGCATAAACCATTATAAAATTGGGAGGCAGCCATCCTTTATTAACTAAGGGATGCATTTCGCCCCAACCATTCTCAATCACATATTTTGAGTCTTTGATGGGCAATCCAAGGTGCATACTTCCATCGGGAATAGGGTGAAAATGTGCAAATTCATTTTCAATCATAAAAGCATTACAATGCGTACACTTTTTATTTTGAGACATACACATAGCTTGTGCTCCCGGTACAGATATTTTGCTGTATTCTTTTGAGATGTAAGCAAGAGAGAATGCCCATGCCATAAGTTTATCCACCAGTTCCCTGTCTTCTGGTTGTTGGTCTAATTGCATGTGGGGATTACTGGGTGTAGTTTTGGGTTTGACTCCTTTTCTGTGGGGAAGCTCAAAATTAAATTTTTTATCCATCTTCTTTTTTGATTAGTTTGAGTGTTTGCTGTAAACAAAACAACTGTTAACAGAATAAAAACACTTAGGTAATTCATTACTTTTTCTTATATGTATAATTTAATTCCCTATCTGTTTCGGTTATCCTCTATTGCTGTCAATATAAATTATCGATTTAAGATAGAATGAAACTTCTCTCACTAAAAGCAGGTAGAGATAGTTCGCCTCCATAGAAATAATTAATTTCATCGCTAATCTCTGCAAGCCCCAAGCTATAGAGTAAGGGTACATAATGGTCAGGAGTAGGAGCAGCTAACTTGCCCAATTTGTGACTGTTTTCATAGTTTATCAAATTAGAAAAATTGCGCTCATCAATTTGTTTTTTTATCCAAGCATCATATTCCATTTCCCAGCCATAAGGTTTGGTATCTCTGGACTGCATTTTTTTCATTGCTAAAGGTAAATTGTGAATCAATGCACCGCTACCAATAATTAAAACCCCTTTGTTTCTTAGTGATTTTAACTGCTTGCCTAACTCAAAATGATATTCGGTCTTGGCGTAATAGTCAATGCTCATTTGGAAAACCGGAATATTTCCTTTGGGAAATAAATGCATCAGCATAGGCCATGCACCGTGGTCTAATCCCCAATCGGTTGTTTCTGAAATAGAAGGGATGATTTTCTTTACTTCACGGGCAATTTCAGGCGCACCTTTGGCATTGTAGTGCACCTTGTAATATTCATCAGGGAATCCGTAGTAATCAAAAATTTGTTGTTGCTCGGGCGATATGTTTATGAAGGTTCCTCTTGTGCACCAATGGGCTGACACCACCAAGGTTGCTTTCACTTCATAATTTTTCTGCAAATCAACTCCTAAATCAAACAACTTCTGCCAAAACAACCGTTCGTTTCTTGAAACAGGAATATCCATCGGGTTGCCGTGGGAAGTAAACAGCACAGGCATTTTTTTTCCTTGTGTAGGAAGTGCCTCTGTAAAAGTTTTAAAACTGCTTAGTGTTCCCATTGCGGTTAAAGCTAATATTGATTGTAGAAATTCTTTGCAATCCATTTGAGTTGCTATTTCTCTTGGATTGGAATTTGTTTATACCTACCCCAAACGATGAAACCTGCAATTGCACCTAAAAAGATGTTCACGCCCAATAAAGCATATTCGGCATTTAATATATGATATACAAAAGCTGCAATCATGACAATAATTAACCCCAATGCTGCAATTGGTGTGAGAATAGGTTTTATACGCAACAGGGAAGGCAGTAATAAGCCAATGACACCTAAAATTTCTGAGAGGCCAATAAAGCGTACCATTCCAGTCGAAAAATCTTTTACCCACGACATGGACAGACTCAGTTGTTCAATTGGTTGGGTTGCTTTCATTGTGCCAGCCATTAAAAAAATGAACGCCATTAGTCCTTGTGCGAATCACAATGAAATGTTGAGTGTTTTATACGCATTTCTTTTGTGTTAACTTACTTGTTAAACTGATTTTTTAAATATTCGATTACCGTTGTTGGTTTTCTACTCAACAGTTTTGTAAGGTCAGTGGTGTCAATGTTCATAATTCCATCAGCGAAAGCAACTGCAAAGGCTGTAAAAACATTCGCCCACATTTCAGGAACTCCATTCTCAATGAGCGTTTTCGTGTATAATTGCGGTTCAGGCGAAACGTATTGAATGGGTGTACCCGTGATGTCAGTAATCATTTGAGCAATTTCAGAGAAAGACACTGCTTTTTCGTTTCCAATGTTATACGATTTGTTTTCATGACCGCCAGTTGTAAGCACATTCGCTAATCCTTCAGCAATGTCGCTGCGAAGCACAAAATTGACTTTTCCATCTTTTGCAGGAACGAATATGGTTTTAGCGTCTAAAACATTTTGACCTACGTAATCCATCAGCATATCTAAATAATAGCCATTTTCGAAAAGCGTATAGGTGATGCCACTTTCTATGAGGTATTTCTCCGTATCTATGTGGTCTTTGACTAAAAACCATAATGGTGAAGAAGGATTTTCTTCTTTACGCATGTAACCGGTATAAACAATGTGCTTCACGCTACATTCTTTGGCGGCATTAATGGCATTGATATGCTGCATTGCACGGCTTTTGGTCATTTCGTTTGAGGAAATTAAAAGCAGTTTTTCAACTCCCGAAAATGCGGCTGTCAAGGAGGCTAAGTCATCATAATCACCAATTTTAACGTTGATACCTTTGGCTTCCAATTCCTTTGCCTTTTCGGTGTTGCGTGACAAAGCTGTTATTTGATTGGCTACAATTCCTTTTTGCAATAAAAAATCAATTGTCAGCTTTCCTAATTGTCCTGTTGCTCCTGTTACTAAAATCATATTCTTACTTTTTTATTATTTAATAAATCTTTTCGATACAAACTTACGTATATTTGCTTTCAAAAAGTAAGTAGTTACCCAAAGGTAAGTGAAATGGCTAAATCAGAAAACAAAAAGGAGCATACTAAATGTCCGTTTAATATGCTCTATGTTCGTGATTCGTTGGATGTAATAAATGGAAAATGGAAGATGATGATATTAATATCACTAATGAACGGCAATAGGCGTTTCACGGAAATTGAACGAAGCATTCCAAAAATTACTTCTAAGGTTCTTGCAAAAGAATTGAAAGATTTGGAGGAAAATCAGTTGATCACGCGAACGGTTCACGATTCTTATCCTGTCTTGGTGGAATACTCCACAACAGCGTATGTCAAGACACTAGATAAGGTGTTGCGAGAATTACATAATTGGGGAATCAATCATCGCAAGAAAATATTCGGGAAGTAGTGCTCAGTTGTCCGTTTTTTGTAACGTTTCCATGTCTTTGGTAACTAAGTAAAAGGTTTTTTTGTCGTTTGTTTTGGTGTTGTCGTTTTCGTTCTCTACGCTTGCTGGTAACGTTTTCGGGCTTTGCGTTCGGGCGGGTTTTCGGAGCACGAACCTGTCGGCTGCGGCTAAAGTAAATAAAAGCGATAAACTTTCGGCTTCCACGTCACCCCGCCTGACGCAAAACCCGTGTTATGCGGTCGGCTTTCTTGTCTTTCGTTGTTCGTATTCACCTAAAAGTCTGTTTAAGATTTCTATTTTTTCATTGTCAGTCGGTTCGGTTTGGCAAAGTTGGTTAACCATCATATTGATATCGTAAAATTGATTGTCTGTCGTTATTTTTCCTTTCTCAATTACTTTGTCTATACGTTGGAAATAGGATTTAAAAATGTCAATTTCATACTTTGTTTTGTCTTGCAAATATTTGTTGAATTTCAAGTCACCAGTTTCTACTTGCATTTCTGTCAAGTCACGAAACCATTGTTTCAGTCGTGTAAGTCGTCCTTTTTGATAGTGTTCTTCTGTCTGTATTTTAAGTTTTTTATAATTTTCAGTTGAGTCAAAGTCAACTGTCTTAATTTGCATAACACTGTTTTCAAGATAATAGTCAAGTGTCGCCAAAACCAAGGCTCGATACTTTTCAAGTTCCATCTTCTTGTCTTCTTTACTGAGTTTGTTGTCTGTCATTTAGTTTGAAGTTAAAATTCGCTTTCTAAAAACTATAAGAAGAGCTATTGTCGCAATGCAAACTATAATTAGGGTTTTTAATACTTGAGTTGTGTAACACAAATCTTGTCCAGTAACCAATGAAATGCAGTCAGTTGGATTGTCTGTTTCATATTTCAAACTTACCATAGTGTTGATTATTCCAAAAGCAAATACGGAAATTCCAAGAACCGAAAGTCCAATTAGAGTATAGAAAGTTATCTTTTTTGTTCGTTTCATTCTATGATGTCGTGTCGTCTTTTAAGCTGCCGCATAACGGTTTGAATAAAGCTAGTGCGGTTTACCGAGATTTTGAAAAGTACCAAAAATTTTCTTCTTCAGACGTCTTGGTCACGCGGAGACGAAATGACCGCATTAGCTTTATTTTTTGTTGGCAGCTGGCTTTTTTTATTTTTTTCTTAGTCGTTCGTTGGTCACTTCAATTATTTCTCCTTTGGCAATAGTTCGTGGTCCTTCACGGAGTTCAAAGTCGGTTCCGATTGAGAGTTTCTGTTCAAATGCTTCAATCCATAAAATCCTAATTTCTGAAATCACTTCTTGTCCAGGATTCACTTTATCAGTTCCTCGAAATTTCTGTTCTGCTGAAGTCATTTCGGTCTGGTCAGGCAACTTAAATGCTGGTCTGTAGCCCGAAGCGGCATATCCAGTTCGTCCACCTTCTTCAGTTGTTAGAAATCGGACTTTGGCGATGAAATCTGGTTGTTCTGATTTTATAGTTTGGTTTATCTCGATTGGTGTCATTTCAGCTTGCTGCCAACGTTTTGTGTTTATGACGGCTGCGGCTTTCGGAGCGCGTCTATGTCCCACGTGGGTGAACGAAATTAATAAAACTAAACGTTCATTTCAACCTGTCACCCGCAGCTGGCATAAACACGGTGTTGTGCGCTGGTTTTTTTACTATCTCCACCAGTCGAAGTTTGTTTTCTTATCCACCCAAAAGCCTTCAACATCAAAGTCCCTAATGAATGAATCAATGAGTCCTTTGTCTCCTAAAATTAGCGTGTATGGGCAGTCATGGTCTGGAAGAAGTAACACAATATTCAGATTGTCCACCGTCACAACAAATTTGTGGTGCAGGAATCCAATTACTTCAAATAGATTTTTCTCGTCAAATTCTATTCTCGTGTTTTGTCTGTCGCCTTCGAAAATGGTATGCTTTGAATAGCCACTTATTACTTCTTTAATTCCATGTCTTTTTAAACATTGCAAATATTTATTCAGAAGTACCTCTGGAATAGTATCTTCTTCTATTATTGGAAACAGTAGTCTTTTGTATTCCACAAAGTCTTTTAATTCTTTGAAGTCCGAAGAGTTAATGGTCAAAAGTGCATTAGCTAACTGATTTAAGTTCTTGAATTTTAATTCCGTTTTTACCTTGTCCCATGTTACTGGCTCAATTAGGTGAAAAGTGTCCTTTAAATTTCTTCTATAGTCAAAGTCGTCTTGAAACACTCTTTTGTAAAATGGGTGTAAAGCTATATAGCCACTTTCAAAAGTGTCCATGAAATTGCTTTCAATTGAACGGCTTTCGTCAATGTCAAGGAAAATGTCATTATGTGTTTTTGTAACTCCCATGTCTTTAAAAAACTTGCGCACAACGTAAAAGCATACCCGCAGTGGGGGAATTAAAAGCACAAACGATGAAATTAGAACTAAATTTTGATAATAGCACAAATGCCGAAAGTAGCACGTCAGCCCCCATTGCCGGGTATGCAGTGTTACCGGCTGGCGTTCTCGGTCCCGAATTTATTGATACGTCAAACAGGTCCGACCAAAGACACTACTGGCTGATGCCACCTGATAAATTGAAACCATTAAATGACGAGTTCAATTTTGACTTTGACCCTTGCCCATTTCCACGGCCTGATGGCTTTGATGGACTTGAAGTTGATTGGGGCAAAAGCAATTGGGTAAACCCACCATTTACCGGAATGGCAAAAGAACCAGGTAAACGCAAAATAGGCCCAATGGCTTGGGCAAGAAAAGCACTTGCGGAAAGGGACAAAGGCAATACCAGCGTATTGATATTTCCCATTTATCAGGTTCGGGTTATTTCGTTCCTTGAAGATAATGGAGCGGAAATAAGATACGCTGGTAAAATTAGGTGGCTTGCCGTTGAAGATAATACACCTAACCCGTGCAAGAGTTCGGATATTCAGCCCTGTTTGATTATGGTGCTGCGTCCTTACGCTTGCCGGTAACATCC